>JABHEG010000181.1 GCA_018676675.1 Lentisphaerota bacterium
GGGAGGGCGGCCGTCTTGGTAACTCCGCAGTTACGTGGGGCGAGAACTCCAAGATGGCTCGACGGAGTCTCTCCCTCCAGGGATTCTCTGGGCCATCTGTGTCCGATGGAGGGAGAGACTCCGTCGAGCCGCCTCACGTAACTGAGGGGGTACCCGTCTTGCGCTTCCGGCTTTGTCTGTCTACACTCTGGGGACGACTACTGATTCCTGGGAATCGATTGAGCGGGAAAAACAGGAGGCGATGACGTGAAGTACGCAGCTCTCTGTCTTGGGGTCATTTTCCTTGCGGCGAGCGGCGTGGTGGAGGGGGGCGGGAACGCGGCGCCTTCCGCGGTCACGGTCACGGCCAGCAGTTGCTTCAATGAACGGGCACCGGCAGCGAAGACATTGGACGGAAAACTGTCCGGGCAGCACTTCTGGGCCGGACGACCTGGGCAGGCCCCATGGACATTGACATTTGATCTTGGCGTGCGGAGGGAGTTGAGCGGCCTGGAGATCGCGTTCTATGACCGCAATGGGCGCTTCTCGCACACCCCTGAGGAAACCCGGGTTGAGACGAGTGAGAACGGGGCTGACTGGACGTCAACTGGAGCTGTGCCCGCTCCCGGGCCATGGACAGCGAAAAGCTACCGCCTTGTGCTTCACGAGTTCAAAGGGGCGTACCGTTTCATCCGTCTGACCATGGGAAAAGCACCAACCGGTAAACAGCCGGCTGTTTGGGGTGTGCAGTTCTACCTTGCCGACGGCACGTTGCTGGGCGGCGGTGAGACGTTCACCGAGATGAACGTGACCGGCACCGCTGCCAAGGCTAAGGTCGAGACGGCTTTCCCCGGCCTGGAGACTGTCGCAATCGTCAGCACGGCAGACGACACGGAGCAGCCGGCTCGTTTCTTCAAGCCTGCGGGAACGGAAGAGCCTGCGCCGCTGTTGGTCCTCCTTCACACCTGGTCCGGCGACTACCGACAGAACAGCTTTGTCGGTACGGCTCTCGCAGAGTGCCGCAAGCGTGGCTGGGGCTTGGTTTTTCCTCATTTCCGCGGTCCCAACTGGCATCCCGATGCCTGTGGATCTGAGCTTGCCGGACAGGACATCGTCGATGCCGTGGCGTACGCGCACACACGTTTCTCGGTTGACGCAAGCCGCGTCTACCTGTTCGGACAATCGGGGGGAGGCCACATGTCTTTGGTGATGGCAACTCGGGCGCCGCAGCTCTGGGCGGGGGTGTCTGCCTGGGTGCCCATCACGGATCTGGCTGCTTGGCACCGGGAGTGTACGGCCGCGAAGCGCGGCTACGCCAAACACATGGAGAAGGCCTGTGGCGGCAAACCCGGCGATTCGCCTGAGATTGACGCACAGTACCGGGCACGATCCTCCCTGCCTTTCCTGGAGAAGGCCAAAGGACTCAGAATCGACGTACAGGCCGGGATCCACGACGGGCACACCGGGTCCGTGCCGGTTTCCCATTCGCTTCGCGCGTTCAACGGCCTGGCAGAAGCAAATGGCCTCCCGGAGAAGGCTCTCAGCGTCGCACAGATCCAGACGTTTACGGCTGCCCAAGTCGTTCCTGACGAGCTTCAGGGAGAGTGTATTGCCGAGCCCGGTCGCCTGCACCCAATCCTGTTTCGACGTGAGGCGGGACCGGCCCGCGTGACCATTTTCAAGGGCGGGCACAGCGGCGACATCAAAACAGCGATCCGGTGGTTTGCGGAGATTGATGGAACGCTCCGTCCCGATTGACGGGGGAGAGGGCTGGTGATGGTTCTACGTGCGCTGACAGCGAGGCCTCCGTCTGCCTGGCGGTCGCCTGCGGCATTCATGCCGAGGAGTGGCGACCGGAGTTCCAGGAGCCTCCCCTGGGACCGCCGAGCTCCAGCTCGGAGCTGTCTTTCGTTTTCCTGGAGGCCGGTTATCCCTAACCGGTGTCTTCCGGTCCGGCAAGAGCAAGACCGGTCGAGACGACCGGAGCTCCAAGGGAAGACAAGAAGATGCGGAGTTGGGACTCGGCGTTCCCAAGCGGGCGGTGTCTCGATTTGAGCCGCGCACAATCCTGATCGGGGCATGGCAGCCCCTCCTACATTGGGGAGGAAGACCGCTCCCGTTGCCTGATCGGGGCGTGACAGCCCCTCCTACATTGGAGAGCAAGGCCGCTCCAGGCAGTCGCGGCTCTGGCAGACAGGCAGGACGTTCGAACGCCAGCATTTGCAGTCTGCGTTCATGCCGTCTACTGTTACTACATTGGGTGGAAAAGCATACTCCCGACGTGAGCCGTACCCCGCACGCTGGTCCCATCAGTTGATGGAGTCGTTGATGCGCAATCGCAGCTCCAATCTGTTCTCGCTTATCGAATTGCTCGTGGCTTTGGCCATTTTGGGCCTGGGGCTGGCATTTTTGGTGCAGGCTCTTGGTCATGCAGGCGCGATGCGGCGGGTGGGCCGGTCGCTCACGATTGTCCCCAGCTTGGCTCAGGAGAAGGTAGAGGAGGCGCTCCTGGCCTGTGCGGAGGGCGGCGCGCTCCCGAAGGCAGTCCAGGGACGAGGTAGTGGCCCGGCAACGGGGTTGACTTGGCGCCGAACGTTGACGCCTCGGGCGGTCAGCGGCGGAGCGGTGGTTGATATTCAGGTTACCGTTCACTGGCGTGAGGGCAAGCGCGAACGCACCTATGTCCTGCAGACGAGTTCGCGTCCGTCTTGGACGGGGGGAGGGCTTTGAAGGTGCGCAACGCCAAGCTCACAATCCGTTCCTTCACGCTCGTCGAGCTTCTCACCTGTGTCCTGATCCTGGCGGCTGTTATCTCCCTGGCGTACCGGGTGTTGACCGTAGCTTTCGCTCAAGTCGAGGTGTTGCAGGAGGGACAGCAGGGGTGGCGAGAGGCCCGAGTTGCGCTTTCGTTGTTGGCTCGGGATCTGCGCACAATGTCCGTGGCGGGCCGGATGGGAAGCGGCGAGGCGGGTAACAGTGCCGCCGGGGACGCGCTGTCGTCCGGGGGAGGCGTTGACCGTATCCGCTGCGTATTGGGACCATGCCCCGAAGCGGGGCGTGGGACGAGTCTGGTCGGGGCTCGTCTGGTCGAGTATGACGTGGTTCCGAACCCACATGGAGCTGGTGAAGTCCTGCGACGCTGTGTGCGCCGGGGGGCGGATGGCGCGGCTTCCGACCGACACTTTGCAGGCGTTGTCGGGATTGCTCTCAGGTACCGTGTGGGAGATGGTCAGGGCAGGAACCATTGGGTCAAGGAATGGTCCTCCGTTCTCGCCGGTTCCCCATCAGCGGTCGAGGCGACCGTTCACATTGCCCAGGGCAGCAACGAGCGCCGTCGAGAACACCTGAGCACGATGGTCACGTTACTTCGGTAGGAGACAGGACAGGGATAGATGGACAGCACGAAACGCACAAACTCAACGTGCCGGGAGTCGGGTGCTGCCCTGATTCTCGTTCTGGGGGTCTTGTCTGTCCTTGCTGTGCTTGGGACCGCTGTACCTGCGTTGATGAGCGTTGAGACGGCCTGGGCTCGGGCTGATGCGCGTCGGTTGCAGGCGTTTTACGCTGCCCGAGCCGGTATTGAGCACGTGTTGGTCACGGTTTCCGCTGAGGTGGAGAAAGGTGGGAAGCGCTCCGGGGATATGGCCTGTCAACTGACGTCGGACTGTCACTACCAGATCTGGTGGGGGGGCATCGGTCCGGAGGCTGAGGCTGCAGGGGAGACGGGCGACCCTCGAGACCAGCTGGCGGCGCTGCGGGGCACGGCACGGGCGCTGGCGGCTTACCAGGGAGACGCGGGCCGTGCCTCCGAGTGGTTGGGGGTCTGCGCGGAAGGGCGCGCGCTGCGTGGGAAGGGCGCTTTCACTCGGGAGCGTATCATGGCTCTTCTGGAGCGCACTGAGGGGCGCTGGCAAGTGATTTACTGGAACGAGGGACGTGGCCGGTGAGGCCGTTTGAAGAGAGCGTTTGGCAGGTCGGCTTGAAGAGACTGTGGTCTCGGTGCTGGTGGCGCTGTGGAGTAGGGCACCGGATGGCAGAGCTGGACAGGCCGGGAAACCCCGGAGAAATGGTCAAGAGAGTGGCGAGGTGGAATCATGGATAGCGACCAGAAGAACGCGTACGAAAGCTACCAGCACGACCTCGAAGAGGATCTTGCGACAAAGACTACCGTTGAATTCGCCCGATCGATCACCGAACAGCAGCTGCAGGAAGCGGCCACTAAGGGGAAGACCAGCGGGAAGGAGCTATGGGAAATCCTGATGAGCGACCTCAGTCTGAAGAGCCTGGGGGAGCTACTTACCTATGAGATTTGGCCGCGGGGGAAGCAATTGCAGGAGGTCATGGTCGAATCCGGGTACGCAACGAAGGAGGAACTTGAGGAGCACGTTGCGGCACAGGCTACTGAGACATCCCAACTGGGGGAGGCACTGGTGGATCGCGGGGTGTTGACTCGGGCCCAGTTGGGGCAGGCGTTGATGGAGCAGCAACGCACGGGACACGACTTGAGTCGAGTGCTCCTGAACCTGGGTTACGTCACGGCGAAGCAAGTTGCTGACGCGACTCGGGCCGACGCGACGGGGGCGCAGCCACAACGGCGTTCGGAACGCGTCGCTGACGTGTTGCGTGAGAACGGGATGGTCAACGAGGATCAGCTTAGTCAGTTGCTCGAGGAGGCCGAGAGGAAAGGGGAGGATCTGGCGGAGTTCGTGATTGCACAGGAGATTGTGACTCGGGACGCCCTGGGCGAGGCATGCTCAGCCCATTGGGGAGTGCCATACGTTAACCTGACGCTTTGCGAGATTGCCCCGGATGACGCTCGCCTGCTCCCTGAAGAGCTCTCCCGCAATTACTGCGTCATCCCAACCAAAAAGGAGGCCGACCGGCTTAGCGTTGCGATGGCTGATCCCAAAGAGGTCTCGACGATTGATGATCTCTCCATGTTAACCGGCTGCGAGATTGCCCCCCTTCTTGCCTGGCGCGCCGACATCCACGATGCAATCAACCGTTTCTTCCCGGACGGGACCGTGGGCAAAGAGGAGTCAGCGGAACAGGCGAGTGCGTCGGTAAAGGACGTACGTGAGGAGGGGCTCGACGCCTTGGTCGAGAGCGCGTCGGTAACCGATCTGGTTGCCTCGATCGTTGAGGGAGCCATTCACGCGGAAGCAACCGACATCCATCTCGAGCCGCAGACTAAAGATCTACGGGTTCGCTACCGGATTGATGGCATGTTGTATGATGTTATGACCGTTCCCCAGAGCATTCAGGCCCCGCTCATTTCGCGTGTAAAGATCCTGGCGAAGATGGATATCACTCAGAAACGTGCCCCCCAGGATGGCCACTTTGCCATGCTGATCGGTGAGCGTGAGTTCGACATGCGGATCGCCACTCTCCCGACATCCCTTGGGGAACGGTTGGTCATCAGGTTGCTGAACCCCGCGAATCTGTTTCTTGGGCTCAAGCAACTGGGCTTGTCCCAAGACGCGTTTGAGCAGGTTGAGCGTCTGATTCACAGCCCCAACGGGATGATCCTCGTGACCGGCCCCATCGGTTCCGGAAAAACGACCACTCAATACGCGGCGCTCAACCAGATCAATATTCTGACCGACAGTATCGTGACCATCGAGGACCCGATCGAGTACGAACTGCCGGGCATCAATCAGGTTCAGGTCGATGCGCGCACGGACTGCACGTTTGCCAACATCCTCCGCGCCGTTCTGCGTCAGGATGTCAACAAGCTGCTGGTCGGTGAAATCAGGGACCGCGAGACGGCGGCGATCGCTGTTCGGGCGTCGGTGACAGGCCATTTGGTTTTCACCACCCTTCACACCCGAGACGCGGTGGGCGCCATCACCAACTTGGTGAATCTGGATGTTCCTCGGTTCCTCATTGCCGGGTCTGTTCTGGCGATTGTCAATCAGCGGTTGGTCCGGAAGATTTGCCAGAACTGCAAAGAGGAATACAGCCCGGAGGAGAGGGTACTGCGGGACCTCGGGTACAAGGGAGATATTCCGGACGACCTCATCTTCGCCCGTGGGCGGGGCTGCAATGCCTGCTATCACACGGGGTACCGGGGCCGCACGGGGATCTTCGAAGTGCTTTCCATGACCGAGGAGATTCGCGGTCTGGTCCGTGGAAATGCTCCTGAAGCGGATATCATGGCAGCGGCCATGACCGCCGGCGGGCGTTCACTCCTAAGTGACGCGATGCGCAAGGTAAAGAAGCAGATTACCTCAGTCGATGAAGTGGCTCGCACCGTCATGTTCCGCAATTAGAGGTGGCTCCCATGGCGACTAATCCCCAGCCTGATAAGAAACCCGAGGACGCGAATCTGAATGAGCACATTCGTGCCATTTTGCGTGGCGAGATTCGTGAGCACGGTCCTGCGGAGACTGCGTCGGTGATGGAAGGCATCAGCCCGGAGGCGGAGCCGTTCGTCAAACGGGATCTGTTGTTGCGTGTTCGTGCTCTCAGTACCAAGCATCTGAGCGTGTTCACGCGAGAGCTTGCGATCCTCACCCGGGCGGGAATGCCGATCCTGCAGGGGCTGCAGACGATCGGCAGTCGGACGCGCAACCAGAAGCTGCGTGACGTCATCTACCGGATCGGGGTCATGATCGAGAATGGTGATGCGCTCTGGAGCTCACTGGCGGCGTTCCCGCGGACGTTCTCCCCTCTCTATGTCTCGACGGTCCGGTCCGGAGAGTTGAGTGGTCACCTGGATAAGATGCTGTTCCGACTGGCCGACCACTACGAGCGTGAGTCCCTCCTGCGGAGCAAGGTCATTGCGGCCGCAACCTATCCTGTGATCGTTCTGGTTTTTGCTCTTGCCATCTGTATCCTCCTGGCCAGCATGGTTGTCCCCGTGTTTGCGGATTTGCTCAGAGATTTCGAGTCAGAACTGCCTTTTCTGACCCAGGTCGTTATGGCCTTCGTCCGGTGGCTGCCGGGCAACTGGTTTATGCTGATCCTGATGCCTCTGGCGGCGTTTCTGGTGTACCGATTGCTTGGGCGCATGTTCCCTTTCCGCCTCGTGCGGGATCGAGCCAAACTGTCCTTGCCGATTATCGGCAAGCTTAACCAGCGGATTCTGGCGTCGCGGTTTGCCCGGACCTTTGCCATCCTTTACGAGAGTGGCGTTCACATCATCGACGCGCTGACGATCGCGAAGGAAGCCGTGGACAACGAGGTCGCCAATGTCGACATCAGCCGCATGCAGGAGGCGGTCGAGGATGGCCAGAGCCTTGAGGATGCGCTGCAGAATACGAGCGTCTTTCCCCCCCTGTTCGTGGATATGGTTGTGGTTGGCGAGCAGACGGGGGCCTTGCCTGACGTCTTGCCTCAGGTGGCTGCGCTGTACGAGGAAGAGGTCAATATTGCCATGGACAACCTGGGGGCCATAATCGAGCCGGCCCTCATTCTGGTGACAGGGGGCTTCGTCGCGACTGTTTTCTACGCGTTCTTCATCCCCTATCTGAGGCTGCTGTCCGTCATTGCCGGTGGGTGACGGCTCCGAACGCAGGACTAACGCTCGTCTCGAAGCTGTCAACAATGGGCATGAGCACAGAAAGTGGGATGGAATGGACGTACAGAAGATTTGGGGCCGGGCGCCGCACAATGCCTTCACGGATCTGATTCGCTTCAAGGACACCTGGTACTGCGCGTTCCGGGAAGGGCAGGGCCACGTGTCTGACGACGGTAGCCTGCGGGTCATCCGGTCGGTGGACGGGGAGGAGTGGACATCGGCCGGCCTGATGACGTGGGACGGTGGCGATGTGCGTGATGCCAAGTTGTCCGTTGCCGGTGATGGGCAACTCATGTTGAACGGCGCTGTTCGTTTCCTTGAACCCAGGGGGGGCGACAGGCATCAGTCGGTCACCTGGCTTTCGTCCGATGGTCACATTTGGTCAGAACCCTATGCCTGCCCCAGTGGACTGGGCACTTGGCGATGGAGTGCCACCTGGAACAAAGGGACCGGCTACAGCTTCGGCTACAGCGGCCGAGACGACGGTGGTGCGCTCTATCGCACGACAGACGGGAAGAGCTGGGAAGCGGTGGTGCGCGATATCTTTCCGGAGGGATACGCCAACGAGACATCGATTGTGTTCGGTCCGGATGACACCGCAATCTGCCTGTTGCGCCGGGATCCGCGCGACGACTTTCCGGGGTCCGCACTGCTCGGGACGGCCCGGCCGCCATACGCCGATTGGGCGTGGGCTGATCTCGGCATGCGCCTGGGGGGACCCAAGTTGATCCGCTGCGACGATGGACGTTTGCTTGCCGTTGTTCGGCTCTACGAACCTGTGCGCACCTCGTTGTGTGAGATCGACTCCGCTACCAATACGGTGACGGAGTTACAGCCACTTCCCTCAGGAGGCGACACCAGCTATGCGGGGATGGTCGTGCATAACGGCCGATTGTGGGTAAGCTACTACTCTTCACACGAAGAGAAGACGCAGATCTATCTTGCGAGGCTGGAACTGCCTTGACTTGGTGGCGCGTCGGTGTAGACACATCACGGTTGGGCGGTTTGCAGGAACGGAGGACGAGAATGGCGATGGATCTGCGTGCAACGACGGCGACCGCGCTCGCCTGTCTGGCGATCACCTGTGGTGTCCGAGGCGAGGAGTGGCGCCTTGATCCCACGGCCCCGGACGCCGCGGAACAGTGGGAGTTCCGGTCGGACAAGATCACGTTCTCCGATCAGGGCCTAGGGTTGGACAGCCTCGAGACACCCCGGAAACAGCAGATTGCTTTCCTCAAGACTCCGCCTTTGGCCGAGGTGACGCTTTCCGCCTCATTTGTCGCGGACCCGGCAGGCAAAGGTGTTCACGCGGTTGGGTTCGTGGTGGGTGCCCGTGACTCGCTCAACTACCACTACGTGCACTACGACCATTCCCAGGCCATTCTCTGCCGTTCCGACGATGAGAAATCCTGGTGGGAGATCGGACGGCGCAGTGGCCTGGATAAACCAGAGGGGAAACGCCACACAGCAAAGCTGGTCTGCAGGCCCAACGTCATCGAGGTCTGGCTCAACGGCACCAAACTCTATGAGAAGAACTGCCCGGCGTTGACTCCGGGGCGGGTGGGCTTCTACACCGGCCAGGGGCGTGCAACTGTTCGTGATATCGTCGTCTCCGGGCGCGTCGTCAAGGCTGAGGCTTGGTCCTGGCGCGAGCGCCCCAAGCATTGGGTGATCGTCTGTGAGGACGGCGGTAACGGTGGTTACGAGGCGTTCCCGGACGCTACCCGTCTTGCCGACGGCCGTATCCTGGCCGTCTTCTACGATGGCTATGGACACGTTTCTATCCCACGCGAAAACTGCCCCTCCGGAGGACGGATTTCGGGCGTCTATTCAGACGATGAAGGGAAGACATGGGGCGAGCCGGTCGTTTTGTACGACGGCCCGAAGGACGACCGTGATCCCCATGTCACCGAACTCCGTGATGGTCGGTTGATGATCACGTTCTTCTGTCACAGGACGCATGACATTCCCGGATGGCGTGGGGCCCTGCTCATCGAGTCAGCGGATGGGGGGGCGACCTGGACCAAACCGCGCGAGTTGGCCCCGGTCCCCTATTATGTTTGCTCCGCGCCGGTGCGTGAACTCAGCGATGGGACGTTGGTGTTGGGACTCTACCGGTCCAAAGGCGGAAAGGCCTGGGGGGCTGTCATCCGTTCAACTGACGGCGGCAAGACGTGGTCATCCCCTGCAGATATTGATTCCAGCGGCATGCGACTCGACGCTGAAACGGACGTGGTCGAGCTGAAGAATGGCCACCTTTTTGCCGCCTTGCGCGGGCGCAAACAGATGGCGTGGAGTCGCTCGGAGGACCGGGGCGTTTCATGGAGTCCGGCTGTCTCCTTCGGTTTCTCCGGGCATTGTCCGTACTTCCTGCGTACGCCTCAGGATGTCATCCTGCTGGCCCACCGCATTCCCGCAACGAGTCTGCACTACTCGACCGACGAATGCCGGACGTGGAATGGTCCTGTGACGATTGACCGGGTCGGTGGAGCCTACCCGAGTCTGGTCAACCTCAAGGACGGTTCCGTCCTGTGCGTGTACTATGAGGAGGGCGCTGGTTCCAGTATTCGCGCGTGCCGTCTGGATGTCTCCCCGGATGGCGTGCGGGTAGCTCCTCTCCAGGCTGAGGGCGAGTAGGTCTGCTTAGCCCGGGATGGCGCTAAGACAGGTATGCACAGGACTCACCACCCTCAGCACCACAAAAGGTGGGTGGTGGCGGACCACTCCCCGCAGCGACTTTCCAGCCATTAACGCGTCGCCATTCCTGTTCAGAAGCGCAACGTGCGGACTTGATCGAGGTAGTACCTGTAGTCGTCGAGGGGGACGCCTGGGGTGATCAGGTGATCCGGCTCCATGAGGTAGCCGCCTTCCCGGATCAAAGCCACTCGGTCAGCGATTTCACGATCGATCGCGTCTCGCCCTTGTTCGAGAACCATCTTGTCAAACCCGCCCACAATGCGCAGTTCCTTGCCGTACTTGCGGCGGATGTCTTCCGGGTAGGCTTTCCAGGTTCCGCGTTCGATAGGGAATTGCAGGTTGACGCCGGCATCAAGCCAGTGCTGGATGAGTGGCTCGACGAAGCCATCGGAGTCGAGGCCATAGAGCTTGACGCCGTAGGAGTCCAGCTTGTCTCGGATCTTGCGGTAGCCGGGGGCGACACAGTCCTCAAAGATCATTGGGCTGACCAGCGGGCCAGTTTTGCCGCAGATATCCTCCCAACCGAATCCAAGATCGGGGATGGTGGTCATCCCGGGCAGTATCTGATCGAGCGACCAACAGGTCAGGTCGGCGAGAGTGTTGACCATGTCGGCGTAGCAGTCCCGGTCGTCATACATGAGGTAGGACATGTTCTCGACGCCCATCCAGTTGCGGACCCAGCCCATCATGGAGGCCGTGCCGATGACGATCGGGAGCCCGGCACGCTCGACGCCGTGGATGGCGGCATCCAGGTCTTCGGGTAACCGTGCTGGATCGGGTTGCAGCCGTTTCTTGTATTCGGGCCAGTCATCCGCCGTCTTGAGGGTGAAATCGATGTAGTGAGGGATGCAGCTCTGATGCTTCCAGTCCTTGCACACGACTCCATCGTGCCCCCGGAAGATGCGGTACTCATCGGTCTCTTCAATGACGTCCTCATTGAACGTAGGGAACAGATTGAGATTGGCCCCGATGCTGGCCCAGTTGGGCACGGCATCGAAGTAGGTGTGAGGATTGGCGTCCCTGGGCATGCCTTCCGCAAACCAGCGTTCCCGCGTTTCGGGCCAGCCAGTCCAATGGATCACAGGGATTCGGTCGAATTCCCCGTAGTGCATGATCTGCTGCCAAAGCTCTCGGCTGTTCATGGGGACTCCTTAGGGTCTTCTTGACGGTCACGTCCTAATTGGGCGTCGCGGCTTCGTCTGTCAAGGTACGTCGCACAAGAAAGCGCGGTTGCGGTGGGCCGGGTACTGCCGACGCGATATGGTGATCGCGGTGAGGCCGTGCCCAGACTTCGTCGTCCATGCCATGGTATTGCGCCTCGAGATCACGTCTTGAAGCAGGAGTTACTCATGCGATGTCTCATGCCGTTCACGGTCCTTCTTGTTTCTGTCCTGGCCCTGTCTGCGGGGGGCTCCGATTTCCGGAAAGTGCCCATCGCGGGTGTCGGCTTTATTGGGCCAAGCGATGTGCCAGTGCGGCCCGAGACAAGCGTCTGCCGACACTTTGGTTACCAGGCTTCCGTCGGCTTCCCCTATCGGAATCGAAGCCTGGCGGTCGACTTCGGCCGGCCCGTACTCGTGCATCGGCTCCAATTGCTCGACGACTATTCGGACCATGGCGGAACGTCACCGTCGATTGCCAAGCACGGACTGGGGATCTATACCAGTCAGGACGGCCGCACGTACGAGCGCTGCACATTGCCTTTCACGATTACCATCCGTTCAGGTGAGGCCGAGGGAGCATTCGACCTGGTGGAGATCGACGGTCTGGCTCTTGTCGCGCGTTACGTCAAGTTCCATCAGGCACTGCCGGACAGCGAATGGGACTTGGGCAACAACAACCTTCAGAACATGGTCCGGGCGTATCAGGATGCGGACCTTGCGGGGGCGATCGAGACCGTTGTCGTGCCGCGCTATTCTGCCGGGCACGCCCTGCTGCGCGCTACGGTTACCGTCCCCAGGGTGGGGGCAGAAGGACTGTCCCTCGATATCTCTGACTCTCTGGGACAGCCTTTGGCGGCTATTCCTGTTCCGGCCGATGGCGTGTGTTCCGGCGATCTGGGTGTTGGAGGACTGCCGCAGGGCCTGCACACGCTGCGTGTTAGGGCATTCCTGCCTGGCCGCGTGCCTGTTGCCGAAGCTGAGATTCGGACATACGTCTGCGCCCGGATCGTGGCCGACCCGGAAGAGGATGTCGTCGGCGCACCCGGTCAGGTGGTGATGCTGAGCGACATTGCTCGGGACGTGCCGGACGGATGGGAGAAGAGCCCGTTCCGGCGCCAGGGCGACGTGGTTGATCGCGTCCTCGTGTCGAGCGGAAAGGGAGCATCTGAGATGACGGTCAAGCTGCCGGCCAGTGGCTGGCATGCCGTCAGTATTGGCCTGACAGGGGACGGTGAGGTCGACGCCCGACTGGGGAAGCAGGGCGATTGGCGGCGTTGCCGGCTGGAGGTCTGGCGGCAGCATGCGAAGCGCACGGGGTTGGGCGAGGCGTTTGTGGGGTGCGCGGAGCTTGACCGGACCACGCTTCACATTCGCCCGCGGGGGAAGGCCTCGGCCCGTATCGCGTTCGTGCGGCTGCTGGGGCTCAGCGAAGAGCAGATCAGCCGTGTCCTGACCGCCCGTAAGCCCAACACACGGAGGCGGGTGACGGTGAACAACGACGGCTACAGCATGTTCTTCAGCGGGGTGAACTCCATCGAGAGAATTCACCGGATGATCGATCGCTATGAGGGCAAAGAGCTCTACTCTTACGACTATTGCCTGGGGACAGATGCGTCATGCACCTACGACACCAAGGTGGGTACGGTGTACGGGACGGGGCTCACGGAATTCTGGCGGCAGGGGGATCGACGCGCGGCCGAGGGCGTCCGGAAGCTGATCAGCGAGGGCAATGACCCGCTTCGGGTGGTGATCGAGCGATGTCGCAAGAACGGTCTCCGGGTTAACACCTCATTCCGTATGAACGCGTGCTACCCGCTCCCCATGGGGAAGACGTTCAATGGGAAACACTACTGGGAACACTATGACTCGTGTCGAGTCATGACCCGGTATGGCAAGCCGCACACCAATTTGAGCTACGCCTACCCGGGGGTCCGGGCCTATCGTTTGGCCGTCATCCGTGAGGCCGCCACCTACGCTCCGGACGGCATGCATCTCGACTTCCTCCGGCACCCCCCGTTCACCGGGAATGACGGCCCAATCGCCGAGACGTTCAGGAAGAGGCATGGCGAGGAACCCCCGACGGCCCCCTTTGCTGATCCGCGATGGCAGGTGATTCGCACGGAGGTCATGACGGAATTCGTCCGCGATGTGCGACGCGCGCTGGACGATGTTGGGCGTGAACTCAAGCGGCGCCTTCCCCTGAGCGTGTCTTTCGATTGCGTTGCCTACCAGTCACAGGGACTCGACGTGAAGCGCTGGGTGACCGACGGCCTGGTCGATAACATCAGCCCGGGGATTCACGGCCATGGGGGGACGCACTTCGGTATCGCGGAGTTTGCGAAGATGACTCAGGGAACGCCCTGTGAGCTGTTCGTGCGGCTTGAGCACACCATTCAGGGGCATGACCCGACTCCGGAGTCCGAGCGCGGCGAGGTCGTGTTCAAGTCTGAGCACATGACGTTGAACCTCTATCGCGCCCGTGTTCTGGAGCTCTATGAGCGAGGAGCGGACGGCATCTACTTGTTCAACACAGGTGGCGTGTGGCTGATCGATGTGCTGAGTGATGAGCCCGGGCTTCGGGCCTGGGATGCGGTCGAGCGTCCATTGGTGGGATGGTTCGACTTCCTGCAGTGAGTGCCTGCGGAACCAGACTTCACGGGTAGGGCCCACAGGGGGAGTGAGTATGACGTCGTGGGTGACCGGAAGGAGAGGCAACCATGTCACAGCTTGCTGTTCAACACGTACTACGTTGTTGATCACTTCCAGCACGTTACCGAGTGGCAGGTCCGGTGACGGGTTGAGGGAGCTCCGCCCCCGGAACCCCGGTGGTCCTGACCCATCTTCTCACGCGTGGTTCCGCAGCTGGAGTTCGATAGGGTGCGGGCGCAGGTACGTTTGCTCCGCAAGGTAGGCTTTGTTGTACTTGCGCACGTAGTGGTTGAGCAACGTGATCGGCACGATGAGGGCAAGGCTTCCCTGCTTGAACTGGGAGATGATCTCCAGCAGTTCCTGCTTCTCATCCGTGCTTAGGTCTTTCTTGAAGTACCCCATTATGTGCTGCAGCACACTGACGTGTTTGCGGGCGGTGCATTTCAGTCTGAGCGCGTCCATGAGGAGCTTCTCATAGGCGTCGAAGGCGGCGGGGAGTTCCTCGCCCTTTGCGTCAGCGACAAGTCGCCCCATGTCCCGATAGTGCTTCTCACTGTGCGAGAGAATGAGCAGTTTATGAGTGGTGTGAAAGGCCACCAGGCGCCCTGTGCGGGGGCCTCCTGCGATGGTGTCGCGCCAGCGTCTCAGGGAAAAGACGCGCTCGATGAAGTTCTCACGGAGAACTGGATCGTGGAGCCGTCCCTCCTCCTCGGTCGGCAAGAGTGGGAAGTGGTCCATGAAGGCCTTGGCGAAAAGTCCGACTCCGGTCTTGTTGGGGATGCCTTTGGCGTTGTAGACCTTTACTCGCTCCATGCCGCTGCTGGGGGACGCACCTTTGAAGATGAAGCCGCAGAGCTCTTCCTGCTCGAGTTCCTGAACGCGCTGAGTTGCCCACGCCCGCATCTGCTCTGTGTGATCGATCTGCGTTCGGGTGGTGACGAGACGAGGAGCAACCGGATCCCCCACGAGACGCATGGGCTCGCGCGGGATGCCCAATCCGCACTCCTGCTCGGGGCACACGGGGACGTACTCAACGAGCCGCCCGAGTGTGTCGGTCAGGTAGCGGTCGTGCTTGTGCTGGCCGTCATAGCGGACCTTTTGCCCCATGAGGCAGGCGCTGATCCCGATCCGTATTTGGTCGTTCATGGTGTCGTTCTCCAGAGGGGAGCCGTCATGTCCCGTCGTCCAGATCACGCCTCAGCTTGAGGATCGCGAGCTCTTTCGCCTTGGCCTCTACTTCCACGGTGATGTCCAGCTTCCCCCAACAGGTCGGGAAGTCGTCAGCATCAATATAGTCGTGGTGTCGGCTTGGCTTGGGGCCATCCCATCCCTCGATTGGGCTTGAGAGGCGGAACAAGGGCTCCCGGCTCCATGTAGCCACGGCCAGCTGAGTTGCGGCCTCAACTGTCAGCCCATCCGGGTTGCATCGATGGTGATGTACATCGGGCACGTCTTCTATGGCATAGCCCGCTTCCGGGTGAGTTTTCGCCGGCAGAATCTGACTGTTGACCCGGAAACTACCGATTCCGTTTGCCGCGCAGAAGTTCAGGGCGTCTCGCAGCGCCCTGGCGTTATGCAGACAGATCCCGGAGATCTTCCCCAATGCCGCTTGTCTCGACAGTCGCATGAGCGCTGTGGCGGTTGCCTGAGGGAACGTGATTGGTTCTTACAGAAAGGTGCAGCATAGCCCCAAGCGCAGCATGGATTGACCTCTTGTCTGGTCGTGGTCGCTATGGTCTCCACGACCCGCACCGTGAACGCCGGTTCCCTTCTCGCCGTCAGGTTTGCTGGAGCGGGTGCCGTCCTGCGATTGCTTCGTCTTCAATGTGGAAGCGGGTGCCACCCCGCGATTGCTTCGTCTTCGATGTGGGAGCGGGTGCCGCCCTGCGATTGCTTCGTCTTCAGTGTGGGAGCGGGTGCCGCCCTGCGATTGCTTCGTCTTCAATGTGGGAGCGGGTGCCACCCCGCGATTGCTTCGTCTTCAATGTGGGAGCGGGTGCCACCCCGCGATTGCTCGGCGGCTTAGGCATTCGGAGCACAGCGGCTCCTCCCACATTGGGGAAGGGACTCGGAGCACAGCGGCTCCTTCCACATTGGGGAAGGGACTCGGATCACAGCGGCTCCTCCCACATTCGGGACCTGTCTACTGCTGAAGCGCGGGGCAGGGGAGCAGTTTGGTTGCGTCGTAGGTGTGTACGCGGCGGGTGCCCGGGTGCCACACCGGGACCACGGTGTCTTCGCCGAGACTGGTGTTGACTGACCAGGCCGGGTAGGTATTGCCGTCCATGTCGTGGGTTTGTTTGCAGAGCGCCTCAGGTTGGTCGTCCACCGACACGTTCAGCAGGTCAGCGTAGCCCTTCCAGCGTCGGGCAAAGAAGCGGTAGGTCCCGGCTTCAGGGATCTCAAAGGGGATCTGGATGGCGTCCTCGCTCCGTTGCGTGTGGAACCGGACGGCTTTGCCTCCCTGTGCTCCATGCCTGGCGACGATGTCTGCATCGATTGGCAGTATCCCGTCTTCCGCCTGGACGATGATCGCTTCTGGCGGGGGAGTTGAGTTGAGGGTTGGGAAGTAGCTCCCGGCTTTGGCGAGGCAGAACGCATCCATGTACTCGCGGTCATAGCGGGGCCGGACTCGGAGTGTGTGCGGGCCTGCGGTCAGCTCGAAGTCGATCTGGTCAAGGGTCCAGCGCCACGGATCGTCGATGTTCACGATGAGTGTATAGACGCCGGCCTTGCCGTCTGCCGGGACATCGAAACGGTATCTGCGCAGCCCGCTCGTCCGGACGGCCTTCTCGGCGACTGGGGCTCCGTCGGGCGCGAAGAGCGTGGCGTGCCCGTGGTAGTCATTGGTGTATTTCCGGTAGGCTCCCTTGAACAGCATGACGGTGAACGGACGGTCCTCCGCGGCCACCACCTGGAAGGCGATGGTCGGGCGGTCTGAAGTGGGGAGCGGGGAGTCTTTCGAGCTCGGGCTCATGACCACAAGGGGTAGGGTGGCTGTGGGCGCCTGCTCACGCATCCCAAGCTCTGACATAGCCCGCAGGAGGTCGGCTGAGCCCCACAACAGCGTGGGGTCGGCGACGCCGAACGTAATCTGCCAGTCCAGGTCGCGTCCTCCTGCTCGGGCGAATCGGGGGTCACCCGAGAGCCAGGTGGCGTGGGCACACTCGTTGTAGAAGCAGCAGCTTCGGTCATTCGGGAAGTTCCCCAGAACCATGCCGTCTGCTTTCGGCCACTCGCCGTTGACCGTGTCGTCCGGACGTCCGCGCAGCCGCATGAATCCGTCGACCAACTGAAGGTAGAGTTCACGCGCTTCGGGATCGCCGGTAGCGTCATGGTAGTGGCGCAGTCCTTTGATTCCAACCGTGAACATGTAGGGCCAGAGATGGATCATGTGATCGCGCTGGTAGCGCGTTATTCTGACGTCGTCGCGAGCTGCGTCCAGGAATGCAGTATTACCGGTGAGATCGTAGGCTTGCATCGAGGACATGAGCTTCCAGGCAATCTTCCGCCAGTAGTGGATGTACGGCTGACGGGGGAAGGGGTATCGGGCGTAGTAGTGCCCCACAGCGTCGGCCGTTTCCAGAATGCGACGCGAACCTGTGAACAGGGCGTAGTATGCCGTTCCGTTGTACCAGGAGTGCCCGTTGACTCCGGCTTCCCCTGGTTCGGTGGTCGTCCGGCTGTGTGGGCCGTGGGTCCAGATCAGGCCGGCATTGGCATCGGAGTGATCGATGTCGATGTCTGCGAAGTGCCTGATCATGCGATCAGCAAGGTCGAAATACTCCCGTTTGCCGGTTCGCAGGAACTGCAGAATCGTCCCTTCCCCGAGCGCGCTTTCAAGGTTGTTCCCGCCTTTACTGTACGTCGCGTCACCATAGTGAATCATGCCTGCGCCTCCGGCGCGGCGCATCGCGGCGGCCGTGCGCCCAGTCCAGTCTCGTATCGTCTTGTCGATAGAGGCTTCGTATCCCGGCCACGTGCCATTCTGTGCCGGCGCGGGCCAGGCATTGAGGGCGCGGCTGTCGCAGTACCATTGTGGACTGGCCAGCAGGAGCGGGCGTCCCCGAAACAGTTCGCCAGGCCCGTCATCATCTGCGAATGACAGGAGGAGGCCGTGCGTCTTGGCCATTCCGTGGTAGAACGGCATTGGGCCACCGACGAGCCCCACATCCACAGACTCGGGGCCAGCCTTCATTGACTTGGGTGCATTCTGCCAGAACTCGCGGACCGCAATGGTGAGCCGTCCCGGGCCGGAGAGAATCAGCACGCCGTTGGCTTCCTCTCCGGATGCCAGTGTATCGCTGCCTTGGGTGACGGTGAAGGGGTAGTTGATGACGTCGCTTTTCGGGGCGGAGACGTCGGCCTGCACGGTCACCGGGCTGGTGGTGAGAACGGCTTCGGCTGTCGCTGTTCCCAGTGGAATCTGTGCCTGTTTCGATGCCGTTTCGAGGCGCAATACCAGTGACTTCAGGTCTGTCTGGACGATGTCGTCGGTGAGGAGGAAGCTGTGCTCCAGCTCGATGTATTCAGCTCCTGCGTACGCGAACACACGGGTGGTGTAATTGAGGAGTTTCACTCCCTCTTGATTGCGGTGCTCCCCTTCAATCCGGATTACGGCTCGGACTGGCCCGGCCTCTTCCACCCGGAGATTGACGGGGGCGTTCGCACTGGAGAACACCCCGTTGACCAGTCCCAGAACGCGGGCCACGGTGCGATCTCCGCAACGCAGACCACGGAGCAGGGCGGAGCCGTCGGAAGGGACGTCGAAACGCAACCTGCCTGTGTTGACGGTGATGGCGCTCTCGGAGGTCTCCACGACCACGATGGGCTTTGCTTCCTCCGTGTTTGGTTTGGCGACCATGGCACCGTAGTTCAGACGCACCGTCTCTCCGGCGGCTGCGGAAGTAGAGAGCAGGAGCCATTTGACGCTGCCGTCGGGCCAGCGTGTGAGCACGTCGGCCTGGCTGGGACGCCCTTCTACGACAGCGTGCCGGGCATCGCTGAGAATGCCTTGAGCGAACGGGATGCCCTGAGTGATTCCCCAGCGTCCGTCCGGCATCGTGCCTTGCACGGTCAGCGGAAGCGTGTCGCGCTGTTTGGGGCTGAATCCGGCACTTAAAAGGGCCGCTCGGGCCGCCGCGGGTGGACGGAAATCGGGGGCTCCATTCGGTTCCCAGAACGGATCCATGGTCAGGATTGCTTCGTGGACCGTGCCGGACAGGGAGCTGATCGCGACCTGCTGGTGCCCTTTCGCGAGGACGAATTCAGGGAGCACTGGGCGCAGCCAGTAGTCTTGCACGTCAGTGTAACAGCGGAATGTGCGCTCTCTTCCGCTGGTTTGGAGCTGGAACCGCGTTCCTGCGGCGCAGCTGATTCGAGTCCACAGGTAATAGTGGCTTTCCGCCGGGACATCCACACTGGCACTGAGCTGCCGGGCTTCATTCCCGGCGAGGCGGATATTGTCGTCAGGGGCAACCGGTACCAGGCTCACGCGGTCAATCCAGAGTGTTCGCCCGACGGTGATGCGCCACTCGCCCTTGTTCGGAGTCGTCAGACAAACGGAGGCGCGGTCCGCTTCACCGGAGTTGAACACCATATTGACGGGGCGCCACACCTGGGCCCGGAAGTTCTTCTGCTGGCTGCCTACTTTCTCTTCGCCCTTGAACAGCTGTACGCTGAACTGCGTGCCGTAAACGAACGAGTCCCGACGGGCCCAAAGGGTGAGGGAGTAGTTGCGGTGCGGCTCAACGGCTACGTCCTGGCTCAGGATACTTGATTTCGTGGTCCGCGCGGTTGATCTGATGGCGGCAGCCTGTGTGCCGCTGTGGAATTCCGTCCGATCGAGCCAGAGGCGTTGCTGTTGCAGAGCGGGGTTGGCCATCCAGCCGGGAATGTCGCCGGTCGCTGTCGGAGGTGCTTCAAAATCGCCATTGATCAAGATGTTCGCGGCGTGTGAGGTCGGTCCTGCGGCCAGGGCACAGAGAAGCATGGTTAAGGAGAGCTTTCGCATCGTTACGGGTACCGTGGGCTCCAGGGGCGTCCCCACCAGAACTTGGCGACCCCGGCCGTGCTCGGGTAGTACCCGCCACGGCTGTAGGTATAGCATGGAATCGGCATCCTTCGGGATTCAGCGTGGCCGTCGACGAAGGCCACGTTCATGTTCCGGTTGTGGCGATAGAAATTCGGGTTCATGTCAAGGAGATAGCGGGTGTTTGGGAATGCGTGCGCATACGCATTCACGTTGTACATGGCCCCATCACTCCCCTCGAGGATGGAGGCACACTGGTCCGCCCACTTGACCCGTCGGGTGCTCATGTAGGTGTATCCATAGCCGTAGCTTGGCCAGGACGGCCACGTCCCGTTGTGGGTGATCCAGAGGTTAAGCCCGTAGCTGGTGTATTCACTCGTTCCCCATTTTTGGGATGGGCAGTTGTAGACTGATCCTGAATTCGGTTGCCAGCTGTTGCGCTTGGCGTAGGGGAGGTAGCCACTGTAGGAGAGATAGAGCGTGCCGTACTCCATGTTCCCCGGCAGATTTCCTGCCCCGGAAGGGGCTCTGTACGCATAGGTTGGGCAGAACCACTCATCCATATCCTCCGCGTAGAGCAGGAAGGCCAGTCCGAACTGCTTGATGTTGGATTGACACGCTGCGCCGTTCGCCTTCTCTTTCGCTTTCCCCAGAGCCGGAAGCAGCATGGCTGCGAGGATCGCGATGATCGCGATGACGACGAGCAACTCGATGAGGGTAAAGCGCCGGTTCCGCGCGAGGCCGGGAGGTCGCGGGATGCTCGATTCATGAACTGGGTTGCTGGATGCCATGGGGAGACCTCTGGTTGTGGATTCGAACACGCCGCATCGACGGGGCGAACGGAGATGCCTCGGACGCATCCCATCGGGAGGGGATGAGTTTGGCTCTCGTCTGTTCGGATCTGTACTCACGAAGCAGGGGCTGGCCGATTTGTACCCAGGCCGTCTCTACCTCAATTCACCTTCCATTGTACGGCCCCCCGTCCAGCCAGGCAAGTCGGATTGGTGCGAACTCCGCACCCGGTCAGGTTCCGCACTTGGGCGCGCTGGTCCCTTCTGCCAGTCTCTCCCTCTTTCCTCATTCCGGCCTGAAGTTCTTGCCTCCAAGATCCCCTAACCTACTGTAAACTCAAGACGAGAAGGAGCGATCCCTGTTGGTGCTAAGGACGTTGCTGCGCTTCAGCCGGGGCTCGCCATTGTGTCAAACCAGGGAGAGATCATGAACTGCGGAGCACTCTTGGTCGTGACTGTAGCGGCAGCGTTCCTGGCATTTTGGCTGTGGCAATTCACCGTGCTGATGGGGACGGAAGACGACTTCTTTCCTGGAAGGCAGGACAAGCTCGTGTGGGGACTCGCGTTCCTGCTGGTGTGGCCAATCGCACCACTGACGTTCTACTTCTTCCGGAAGCGACTGCTTGTCCGCAGGAACGTGGAGAAACGGCTCGCGGAGCTTCCAGGAGAGATCGCCGGGACAAGCCATAGGAACTGCCTGGAAACGGAAGCATGAGTGATTACTTGCGAACACTCGGCGGCCAGGGACAGACCTGCGCTGCGCTTTGGGCATCCCCAGAGTCACACCCTATGGGAGAGGAATGATGACCCGAACTCGCGGAGCTGGGATACTGAATCTGGTCGTGGCGCTGGTCCTCCTTGGGGCGTTCACCGGATGCGTCGACGGTGACAGGTCCGATCCCGCAGCACGCGCACCATCGGCTGTCCTCAGAGGCAGCTTCGACGTCTACTACGATCTGCAGCTGAGTGAGACCGAAGGCCGGGCGAGCGGCAACAAACCGCTGAAGGTCTCGGCGATCCATTTCCACAGTGAGTACATCGTGATCGAGCACGAAGGCCACGGCGGGCGGGTCATCCCGATTCGACAAATCAAGGATTTTCGCTGGCACTGAACCCGGCTCGAGAGTGCCGGGGAGAATGCCAGCGTGCTTATCGCCATGGCCCGGTTGCTTCAGCCGTGGCCGAAGTCCTTGGCTACGTGCAAGCTGCTGAAGAGGAAACGAAAGCACTACAGCCGGAAGGCCCAGCTGCCCGGTGACCTCGTCGTCGAAGGAAACACAGGCTGGTGAAGTGACAACCGACCAGATCATTGTGGCTGTTGTCTTCGGCTTGCCGATGCTCGTGTTGTCGGCCGACTATCGGGGCGCAGACGATCTGCCGAAACGCCTCATTCTTGCGCTGGCTTTGCCATGGGCAGTGTTCACTGTAACTTGGGCGATAGCCGCGCGTGAGAGTCTCGGGTTGCTGGCTCTCGTCGTTTCCCCTTTGATGTTCTTCTGCAATCGCGCCATCAGACGCACCTGATCGGTCCAGAGGATGAGACGCAGATCCCCAAAGAGTCGCTCAGAAGACGGAGGAATCCGAACTGTGAACGGTTTGATGTTGTCTATGTTGTCCGTAGTCTTCCTGTGCGCCGGCCTGGCTCGGGGGGCGGAGCAGATCCTGAGGGACATCGCCTACGACGACGAGCACGATGCTCAGATTATCGATGTGTACCGGGTGACGTCTGAGAAGCCCGCGCCGGCCATGGTGTTCATTCACGGTGGAGGCTGGCGGGCCGGCTCGAAGAAGCGAGTGCCTGGCTTTCTGCGCAAGGCTCATGCTGAAGGCTGGCTTGCGGTGGTGTCCGTAGAGTATCGCTTCACTGATGTGGCTGTCCACCCTGCTCAGGTTGACGACTGCGCCCGGGCTATTCAGTTCGTGCGCCAGAATGCCGGGGAATGGAACATCGATCCCAATCGCATTGGGGTGACAGGCGGATCCGCGGGAGGGCATCTGGCCGCTTACATGGCGTTGCAGGTCGACGAGGCAAGCCCTGTCTCCGAAGATCCGGTGGAACGCCAGAGCTCGCGGGTGCTGTTTGCCATTCCTTTTGCGGGACCGACCGATTGGGGGTTGTTGAGCCGGCTTGAGCACAGGCATCCCGCTTACCGACAGTTGATCGGTTATGAGCCTGGAACCCCGGCCGGCGAGATGGCAGCCGACCGTATCAGGGATGTTTCGCCTTTGAGCTTCGTCAGCGCGGACGACCCGCCGATTCTCATCGTGCATGGTGACGCGGACCAGGTTGTGCCTATCGAGCATGCGCAGGTCCTCGAAGCCGCGCTGAAGAAGGTCGGCGTTCCGGTTGAGCTGCATGTGGTCAAGGGCGGCAAGCACGGCGTGGCTGGAGCGGGCGGCAAAGCCGGGGTCCGGGCGGACGCGTACATGCGTGAGCGGTTAAGTGCTCCCCGGCCACCGGGGCCTCCGACGCCATGAGAACTGTCGTTGGACCAGAAAGGGGCGGTGTGGGCACAAGGAGGCGGGGACTTCTGATGCGGCGTCCCTTGGCGCAGAATCCCGAACTCAGGAGGTCTACTCGGTGAAAGCAGCAAGGACTCGTCATGTGTTTTCGAACAAGGGCACGCAGTGGGCGATCAGTGGCGTGATCTACGTGGCCTTTTTCTTCTTTTTCATCTGGTACCACGATGTCCGGGGCAAGCCTTTTACTCTTTTTACCACGGAAAAGTGCACGGCCATAGCGTCAGTCTACTGTCTTGCTTTGGCACTGGCGCTGGGCCCCCTTTCGCGTTTCTGGTCGAACTTGGGCAGGCTGCTTCCGTACCGCCGCACGCTTGGGCTCACGGCGGCATTCATGTCGGTACCTCACGTTATTCTGGTGTTCATTTACCTGCCCTGGAGGTTCCCGGAGAAGTACTCACCAAATTACCCCCTCAGCTGGTTCGTGGACCACTGGTTCACGGTTCTGATGGGGCTCCTGGGGCTCGCCCTGTTCCTCATCCTGGCCGTTTACTCCTATCCCCGCGGCGTTCGTAAGCTTGGCAAGCACAGGTGGATGATCCTGCAGAAGCTCGCCTACCTGGCTATGGTCGCGCTTGCGCTTCATCTTCTCTCAATGGGCAAGATCCCGAAGAACTGGATCGCGTGGATCGAGACGCGCAACAAGCCGCTGCCACCTGGCTCTTTCCCCACGATGATGGCCTGTGTCGCGCCTCTGCTGCTCAAGATCGTCGACTTGGTCGTTCACGGCGATTCACTGGGCACCGAGCCGGATTCGCCCGATGCGGGTGAAGGGACGTAGCGAAAGGCAAGGATTGACTGGAATGAGGTCATGCTGATTCTCTACATGATCACGGCCTTCCTCGTAGGGGTCTCGTTCCTGGCGGCCCCCCGCAAGACTGGCCGGGCCCTGGATGTGGCCCTTCGGCGATTCTTGCGCATTCTCCCCACGTTCGTCGTGGTGATGGTGTTGGTGGCCGTCGTTCTCCATCTTGTGCCAGATCACCTGGTAATGCGAGTGCTTGCTCGTGAGAGCAAATGGGCAGCTATGGTCAGTGCTATCGGGTTCGGTTCAGTGTCTGTTATTCCGGGGTTCATCGCTTTTCCTCTGTGCGGTTTGTTGCGTGACAGAGGGGCGTTATACATGGTGATTTCCGCCTTCTCGACGACACTGATGATGGTGGGGGTGGTCACATTCCCGATGGAGAAGGTCTACCTGGGGGCGCGGCTGGCATTTTGGCGGAATGCTACTGCTCTCGTGATCGCCATCGTGGTGGCCGTCGCCACCGGCTTTGTTTTCGGAGAGCTGCCGTGAGAATCCTCAAACAGTACGCATGGCCCGCCGGGGTTGCCGGATCGTTCGCCCTGTTCGTACTCCTGTCGCACGCCGCGGCGTTCGCCCCAGGGGAGGCGATGGGAGAGAGTTTTCTCTCGTTCTTCTGGCAGATGCTCAAGATATTGCCGTGTGTCTTTGTCCTGATCGGCCTGTTCGACGTCTGGGTCAAGCGCGAAACGGTTGAGAAGCATCTTGGCCGGGAATCGAGCGCACTGTCGTATCTTTGGGCTGTGCTGCTCGGGGGCACGATGGTCGGAGGGCTTCACGTCGCGCTTCCGGTTGGCCATGTGCTTCGGGTGAAACGTGCAAAGCTCGCAGTTGTCCTCGCGTTTCTGTCGGCTTCAGCGATATGCAGAGTGCCCATGACGCTCTTCGAAATCGCCTTCCTCGGGTGGCGGTTCTCCTGCGTTCGGTTCGCCGTTTCTCTGCCGCTGGTCGTCCTCTCATCTGCTATCCTTGGTCACTGGTTTGATCGATTGCAGTACCGACTACCCGACATCGACGGACCAGAGAGGAAAGGACTGTAGACCGAGCCAGGGAGTGTCGGCGCCGCGGTTCCTGTGCAACTGCCTGCTTGGCGAGCTCCCCCAAGACGGGGAGTCTCCTCCAGCCCAGTTTGGCCGAGGACAGTACCAATGTCGTCGCCTCCGGGGGCAGCACATTGAGTATGTCTGGCTGCGGCAGACGTCGTTACCTGGCCAGCTTGAGATCGGCGATCACAACCCCTTTTCCGGGAATCTTGACATGGAATTGTGTGTCGTTGGGACGGATGGGCGTCCCGGGGAACTCCGTCCGGATCTCGATGGTCTCGATTTGATGGCCCACATCGATCGAGGCGACCCGGTAGTAGAACGCATCGTTGCGGATGAACAGGCGAGTCTGCCCTGAACAACCGTCCGCCGCCCAGACTCGTACTGAGTCGGCATTCTCCAGAACGCGCGGGGAATCCGAGACATCAGCGACAACTCCAGCGCAGCCGGATAGGAAATCCGGGGGCAACCGTGGGGTGGGCAGTTCGTAGATCCAGGACGGGGGCTCGACACCTGGATCGGGGGCCTCTCCCGGGGCTGGTTCGGATGGAATCACCGGAAGAGATATGAGGTCCTCAGGGACTCCGTAGACACCGCACCAGAGGGCATCGGGAGCCGCTGATCCGACAAACGTTGCAGCGGCCGGGGGCAGGCCGTCGATTGGTCTGCCAATCAGGACGAGGGGGCCTTGAGCTCGGGCGAAGACTTCCCGGAGTTCCCCCGGCGCATAGAGCTGCGGATGGAGGACGACCAGCGGGGCTGCGGTCTCCTGCAGGTCGTCCACACGCTGGATGGTGTAGAGCGGGGCACCCCGTGCGACCAGTTCGTGGAGCAGTCTTCCCGGGGGACAGAAACGGGACGTGATGTACTGATCGTGGTGCTTCTGGACAACGCTGTCCGACCAGAGCACGGTTGCGCCTCGGACGTGAGCCACGGGCCAGTCAAATGACCGCTGCCAAATGCGGTTGAGCCATGTCCACTCCTCCGGGCGGATTCCGTCAGCCAGGCAGACAACCGGCCCGTCCGTGCATCGCGACACGCGACCCTCTCCGCCTCTGATGAAGATGTTTCCGTGCATCGTGATTTCGCTCTCGAGGTTGGTCGGTGCATGGCGCAGCCCGTTCCAGATCTCGTTCGTGTCCTTTACGCCGTTCAGAAACACCAGCTTCGTGTCCGGGACGGCTGCCTTGATGAGCATGATGGTGGTCTGGAAGCGACAGAGAATGCGAGTGGGATCCCACTCTGTCCACGCGCGTCCGTGGGCAGTGCCGAACGGCAGATCTCCTCCCAGTTCCTGGACGGCACCGGCCGCCTCGACGATGAACACGTCCGCTCCTGCCTCTGCCAGGGCTTGGTAGTCGGTCCCGAATCGGTAGACCGCTTCGAATGGGTCACGCGTCCAGGCTGTGTTCAGCGCAAGCGTTTTCCCGTGTCGGTGGAGCATTTCTGCGACACTGTGCCAGAAGCGCTGTGTACGTTGCACATGGAACTCAATCCAGGCCTTTCGCTGTCGGGTCCAGATCCACTCTGCTCGCCGGGCTGTCTGGTCGGGAGTTCCGTCGCACGTGGTGTCAATGCCGGCCGGCAGTGCGGTGTCAGTGTCAGCCGTAAACTGCTCGATCATATCATCTGAGAAGTCTGCCTCGTGCAGAGCGAAACGCGGGTGTGAGTAGCCATCGGCGCCATGGAAACCGTCGAACCCGTAGTCGGTCATGACCTTCTGAAGCTGGCCCACAAAGAAGGCCTCGTAGGTTGTCCCATCGGTCAGGCGTTTCCAGGGACAGATGCGCGGCGATCTCTGTCCATCTCGGCAGACATAATCGATTTCGGGGTGGTGTTCCCGCCAGCCGTCCGGTTGGCCGAAGTCGAAAACGCTGAAAACGACCTTCACTCCATGGCTCTGAAGCACGCGCACCAGTCGGTGTAGAGCGGCAGGAGTCCACACTTGACGCAGCCGTTCCTCATTCTTCGGGTGTCCTCCATAGGAGCAGATATCCGAGGGGAAACCCCGGCGACTGTCGACACGGGCGTGCAGATGGACGAATTCCGCATTCTGCAGAAGCAGTGAGATGACGGCTGGGGCGGACTGTGTCTTCTCGAGGAATGCCGGGACAGCGCAGTCCTCACGGTCTACATCGAACCCGATCAGGTCGATCCACAGCCATTTCTCGAACGACGGACTCATGTGTTACGTTGCTCCGTGAGCGGTTGCAGGCACAATTCGTGTCAGGCATGCCACACAATGCCGGGTCGACCCTCGGGGGGCAAGTCGCCGGGACGTGTGGTGTGGTTCATGAAGGTGCGGCATGTTACCGCGGTACACGTCTCAGGAATGGCGTCTTCTGTTGGGGACGCCGGTGTCCGTCGGAGGAACCAGGTGAAGAGCGCATATCTACTGACATTGATCGCACTCAGGGCTTTGTGGGGAGGACCATGTGCAGTTGCACTGGAGCGGTTCCCGCCGCCTGAAGCCCCCGTCCTGGCGCTGGATTTCAGCCGTGTGTCTGCCCCGGACGTCCCTGCCCCTGTCCTGCTTTCTGCCGATCCGCCAGTGCTTGTGGACGGGCGTTCCGGAACGGCCGCAGCGATCTCGGGGCGGGGCCTGATCTATCGATTGCCGGATGGCTTTTCCGGGGAAACCGGGACGATCGAGATGTGGGTTCGGCCCGGCTTTGACAGTGGCGACAGTGCCTATCACCGGCTATTCGATCTGAAGGGGCAGGGGAGCAAGACCAACGTCTTCCTGTATAAGAGCGGCGAGGGTGGGAAGAACGGTCTGTTCATGGTCGTTTACGACCAGAATGGTGTTCGGGTCAACGCGATGGCCGGCCATGGCTCGGGGTTTTCCTGGAAGGCTGGCGAATGGCATCATATCGGTGGCAGTTGGGATGGTCCGGCCGGCCTGGTGAATCTATTCGTTGACGGGAAGCAGGTAGCCGTCTACAGGGGAGAATCGTTTGTGGTCGGCAGCCTGCAGCCCCGTGTGGGCGTCTGCGGGATGCTCAGCGGGGGGAATGTGGCTGGTGGACTTGTCGATGATGTGCGACTCTACCAGGGAGTCGCGACGGATGAGCCGCGCATTCACACAGGGAAGCGTTCTTCAGGGGCGAATCCCTGGAAGTTGCTGGATGGGGACACCGGTGATGCAAGCGTCTGGACCGGACGTGGGGCTCCTAACATCGTGGAGGTGCTGCTGCCCGAACCGATCGCGTTGAGCCGGGTCATCGTGCACCCCGGAAACCGGCGTTACGCGGGTTATCCCAGCACCGAGTGTTCCCCAAAGGCATTTGTCGTGCAGGGATGGTTCAAGGACACATGGCGGGACATTTCGCCCTCAGTGTCTGTGCCCCGCTACACGGGAAAGCCCGGCGAGTTTCGGGTGAGCGCAAACACAGAGAATGTGACCGTTCGGCGTTTCAGGGTCCAGATCACAGCGCTGCACGATGAGGGCAAGCGCGTTCACAGTCCTGACAAATCGGTCGTCGCGCCGGCCGAGCGTTCGTTGGCGATTCGTGAGATCGAGTGGCGGTCTGCAGAGCAGGTAGCAGAGACCAGGGCCGAGCTCGAACGGGCACGGAACGCGTTGCTTGCCGACATCGTCGGATGGGAAGAACGGGGAGAGCCTCAGGATGCTGTCGGGAACGCCGTGCTGAAGTACTACGGTGAAGAACTGGCGGCGGTCCGTCGCCGTCTCCGGGAGTTCGAGGTGCACGATTCTGCTGGGTTGGCCCGGCTGCTGACTGAGTGGGAAGGTCTCCAGCGTTGGTTGGCCCCGTGGAGGGATTGCGTCCTCGGCTCGCCGCGGAACGGCAAGGAGGATGGCTACATCGGTTCGTTGAGTATGGTTGTCGATCCTGGAGACACTCCGCATCGGTTCTACCCGGCGAAGGTGGCCCTCGACTTGCGCATTGTTGAGCGCGTGTTCGGGCAACCGGTGGACCCCTACACGCTTGACGTTACCGATTGCTCCGGGAAAGAGCCGGAGGCCTGCGGCAGCCGGTTTGACCGCATTACGCCCAGGAAAGGAACGCTTACCTGGACCCTTCTCGACGGGAAACACAGACCGTTCACCATTCGCTTCCGAGAACTGTCCAAGGCTCCCCCGGGAACAGGCATGGTCACGCTTGGAGACGGCGATCACTTCTACTTCGACGAGGCGCAGAAGGCCACGCTTCCGCACGATATGTGGAGCTGCGTCTTTCTCGATTGGGACGGTGATGGGCGGCAGGACGCCCTCGCTGGGTCCTGGAACGACTTCTGCCATCTCTGGCGGAACATTGGGACGGCACAGACGCCGGCCTTTTCTGCCCGGGAGCATTTTCTGATCGTGGATGACACGGGTGAACCCCTCGCGACCAACCCCGAGCATCATGCATGCACGTTCTCCATGATCATGCCGGCAGATTTTGATGGCGACGGCCGTGTCGACTTGTTCATGGATCGGTACTTCAGCGGCGCACCTTCCTTTTACCGAAACGTGGGACCAGAGCCCTTCCCAACCGTTGCCCAGGGGCGGAGACCCGTCGGTCTCTCCCGAGGCAAGATGGCGTTCGGCGATCTGAACGGGGATGGCATTGCCGATGCGGTTGTGGTCAAACATGTGACGGACAAGGACACGCTCCTGGTGCACCTGGGGCAGGAATTGGATACGGATGGCGCTCCGTGTTTCGAACCGGGAACTCCTTTGCCCGTGGAGGTGAAACGGGCTTTTGGGGGCGGCTGGGGGGCGAAACGAACAACTGTGGCCTTGGCTGACACGGATGGTGATGGGGATCTGGACCTATACGTCGTTGGGGCGCCGCACGTCACCTATCACGAGAACACAGGGAGTCGGGATGCGTTCGTGTTTGGCCCCGGAGAACTGGTCGAGTATCGGGGGAAGCCTCTTGATGTTGGGTTCTATTACCCGTCCATTTCGTGGTCAGACTACGACAGCGACGGTGACTTGGACCTCATCAAGCTCACTGGCGGTCGGATCTACCTGAATGCCGGCGATCGGCACACGGTCAAGCTGTCCAGTGTGGTCAGAGCGCCGTTGACCCGCCAGCGGCGAATGGGGCGAAGCAACCTGAAATGCCAAGCCATGCTCGACTGGGATGGTGACGGTGACCTGGATCACTTGCTCCCCCACAGCAGATCTCTCGATCTTCTGCTGACCACATGGCAGGACGGTTACTTCCGGAGTAGGTCAACCGTAGAGGTCGACGCAAACAAGACAGACTGGTATGGATGTCCGGACCCGACCGAGTATGAAGCACTGTATGCTCTGTTGATGCCATTTGATTGGGACGGTGACGGCGACCTGGACCTGTTCTACAATTCGGAGCATGCGTGGCGCTTCGGGTACCTGCACTACTACGAGAATCTCGGCGACAATCGATTTGCCCCCGAGATTGAGTGGCGCCCCGGCGGCGGGACCTGTGACCATGTGCCATTCGTGGCCGTGAAGAACGCGCAGGCGGCGCAGATTGACGACAAGACGTTCCTCGACTACCTCTCCTACCGTCGTGAAGGGAGCTTCGACCCCAAGGGTGGCGTGATCCGTTTCTGGTTCAGGCCGAACTGGGGCCACGGAGACGTGGCGCGCCACACGTTCTTCCACACCGCCCCAACGCCGGCGACCAGCGGCGTCCGGGCTGAGCCTCTGCGGCGCTTCTACTGCGGCCAGGCACCCCAGCTCAAGCTGCCCAAACCGTTTGCGCTGTTCGCAACGGAACGCGGGACATTGCGCTTGGAGACCGGTTCGGTGGACGTCGAGTCGGCGCCCCTTCCCTGGAAAGACGGAAGCTGGCACCGGATTGAGGCGGCTTGGGGAGAGAAGGGCATACAGCTCTCGTTTGACGGGGAGGCGGCAGCGCAGACGCAACAGCGCGTGGAGACCGTCCCGCAGGCCATGCGCATGCATGTCGGGAGTGCTGCCTGGATGGGCGTCCAGCGAGAGCGTGAGTATCCCTCCCGCTGGGAGTATCATCCTACCGATTTTTCGCGTCCGGCCGACGGAGCGATGGACGATTTCGAGATTCTGGACCGGAATGGCCGAAGCCTCTTCAGACTCACGTTCGACGGGCATGCGGACAGTACTCAAGGGGTGACGGGGAACCGATTGCGGGTCGGCTATCGGTGCACGCCCGGCTTTGCCGACATGGATGGAGACGGGCGTCCTGATATGGTCATGATGCTGAGTGATGGGCGCCGAGGACGAGGTGGGGAGCCGGAGCACCGAAGTTGGGGCGAGGGACAGCTATTCCTGTTCCCCGGGGCACCGGGGGAGTCAGGGAAACCCCCGCCATTCGGTCAACCTGTCGTACTCACTCATCAGGACGGTTCCCCCTTCCGTTGCCATATCCGGACGAAGGTGACGCCCTGCGATTGGGACGGAGACGGAGTGATTGATCTGATCACTTCAACCGAGGACCACGGTGGCGCCAAACTCAATCGCGCGGTCGATTTTTTCCGCAATGTCGGGACGAGGGCTCACCCGGTCTTCGCAGCTCGAGAACCAATGGCACGACTCAACCGGATGCTGAATGCCCAACATGATGTCAAGGTCAATGCCGTCGACCTGACCGGCAATGGTCGCCATGATCTGGTCACCTCAACCGATCCGGGAACCTGTGTGTTCTATCGCTCGTTCCTGGAGGAAGAACCTGTTCGCGTGGTTTTCGGAACACTGAATCGATCGAAGTGACCGGGGGTGGCGCCGGGATAGGCAGGCCGACGCCCCCCATCGGGCTCGACCCGGGGGTGAAGGAGCTTGCGCCCGCCACACCGCCGGCGACACGCGGAGTTAACCGAGACATCTTCCGACGCGTGAGACATATAGGAGGACTCTCTTCATGCTTACTGGACGACTCAACGCGGCGAGCCCTGCAGAACTGGAAGCGCTGCACGGAAGTGCGTTGGCCGTGCTTGAGCGAACCGGGCTGAAACTGCGCGGACGTTTCCTGCTCGAAGCCCTTGCGGACGCCGGGTGCCGAGTGGATTTCGCTGAAGAGCGTGCATGGCTCCGATCCGACGTGGTGGAGCGCCAGATCGAGGCCCAGCGGGACCGCTACCGCATGGTTAGGTCTTCCCTGTGGTACCCATTCTGTGAGAATTTGCCTCGTGAAGATGTGGCCTTCCCGGATGCATTCACCTGTGATTTCGGCTTTGCTGCCCCCTGGCTCTACGACCTCCCGTCCGGGGAATTCCGCAAGCCCACAGGCCAGGATCAGGTTGATATGATTCGCCTCGGCAATGCCCTGGGGAGTGTCCGGGCGGTGTGCACGCCTCTGATCTGCACGGATCTGGACTCACGTCTCGAGGTGATTGAGTCTGCACGTTTGCTCCTGCGGCACACGCAGAAGCCTGGCTGGGTGGGCACCAGTTGTGCCGGGGAGGTCCCTTTCCTGGCCGAACTGGCGCAGCTGGTGACCGGTGACGACGAAGAGGCCCTTCGCCGTCGTCCCCCGCTCTTTGTTCATGCCTATTGCACCACCTCGCCGTTGAAGATTGACACCCGATCGTGTGAGGTCCTCGAGGAGGCCCTCAAACACAAATTTCCGGTCAATTTCGCCCCGATGCCGATTTTGGGCGGTACGACGCCGGTGACTCCGGCGGGCAGTGCGGTAGTCGCAACAGCGGAGATTCTGGGGGGAATTACGGCCTGCAGCCTCATTGATCCCGATGTGTTCTACTATGCGACGTCGATCTCCGGGGAAATGGACATGCGGACTACGCAGATCTGCTACGCGAGTCCGGCGGCCGTCCTCACCGATGTTCTGCTGCATCAGCTCTTCCGGGACCGCTATGGACTGGTGTTGAATGTCGAACCGGCCTACGTCGAGGCCAAAGTGCCCGGCATCCAGGCAGCCTGGATGAAGTGTTTCCGGCAGATGGCGTTCGGCTCCACCGTCTGCCACTCTCTCCCGCTTGGACTGCTCGACAACGGGGCTGCATTTTCGCCGGCTCAAGCCATGTTGGATCTGGATGCGAACCTGGCCATGTATCGGTTCTCCCAGGGAGCAGTGGTGAATGAGGAGACGCTCTGTGTGGACTTGATCGACCAGATGGGGTTCTGTGAACACTCCTCGTACTTGGAGACGGACCACACAGCTGAGCACTTCCGGGACCTGCTTTGGGATTCCGTCTACTTTGATCGCGGGTATCGTGGCGATGCCCCCCGCTTGCCTGAAGTGGAAGACGGGAAGTTGCTCCGCAAAGCGGATGCCGATTGGCGCGAGCTGGTCAAAGGGGTGGAGGATCCGGAGCTGCCCGAGTCGTTCCTGAGCGAAGTCGAGCGGATTGTCGCGGGGGCCCGGGTGGCGCTGCGTGGGTAGTTGCGTTTCCGGAAACGACTACGGCTCCGGAGGAGGGGATATCGCGGGTTCCAGACGGCGCAGATCGCCTGGAGACAGGCTTCGGCAATACAGTCGGACCTCGTCGATTCCTCCGGCAAACGGTTGGGCAAGTGACGTGTTGGTGTAGTGGACGTAGCCGGCGCCAATCCGGATGTCGGGTCCACTCTGCGGGGGAGGCCGGACAATGCCTGTCCGTTCGCCATCAAGGTGAGCTGTCGCCGAGAGCTGATGGTTCACCAAAAGTGTCAGGGCATGGCCATCGAAGCCGCCGGCGAGGTGTGACCACTTCTTAAGAGGAAGGGCGCTCTCTGCAGTGGCCGTGAGAAACGCTTTGCCTCCCTCCCACCGCACAAACGCAGTGATTGCGGGGCGTCCGTCGTCAATGTGCAGCATGAAGTGGCCGTAGGATCCTGACGTGGCCACGACCTGCCGCTGTGCCGCCTTCTCTGGACACACCCAGGCCGTCCACATCGGTGTTTCCGGGATTGGGCAGCGGACGATCGGTAGAGCAAGGTGGGAGGCGATCCCATCGAAGCGCAAGCATTGGCCCCGGGCCCCGGGCCCCGACTCACAGCTTTGGGCGATGCCCCGGGCGTCGAGGTCATGGCGATTGATCACCACCCCGTCAGTCACGTGGTCCATCGCCAGCCACAGGCAGAGAGACATATCGCTTAGGAACAGCGTATCCGGGCTGAACTGGGGTGCCGGTATTGGGCCTTCGGGAATGCGCATCCTGGCTGAGATGCGAACCGCATCGATGATCGAGTTCAGCGCGCTGTTTTTGCTGAGCGTGGTGTTGCAGCCAATGACAATTTGATCATGCTGCATTTCCGGGAAGAGCTCAGCCGGACCTTCGTGTTTACCGATGATCTTACCATCCAGAAAGACGTTCCCGACGGCTTTGTCCGGGGTGAGTTTCCAAGAGAAGCCGGCATGGTGCCAAGCTGGTTCGGGCCACTCGAGGCGCATGTGCTCCCAGCCGGTGGCCTTACGGTCACGTGACCACGCCCCGTACAGCGACTTGGTTGCCCCCTTCTTGCCGGAATCCCAGGTGGCGAGATAGAAGCCGTCGGTATAGCGCTCATCACGGCTGTCGAACAGGACGTTGTAGCAGTAGGGAGCATCCGCATCGCGCACCAACGGGCTGGTCCAGTCCGGCCTGAACCACAGTTCAACGGTTCCTTCGACGCGCTCCAGGTTGCCTGTCCTGGGCAGACGGAGGACCGCCAGATCCTTGAGATGTATGCCGGGGCCATGTCGCCCCTCCACCCGAGTAGCCGGAGCCTCGCTGGTGAGTTCACCGCGGTCGACCAGGAACGCGATGGAGGTCAGGTCCGGGGGAGCGCGCACTTCGATCCGGTATGTGCCGATCTCGTCGTCTGCCGGGATCTCGAGCCTATAGGTGTTGAAGCCGCCGAGGGTGCACGGCGTTTGGGACACGGTTTTCCCGGATGGTGACAGAACCGTGATGGCTCCCTTTGCCGAGTGCTGGACAGGGGCACGGTATGCATGGTTCTGCATCCCGGTGAGCACGGCCGGGCCGTCCTCGTGTTCTTTCCAGTAGACCGTACGCGCCGTGACTGGCTCACCCGGCTGATTGAGGATGTTGAGACCGCAACGGTCCAGAGCGGCGAGGAAGATCGGTGCCTCGTAGGCGTGTGTGCTGTGGTAGGCGTTCTGCATATACAGAGAGAATGAGTTAAGGCCGGCATCGACATAGTCTTGCTTGCCGGTCAGTTCGAATGCATAGGCGAGGTCGGCGAAGTCGCCGTGGTACCGTGAGTCGCGGTAGGCCTGGACCCGTCGCCAGACCGTGCCGGCACCACATTCGACGGACGGTTCGTGCTTGAGCATGGTATCGACACAGTCGAGGAACTTCTGGGCAAGTGTGTCATCTCCGGTGAGTTCGTGGAGATGGCGGAAGTAGACGAGGATGGTGTAGAACGGGCTCATTACGCCGGCCTTCAGCGTTCCGTTCGCCATCTCTTCACGCTTTCCGTGAATGAAGTCGACCGCCTTTTCCACCAGCTCTCGGTAGGCCGCGTTACCGGTTGCCTTGTAGAGGGCGACCAGATTGATGTTGATCCAGTTGTCGCGCCCGATCCCCAGGCCGTGATGGCGCAGCATGTATCCACCCACAAGTTCAGCCACCTCGAGTGACCGTCGGTCTCCGGTCAGCAGGTAGTGGTCCACGAGGCCCACCATCCACCCATGTCCACCAACTCCGCAGGAGCCACCGTAACACATACCGCGAGCCGGCACGCGTGAGCTGGCCAGTGAGTAAGGACTCTTGGCCCCGTTTCCCCGGTGTCGGTAGCTGTGACGGTAGACGCCACCTTTGGCCGGTTGGCCGTCGTACCAGAATACACTGCGACGCTTCTCGCGGTCCCCGACGATCGTGTCCAGGAACGCTTCGGGGAGAAAGCCGGGCATCATGTAGATGAAGGTGTCCCGGTCGTTTCCATCAACGTGATAGATATCCACGTCCCGGAAGTGATTGACGGCCTGTTCGAAGCTGTCGAACATTTCTCGTTCGGCGCTTCGGGCGAACTGCACAAACATGCCGTGATCCAGCGCTGTCTCCATGTTGTTCCACCAGCCCAGTCCCTGGGTTTGATCACCGAAGTTGAGCATGCCTCCGAGACGCTTCGCGGCTCCCTTCTGGCCGCGGTTGAGCGTCCTTGCACGGCGTTCGTACTGCCCGAACTTGCCGGCTGTTGTCGGATGGATATCGCCCCAAAGGCGACTGCGGCGGAACTGTTCGGGCGGTGGGAAGACCATGGGTGGGTGGTTGAAAGCGCGGCAGAGCTTGAGTGCGCCTTCCTGCTTGTTCGCCGGCGCTGCGACCAGGCAGACACTGTGAGTCTTGGCGAGCCCCCGGTGCATGCGGAATGAGCCGACGCGCTCGTCTTTGGGCCAGAAGAGAATCCGCAGCTTTCCGTGGCGAAGCTCCATCTGCTTGGGGTGCAGCCCACTGAACCAACGCATGCCGGCAGCCAGGCCAACCGGTCGACCTGTTGGCTGGATATGGAGGAGGCCCTCGGCTTGCCCACCGGTTAGCAGTGTTTCACCGGCCTGAAAGGACCAGCTGTACTCCTTGATACGCTCATCTCGCTCCCACAAGGCCCGTTCCTTCTCTGACCAGTAAGGCTTGACGCGCTCGAGGAGCAGTCTCATTCCCGGGTTCTCCGCCCCGGCAATCACCTCCCTGGATTCAGGGCCAATTTGAGTCAGTGATGCTGATTGGCCTTGAACGATGCTGAATGTGTGCGCTTCTCCCTCCTCCAACGTCACCGTTCCAGTTGCCGTCTCAGCATTGACCAGCGGGAGCTCGATGCCAAAGGCCGGGATATCGAAGAAGACCTGATCCGTGTCCTGGAGGAGTGTGCAGTCGAGCATGACCATCGGAGAGCCGGCGTGGAAGGTCATGCGGATGGTGTAGGTCAGCGCTTTGGTTCCGTCTGGTGCGTGGCAGCGGCCCTCTACTTTGATGATTGAGCGCAGCGGACCGTTTTCCTCGACGACCAGCCGTGCGTTTTCACCATCTGGCCGAAAGGCGCCCGCGAAGAAGCCGCCGTCGCCGGTCCGTTTGAGGAGCTCTTCACCTTCTTCAAACGAACCGTTGCCGTCAGCATCGTACCACATCTGCTCCAGGAGTTGGGCGCTTCCCGCTCGGATCAGGGCCTTCATGGGGCCGGTAACGACAGTGACGTCACCGTTCTGCCCGGGGACTGCCAGTTGATACTCCGGTGTCACAGGCGTCGCAGCGGACGTTCCGTCACCGTAGCGCAGCGTGTAGAACGGGGATGCGGTGTCGGCAAGGAAGGTGACCAGCAGAACGCTGATGCTGTCGTCGCGGGCCCACCAACGGGCGAGGGGACGGGTTTGCAGGGGGACAGGTCTCTCTCTGCTGTCAGTTAGGTCCACGTCATCGTTGGTCAGTTCTCCGTGAGGGAAAGGCACCCCAATGGTCACCGGCCACCGTTGCAGGTTGAGTTGCCCCGGGTTGCTCATATGCAGCGTGACCGTCCCTGCGTGGAGGGGGACGCACGCGATCCATGCGAGCACGAGCGGCAGTGATTTGGCGAGAACTGTCATACGCGGGGCAATCTTGTGGGAGAGTACAGCCATGGCTACTCACTTCGTATCGCTAGGGGGCGGCTTGATGCAGATAATCTGTACGCCCTGTTCCCCTTCACTGCACAACTGGTAGATCGATCCGTCCGGGGTCACGGTGAGGGTGCTGGGGTAGAACTGGGCTTCAGTGCCATAGTGTATCGCACAGGGGTAGAGGTCCATGGCGAGCCGAATCGTGTTGTCAGGACTGAAGACGACAAGGGTCCACGGGTTGACCGTGGGCGTGCGAAGGCGCGTCCGGACGATTGCGATGATGCTTCCCGATGCGTCGTCTCCGATGATGCCCACGGCGCTCTTTGTTGCGGGGTTCGCACCCGCTTCGCTGCCGAAGGCACCGGCCACCAAAGCCGGCACATCGATCTCCTGGCGTGGTGCCCCATCTGGCTCAACGACACTGATTCTGCCATCGTCAGCAATCTGGTAGATTCGGCCTGAACGGTGGCCGACAACTCCAGGCTTTTCCACTCCCAGTCGCGCCGTTCGACAGGCTGTGGTGTAACCCCAACGCTTCTCCGTGACATAGTTGCACATCGACTTCTCAAGTGTCTGTGGTGCGGACAGTTTGGTCAGATACTGATACGTCGTTCGGTACTGAACGAAGAGCCGCCCCCCGCTGTCCCGGCGTACTCGGTCTCCCACTGGGTTGCGCAGCATTGGAGGGACCTCGATTTCCTCGACCACGCGTCCTTCCTCGTAGATGGCCACGGCGAACGGAGCCAATGGGCGTCGGAACAGCGTCAGGATGCGACCCTCTGTGTCCACGCTCATGTAGTAGCCACCATAGGCCGCCGGGAAACTCTTGAGCAGGGCACCGTCGGCACTGAAGATGAGGATACGTTCGTTGACCTCGTCTCCGATGACGATCCTGCCTTCTGAGGATACACTCAGGTTCCGTGGGCTGTAAGAGATAGCGCCGCGGCTGTCCAGCCGGCGCTGTCCGACCTGACCGTGCCCAGCGCCCCAGTCGACCCCGAAAAGGCGTTCCACGGTGTACCCAGCCGGGCTGACGACAAGGCCGCCCGGTGAGTAGGGAGGAGGAGACGCAGCAGGAGCGGCGATGGCCGTCGCAAGGAAGGAGGAAACTGCACAACAAAGGAACAACCGAAATCGACTCGTTCTCATCACGGGGCCTCGGAGAAGTCGTTGAGACGCTGATGGCACTATAGCACAAAGCTTGTCGGGGCCCTGTCGTTCAGTTACTGTTAGCTCAGTCCGGGGGGCCTGGAGCCCCACGGCGTCCTTTGTAGAAGAGTGGAGTGTTCTTGGTGAACCATCAACAGGAACTAATCGAGTTTTACCGTCAGTTGGCATTGCTGGCGGAGTCGGGGTTGCCGTTGCCCGAAGGACTTGCGGGGATGGCTGATACGTGCCGCGATCGTGCCTTCCGTGAGAGCATCCGCGGGCTCGAGCGGGACATCCGTGAAGGGCGTTCCCTGAGCGGGGCTCTCCGAGGGGTTCCCGGTGTTTTTCCTGAGCTCTACACGTCGTTGCTCGAGGGGGGCGAACGTGCTGGAATTCTTCCGGAGGCGTTACATGAGATCGCATCCCTGGCTCAGCGTGCTGCCCACACGGGGCTGACCCTGCGGGAGGCCCTTGTCTATCCCGCAATCACAGTCGCGTTCTGCCTTGGGACTCTGTTGGCTATGTTCCGTTTTGTCTTGCCCCAGCTGGGACGAGATCTTGCTGTCTACTATGAAGGAAGCGTGCCACTGGCCTCCAAGACCGTCTGCGGTCTGGCCGAGAGGGTCACTGCCCTCTGGCCGCTGCCGGCCCTGGTCTACCTCGTCATCGTCTCCGCTTTGGTTTGGTTGTTGAGTGACTGCACGCCTGCCGGGGCTTGCCTGATGCGCCTGGCCCGCCACCTGCCCGGGGCGGCAACCGTGACTCGTCATCTGGACAGCGCCCGAGGGTGTACACTGCTGGCCGTATTCATTCGTCGGGGGATCCCTGGAGGCGAGATGTTACGAGCGTGTGCCACGATGCTGACTGCCGATGGTTCTGCGCGGCGGCTCCAGGGGCTGGCCGACAGCTGCGACCGAGGGCAGGCGTTGGGCGAACTGGAAGGGCTCGAAACCGTCTTTGGCCAACACGCAGCCATCGCCTTGCGTCATCCTGCGGAAGCCGGTCTGGCAGAGCAACTGGAGCGCGTGGCTGAGTCCGAACGCGTTCAGGCGGAGCTGGCTTTCCAGCGTCTCCGCGCGGCGGCCAACCTGGCGGCGTTTGGGGGGATGGCCGTGGTTGGCGCGTTGAGCATCTGGGTGCTTTTTCTGCCGCTGATCCAACTCTACCACTCAATGGCGGCGGAGGGGACAGGATGGTAAGCGGCGGTCTGGGATTGCATGTCGCCTCAATTGCTCACGGTGGGAAGCACCGCGGGAGCCGTTTCTATGCGGGCCTGATCGTTGGTCGGCTGGGGCGTTGTGTGCGTTACGGTATTCCCCTGACTGCCGCGATTTCCAGTCTCAAGGAGATGCCCGAGATCAGGGGGAAGTGGTGGGGCTTCCGGGCCCGCAAACTGCAGGAGGATGTAGCTGGAGGGACGCCTCTTGGGGAGGCCCTCACGAAACACTTCGGGCGGCACCTCCCCCCCTATCTTCTGGATGTCATTTCCCGAGCTGAGCGAGAGGGTACTCTCGACCACGTGTTGCCTGCCATTGCCGACAGTTTTGATCAGCACAACAAGAGCCTGGCACAGGTGAAATCCTGCATGGCGTTCCCGTTGATCGTGTTCTTCCAGATTGCGGTCATCGCCAGCGGGTTGTTCGTGTTCATCGTTCCCAAGTTTGCCAAGATGTTCGACGAGATGCTCGCCGGCGTGCCGCTTCCTCCTGTCACTCGTGTCGCCATTTTCCTCATGAATGTTGTGACGACATGTGTTCCGTTCTTGTCTGTAGGGCTCTTGTGCACTGCTCTTCTGTTCGTGGTTTGGAGGGTTTATCGACACAGTAAGGTTGTCTATGGGCTGATTGAGTGGCCGCTACTGGGCATCCCGTGGTTGAGCCTGCTGCTTCGGCGCGAGGCGCTGCGAGAAGCGGCGGTGTCCGCGGCGGCGTATTTGCGCCTGGGCTTTGACTTACCGGACGCGGTCGAGCATGCCGCAAATCGGTTACGCAGCCGCTGGGCCCGCAAGCGCTTCTCTGTGATCGCCGCAGACCTACGTTGTGGCGTGCCGTTGGCTATGACGTGGAAGCATCAGCGTTTGGGTACTCCGCTGCACACATGGATGGTTCTCAACGCGCTGAGCAGGGAACGTCCGGCCGAGGGGTTTGAGGAATTGGCTCGGTGGCTCAACCGTGAGATTGACCTGTTGACTCAGAGAGCGCTGCACATGTTGGTTGCCTGGCAGACACTCCTGAGTGCGTTGCTGGTTGGCATTGTTGTAATCGGGGTGTTCCAGCCGTTGGCTTGGCTGGCCCGGATGCTTGCAGGATAGTTCTATGACCTCACCACCCACATCTGACCCGCCGGAATTCGTGGAGAAATTGCTCCATGAGGCCCTTGCAGTACGTGCCTCTGATATCTACCTGTTGCCGGGGCGCGATGCGCTCACCGTGAGCTGTCGGTCTCCCGGAGGCGAATCGGAACTGGCCGTTGTCCCACGCGATTACGGCCTGCAGTGTGTCGCCCGAATAAAGGTGCTGGCCGGAATTCTGACCTACCGGACCTCGATCGCTCAAGATGGCGCTATCCATGGTCGCGATGGCTTTGAGGGCGTCGAACTGCGGGTGGCCACGCTGCCGACCTTGTTCGGAGAGAGGGTCACGATTCGCGTGCTCAATCAGGGGCAGAAACCGAAACGGCTTGCGGAGCTTGGCTTTGCGGACTCCGCTATTGAAGGCCTCCAGCGTCTGCTCGAGCGTCCGACGGGGCTCTTGGTATTCACCGGCCCCACCGGGAGTGGAAAGACGACGACGATTTACGCCCTGGTGCGCGAGTTGCTGGAACGTGGCGAGAATCCCTCGGGCATCATCACCATCGAGGATCCGATTGAGTGCGAGATCGACGGGATCGCCCAGATCCAAGTCAGACGGAACGACGATGAGTGGAGCTATCTGCAGGCGCTGCGGGCCGCCTTGCGGCACGATGTGAAAACACTGGTGATTGGCGAGATGCGTGATGCCGAGGTCGTCCGGGTCGTATTGGATGCCGCGTTGACCGGCCACCGCGTCATCACCACCTATCACGCGGGGGACATCGCTTCGGTGTATGCCCGGATGTTGCACCAGGGCTTCGAGCCGTTCCTGATTGCCGCTGCGGTGACCGGCGTTGTGAGCCAACGGCTGTTCCACCGTGGCGATGGAGCCCCAGCCATCCCGATTGCTGCCGTGCTGGAAGTGGATGATCCGTGGCGTGATCGGGTGATCGATAATCCGGGGCTGACCGAACTGCGGCGATACGTGGCTGAGATCCCGGGGGCGGACCTGGAGGCCGAGCTGCGCGCGGCGATTGAGAGCGGGATACTTGCGGGAGCTGGTGACAGCCTCCTGTGAGGCGGAACTGGTGATTGGTTGGTGAATTGGTACGGAAGACCATGCGACGACATGCCTACAACCTGATGGAGATCGTGGTGGCAGTTGGGCTGAGCGGCCTACTGTTCACGTGTGCGATCAACGCGTTCCACCTGATTGGGCAGACCCAGCGCGAGACGGCCTGTCGGCAGACCGCGATTCAGGTACTCGATAACACCGTCGAGCGTATCGCGGCACAACCGGCGCGTGACCGTGAGACGCTGGGCAGGATCTTCCAGGACGAGTTCAACAAGAGCGATCTGCCGGCCAGGAGTCGGCGCTTCAGAGCGCGTTGTGAGACACAGAATGGCGAGTGGCAACTGGCTGTGTTGCGCCCGAACGGACGTGCGCTCGCCGCTGCCGGGATTCCTCTGAAATGAGCAGGACCAAGGGTTCAGATCAGCGCTTTGAGAGTCTCCAGGAGATGATCTTGGTGGCTGCCCTGAGCTTGATGCTCGCAGGCGTTGCCGTGCAGCTGTTCCATTGTGCCTGGGACTACGGACGGGCCTGCCGATCTGAGGCGTTCACACGGCGCGAAATTGCCCTGCTTGCGACGGCGTGGCGCAAACACGTTGGTACGGTTACGGACCCCATCGCTTCCGTGGGCATTGAGGAGGGGACTCTCGTCCTGAACTCGGATGGGCAAAGTCGTTCACTGCGCCTGGCTGCTGGTGTGGGTGCGCACGTTGCCACCGAAAGGCGGCCGGGGGAGCCACCATTCCATGTGCTGACGTTGACCTGGACTCAGAAACGGCTGAGTAAGGATTACGTGTGCACAGCCCGGATTGTGGCGTGTCCGGATGGAGCGCAAGGGGACGACCGATCATGAGCGGACACAAGCCGAAACAGACTCGTGACCGTGGCTTTGCGACGCTCTTCATTCTCGCCCTCGCCGCGGCCATGTTCCTGTTGATTGTCGGCGCTCTCTCCGTGTCCCGGAGCCTTGATCAGCAGAACCGCCGCCAGCTCAAGGACGTCCAGGAGCGCGCGCGCAGGCTGTGAGCATTTCGCCGATGGTCCGATGGATCTGTTCTTCTGTCTCGTCCACCCAGCGGCCTGTTCGGTCGTGGAACTTGTTGGCCCATTCTACGCAGTACCCACCTTCCGGGATCTGACGCTTGACCGGGACATACCCGACGATGTGGTTGGCATAGCCGACGGGGACCACATGATCAAACTGGCTTGCCAGGTCGCGCTTGAGCCGCAGGCCGTGCTCTACGGTGATCTCTCCGGCGAGGGCGACGAAACACAGGGATCGCCCCAATGTGAGTGTCTGCACCTCAAACGGCACACGACGCTCAAGCGCTCTGTCGTTCTCGACGGCGTCAACGATCATCTCGGCCCACGCTTTGATGCGCTGGTCGGGCCCCGCGAGCACTGCCCGGGCATCATCGATATCCGGAGGGATGCTGATCAGGTCGATGGTGCGGCTTTGCGCAGTGACGGAGCCCGAGAGCTCGGCCATCCCACCGCCGCGCACGACTGCGGCGACCGCATCACCCAGTTCATCGCCCAGCCACTTCACTTCGTGTACTTCGCGTTGGACGAATGTGGTCGCTTCCGGATCGACAGGCCAGGGCTTCTGATCGGCCCCGCAACCTTGCAGGAAGCAGGCGGCAGCGCCCGGAAACAGCTCCTCGATTCGGTCATGGGCAAAACTCACGTAGTCCCCGCCGATCAACAGCCCTGCGCGGCTGGTAGGGTGGCAGGCGTAGCCGTAGAGAACGCAGGCGACGTCGCCATTCGCACGCGTGGCTGTGAGCACCGGGACATCGTGGTCGTGGGGGGCGGACCGATCCGGTCCCCATTCGACAAGCCCGTCCGGGCGCAAGCGGCGCCGGGATGCGGCGAAGGTGCAGGTTCCTGTTCCCGCTTTCAGGACAGCGTCAGCACGGCCGGCCCAGGCGGCTTGGGCGGCTTCGACGATGCGCCGGATGAGGAGGCCCCGGTATTCGGGAGACGGCGGCCCCAGGCGGGGGGTGTCGAAGTCGCGGATGTGTGGCCCACAGTGCGTGTGCGATCCGGCCAGAAGAATGGCGGAGCGGGGCAGGTCCAGTGCGGCAGAAAGGGCTTCCCGGACGGCATCACTGCGGTCGTAGAAGCCGAGGATGTCGACTCCGACAATCAAGACAGGCGTCACCCCATCGTCGATGACCACAGCTGTTGCCTGAAGCGGGTGGTAGACGTCTGTGGACGACTCGGTCCGGGCTGCAAACCCGCACATCTTTATCCCGACGGGCGGGGTAATATCACGTTTGGCCACACCGACTTTGTAACCCATGGTGATCTCCTCCTCAGTTTTGCCAGGTCGGCAGGTATCCCCACTTGGGAACGACGACCTGGCCAACCCGCTGAGATGTCGTGTTCGTATAGGCGCCGAAAAACACGCTGTTTGTGTCCAGCCAAAGGGTGATGCGTCGCAGATCCTGTGATGGGAGTACGAGGTCGTGATGACCCTTTTCCAGGACGCGCAGCAGTCTGGATGCTTTGGCGCCAATCTTGCCGGGAAGGGAGTAGGAGCCTCCATTTCGAGCGATGGATCCGTTGCCTCCCGCCTTTCCCCACGCATAGCCCCGGAGCGTGGTGAATGCGTTTGACCAGTTGTACCTTCCGGAGGCTTCACCGTCGAGTTTCGGGGCTTTCGGGGATCTGCGGTGGCAGCTCACACAGTGACGGTCCAACACGGGCTGAACAAGCCTTGGGAAGGTCAGCGGATAGGATCCGGGGGCTTCGGGCTGAATCTTGGCCGGCGAGTGTGTCAGAGCGAGCGGAAATGCACGTTTTCGGGTTGGCTGGACGCGGTGCTTGGGTTCGTGGCATCCCACACAGGTCAGCGTCTCGCCTTCATGCAGGTAGGTGGCTGAGCGCATGGTCTGCACGGCCTGTCCCTTGGCATCCAGGACCTGCACGTAGATGCCTATCCCCGTGGGGACGTCGCACGATACGCTGCCGTCAGGCTGAATGGGAACCGTCCCAAGGACTCCTCGAGCCAAAGACTGGGCGGCTGTCCCGATGTACGGCTCTCCCGCGAACGAGTTGGACTTGGGGAAGATATTGACGATGCGCAGCTCCTTTAGCTCGGTACCTTCAGGCCAGGGAAACTCGCTGTCGTAGACGTCCAACACGACGAGTTTACCCATGGGCTGGGCGGCTGGTGGGGGAACTGCTGTGCGCTCGGCCTTGGCCTGGGTGGTCGCGATTGGGATGGCGGGAGGGCGTCGGCGGGGTTTGAGGGGAATGGGATCGAGGCAGGCGATCTTGGGGTCAACGTAAAGACACTCCTGGTTGCCAAAGCTATCCAGGAGATAGATGCCGTAGTTGTTCTGATCTGGCGAGTAGACGCACAGATGAAGATCTTCGCTCAGCGCCCAAGGGGTTCCGTAGACCTCCCCACGCGGCGTGTGACGGCCCTTGTGAGTCAGATGTGGAACCCCCGGCTCCTTCTCCGACTCAGGGAGATGCGCTTCCGGGGTAATGCGTTTGAGCTGCGACATGGCGCGGTCGTCCGGGACACGGACGTCGATCATGACCAATGACCCGTAGTTGTTGCCGTGGTGTGGCGTTGAGGTGGCGACGTACCGGCGCGAGCCGGGGATGGCCCGGATGGCCATTTCCATCCAGGGGCGATCTTCCCGCACATCAGGGTAGTTGCCGTGGAAGCTGCGCGGGTCGCGTCCGTCCGGGAAACAGTGCCAGATGTGATGTGCGACGTCAGAATCCCGGTCGACATAATCCCAGCGGGTGTAGACAATCATGCCGTCATTGTCCACGCTCGGGTGCCATTCGTTGGTGTCGTGGTAGCTGAGCTGTATGATGTCCGAGCCGTCCGGCATCATGGCGTGGAGGGTGGCATTGGGTAATGGTCGGGCCCCGCACCGGAGGTTGCCGCCGGCCCGTTCGGAGATGAATGCGATTCGGCCGTTCGGAAGGAAGCATGGATCGAAGTCATTGTACATGCCGTCAGTGAGTTGACGCAGGTTGGTCCCGTCGGCGTTGGCGCAGAAGATGTGGTAGGTCGAGTCTGGTCGGTAGTGGTAATATGAGGCAAAAGGCACCCGTGTGATATCCTTCTTGCGCCAGTTCTGGTTCTCGTAGGACGCGTCTTCGGGGACCTCGAATTCGCCTTCAGTCCAGGCGAACAGGATGCGTCCGGCGTCATAGTCGAGATCGAGTGAGATGAAGCCGCCATTGTCGGTTAAGGTCTTACCCTTCAGACGGCCATTGTTGACGGTCGATTCAGCCAGGGCATCGCGGACAGTTGGCGCCTCCCCAAACGCATTTTCCAGTACATACACGCCACCTTCCCGGGCTGCGTTGAAGCCGACGTACTGGTCAACCATGTGGCGTGGCCCGCGTCCCTGTTTGCTGTGCTTGAGGAAGAGAATTTCCCCAAAGTCCAAGCGCGGATTCTTGAACATGATCCGTCTGCGGATCCCGCAGCAATCGGCGAAGAGCTTCCGTTGGGCCGTGTCATCCAGCGGTGGCACGTTCTGCCTGGCCAGGGCGTCCAGAGCACGTCCTTCTTCGCTCAGGTCAGGTGGCGACTCATCGGTTGTCAGGTGTCTGAACAGAGCCCGTGTCCGGCGCAACACGACGTCGACCGGCGTACGATCGTCATCCCGGATCAGGGCGTCGGTACGCAGGGCTTCACGGGAGAGCTTAGCCTTGAGCTCGGGAGGGCGCGTTTGGTGGCGCCGGATCTGTCTACTCAGCAGATTGAACTCATTCCGCACTGCGTGAGGCGAGACCGGGACAACATCAACAGCCTTCGGAGGGCCTGACACAGTTCCCGCGAAGACAACCGTTCCCCAGCGGTCCAGAGCCGCCAGAGTGAACGTCTGCCCTTTGACCACGGCCGTGCTGTAGACATGCCAGGGATGAGTGCTGGCCCCACCGACTTTCAGTTTGCACACCGTCTGCCAGTCTCCGGGGCTAAGGCCTGCTTTGCTGAGGGTAGCACCTTCCCACAGACAGACGTACAGTGTGCCGCTGTCATTGGCTGTCACCGTGAGTGTCCCCGGGTTGCGGTGTTCGTGGAGCACATAATCGAGCCCGTGAAGCGCTTTGGGGACATTGACGAAGGTGTAGGAACGGTTCGTGTGGATTAGGACTCCATCCGCCAACGGGCCGCGGCTGATCGGTTTGGTGGAGGCCACGGAAACCGCGGCAGGGGCGCTGAGCCCCAGCGGTGCCACCGCTGCCATCAGGACACCAGCCAGAAGGACGTGGAGCCCCCGGACCGGCCGACTGTGTTGGCGTAGCATGATGTGCCGTCCTGACTCGTTAGTTTCAGTACGTACCTGTGAGAGGATCAGAGAGCCATGAGAACATCGCACCGAATCGCTTCGTTTCTACTTTTCGCAGTGCTTGTTCCCCTGTCATATGGCCAGATTAAGCACCGTTTCATCTGCATCGACAATTTCGCGAAGAAGAATCAGTTGATCCACATCGATCAGTTCGAACCCGACAACAACTGGGTGCAGCCTCTTCCCGGGACACCTGCCCGGGATATCCAACTTCTCGATCGCAATCGTGTCCTCATCAGTGTGCCTTCCGGTTGTCGTGAGTACGAACTCTCGACAGGCAAGAAGCTCTGGGAAGTCACCGGCTACAAGCGTATTTACACCGCGCGAAGGCTGCCGGATGGGACGACACTCCTCGGAGAAAACACCAAAGAGGGGATTGCCCTCTATGTGGTCAATCGGGAAGGTAGGGAGCTGTCACGGCGCATTCTGATATCGAATGCGGGCGACCTGCGCGTGCTGCGGATTGCGGACAACGGTAACTACTTGCTGAGTCTGACCAAGCCGCGCCGCGCGGTCGAGATGACACCGGCCGGTGAGATCGTGTGGGAGGTCGACCTGGGACAGTTCGGGGGCAAGGGGTACAAGGTTCTCAAATCGGCCAATGGGAACTACCTGGCCAGCACGGGAGACGCGGTCAAGGTGATCGAGGTCGATGGCACCGGCAAGTTGGTGCGTTACTGGGGCGAACAGAAGAAGGGAGACCACGCGGCTTGGCGACTGGACTTCTTCAGCGGATTCGACCTGCTCCCGGGCGATCATGTCGTGGCAGCCAACTGGCTTGGCCACGGCAAACACGGCACTGGCCCGCATTTGGTGGAGTTTGACGAGAACAGCAAACTGGTCTGGCAATGGGAAGACCACGCTCTGGCCAAGCAGATCACGAATGTCCTCATCCTGGACCACCGTGTGAGTGATGATTGATGGAGACGGAAGGGGCGTTGCATCTGTCTCCGTAATATGGTAGTGTATTGTTATGCATAGCCATAATTATGGAGGTCTGTTGTGCAACGCACTACCATCATGTTGCCGGAGGCACTGAAACGTCGCGCCAATCAGCGTGCGGCCGCTCAAGGCGTTTCGTTGGGCAAGTTCATCCGCAAGGCCATTGCCGCGGACCTGGAGCGAGGCCCGGTCGTGAGCGCGTCGGATCCCCTGTTTTCTGACGCGGAGGTGTTTGCCGGGGAAGCACCAACGGACCTTGCCGCGAACCACGATCATCATCTCTATGGAGAGCAGTCGTGATCTTCATCGACACGGGGGCCTTCGTAGCTCGGTACGTAGAGCGGGACCAGTATCACGGGTTGGCCAAGGACCTGTGGGGGCGGATCGCGGTGGAGCGCCTGCCGTGCTTCACGAGCAACGCCGTATTGGCCGAAACGTTGACGCTGTTGGGCCGGCGGGCGTCCTATCCCTTTGCGGCGGCCAAGGCCAGGATGCTGTATGCCTCCGAAGCTCTGACAATCTTGCGAACCGATCGTGACGACGAGTTGCTGGCCGTTGAGCGTTTCACCAAGCACGCCGACCTCCACGTCAGCTTCGTGGACTGCCTTTCCTTCGCTTTGATGGAGCGGGAGGGCATCAGCCGTGCGTTTGCGTTTGATCAGCACTTCTCGTTGGTAGGTTTCCGGCTGTACGGTTGAAGGCAATCGCGAAGATGCAATGGCCGCCTTCCCTTGCCTCGAAAGGACCACCCATGACACAACCGAATATCCTGTTTGTGCTGGTCGATCAGATGCGTCCGGATGAATGGAATGGGACGCTGACACCCAACTTGGCGCGAATCGCCAAGGGAGGAATCTCATTTCCAAACGCGTACTCCGCAGCGCCCTTGTGTCAGCCGGCCCGCAATTGCATCATCACCGGGAAGTACCCGACTGTCACCGGCGTATGCGGCAACATGAACACCCCCGTGGGTGACTCCGACCGACGCGATACGTACGCGCGACATCTGCAGTCAGCCGGCTACCACACCGCCTACATCGGCAAGCACCACTACATCGATCGCTACAATGTCGGTATGGACCTGATCGATGATGACGACGACTTCCGAGCCTATGGCTACGACCATGTCTGGCATGTCAGTGACGTTATCGAGGGGGCACACAACGATGACCGTTACACGCACTGGCTGGCAGAACAGGGGAAGCTCAATGCTCACCGGGCCAACCTGAAACGGGATCACTACGAGTCTTTCGCCCCGGAGGAAACCGTGGATGGCTACATTTGCACGAAAGCTCTCGAGTGGGTTAGTGCCTATGAGGGCAACCAGCCATTCATGCTCACAGTCGGAATCGTGGGCCCGCACCCACCCTACTGGGCGCCGGGGAAGTACAAGACCATGTTCTCACCTGAGGATGTCCCTGCCCCAAAAGGCGTGAGTGACCCGACCGAGATCCAGCGTGCGAAGTACGCACGAGCCCGCAAATGGGGCATGATCCGGATGATCGATGATTACGTCGGTGAGCTCTGGGCGAAGCTTGAGGAAAAGGGAATGCTCGAAGACACGATGTTCGTATTCACAGCTGACCACGGTGACACCATCGGTGACTATGGGACCAACGATAAACGCTTCTTCTACGACTGCTCAGCTGGCGTTCCCCTGATCTTGGCCGGAGCGAGTGTGCCGATCGATCCGCGTGAGCCTCCACTCGAGTGCAAGACGCTCGTCAGCGGAGTCGATCTATACCCCACCTTCCTCGATGCAGCCGGCTGCGAACACCTGCTGGGGAGCGATCCCGGTCGGCGCTGTGGTAAGAGCCTGCTGCGCTTGATTGATGACCGCGAGAGACCTCGCCCGGCCGTGTTCAGTGAGTTGGGTACCTCGATCATGGTGCGAACTCCGCAGTGGAAGTTGGTGTTCGATCCGGAAGAGGGCGGCGTACGCATGCTCTTCAATCGCTACCGTGATCCCGATGAACTCGATAACCTGGCCGGCACTCCCGGACATCAGGACGTCGAGAAACGCCTCGTCGAGCTCTGCCTGGAACACACCATCCGCCAAACCCGCTTCACCCACACCAAAGAACGCAAACGCGTCCAACAGGTCCGGGTGTAGGAGTGGAGGGGACGGGAAGCACCGGGGCTCCCGCCCCAGACCCCGGCTGGGGGACCAGCGGCTCCCCCAGACCCCCAGAAGAGGATGGTGCGTACGCCAGTTGGGGAGGCCCCAACTGACGTTCACACCACCGTTGCCGACGCTCGCGCGACGGACGACGACGTAGCCGCCAGCGATAGGGAGAGGTGGGCGGAACGCAGCATGCTGATGATGAAGAGGAGAGGGAAATGAGGACGATTTGTTTGGGCCGGGTGATTGACAGTGCGGGAGTGGTTTGGCGAGTCCTTGTGGTGGTGTGCCTGGTTGCGACGGTCATTGCAGCGACCGGTTGCCGGTCTGTGCCGTATCGACTTGCGGCGGCAATTGAGAACGGCGATCTGCAGGCGGTGCGCTCCATCGTGGGGAAGCCGTGGCGTCGATTGGACTTCACCGAAGCCTACGAGGACGGTTGGCCTCCCTTGCACTGCACAGCATACGCAGGGGAAACGGAGATTGCCCGGTACCTGATCGGGCAGGGGGCTGACGTCAATTCGGTGGCAGCGCATGGGGCCACGCCTCTGATCTTGGCAGCAGAGCAGGGCGATGCGGCCATGGTTTCGCTACTCCTCAGGTCTGGAGCTGATCCCAGCAAGAGGAATGTTCTTTTGGGGCTGACTCCTCTTCACATGGTAGCATTCCACGGGGCGTCGTCGCGGGGGTCCAGGGCTGACGTGGTGCGCCTCCTGTTGGCAGCTGGAGCTCCAGTTGATGCCCGCTCTGACCGCGGGGGGAAGACGCCATTGCTGTACGCTTGCCTCAGAGGGCGCACAGAAGTGGCGGCCGAGCTCATCGGCGCCGGGGCTTGCGTCGCGCCGGACGGCACTGCCGGCAACGCACTTCAGTACGCCGCGGCTTCAGGGAACGTGGAGACCGCCCAACTCATCATAGAGCATGGCCTGGATGTGAACACGGCGATGGAGGACGGCTGGACAGCGCTCCATTCCACCGTGGGGAGCAAGTTCCGCGTCGATATGTGCCACTACCTCCTCGGGGTCGGTGCCAACCCTAACGCGCGCACGGACTCCGGTGAGACACCGTTGATGTGTGTGTTTACGGAGGAACTGGAGTGCTGCGGGGATCTCGAGGACGCGCTTGAGATTGTGCGCGCGCTTCTCGAGGCCGAGACCGATGTGAGCATCCGCAACAACAAGGGCGAGACGGCTCTCGTTCTGGCGGCCAAGTACCGGTTCATGAGGGCTGTGCGCCTGATCCGTGAGGCCGAGCTCAAACAGACTCCAGGGTTGCCACTCGACCCGCGCGTTAATGAGCGTTTGCTGGAGATCCCGATTCTTGATCAGGATGCGTTGGAGTGCCTGGCGCCACTGCCTGTGGTTGATGATGGCAAATGGGAGCCGAAGGTCAGGCTTGGGGGGAAGCAACCCCGGATTCCTCGCCGGAGGAGGGCCCTCCTTCCTGCCGACGATCGAGTACTCAGACTCCCAGGGACGTGCCGGTTTGGTGCCGAGGTGCGCACCGCTGCTCTGAGAACACGTGCCGGCGGAGACCCTGCCGGTTGGCAGCAGTGGGGGATTTCTACCTACGGTGTTGACGCGTATGAGCAGATGCTTGCGGACCCACTGATGACTCGTGAGACGTGGACTGTCCATTTCGAGCATGTCCGTCGAGCGTCGGTTGACCAGCTCGCCAACCGCGTGGGGGCAGAACTCCGTCGGCTCGGGTGGACATACGCTCGTGAACTCAGGCCCTACGAGCTTTCTACGCAGCCCCAGCCAGTTCGGGACGGGAAGGCAGTGCCGAAGGAACGACTGACCTCTGAGCAGCGGGACCGTCCTGGAGCGGTCTACCAGCAGGGCGATCGACTGGTCTCGTTTCTCTGCGGCACTACGGGCGAGCACGTCTCGTTGCAGTTCCGTCTTCTTGGCCTCTTGCCGGAGGAGCTACTCGGCTATGACTACGACGCCAAGTGGTCGTCTGTGTGGGATACCCTCGGCGCTGCGGGGGAGTAGTGGGGCGTGGCCGACATCCGCTGTTCCGCTCTCAACTCGGTCACGTTCTACGCGACGCTTGGCCAGGAGCCGCCGATGCGTCCATCGTGGAACGTGATGCTCCCCTCCCGCAAGGCTTGTTTCAGCTCAGCAGCGTCCCCCCTGAAGAGATCTGACTGGCCTGATACGACGCATGTTCCCACGCGTTCGACGGGTAGCCGTTCGCAGATAGACGCGGCAGATGCGAGCGCCTTATGCCAGGCTCTTGCGAATGCAGAAGCATCGGGAGCATCGCCCTCGAAATCGAGCGCATCGACCTCCGGCTGGCTGTAATGGTGTCGAGCGGCCAGTGCGAGCAGGGCATGAGGGTTGTAGCCGGGGTCTTTGCCGCACGCGGCCCAAGCCAGGTAGCCGAGTGGCTGGAGGCGTCTGTCGCAGTTGAGGACGTCAACCCAGTCGCGGACCTCAAGGCGTCCGACCAAAGCCAACACCTTGTTGGTTGCCAGGTCGAATGGGTGCAGCGTCAGCCCCATCAGGTCATCTTCGATGAGCGGAAAAAAACGGTAGGCGCTGTCACGCACCCACTGCACTGCTGTGCCCTCATCCCCACGCGAGACGCTGGCTTCGACAAAGGTGCGTGCTTCGCGTACGGTTCGCACCTCATACCCGTTCACGGTCAACACATTTCGGTCCATCACCCACGTAGCGTTAAGCGCTTCGGTTGTGTCGTGGAAGAGGTCGATATCACGGGAACGACGGGGTGCCGCAAGCAGTGCGTTCAGCGCAACGCCACCGGCCACATAGCTTTCGCCACGCTCCCGCCGCTGGGCCGCAAGCAGTCTTAGGACTCCGGTTTGGAAGGCTGTAACAGCCATGATTTGATTTCCTCGGCGCGTCGATACGCCGCACGGTCCCCATAACGCTCAATGAGAGAGAGCGTTCTGAGAATCTCTTCGGTCGATCTTGGCATGTAGTCGGCACGGAGGAACCATAGGCATTGCGCCCTGTAGTCCTCGACCAGTCTCTCCACGCTTTCGGTTGCCGCGGCCATTGCCAGTGTTCCCGGATCTCTCATATTGAGCCAAACATAGCAGGCGGGGGCTCGGAAGGCCAGAGGAACGAGCACTTGCTGAGATCAGCTACGATCCCTGTGAGTCGCTTGACAGTGATGAGTGGCCCGACATCACCCGGTGAACTGTCGCCAGGTGTCCCAGTGTTTTCGCTGAGCAGTGTGCGTGTACTCGCAGCTGGCGATGAAGAGGTCGTTGTTCCGGGAAGCCGCGGGGGGGATGTTGATCTGGACGTAGGTGATACTCCGGTCACTCCAGGTCATGTAACCGTCGGTTTCGGACTGCTTGAGAGGGTGTCCGTTCAGCCTCACGTCGTCGATGTCCGCATGTCCGGAAAACACGCGCAGTCGGATGCTGAGACCATGTTCTATGGTCGTGTCCTGGGCGGCTTTTCCGGCGCAGTAGATGTAGGGGACGTCTCGATTCTGGCCGGCCGGCCAGTCGTTGAGGAGGCCGGCCAGGTAAGTGACGTTCACATCGGGTCGTCTCCGCAGGGCTTCTGTGAATTCGCTGACGGTCGGATCGGTGTTTGAGCCCAGGGCTGTTGGAGATGTGGCGCAGACTGCGAGCGTTTTGCCGGTGATGGGGGGATCCACCATGCCGAACGCGAGCCTCTCCTGCTTTCCCCAGAGTTCAACGCGACTTTCTCGTCGGGCTGTTGCCGTTTGACCGTAAGGGGTGATCATGTGGTAGTGGTTGGAGCGGACGACTCGGTTTGGGTAGCCCGCGTGGAACTCTCCCGGCCATCGGTCATTGCCGACCTGCAGCAGACATTTGTGTCGCACCAAACCGCTCCGCTCCCAACCGACTTCAGACGTCGAGAGCATCGTGTGGTAGTGGTAGTAGGCATAGATGGCTGCATAGATATTGGGTCGGCCGACCCACAGACGTTCCTTGCAGACGTCCAGTGCTGGTCCCCAAAAGAGCCGTTCTGCGTCCGACTCCTGGCGGTCGGAGGGATAGCCCTTCTCGAGAGCCGCGTCATCCATGGCTTGGACGACTTCCGGGTGGAAACAGCGCAGGGCCAGGTTGGAGTAGGAGTTGGCTGAGTTTTCGAGCATGTCGTAGCCGTTAAACGCCATGCTCATGCCGTGGACATCTGCAAGGAGCTCGGGCTGCAGCCGGTCCATGACGGATTTGACGGCAAGAGCTTCGGGGCAGCCTTCGGGATCGGCGGGGCCGTCAAGGGTCCAACCGCCGTAAACGGAACCGTGGTTGCCGTCGACATACCCATCCGGGTGCGCCACGGGGATGCAGGCGATGTGTTGCTTCCGGAGCGTTTCACGGGCATCCGGTGCATCGCTGAGGAGCCACTCAATGATGGCGCAGACCGTGGTCGTACCGCTGCGCTCAACGCCGGAGTGAAGCGCGGTGATCAGGGCGTGTTCTTTGTCTTCAGCCGGGCAGGCGGGGTCAGTGAGTTCAACGCAGTAAACCGGGCGGCCTGAACGCGCGCGGCCAGCTTCGGCGAGGGACATTCGGTCGGGATGCGTGTCTGCCCAGTGGTGCAGCATCCGCCCGACGGTCTCGAAGGAAGGATAGGTTGACATACCTACTCCTGGACCTTTGCCACAGTGACGTAGAGAGCTCGCAGGGCGGTCTTGTCGGTACTTCCGTTGGCTTCAGTGGCGGTGTATGCATACAGGAGACGACCGTTGCCGATCTCGCAGAGCGTCGCAGCTGCGACGACTTCCTCAGCGTCCGTGATGAGATGAACGCGATCTGTCCAGCGACGGCCGGTGCCGGTGGCGTCGAACATGATTCGGGCACCTTCCGCGGCGTAGGAGCAGGCCAGGATGCCGTCCTTCAGATCGATCATTGTCGGGCATTTTCCCTTGCTCCCGGTACGGATGGGTTCCCACCATGACTTGCCTTGATCGACGGACCAGGCGAGAAGCAGGTCACCCGTGCCTGCATCCCTGGCCAGGCAGGCCAGATTGCCGTCCGGGCAGCGGGCCAGGGAGGGTGACACAACGCCCTCGCCCATCACGGTCGCCATCCTGCTCCACACTCTTCCACCGTCTTCCGACCGGAACGAGAAGGTCCGCGGCTCGGTGTCGAACTCCAGACGTCCTTGAGTGGTTGTCAGCAACAGCCCGTCTCCGAGATCGAGAACGCGTCCTGTCAGCCCGTGGAAGAAGCGCTCCGACCACCGTGCCGATGTCTTCTTGAAATTGTTCAGGGCAGGGGACGACATGCGTTCTGTCCGCAGAGCCTGTCCGCACTCGATGGCCGCCAGTTCAGCTGGGGCGAACGTTGCTCCCCCATCGGCGGATGTCCATAGGCGAGTGACGTAGCGAATTCCCTCCCGCCGGAAGGCATGTTTGTCGAAGGCATACACGTTTTCCCCGGTGGCGACACCGGCATCGACCCGTCCCGGGAGGTCGGGGAGTCCCCCCTTCCAGGTACGTCCCTGGTTGGTTGAGCGCAGTGTGTGAACATCCCCATTCTCGCAGGTGATGGTCATCAGTATGCCTGCCCCCGGGGTGGGCAGCAGCCAAACAGGGGCAGCTGCCGCGGGAACGATGCCTTCAGGAAGGGCAAGCTCGAAAGATTCCGTGGCTGATACAGTGAGTTTGTTGTAGCGGTCCAGCCAGCGCTCCTCGAGGTCGAGTGACGCCAGCTTGGGGCCGTTGTTGCCATCCCCACCGGTACTTTCGGGCACGGTTCCGGGCTCGCGTCCCATCCAGCGAAGGACAAGCGTGCACGCCTCTCGTGCTGTCGGGTTGCCCGCGCTGGCCATCGTCTGCAGGAGCTCGGCAGCATCGTTTGAGCCAATGACTCCTACTGCCCAGGCTGATCCGTAGATGATGCCTCCATCCCTGCTCTTCAGGTTCTTTCCGAACTCACTCAGATCGGGCTGACCGGCGATGGCGCCCAATGCCCAGCATGCCGCTCCGCGGACAACCGCCGCCTCGTCTCGGGCCAGAGGGCCGAGCTTGGTCCAGGTGTCCATTTCGCCAATGTGTCCAAGGGCGAGGGCTGTTCGCCACCTGATCTCCCAGTTCTCGGAGGCCAACAGCGGCAGCAGTGAAGGAACGGCCCGGTTGTCACCCAGGCGGCCCAACCCGACAATTCCTCCTCGGACGATGATCTCGTCCTCGGAAGCCAGGAATTGGGTGAGGGGCTTGAGCGCGCGGACGTCTCCGAGCAAGCCGATGGCTTCCGCTGCAGCTGCCCTGACATCCCGATCCGAGTCTTTCATCGCCTCAAGCAACGAACGGAACGCTCTCTGCGACCGGATCCGCCCAAGCGCGAGGATCGCGTATTGCCGGACGCGTTTGTCCTTGCTGGAAAGTGCCCTGCTCAGGGGGCGCACAGATGCTTCCTTGCGGCGCACCAGCTCATTGACGGCCCGGTAGTGGAGGGCTTCAGGCGGTTCACCTTTCGGAGTAGTGCTGAACGCCCTGATGCAGTCCTTGACGGTTGCGAACTCCGCAGCGTGGGTAAGGCCGGCCACGAGAACAATGATCGCCAGGAGGGCCAGTGAGGCGAATGCCGGCCGCTGTGGACCCAACTTCGCTCGAGCAGCTACGTTGGGCAGGCATCGGCCCTCCAGGGCGGGAGGCAGGAGGCCTTGGTTCTCATGATTGGAGTGTCTGTTGGTCATGGCTGTTTCCCTGGGCCTCAAATCATTCCTCACGGCCTTCAGCACCCCGCTCAATACTGCACGACGACCTCGTAAAGCATCTGAGCCCCGGCATTGCCGAGGGTATCCAGCGGGATCTTGATCGTCTTGCCTTGCACCGTGGCCGGGACCGAGCCGATGTGCCGGCCACTGGTGGCCAAGGCCCAGGCGTGGACGCCTCTAGGGGGCGTTGCACAGTGGACTTCGACGGTCGCTGTGCCCCGTCGGACCAGGTGTGGGAGTTCGCCCCGAGCCAGCAAGGTCTTTCGCGCCCGTTCTGCGAACTCCGCACCGGTGTTCTGCAGGTCGGTCAGGTGTGTGATGAGCAATCGCTTACTACTCGCGATTGGGGCATCATCGACCGCTGAGACCCAGATGGTGGCATCGGTCTCGTGGACGATGACTGCGACCGCGCCGGCCTCGACGGTGTTGCCGGCGGGTGTGTATCCGCCGGCCGTTCGCGGGGTGTTCAGGATGAGGGTGTCCGTAGGGGCATCAACCGTCAGCTCTTCGGTTTCGCTTTGGTGGATCTTCCGGGCCAAGTCCGTCCTGTTCGTGTCTTTCAGCCATCCCCGCTTGCGCATTTCCCTGACCAGCTTGCGGCCGGTATCCTGGGCATAGGGATCCAGGGGGAGTTCGCCGTCGCGGGGTGAGCCGACACGCATGACGAGATCCCCAGGCGCTTTGGACGATTCCGTGGTGACCGACATTCCGACTTTGGTGACGAGTGCCAGGGCATTCCACGGCGGGGATACACGTCCGGAGGCTCCGTCTTTGCCCACCAGGTCATCCCGACTTGCGGCGATGGCAATGGTGTGCGAGGCCGGCTTCATGTCTCCGCGCAGGTAGAGGCAGAGGCTGGCCCGCTCTGCTGCCTGATTGAGGGGGTCGGCGACCAGGTCGAAGTAGCCCGATGGTCCCGGCTCAAACAGGTTCTTGTTACTGTGGCTGTATGCAAAGCGCCAGATGACGGACCAGTCCTGAAGCGCCCCCATGCACCCGGTGATGATTCCCCCGACACCCCGGAAGCGGCCTGGGCCGGAGTAGTTGTACTCGCTGATGGTGAATGGTTTGTCCAGCAGGCGCGTGAATGCGCAGCCGCGTCCGCCGGGGGCTCCGGCCGCTACCGGGCTTGTGTTGGGACATCGTGAAGGCAGGCGCCAACGCTGCTCCAGGAACTGCGGGTGATCCACGTAGAAGTGGTCGTCGACATAGTCGTACTCCTGCCGGGCCAGGTGTGCCTGCAGGGGGTTCGTCCAGCCGTTCATATTCGTGAGCAGTGCTTTGGTTCCCAGTTCCTCGGTGAGGAAGCGTTTCATGCGGGCAAACATCTTCGCTTCCACATCCGCGAGAAATTCGGAGAAGTCCCGACTCCTGCGGTTGTCATCCGTCGCATTTTTCGGCAGCGGAACGGTGTTGGCGGAAGGCTCCCCCATGACGTCCTCGCCCCACGCTGTCGCGATGGCAGCCGCGTCCTTGTAGTGCGCCTTGAGCCAGGCGTTCCAGGCGCGTTGCCAGTCCTCAGCCACCCGGCCTTTGATGCCGCCGATCTTGTTGCCGAAGTTGCCCTCATTGATCATGCTGAGCCACCCCAGAGCAGGATCTTCAGCCCACGTCATTCCGGTGTACGGGTTCCGGTGGGTCATCAGGTTCCGGGAGAAGGTCTCCCAGTTCCTGAACGCCGTTTCGTTAACCGGGACGAGCATCTTGAAGTCGCTCATGTCAACGTTGCCTTTCATCCCCTGCCAGATTTCGCCGGCATAGACAGGACGGGAGATGAAGAGGTCGGCGGTGATGTATATGCCCCGCTTCTTGAAGGCCGCGAACAGGTAGTCGAGCTGGTCGAGAGTCTCGGGGTTGAGCTCGGTGGAACGGCCATTGGCCCGGGTGACCAGTCGGCTCTCGAAGTGGTGGAAGCGCACGGTGTTGTAACCGAGGCGCAGAAGGCGCTCTGCCAGCTTGTCGGACTGCTCATGGCTGATGTAGTGGGCCGTAAAGCAGAAGTTAACGCCGTAGAACCGGACGGCCTCCGCCGGGGCATCGGCAAAGGCCAGTTGGCCGTTGTCGGTCGTGATAATGTGGCCGTGTTTCCCGGCCGGGGCATCGATTTGTCCGAACGTCGAGAAGTCGAGGGCCGAGCCCGGTTCGATGTCCAGGTTGAGGTCCAGAGGAACCCATTCAGGTCCGGCAGCCATGGTCACAGGGTCGTCAAAGACCGTCTTGATCCCGGAGCTTGAGCTCAATGTGAAGGCGATGTCCAGTGGCTTTCCGGCCGGCCATTCGGCGCTCCCATCGAACTGCGGCCCGATGCGGACGACGAAGCTCTGTCCCCACTTGCGGTTGTCCTGAATCAGGACGGGCGTCGCTTTGTCGAGCAGCACTCGCAGATCACTGCCGTCGGCCAGATTCAGAATCAACTCACGGGTTTGAGCGCTGTGCAGGTGGATGTTGGTCCCGAGTTCGGCCGGAAAGGCCGCCTGTCGGCCATCGGCGACGTAGTTTCCGCCGATCAGCGTGGACACCGGGAAATCGAGGGCCACATGCAGGCTGTTGAGGCCAACCGCAGTTTTGGGGGTCAGGCTGTAACTGAGTTTGAGCTCAGCGTCGCTCGGCGTGGGGACCAGGGCGCACCCGACGATTGCTCCCCCGGGGCACTTGATTCTACCGGCCCGCAATTCCGGAGTGATGGCATCCAGCGAGGCGGGCAGTCCGACCTGCGCCCCGCGCCAGCCGGATTCGTAGAGTCCCGGCGTCACATTGGCGACCGTTTCTCGACCACGAGTGACGGCCAGGCGGCCGGAGGGGGCAACCAGGGCCTCAAAGGGAGCAGCTGAGGTGGTCGCGGCCGCCAAGGCGAGGGCGGTCAGTGGGCGTAGCAGCATGTGTTGTCTACTTCTTCTTGCGTTTCTTCGGTTTCTTAGCTTTGCTTGGCGGCGGCGCTTCGCCATCGGTTTCGACGATCCGGGCAGCTTGTCTCTTGGTGGCCATGTAGGCGTCGATAGCCTTGCCTTCGCTCTCGTCTTCCAGGCGTCGAAGGATCGCGTCTTTGACTTCCTCAAACGCCTGCTGCCGTCGTTCTTTGCGATCAGTGACGACCGCCACATGGTAGCCAAACTGGGTCATGAAAACGGGGCTCACTTCGTCTTGCTCCAAGGAGAAGACGACCGCCTCGAACTCCGGGACCATTTGCCCTTTGGCGAAGTAGCCAAGATCGCCGGTGGCGTTGTCTGAGCAGTCACTGTGTTCCTCGGCGACAGCAGCGAATTCCGCCCCGCCTTTGAGTTGGTGTCGGATCTCGAGCATTTTGTCGAAGATTTCCTTATCTTCAGGTCCGGAGGGGCGCTTCACCACATGGGACACCCGGATCTGCGGAGGCAGCACAAAGGCCGCGAGGTTTTGCTGGTAGTGCTGGACGGCATCCGGCTCGGAGGGATCGGGCAGGTCAACGCAGACCTCATCAACCAGCTTCTCGATGCGCATGCTTTCGGTCACATGCTTCCGGATTCTCGGCATATCCTCCTCGCTCAAGCGATGGCGCCCCATGAAGGCTTCTTTCCCGCCTTCTTCGTCAAACATGCGCTGGCAGCCGGCATCGATGTCATCATCGGTGAGTTCGACATTGCGCTTCCGGGATTCCTGGCGCAGGAGGGTCCTCGTGATCAGGTTCTCCTTTGCGCGTTCTTCCGGGGAGGGCGGTTCGGCTCCGGGGAGGGCAGGCTGGGGGGGCGGGGCCTGCCCCAGGCGCATGGTTTCCGCCTGCAGGGCCGCATCTTCGATTCGTTCGCCATTCACGACGAGTGCCATCTGGATCTCCTTGTGTATACTTGGGTTCTGTCAAAAGTCCTTGAGACAGAACCGTGCTTGATCTTCCTGCTATTCAGTTCGGTTCTGTCCAGACAAACCTGTTTCCCTGTTTTCTTGACTACTTGAGCTGTTGAGGGAAGAGTGCGGACCTCCACCACACAC
>JABHEG010000158.1 GCA_018676675.1 Lentisphaerota bacterium
GGATCCCGGGTACCGGTAAGTCACTCACGGCCAAGGCTACGGCGGGGGTATTCGAACTCCCGCTGCTCAAGCTGGATGCAGGACGACTCTACGGCAGCTTGGTCGGACAGAGCGAATCCAACCTGCGTTCGGCCATCCAGACGGTCGAAGCCATCGCCCCGTGTGTCCTCTGGATCGACGAAATCGAGAAGGCATTCAGCGGATCCAAGAGCTCGGGGTCGACGGATGGAGGAACAGCCAGCCGGGTGTTCGGAACATTCCTGTCCTGGATGCAGGACAAGACCGCACCGGTGTTCGTGGTGGCCACCGCGAACGATGTCACTCAGCTCCCCCCGGAACTGCTTCGCAAGGGCCGCTTTGACGAGATTTTCTTTGTGGATCTGCCGGACGTAGATGAACGGAGCGCCATCTGGGGAATCCAGGTTAGCAAATACGGCCGGGATCCTGAAGAGCTGAACACCGAGTCCCTTGTGAACGGCAGCGACGGCTTCACCGGCAGCGAGATCGAACAGGCCTTTGTGGATGCCTTGTACACCGCCTTCGCAGGCGGGCGGGAACCCACGGACGAGGATGTCACTCAGGCTCTGGCATCCACGGTGCCCCTTAGTCGACTCATGGCCGATCAGTTGGACGGACTCCGACAGTGGGCCCAGGGCCGGACACGACCAGCCACAACCCGAAGTACCACCCAACCCAAGCGCCGCCTGCAGTACTGACTCAGTCTCTAGCGCAGTATCCGATCAAAGAAGGGAGAGGCTAACCATGGCAATCTGTCATGCATGCAGACTTGAAATGAGCGATGAAGGCACGACGACGTGTCTCGCGAATGACTGCGTTCGAATCACCGCACGCAATCACATCCCCACGGTCCGGTACCCGCACGATGCGGATGGGCGTTGCCCCGACTGTAACGTGGCTCCCGGTGGGCATCACCATCCCGGATGCGACATGGAACGCTGTCCTACCTGTGGTGAGCAGCGGATCTCATGTCGGTGCGGGCGGTGAGTAAGGCTTGGGGAGGAGGGGCGCGCATTCATTGCGAGGCGCCCCTCTCCCCCTTTTTTTAGCTACGAGTTGAGCTGTGCCACAACCACTGACCTCCGACAACGGCCCTATGCCCAACGGCGTCGCTGCCGATGTCCCTATGTTGAGGCACCCCTCTCGTGCAGTCAGCGTATGCGCTAGTACTGCGGCGGTGTCTCGGGGCTTTCGCTGTTGACGGGGCACGGCATGCGAAGTAGCTTAGCAATACTGTGGGCTCCCTGTTATCGGGTTTTCCGGATAATACGCGATTCTCCGTATTATCGTGGACGCCCCGTGCTCAGGCTGGATGAAGGCCCGGAGTTGCGCCTCGGGTCGGGCGTGATACCGTCGGCGCTCAAGGCCTTCGCGGCACAAATCCAAGGTAGCAGTGAGACAGGCTGTGCACAGTTCACGACAGAAGAACGGTTCACTATGCGTGGCTGCAAAGAGGGGACGCACGGAAACCGTAGCCGAACTACTGAAGGCCGGCGCTGATGTGGATACGGATGATGGCTTCGCCTTGCGGTGGGCCTCCCGCAACGGGAAACGCAAGAAAGTGGAGTTGCTGCTCAGTTACGGGGCATCCGTTGGTGTCTTCAATAACTATCCCCTGCGCTATGCCTGCAAGAACGGACATCCAAAGGTTGCAAGCTTGCTCCTGGACAAAGGAGCCGACCCACTCGCCCTGGATGCCTGGGCCGTCACCTGGGCCGCGAGACGATGGCGTTCCGGGGTTCTTCGGGAGGTATTTGGGGAACTCGAGCAAGCTCTTTCAGTAGCCCAAGCCAACAGCGGGTATTACTTAGCGGAGTGCGTCTCTGCTGACGATGTCACGCGCCCACTATCCGAGGCGAGGCTGAGGCGCTCTTGAGCTCGTAAGAAGGTCGCACAGTTGTCCATCGAACTCGCCCGAGCGGCCGCGCAACGCGGAGATCCCGAGTTCTTCGAGTCATGGCTTTCGGGGGAGGAGCCGGTTGGCAAGCCCAACTACGACAAGAACGATGGCCCCTGGAGCCACTGGAGTCGTATGAATGCTGAGGAGCGTCGTCGCTATCGCTCGGCGAAAGCCCAGGTCAGTGAGATTGCCGAGCGGCGGCATGAGGCACAGCGGGAGCTCAAAGAGGCCGATGTGGCTTACTGCGTTCTCGAGCTGCCGAATCTCCTTGAATACTACCGGAAAAGAGCAGCGGAGATCCCTCCTGGTGAAGTGCAAGGTAGCTACAAGAGCTGCGAGGAGGCCCTCGCCTTGTGCATGGCCGCCCGTACGAGCCTCGCTGTCGCCAAGCGTGCCGCGTCCCTCGCGCTCGAGACAGTGGAATCGGGGGAGCACGGCGCCGGCGATGAGGGCCACCGCCCGTCGTTGGGACCCGGCAACCCCGTCGTGTCGGTTAAATACGCACACAAGGCGTTGGAACACGCGGCGGAGCATGCACGCATGCGGCTACTTGAAGAAGCCGGCTCCCTACCGTTGCGGGGCCGTGAGGTCCTGCGGATCCCCGGCCATCTCGACGCCGGTGGTTCCGTAACTCCCCTCACGTTCCTCACCGCAGAAGGCGCACCGTTCCCTGGTCAGCCATGAATGACCGGTACGTCGCGCCCGGGAGAGGCCGAGCCCATGGCACCGGGAACAGGGAATCTGACAAGGAAGAGCGACGGCCTTCCCGGAACACTCACGCTGCGGCGAGGATGGAAACGCCCGATGGATCTGACCGAAGGCTGGATTCTGGCGAATCAGCCATGACACCTATAGGCAATAGAGAGGCGGTGTGGCAGTCGGAGCTGGCCTATTGGGGCAGTCCCCGGCAAGCCGATTCCGCAATCACTGTCTTGAGCTGTTCCGGTCGCAGGTCGATTCCGTCCAGATCCGCAATGCCAACCCATTCCAGAATGTACTGGTTCATCTGTGACTGCCTTGACCTTTCAGGCTCCCCCAACTCCAGCACTCCACCAGTTGGTTCCGCAAGAAAGTACACTGCCTTGCGGCCCTGATTCATGAAAGCGGGAAGCTGCTTCTGGATCCGGATACCTAGTCCCGTTTCTTCCTTGACATCACGATAACACGCTTGTTCAGCAGATTCTCCCAGCTCGATTGATCCGCCAGGCAGAACCCAATACCCCCGATCCCCCTTGATGCGGTGAACAAGGAGTATCTTGTCACCTTCAGTAACGATCGCTGTAGCCCTCGGATTCATATCTGTTCCTCCTGCAAGACAAGGTTCTGTCAAAAGTCCTTGAGACAGAACCGTGCTTGATCTTCCTGCTATTCAGTTCGGTTCTGTCCAGACAAACCTGTTTCCCTGTTTTCTTGACTACTTGAGCTGTTGAGGGAAGAGTGCGGACCTCCACCACACA
>JABHEG010000376.1 GCA_018676675.1 Lentisphaerota bacterium
GGAACGGACTAACGCCGAAATCACTTCAGCAAGACCAATCAGACTGGAGTTGATCTCCGGTCCCCTCGACGTATGAAGCTAACCGCGAAACATGGCGTTCAACTTTACAGAACCCCAAGCTCAAAACACTGAGCTCTGGTGGACTGACCGTGCTGACCGATACCGCGGAATGGGTTTCGCATACCCACAGAGTGATCGGGCAAGCTCACTTGATTGAGAAACTGCTGATCGACATGGAGACAGGGCAGCGCGGGTACCTGATCACGGGGAACGAAGCATTTCTCCAGCCATACAACGACGGGGTCAGCGCCTACGAGACGGCAATGGAGAATCTCAATCAGCTTGTCTCCGACAATCCCGCCCAAGTCCAACGGCTGAGCCAAATCGAGGTGGCTGTGACAGAGTGGCTGGAAATCGTCGCATGGCCGCAAGTCTCCGCTCGCCGGAAGCAGAACGCCGTGGGGCCTCCCGTGGACGCCGTGGTGGCCATGGTCGAACAGCAAACCGGGAAGACGGCAGTGGACTCGCTCCGGGTCGGGCTCGCCGAGTTTTCCGAGGTGGAAGAAGAGCTCCTCGCTCGCCGACAGAAGGAGGCGAAAGCCGCAGCGAACGGGAATGTCCTTGCAGTAGTGTTCGGGACCGTTGTCGCCATTGCATTGGGCTCTGCAGCGGCGCTGCTTGTCGGGCGCGCTGTCATGAAGAAAGTCGGCGGGGAACCCGCACAGATTGCGGGCATGGCCGAGGAGGTGGCTGAAGGGAATCTGGATGTCGAAACTCCTGGCAACGCAGAAGAAAGCAGCGGCATCCTGGCTTCGATAATCACCATGCTGGGCGCGCTGCGGACGAACAGAGACGAGACGCAGAGGCAGGATTGGTTGAAGGCCGGTATCGCCCAGTTGAGCGACATCATGCGCGGCGATCCGGATATCATCGAGTTGAGTGGCAGGGCGATCGCGGAGATAACGACCTATCTGGGCGCGCAAGTCGGCGCGTTCTATGTCTTGGACCCCGACCGTGACAATGGCGTCCTTTCGCTCATCGGCAGCTATGCCTACAACAGACGGAAGGACCTTTCCAACGAATTCCGGCTCGGGGAGGGGCTGGCCGGACAGGCGGCGCTGGAGAAGCAGCGGATCATCCTCCGCAACGTGCCCGATGACTACATGCAGATCACGTCCACTCTGGTGGAAGGCGTCCCTCGTTCTGTTTGCGTCTCGCCCTTCCTCGCCGCAGACCGTGTGAGGGGCGTCATCGAGATCGGGTCTCTCCACGAGACCACCGATCTGCAGCTGGAGTACCTTGACCAGGCTCTGGCCGCCGTGGCCGTTGCCGTTCAGACTGCCCAGGGCAGGACGAAATTGACGGCGGCACTGAAAGAATCGCGAGCGCTTTCCGAAGAACTCCAGGCCCAGCAGGAAGAGCTCAGGAGTGCCAATGAGGAACTCGAGGAGCAGACGACGCAGCTGCGCAGCTCTGAAGAAAAGCTCCAGGCTCAGCAGGAGGAACTCCAAGTCACGAATGAGGAACTGGAGGAACACAACCGAGCGCTGGAACGGCAGAAGCGAGAGATAGAGGAAGCAAACCAGGCTCTCGAGCGTACGCGTCGAGACATCGAGACCAAGGCCGAGGAGCTCGCCTTGGCCAGCAAGTACAAGTCGGAGTTCCTCGCCAATATGTCGCACGAGCTGCGAACACCTCTGAACAGCCTGCTCATCCTGTCCCGGGATTTGGCTGACAACAGGGACAGCAACCTGACCGCCGATCAAGTGGAATCCGCGAATGTGATCTACTCCAGCGGTAACGACCTCTTGGGCTTGATCAACGAGATCCTTGATCTGTCCAAAATCGAGGCCGGTCGCATGGAACTGCAGGCTGAAGAGATTGCAGTTCAGGACCTGGCGGACGATGTGCAACGTGCGTTTCGGCACATGGCTGAAGACAAGGGACTCGAGCTCCGGGTCGAGATTGGTGAGGTCCCCGCCACGATCCGCAGTGATCGTGGACGGCTGGACCAGATCCTGCGCAATCTTCTGTCCAATGCCATCAAGTTCACCGAGCAGGGCAGTGTGAGCGTCACCTTTGGGCAGGCCCAGGCCGAGGGGTGCCTTTCCCAGGGCGACCTGCGCACTGAAGGCGCCATGGCCATTACGGTACAGGACACCGGTATCGGGATCCCCGCAGCAAAGCGGGACGTTGTGTTCGAAGCGTTCCAACAGGTTGATGGCAGCACGGCCCGAAAGTACGGGGGTACGGGGTTGGGCCTGTCCATATCGCGGGAACTCGCCGGACTGCTGGGGGGCGAAATCCAGCTGGAGAGCGAGGAGGGGAGAGGCTCCACTTTCACGTTGTGCCTACCCTTGGACTGTGGAGGAACGGACCGTGGAGCGGCCCGATCGGGCAGCGATTGCACATCAGACGTCACGGAGGCCGAGGAGGTCAGCACGCCAACCACGGGGGCCGAACCCGGACAGCCCGTTCTCGTGCCCGATGACCGTGAGAGCCTGCAGGACAACGACACCGTGATCTTGGTGATCGAGGACGACCGGTATTTTGCCAAGCTTCTTCATGACCGGTGCCACGAGCGCGGCCACAAGTGCCTGATCGCTGGAACAGGTGAAGACGGATTGGCCCTGGCTGAGGAACACGGTCCCGCAGCCATCATCCTCGACCTGCGCCTGCCGGGCATCGATGGCTGGAACGTGCTTGACCTGCTCAAGGACAGCCCCCGAACGCGCCACATTCCAGTGCACATCATGTCGGGGGACGACATCGACACCGAGGTGCTTCGCAAGGGCGCGATTGGCTATCTGGCTAAGCCCGCGCGCCACGAGGAGCTTGAGGAGGCCTTCGGCCGAATCGAGGGTGTGATCGAGCGCACAGTCAAGGCCCTCCTGGTGGTGGAGGACGACGGGAACCTGCGCCGGAGCATCATCAAGCTGGTCGGTGATACGGATGTCAAGAGCGACGGAGTGGCGACAGGCGGGGAGGCCATCGCCAAGCTCAAGTCTGGGGAGTACGACTGTATGGTCTTGGACTTGAGCCTGCCCGATATGACTGGCTTTGATCTTCTGCGCCAAGTGAAGGCGATGGAGGACATCGTGGCGCCTCCCGCGATTGTCTATACCGGCCGGGAACTCACACGGGAGGAGGAGAAGGAGCTTCACGAGCACGCTGAGTCCATCATCGTCAAGGGCGTTCGTTCCGAGGAACGACTCCTGGATGAGGTCTCGCTGTTCCTCCATCGTGTCGTCGGCCAGCTACCCAAGGGCAAGCGCCAGATGATCCTGGATCTGCACGACGCCGACAAGTTGCTCAGAGACAAGAGAATCCTGATCGTCGACGATGACATGCGCAGCATGTTTGCTCTTTCCAAGGCGCTGACCAGAAAGGGAATGCAGGTGCTGAAGGCGGAGGATGGCGAGGGAGCACTGGCCCTACTTGGGAAGGAACCGGGCGTGGACTTGGTGCTCATGGACATCATGATGCCGGGCATGGACGGACACGAAACGACGCGCCGAATCCGGGCCCAGCAGTCCTTCCAACAGTTGCCGATCATTGCCCTGACCGCCAAAGCCATGAAGGAAGATCGTGAGAAGTGCATCGCTGCGGGGGCCAACGACTACCTCCCGAAGCCAGTGGAAATTGAGCGTCTTTTGTCGATGATGCGGGTGTGGCTCTACCGATAGGAGTACCGCACAGAGCGAGTCAAGGAGCGTGGACGTGGAACACGGAATGTAGGATCTGATGACGGAAGCTGACACAGAGAACCTCGAGATCGACCTATTGCTGGAAGCGATTTTCCAGCGCTATGGGCATGACTTTCGGCGTTACGCGCGTGCCTCGGTCAGGCGGCGCGTGAAGCACTTCCTTGCTGTGACGAACGTGCCGAGAATCTCTGACCTGATTCCTCGGGTGCTCCACGAACCGACCTTCTTCAGCCAGTTGCTCGAGCGCTTCTCCATTCCGGTGACCGAGATGTTCCGGGACGCACCGGCCTACCGCTTCGTTCGCGAGGAGGTGGTGCCGTTCCTCAAGACCTACCCGTTCGTGCGAGTCTGGCATGCGGGCTGCGCCACCGGCGAGGAGGTCTACTCGCTCGCTATCCTGCTCAAGGAGGAGGGCCTTTACGACAAGGCCACCATCTATGCCACGGACTTCAACGATGAGGCGCTGGCCAAAGCCAAGGAAGGCATCTACGCGCTGGATCGGGTCAAGGCATACACGGCGAATTACCAGGCGGCGGGCGGCGCTGAGTCGTTCTCCGAGTACTATCGTGCGGACTGCAACGCCGCCGCCATCGACAGTTCCCTCAAGCAGCGCGTTACCTTTGCCAATCACAACCTGGCCACGGACAGCGTGTTCGGAGAAATGCACCTCGTGCTTTGCCGCAATGTGCTCATCTACTTTGACAGGGATCTGCAGAATCGGGCGCTGCGTCTTTTCGCTGACAGCCTCGGACGAGGCGGTTACCTTTGGCTCGGCAGTAAGGAAGGCCTCCAATTCTCCGAAGTAGAGGTGCTGTTTAGGACCGTAAGTCGCAAATGGCGGATCTATCAAAAGAAGGAGTGAGCCGACGCAGATGACTGCCGGGAACAACAATACCAGACAGTTCCGCGCCGTGGCAATGGGCGCCTCGGCAGGTGGTCTCAACGCACTTGGCGTGGTGCTCGACTGTCTGCCTGCTGAGTTCGCACTGCCCGTGATCGTCGCACAGCATCTGCATCCGACACACGGCAGCTGTCTCGCGGACCTCCTCTGCGCAAGGTGCGCTTTGCCCGTGAGAGAGTCGGAGGACAAGGACACGATCGAGCCGGGTACCGTCTACGTTGCGCCACCCAACTACCATCTGCTCGTCGAGAATGAGGAGACCCTGACCCTGTCTGTGGACGGCAAGGTGAACTACTCACGACCGTCCATTGACGTGCTGTTCGAGAGCGCAGCCGATGTGTGGGGGCGCAGCGTGGTGGGAGTACTGCTGACCGGCGCAAACCGTGACGGGGCGGATGGATTGCGCCATATCAGAGACCAAGGCGGCCTGACCATTGCTCAGACCCCGGCGAGCGCTGAGCAGCCGGTCATGCCGCAGGCAGCGATTGATGCCGGTGCCGTTGACAGGGCACTTTCGCTGGATGAGATAGGGCGACTCCTCGCAGAGATCGGGTCGGAGACAGGGCGTAATAACTTGCGTCGCGAAGTGTAATGGATACCATGCAAACACCGGTGCAACAGAAAATCCTGATCGTGGATGACAAGCCACGGAACCTTCTCGCACTCCAGAAGGTTCTGGTCGACCTCGACGCGACAATCATAGAGGCAACCAACGGCAATGACGCGCTGAGGGCCTCCCTGCACCACGACTTCTCGTTGGCCATTTTGGATGTGCAGATGCCTGAAATGGACGGCTATGAGCTAGCGGAATTGTTGCTTGGAGACGGGAAAGAAGGTCGTCTGCCCATCATTTTCCTGACCGCCGCGATGAAAGATGAGCAGGATGTCTTTGCCGGCTATGATCTGGGCGCTATCGATTACATTGTCAAGCCCTACGAGCCCAGAGTCCTTCTCAGCAAGGTGAGGACATTCCTCGAACTCGATCGCCATCGAGTGGAGCTGCGCAGCCATCGAGACCATCTGGAACAACTTGTTCAGGAACAGACAGCGGCCTTGCGCAAGAGCGAGACCATTCACCGCCTGGTCGTCGATGGCGCGAGTGTGGCCGTCTGGGACCGGGATCTGTCGACCGACGTAACGTTCATGAACGACAAGTTCACCTCGGTGTTCGGCTATCCCTCAGGGCGCGTGGAGAACTCAAAGGAATGGTGGCATCGTCACATCCATCCGGAGGACGCGGGAAGGGTGCGGACGAGCATCGAGCGGCACATCGCGAACGGCGAAGGAACATGGGAACAGGAGTATCGTCTTTTCCGCGCCGACGGGTCCTGCGCGTACGTCTACAGCTGGGGAGTGGTCACTCGGGACCAGGCCGGTGAGCCGGTACACATGACCGGGGGCGTCATGGACATCACCGACCGGAAGCAGGCCGAGGATGAACTCAGGGGGGCGTACCAGGAATTGCACGATGCGCACGAAGAGCTCAAGAAGTCGCAGGCACAACTCGTGCAGCTAGGCAAGATGAGCGCAGTGGGCACGTTGGCTGCAGGCGTTGCCCATGAGCTGAACAACCCGATGATGGGAATTCTCAACTTTGCCCAATATTGCCTCAAGCATACGGACGCGGAAACACGCGTGCACTCCGTGCTGGAGGACATTGAGCGCGAAGCCAAACGCTGTGCGGAGATCGTCAATGACCTGTTGCGATTCACCCGCATGGACAGGGACGACACGGATGCACTTGAGGACGTGCAGCTGTCCGCGGTCATTGATCGAGTCCTCCGGACGTTGGCGTTCAGAACAGACCGGGAGCAGATCACGGTCACGTGCAGCACCGCTCCCTCCCTTCCTCCGGTCCGGATTCGTGCGAACCAGATCCAGCAGACACTGCTGAACCTGTTGTCGAATGCCTTCGAGGCCGTATGCAGCCGAGATGAGAGGACTGTTGAGGTCCGCACGTACGGCGAAGGCGAGATGGCGACCGTCTGCATAACCGACAGTGGGCACGGGATCAGCCCTGAGAATCTGTCGCGGATTTTTGATCCCTTCTTTACCACGCGGCCAGTAGGAAAAGGCACCGGGCTGGGCCTGTCTATCTGCCGCACGATCATCGAGAACCATGGTGGAACGATCACCTGTGAGAGCACAGTGGGCCACGGCACGACATTCACCGTGCGGCTTCCGCTGATACCACAACCGGGAGAATATGAAGATGCCCAGACGCGTACTAGTGATTGACGACGACCTCGCGGTCAGGAAGTCCTTCGAGCTTGCATTGGAGGACACGGATCTGCATCTCGAAACAGCGGAATCAGGGCTGAAGGGACTGGCGCTGTTGCGGGAGACCCCGTATGACCTCGTCATCCTCGACCTCAAGATGCCTGAGATCAATGGCGTTGAGACGCTGGGGCGAATAAGGAAGATCAACACGGGGGTGCTCGTTTACATCCTCACTGCGTTTCATCGGGAGTTCCTTGATCCGCTCAAGGTTCTGTCAAAAGTCCTTGAGACAGAACCGTGCTTGATCTTCCTGCTATTCAGTTCGGTTCTGTCCAGACAAACCTGTTTCCCTGTTTTCTTGACTACTTGAGCTGTTGAGGGAAGAGTGCGGACCTCCACCACACA
>JABHEG010000380.1 GCA_018676675.1 Lentisphaerota bacterium
CTTGCACTGTTCGGCGCCCACCTGAGACACTGCCAATATAGCGCTAACCGCCTGCGCCGCAACAGGTGCCATGGCATTCTGCCCGCTTAAGTTGACGGCATTGCCCCCGGGGGGCCACAGCGAAAAACGGGTTAGGGCACGCCGCCGTACAAGATGCCTATGACTCACGCGTACAGTGCCTCTGAGGGCCTATGTTGCCGGCCCGTCGGCAAGGCGATGGCTCAGGAGCCAGGTGTACAGCTCGGGGTTGTCGTAGGTTTCCGTCCAGGAGTCGTGCTGTGCCTCAGGATAGATGGTTAGCCGCGCGTCCCCGCCGTAGCGTTTGAGCGCATCGACCATGCTCTGCGATTCGCGCAGGGGCACGGTCTGATCCTTGGCTCCATGAAACACCCAGATTGGAACATGGGTGATACGACGGGTGAGATGAGCCATGCCGCCCCCGCAAATGGGAGCGATTGCCGCAAATCGGTTCGGGTACTCAATGGCCAGTTTCCAGGTACCGAATCCACCCATGCTGAGGCCGGTCACATAGACACGCTGCGAATCGATACGGTGAGAGGCGGTCGCCTCATCGACAAGGGCAATCAGGGCTTCCGTATCCCACCATTGGTCCGCAGGGCACTGCGGAGAGACCACCACAAAGGGCAACGCCTCGCCACGATCAATGAGCCGGGGGGGACCGTGCTTCTTGAGCAACTCAAGGTCATTTCCGCGCTCGCCGGCTCCGTGCAGGAAGAGGAGAAGGGGCCGGGGCTCGCCGGCAGGAGCGTACGTCGGTGGCAGGTAGAGCAGGTAGTCCAGAGAAACGGTTTTCCGGATCTCTTTGCTGAACGTCAGGGCCTGCTGGGACAGAGTTGAGTCAGCCAAGGCGTGGTCCTCTTGCATTGGGGCTTACCGGCCGATCCTGCGACTGCGGTCAGCGACACTTCTTCCATTCATCGATCATGGCCAAGGTGTTCTCCCAAGGCATGATGGCGTGGCTCGACACACAAGGAGCAATAATGAGCCCCTCCTTGCCGAAGGCGTCGAAGCAATCGCGAACGGCCTGGCGGCACAAGTCGTCACCAAACCAGATGTGATAGGTGCTGCTCGGACCAATGAAGAAACTCATTCTGGATCCCAGTTTCGCGTTAATCTCACCCAAATCGACGCCTTGGAAGGCGATGTCAATCCCGAACATCGTGTCAAAGGGAATAGCGGCGAGATGATCGAGGGCAGGCATCACACCGGTGTTCATCGTATAGCTCACCAACATACCGTTCGCGTGCGCGCAGTCCGCCTCAGCCGTGAGCCTCTTCCCCAAGAACTCAGTGAGCTGAGCCGGGCTGTAGAAATCAGTCGTTTCGTAGAATCCATTCCGGCGCACGGAATCGACACAGTTGCTTTCGCCCATCACTTCCAGACAGCGCAGATTGATTCGGTGTTCGTGCTCGAGGTAGGCATCCACCAGACCGGGGTTGTCCATCGTCGCCAGGCAGAGGTCAGTCGCGCCGAACAGATGCTGGGCTCCGGTCAGTCCCATGCCGCCGGAGGCATTGACCGCGAGCTGGTGCCGGTCGGCGAGTTCCCGGGTTCGGCGCAGTCCATCGAGGGCAGCGGCAACGCGATCTGCTGAATCATCGAGGCGGTGCACATATGTGAACCTCTCGAGATCCTCCTCAGTCTGTATCCACGGTTCCACAAAATGCCCGACGTTGAAATCGCTGTAGAACGGGATGTTCTCGCCGTGTGGCCAGCCAGCGTTGTAGTGCACGGCGGCGTGCAACTCTCCGGCGGGGGTCGTGAAGGCCTTGTGTAACACATCGCCTTCGAGCCACGCTCTGGATGTCACATCTGGATGCGACGAAACCAACGAGGCGCCGGCCGGCACGAGAGAGTCGATCCCCAGAACATCAAGTTCATAGGCAAGTCGATCTGCGTAAGATGCGCCTTCCGGCCACGGGAAATTCCAGCCGTGCCCACGCCGCTGCACCGGGGACAAGGCGTTGAAAGCACAGACACACGGCACGTGGTCCACCGGTTCTCGCCGCATAGCAGCCAGCACGCGTTCCCTGGAAGTCATTGTGCTATCAGCCATCTGATCACCTCGCGATGTTTGCGACTCGTTGTACTCTACTGACATTGAGACGGTCAGCCAACGCAGACGAGTAGCATTGGGTAGCATTCTCTGTGAAGACGCGGGAATCGGGAGATTAGGCGATGATCGAGGGAACAGAGGTCATAGCGAGCCGCGGTGTGGTGGCGGCGAATCCGCCTGAGGCAGCGCGGGTAGGAGCCCGCATTCTCGAAGCCGGCGGCAACGCCATGGATGCGGCGTCCGCGGCCAGCATGGCCTGCTGCATGCTGCAGCCGCATTCCACGGGTATCGGCGGCTATGTCTGCTGTGCAGTCGTGCTTGAAGGCGCGACCGGACAAATCTGGTCAGTCGACGCAAACTCGATCGCTCCAGCTGCGGCACATGAACGAATGTACGAACTCGTCCCCATGCCCAAGACAGGTGGCGGGCTGAATCAGAAGGAATACGACTGTTGCGTCAAAGACAGCGCGAATGTGCACGGCCCGTTGGCGATCGGTCCACCGGGGATGATGGCAGGCATGGGAATCGTGTGGGAGCGCTGGGGGAAGCTGAGCTGGCCCGAGATCGTGGCTCCATCCCGGAAGCTCTGCGCCGACGGCTTCCCCTACGCTTCCGTAGCGGGGGCCATCCGGGGCCTGGAAGATACCATCCGCAAGTTCCCGCACACTGCTGCGCACCTGATGCCCAACGGAGTCGTGCCTGGCCCGGAAGACATCTGGCATCGGCCTCACATGGAGAAGACGCTCGAGCATGTGGCTGAGGCGGGATGGCGGGATTTCTACGACGGTGAATTGGGCCACAAGATCGCTGACCACATCCAGGAATCCGGCGGAATCCTGACCCGCCAGGACATGGCGAACTACGAGCCGCGAGTGACAGCACCTTACGCCATCACCTACAACGGGGCAACGGTGAGCACCCCAATCCTCACAAACGGAGCGATCACGTGCCTGGAGATCCTCAATCTGCTTGAGTGCTTTGATGTGCCCGACGAAGACACCCCGGAGTACTGGCATCTCTACGCTGAAATTCTGAAACTTGCCTGGCGAGACCGCCTGCGTTACCTGGCTGATCCGGAGTTTGCGGACGTCCCGGTGGAGCGACTCCTGAGCAAAGACCATGCTTGGGGACGCACGGAACGGCTTCGGCAATTCCCCGGAGAAGTGGACCAACTGGTCCCCACACCCCAGCCTGTCGCTCCGCACGGAACGCTGCACGTCTCCACGGCGGACGCCGACGGCAACGTGGTCAGCATGACCATCTCCCAGGGCGGAGCATTCGGGTCCTGTGTCACGGTGCCCGGCACAGGCATCATCCTCGGGCATGGGATGTGCCGTCTTGACCCGCGACCAGGACACGCCAACTCCGTCGGACCGGGCAAGCGGCCCCTGAACAACACCGGATGCATGATCGTCCAACTGCCGGATCGAGACGTCGCGATCGGGCTCCCCGGAGGACGCCGAATCAAAGCCGTTACCGCACGAGCAACTCACCTCGTGGTGGACCGTGACTGGACGAGTCACCAGGCAGCCACGGCTCCTCGGATGCACGTAGGCGAGGCCGAACCGGTTGAGATTACCAAATCGGCCGGGCAGGACGTCATCGAGGCCCTCGAGAGCATGGGGCACAACGTCAAGCCGCTTCCCGGAATCGCCGGGGTGCTGAACTGTGCGGAATTCCTCAGAGACGAAGGTACGACCCGCGCTGGAAGCAGTTCCCCCGCCGCTGGGGCAGATGGGTAGTGCCAATTTAGGCGAATAAGGAGATGCCGATGACCGCACGCGATCTGGTCGACTACGTGACAGCGCTCAAAAGCGGGAGTCTGAACGCCGATGAAGGCGTCGTCTTCGGGAATCCTGATGCCGAGATCACCGGCATCCAGGTCACGTGGATGGCAACCCTCGATGCACTGGAAGAAGCCGTGCAGTCAGACTGCAACGTGGTCCTGTGTCACGAGCGTTTTTACTTTGTACCACAGGGGCAGACCATGACCCCGCAACTCCTCACGTGGTCTCCCAACCGAAACCGCGTTGAAGCGGCGGCGAAGGGAGATCTCACCGTAGTACGCGTGCACGGGTCACTGGATCTCATCTGCATCTGGGACGACTTCGTGGCCGCCCTCGGGGTAGAAAACCCAACTCCCGGAACAGGCTGGAACAAGGTACTGCCGATCCCGAGAACAACCGTCCGCGAACTGGTCGAGCACGTCAAGTCCACATTCAACCTGGACCACGTCCGAATCAGCGGCGACCTCGACCAACAGGTGAGCATGGCCGGGTTCCCGTGGGGTGGCTTGGGGCTGGACTCGAACGTCGGATACCAGGCTCGCTGCATCGAGCTCGGTGCCGACGTACTCATCGCAGGAGAAGTGGATGAATACGGACTGACTTTCGCCCTCGATGCGGGAGTGCCGATCATCGAGACAGGTCACGCTCTAAGCGAGAATATCGGTCTGGAGAACTTCGCCCACAGGCTTGATGCAGAGTTCGCAGAGGTCCCTGTCCATTTCTTCAGCGATACGGTCGCCGGTCAGTACCGATGAGACAGCGGCGGAGAACGACGGTACATATGGAGAGCACGAGCATGCGAGGTTTGAGAATCCGTGCCGCGGCCGTCGCCGCAGCTCTCCTGTGCCTGGCCACCAGGGCAGACGAGGCCGTGCTCATTGCTGCGGGGGGCGCTTCTGCCCCCAACGTTCTCACGGACGCCGGGTTCGAGGAAGGGGCGACCTCCTGGCGGTCTTGGCAGTCGGGCTTTAAGCGCACAAGCGATGGAACCGCTCGTTCCGGGAACGCCTGTATCCGCCTGGTCAGCACGGACCTTGAGACGCAGTACGGTGCCTGCCAGGAAATCACGCTCAACCAGACGTCCCCAACACCGATCGTGGCACGAGCCTGGTCCAGAGCCGAGAGCATCTCGGGCACGGCCGGCAAGGGCTACTCGTTGTATCTGGACATTCAGTACACCGACGGCAGCCATCTGTGGTCACAGACATCGGCATTCCCTACAGGCACCCATGACTGGGTTCGGCGCGAAGTGATGATCGCCCCGGAGAAGCCCATCAAGCTGGTGCTATGCTACGTCCTTCTGCGCGGACACACCGGCACGGCTTGGTTTGACGACGTCAGCTTCTCCGTCATGGATGACGGTGAGATGTTCGACATGGCTCTGGTCCAACGGCCCGAAGCCCCGATGCGCAGCCCCGGGGCTGGTCACTCAGTGAAAGCCGGCAAGGGCTTCACGCTGCAGTTCGGCCGCGAAGGCCGTGTTCTCACCTGCGGAGCCGCCACGCCCCCCTCCCCCGGCATGCCCCCGGCCCCGTCCGGCTTCCTTCTCCGTGATGTTGCGGCCCAGTCCGACTTCATCCGGCCATCCCTCAAATCGGCCTCTCCGGGCCCCCGTGGCCTCGAACTGGCAGTCGACTCTTCACAGCTCAATCTGCGCCTTTCCGCGGAGTTCTCGCCCAAGGTATCGTGGATAGATGTCACGGGCACACTGGAAGACACGAGCGCGACCAATCGGGCAATCAGTGTTTACTTCGCCATACCGTTTGCTGCCAAGGATGCGGTGTGGTGGAACGATGTGGCAGCCAGTCAGCCATTGGGACAGGGAACGGAGTCCAGACGCTGGACTATGATCGGGGTTGGTGCCAATGGCTACGTATCACCGTACCCGTGGTGTGCGGTTTCCGCTCCCGGACGCGGACTCTCCATCTGTGTGCCTCCGGACCGCCCGCAAGTCATGCGCCTGGCCTGGTCTTCGGGCGTGCTGTATGTCGTGTTCGATCTGGGGCTGTCGGCTGCCACCACCAAACACCCTCAACGTGCGGACTTCGCGTTCAGCATCTATCCGCACGAGCCAACCTGGGGATTCAGGGATGCAACCCAGCGCTACTACGACATGTTCCCGGACGCCTTTGCCAAGCGTGTGACGTCCGAGGGAACCTGGCTCATCACGCGTAGCGTCAAAGCCATCCGCAACGCAGAAGACTTCCATCTCAAATTCCATGAAACGGGCCACAGAGCAGACCCGGCCGGACCGGCCCTGGGAATTCAGTCATTCCGGTACGTCGAGCCCTGGCGCTGGCGCCAGCGTTACAAGGGAAAGGGAACGGAGGAACTGCGCACCAAAGCGGGCTCCCTGGCGGAGCTGAAAAGACGGTTCACATCGGATGACGCCAATCTGCGGCGGAACTCCCTGGCCGTAGAGAACAGTGTCTGTCAGGACGAAAACGGCGAATCGGTCATGTACATCGAGGACGCGCCCTGGGGAACATCGGCCCTCTTCGTGTGCAACGCTGATCCGGCAGTACCGCGCACGGGTCAGGAGGCGATCAACCAGGCCGACTGCTACTACAGCGAGGCCATCGCCAACCAACGGTATGGGAGTGGGGTGGAGCCTGAGCAGGACGGCGAGTACATCGACAGCGTGGAAGGGTTCACGTGGCCGCGGATCCAGAATTACCGGCGCGACCACATCGCAGTAGCTGACTACCCGTTAACGTTCGGGACGCAGACACGCAAGCCATGCATTCTGAACGCATTCGGACATTGGGCCTTCCTGAAAGCGACCGGAGAAGACCTGCATCGGCGTGGAAAGCTGATGTTCGGCAACGCGATGTTCAGCCGTTTCGCTTACTACTTCGGCCCTTACTTCGATGTGCTCGGGACGGAACACCACTGGATCTCTCGCAAAGACGGCAGCTGGACCCCGGAGAACGAAGCGCGAACCAACTACCGCCGCGCCCTGAGCCGAACCCGCCCCTACCTGATGCTGCTCAATACCGACTTCAAGAAGATGTCGCACGCCACGGTTGAGATGTACTTCCGGCGGTGTGCATTTTTCGGGCTCTTTCCGTCCATGTTCTCACACGATGCGTTCCATGACCGGTACTTCGATGACCCCGTCTATCACGACCGTGACCGCGATCTATTCAAGAAGTACATTCCCCTGATCCTGGCGCTGTCTGAGGCAGGCTGGCGTCCCGTGACCGGTGCCCGTTCGGCAAACCCCAAGATCAGGATCGAGCGGTTCGGCGATGCCCCTCGCGTCTATCTCACAGTCCTGAACACAGACCAGACTGAAGAACAGGGAGCCGTGGTTCAGCTGGATCCGTCAGTCCTCCCCGGTGTTGTGACCCAGTTGACCGAGGAGTTCACCGGACAGGACCTGGAAGATGACGACACGATGGCTGTCCGGTTGGCCCCAGGCGACACAGCAATGCTGGCGTTCGCCCTGACTCACAATGAACAACCGTAAACGGCGTAACAGCGAGGAGAACATGGCTTCACTTCAGCTCAGATCGGTAACAGCTCAGCGCACGGATGGAACAGAATACAGCGTGGCGTACTGGGACGTCGACTCGGGCCAGACTGGCCCGTGCGTGTTGGTCACCGCCGCGCTGCACGGCAACGAACTGCAGGGGTGCGAAGCAATTCGGCGCTTCTTGCCTGAGCTCCGAGAGAGCCTTTCCTGCGGACGTTGCCTACTGGTCCCGATGGCGAACCCGGAAGCGATCCGACAGCATTGGCCGCACATCGATTTCGAGCTCGGGAAATCCTACTCCTCGGACCGGATGAACAACCTCAATTGCACCTGGCCGGGGAATGCTGAGGGCACAAACGCCCAACGCCTGTCACATGCCCTGTTCGAAGCACTGGTTGGGGAGTCGACTCACTGCATCGATCTGCACACGTGGAACTGCTTCTGGGCCGCGACTGCGCTGCCACGTGGAGACGTTCAGGAAAGCATGGAGTTTGCCAGGGCCAGCGCACTGCGTTTCATTCGAGCCGGCCAAAGCCCGACCCCCGATGCCGGGGAACTCGTCCTGCCGACCCTTCTCTCTTCTTACTTTCTGGGCACCGGGCGCCCTGCCCTTGCCATCGAGTTTTCCGGTCAGTACCAGTTCAGCGAACGGCAGATCGCACAGGGCTTACGCGCATTGCGCAACTGCCTTCGACTTCTGGACATGCTCCCCGGAGAACAGGAAGCACGAAATGAGCCGCAGGTTCTGCTGAATGAGGCTGAGATGGTCGAGATCGTCGCCCCTGTACCCGGCCTGTTCGCTGCGGCGGATCACGCACCCTCAGACCCAATAGTAAAGGGCGCATATCTGGGCCACATCTTCTGCCTGGACGACTTGTCCTCCACCGACCTCTTCGCGCCCTGTTCCGGCTTCCTGTACCAGTTTGGTGCCGCTCACCCGAACACCTCTGAACACACGATGATGTGGACACACCCGTACTCCCCCGCAGGCGAAGTAATTGCGAAGATCGCCCGGGTGTGAGTACCTGCCGGGCGGCATTTTCCCTTGGCGATCGGAGGGCTTGCCCTGCTGGCTAGAAGGGCCGCTCGCCGTACGAGGCAAGACGGCGGCATCCCGGTTTTGTACGCCGAACGGCCCCCGGGCGGCATCTTCCCTTGGCGATCGGAGGGCTTGCCCTGCTGGATAGAAGGGCCGCTCGCCGTACGAGGCAAGACGGCGGCATCCCGGTTTTGTACGCCGAACGGCCCCCGGACGGCATCTTCCCTTGGCGATCGGAGGGCTTGCCCTGCTGGATAGAAGGGCCGCTCGCCGTACGAGGCAAGAAATGCAGGGAACGCAGATGCACACAGTACCAGACAGACAAGCAACACGCAGATGCCTCAGCCGACACGCGGCCTCACTGGCCACGGCGTGTATGTTGATGACATCTTCCTCTCATGCACAAGCCGGAGAGTCGCACATGCAGGATAGCCGTGTCATTACCCCAAACGCGTTCCAGGGCTCGGATACGGAACGGATCAACCAAGCCATCCAGGCGGCAGCGGCAACGGGGCGTCGAGTGGTCGTCCCACGCCGCAACCAAACCGACAGCGGCTCACGCGATATCTGGCTGCTGGACTCAGCCATCCTGGTTCAAGACCGTACCGTGCTGGAACTGGACAACTGCCACATCAAACTCTCTGATCGCTGTCGGGACAACATGATCCGCAGCGGAAACTGCGGGCTCGGCATTACCGATATCTCCCCCATGAAACACGTCCAGATCTACGGCGTGGGCCATGTTGTTCTGGAGGGTGCTGACAACCCACGTGCCACTGGAGACGGGGCAAAGACGCTGGGCGAAAGGACCTACGGGAGCGATGCCGGAGTGGCCGGGGAAAGCCAGACGGGAGATTGGCGCAATATCGGGATCCTGCTCGCAGGTGTCGAACACTTCCGCATCGAAAACCTGCACATCAAAGACTCACACTGCTGGGCAATCTCACTGGAACGCTGTGCGTTCGGAACAGTGCGCGATATCGACTTCGCATCCTCGGGCCACATGAAAGTCAACGGCGCCCGGCAGACCACTCTGAATCAAGACGGTCTCGATCTACGGCAAGGGTGCCACGATATCCTCGTCGACGGCATCACGGGCCATACCGGCGATGACCTGGTTGCGCTTACCAACATCAATAATCCCAACGCTGTCGCGGGCAGTGACAGGTCGACCATGGTGAGCGCCGCAAACTGTCGTGAGGGTGGTTTGGACGACATCCACAACATCACCCTGCGGAGTATCCGGGGACACTCTGTGGGGCGACACCATGTGGTCCGCTTCCTCAATGCCGGTGGCCTGCGTTTGTACAACGTGGTGTTGGATGGGCTCGTCGATACGTCCCCCCCGAATCGCCCCTGCAAAGCAACCCTAAAAATCGGGGACAGCAACCCCAGGTGGGGAGGCGTGACGCCAGTGGGTGACACCAGCCGCCTGTTGCTTAGCAACATCAGTAGCGCCTCACGATTTACCGTCCTGATCGCCGGCTCCCTCGTGGACTCCTGCATAAGCAACGTGATCCGCCACGCTGCCGAGGGAGACGTCATTACATACGAGTCGGGAGAAGAGTTCGTGCGGAACGTCCAGTGCTCGAATCTGCTCGTGGCGGAACGAACGACCGTGACCGAACCGTGATGAAGATCCAAGCGTAGAGCGGACGGTCACGGAACTCGGAAAGCAAGCTCCTCGATGGGTCGGTGCACCGATGACACCGTCTATGTGGCTTCCGCGAACCGCATACGAGACCGGATAGGACCACCCCCATGCCCACTAGCTGCGAAGCCGCCCCTTCCTCGGATGCTCTGAGAGCGGGGGCTGCCATGCGCGACATCACGCCTCCGCTGGGGACGCACCTGTCCGGCAGCGCCATGGGAGACCATCGGCCGGCGGCGACGGTCCTCGATCCTCTCCATGCCAAGGCCTTGGTTCTGGAGGCGCAAGGCCGCCGGGTCTGCATTGTCGTGCTGGATGTCACGGTGATCATGAAGACATACAGCGATGCCATCCGCCGTGCCGTGTCCGAAAGTCTGCAGATGCCGCCGGACGCGGTCCTGGTCTGCGCCACACAGACGCACTCGGCCCCCAGCCTCGGGCCCTTCATGCTCGACCCGGACTTCCCTCTGGAGATAACCCCTCAAACCGAGTATGTCAGTGGAGCAGAGCATGCCTACGGCAGATTCGCCGCGGAACAGGCCATCAGCGCAGCGAGGGCGGCCTACGCATCCATGCAACCGGCAGAAATCGGATACGGACGCGCTGTCGTGGGTGGACTGGCCTTTAACCGCCGGGGCGTCGCGCGGGACGGGACGATCGTGATGCCCAGGCCGGCCCATAGGGTTGACGACCCACGGGGGGCGACCGACCTCTGTCATCTCGAAGGTCCCACGGACCCCGAGGTCGGCGTGCTCTGCCTGCGGGCACTGAACGGAAACACGCTGGGCATGCTGTTGCACTACACATGTCATCCCGTCAACGTCTTCGGTAACCGGGAGACATACACCAGTGTGTCGGCGGACTGGCCCGGAGCATGGTCCACTCAGATGGCTGCAGAGCATGGCGACGGCTGTGTGCCGATCGTGCTCAACGGGTGCTGCGGCAACATCAACCCGTGGGATCCGTTCGATCCTGGACTGGCTCCCGATCACCGTCGAATGGGCAGGGAACTGGCGGAAGCCGCCCGGCGCGTCACAGACAGAATGGATTTCTCCCGCACAGCCGTGGTGGACTGGCGGACGCAGACTGTGGGCCTTCCCTATCGTGACATTCCTGCGGCCCGTCTAAAAGAAGTCGACCAGATCCTGCGCGTCCGACCGGGGCCGCAACTGCGCCCCGATGGCACGATCTCCGTGGATCCGACGTGGTTCACAGCCGCCTCAACGCGAAGCGTCGAACTGGCCCGCCGACGCGCCCCCCTGCTCCCGTACGAGATACAGGTATTGCGCCTGGGAGATGCAGCGATCGTCGGGCTCCCTGGCGAGCCCTTTGTCGAAGGCCAGCTCGCCCTCAAGACATGTGCACAGGCGCCATTCGTGTGGCCCGCGCACATGTCATCCCAGTATGTCGGCTACCTGCCGACGTCGGAGGCCTGGGACCGGGGGGGCCACGAAGCACGCCCCGATGTCACCTACTGGGCCAAGCTGGCCCGGGGATCGCTGGAGAGAATCGGGGCCGTGTCACGGGAGCTGATTGGCGGCATGTTCACGCAGCAACCGACAAAAGCGTCTGCTGACGGTCCTGAGGGGGAATAAGGTGCTCGGAATCTGGGACATATGCCTTCTCGCTGCCGTGCCGCTTCAGGCAACGGCCATCGCCTATCTGCGCAAGCCCAGGCACAAAGCGTTGTTGCTCTCGATCCCCATTCCCTTCACGATCGCCACACTGGCGATCGGCAAGCCGGTTGATGCTTCGAACGTGTTGGGCTTGGCGTTGCTCCTCGGCTTCGCACATGGCGTCCGCTTTCTCCACGTGATCGTCCGCGCACCAATTATCCCGAGCATCGCTGGAGGCGCGCTGTTCTACTGCTTGACCGGTGCCCTGCTCCTCCCGTTGATTCCGACGACAGAGACAGCATTCTGGGCCGCCGCCGGCATTGTCATTGTGGTGGGTACGTGCCTGTTCATCCTGACTCCGCACCGGGAAGAACCGGGACACCGGTCTCCCATGCCCGTGTGGGCCAAGTACCTCGCAGTGCTGGCAACGATCGGTACGCTGCTGACCATCAAGCCACGGCTCGGAGGATTCATGACGGTGTTTCCCATGGTAGGGGTGGTGACCGCCTACGAAGCCCGCCATAGTCTATTCACGGTGTGCCGGCAAATGCCCGTTCTGATGTTGAGTATCCTGCCTATGCAAATCGTGATTCGCCTGGCCTCTCCTCACGTGGGGCTTGGCCTGGCTTTGCCCCTCGGATGGCTCGCCTTCCTCGCGGTGCTGACACCGCTCACCGTCGTTCACTGGCGACAGTCACCCGCTGCCGGTATGGCTGAAGGAAGATAAACGATGGATCTGGGACGACATGTGCCACGTTTCGAACCACCAAGAAACTGCCTGCCCTCTACCGGCCGGTGGCCCTGGCAGGCCGGCGACGCCAGAGCCTTCCTCGAACAAGAAGGGGCAGGCAGGAGTTGGCTCGACGATATCCGAACCTGCCCAGTGCCCTGATCATGGTGGAGGATCGAGAGCAATGGTAACTGCCCTTGCAGAATGGAACATGTTCCGAACCCGTGGTGTGGCCTGTGTCGTCGCAACCCTCGTGTGGGCATCTGCGACTGCGGCTGAGAACAGACCAGTAGGCCGAGACGGCGTCTCCTGGCGGTCCATTGGCCCGGGGCAGTTCGGGGCGATGTTCGGTGTAGCCATTTCGCCGCACGATCCCAATGTGATTGTCGCGGGAGTCGACATGGGCAACGCATTCATGACACACGACCGCGGAAAAACGTGGCGGATTCTCGGCCGGTCGGGTGGGCAACCATTCGCGAACCCCGGGTATCGTGGCACGTGGGGCGTGCACTTCGACCCGGAACGCCCCGAGCGCATCTGGATCGGCTCTACACACGGCGTGTTTCTCTCCACAGACGGCGGAGCCGACTGGCGCCTGGTTCTGGGGGGAGGAGCGGACAGCATTACACACGCGATCACGACCGACCCTTCCGACCCCAACATCGTTTACGCAGCCAACGGAAGCGGCGGCAGAAACGGCGTCAGCTGGTGTCGAGGAGACGTATGGAAGAGCACAGACAGCGGCGAGAACTGGTCTGTTATCACGCCGGAGAACCCGGGAGAGGGGAGATGGCCAAAAGGACGTAACTGGGTAGCAATGGCCGTTGACCCGCAGAGTCGATTCATCCAGGGGAAAGGGCACGGCCGCCTCTACCTGTCCGGCCAGGGCGGCTTCCATATGTCGGAAGACGCAGGCGATACCTGGACGTCGCTTGAGGAGCAACTGCCCGGTGGAGCGGTCAATCTCAAGCCAAAAGGCCCATACACCAGCGGCATCTGTGACCTGGTTCTCGTCCCTGGAACCAGAAACTCGACCATCTTCGCAACCATACAGGGGCGGTATACTGATCCGGAGAAGAAGCTCTGGCAGGGAGGAGTCTACGCTTCCTACGACTGCGGCAAGACCTGGGTAGAGAAGAACAAGGGTCTGGAACGCAGTCTTCCGCGCTTGGCAAAGGGCCCACACAGCTATTCGTTGATCGCCGGATGTCGGGCACAGCCGAGCGTCATGTACTGGGCTGCCTGGAATGGCGTCTACAAAACAGAAGACAGCGGCGAGACATGGGCCCTGACCACACACCTCGGCACGGAGTGGAAGAAGGGACCGGACTTCGACGGCAAGGAGATACACTGGCGACTGAGGCGCCATGAGAGCAACTTCGATCAGAGCTACTACAACGCCTACGGGCCGGCCAATGGTCTGGCCTGCTCCGCAAGCGATCCCGACGCGGTTGCCTACACCGACAACGCCGGCATTGCGGTTAGCCACGATGGCGGCGCACATTGGACGGAGCCGGGCTTCGAATTCGGCGAGGCTGTCTGGCCCAACGCCTTTGGCGATCGTCCCCCAATGCGACTGACGCACAAGGTACGCTCGAGGGGCATACAGCTCATCGTCCCTCTCGATCTCGCCGTCGATCCGTTCGCCCCCAAGACCATCGCGATTGGGCACTGTGATATCGGGCTCATGATCTCGCGTGATGGCGGAGAATGGTGGGAATGGGGGTACCGTGAAATCCTCACTGGTGAGAGGAACTACATCCGCGCGATCACCTACGATCCCCAGGTCAAGGGCCGGATGTGGGTTGCCGGTGGTGGATGGAATGGCACGGGGCACGTCTATCGAAGCGACGACGGAGGGCACAATTTCCAGGTTGCGGGCATTCCCCACCTGAACGCCGAAGTTGAGCGCAGCGGGCGCAAACTCTACGTGCACGACCTCGTGCTCGTACCTCATCCCAACGCAGATACCCCGACCCTCTATGCTGCCACCGACTTCGGGATATTCACGACCGACGATGCCGGGGCAAGCTGGAAAAACGGCACGATCGGGCTTGAGGCGTTCCCCCACGTTAAGCACGTTGTTTCTGACCCTGCGGAACCCGAACGCCTCTACGCCACCGCAGCGACCACGGCAGGAACAGCTCACGATGCGGGCCTCTTCAGGAGCGACGATTCAGGATGCAACTGGGTGCGGCTGGGGACTGGCACCATTGGCTTAGTACGCTCGCTATCGCTGGGCAAGACCACGGGAGTGATCTATGTGATCGCGCTCGCACCGGGTCAAGCGGGGTATTGGTCGCCGCGCAGCCTTTACCACAGCCTGGATCACGGCGAAACATGGGCAAGACTTGACGACCGTTTCGGCGCCTGTGTCGCCGCACATCCTGCAGTTCCCGGGAAGGTCTTTTACATGACCTTCGCGCAAGACATCCGCCGGGACACGGTGAACGTGCGGCGTTCAACTGACAACGGGCAGAGCTGGCAACCAGTTGCAGGTGACATTCCGCTGTCTCCCGGCGGCACTGGTAATCAGCTGATCTTCGATCCCAACGATCCAGCCCGGTTCTTCCTTCTCCACAATAGCGGGACGTACGAAGGCCGGGAGAGTACCCCCGGCACTCCCGGTGGATGAGGACTCTCGCGCTCCATGGACGAACACAGAAGGACACAAGGACCTCACCGATGAGAACATGCACGATTGCTGCGATCATGTTGGCCTATACGGGTTTGGCGGAAACCCCCTCCGGATACCTGGCCAAGCAGGAGAAGCCGTCCTTCCGGCAGGGACACACCCTCGTGCCGTTGACCCGCTACGGTTGGACACTGCCAATGGCCGCGCGGATCGAGCTGGCCAGGAACTGGGGGTACTGCCTCGAGTTTGGCGGATACGTGACCGCGAAGTCCGCAGCCAAACTGGATGATCCGGACAGCACCGAGTCGAAACTGGCCGCCCTTGCCGCAGCCAATCCCGAAACGTATCCGCTTTCGGTCATCTGCTGCCGGAATCTGCCTACATCAGAATTCGCCGGTCTGTGGACCCGGGATGCCGATGGGAACCTGATCAACGGAAAGGCCCAATCACTGGACGGAAACGAATGGCACAAGGGCATGAAGACGGTCTACAGTCCGGAAGCGCCGGACGCGGCTTGGAAGGAGGCAGGGCGATTGCGGGCAGAGCCGATCAAACGAGTCCGCGATGCATGCCCCATCGCGGTTGTGCTCAATGGCGGAGAGTACGGGATCAACGTCCTCGGCTTCGGGCAGAAAGGCTGGGAAGAGGATCCTGCCGTGACAGCAGCGCGCGGAGACCGTGACTGGTTTGACTACCTGTCGGAACGCAAGGCCAACGCCGAAACACTGATCGCCAAAGCCGTGCGCGCAGTCGTGCCGGACAGCAGACTCTACATCTACTATCCCACAACGGGAGGCACGCACCGACGACGGTACGGTGGCTGGAATCGGTGGGGCTATGCCTACCGCTGGATGAAATCCGTGTCGACCCTGGCCAGCAGTGAACACTACTGGCAGCACTTCAACACGGGCTGGACCGGCAAACAGGACATGCTGACCATGGGCCTCAACGCCCGGGGCGAGGAGATCGCCCAGGGCCAGCCCTTCTGCTACGACTGGTTCTGCGCCGGTTGGCCAAGGGGGAAGCGACCGAATGGCGGATTGGGAGAACTGGACCGATACACCGGATTTCTGAAGTGCATGTACGTGTCCGGTATGCTTGGAGGAAACGCGGGGTACTACGCCTACCCCAAAGGCGGGTTCGGGGTGGAATTTCCCGAGGATGAGCCACCCCACTGGTTGCGCCAGATGACAACGTTCGCCCGGGTACACGCGCTCTTCTCGCATCTGGAATCAGACATACGGGAGGGCGACCTCCTCCCCGGGCCGAATCGGCATGTCTGGTCCAAGGATCATCCGGCCTACGAATTCCCCACGGGAGATCCGGAAGCCCGAGTGGTGGCGCGCCGGCGCAAGGACACGACGCGTTGGCTGGTAGCTGCCTGGGCTGCAGGAGGGGAGGAACGGGAAGTGAAGGTCACGATCCCAGATGCAGGCACCGTGGCAATGCTGGCGCGTCCGGCAGGTTCAGTCTACCTGGTGCAAATGGACAACGGGCAGGCCGTGCCTCTGCTTGCGGATCCGGAACCCGAACGCCCAAGTCGCCACGCCGCAACCTTGCTCAAGTAGCCGTCCCGGCCGCGATCGCCTCCGGATGCCAGAGCTCAGTAGCGCTGTCCGGTGAGATGCCCTCGTATGGAGTTCACACTTTAGTGTGTGCCTTCCGTTAGCAGCGCCTCCCAAGGCACATGCTGAAGCATGAACTCCGTACAGCGTGCCATCGGGCAGGACGTTCTGTTTGGCAGAGCTCCGTGCTCAACCAGCTGAACTCTGAGATACCCCATCGCCCGTCGCGCGAGCGTCGGCAACGGGTCCGTGTACGGCAGGTGGACCTTGCCGCCTACCCTACACGGACCCAGCATGTGGGGGGCCGGGGGAGCTTCGGTCCCCCGGTTGGGGTCTGGGGCAAACAGCCCCAGCGCTTCCAGCCTACTCCGGCAGGTAGAAGAGTTCGAACACCGTTTCGCGTCGAGCGATCGCGGCACAGAGCGGTGGGCTGCGGCCTTCGGACAGATGAATGGGAACAGCGTCATAGGCACTGATGCGACCGTCAACGCTCGCCCGGACGGTAAACACGTGTTCCCCAGCCCGGAAATCAGCTGGATCGAGATCTGCTTCCCATTCCTGCCACAGCCCGTTGAACGTCTGCTGCATTGGACGCCAATCACCGCGGGTCACGCTCCACTCCACCTGATCGACACGCATGCCGGGAGCACATGTGTGCGCCTGGATGGGGACACGCGTAAAGACTTCGATCGGCCGAACCTGGGGCCGCGGCCCACCGGTGTGCAGCGAGCCGATACGAACCGCATTGAGCTGGACTGCAGGACGGACCTCCTGTCCGAAGAGCTCACGCCAGAACCAGCGCAGTTGCCCCCCGTGCCAATGGTAGAGCGCGTACCCGGCTCGAACGGGAAAGGAATGGTAAGGGGGGATTCCTGTCCACTGCCAGCCCACCAGCGATCCGCAGTTTATCAACCGAACCCCGCCCACTTCCCATTCGTTGACGCGATGCCAGTGGCCGGTGATCAGAGCCTGGACACGATGGGCACGCATCACATCCAGGAATGCATCCGCGTTGCTATCCCGCCAGTTGTCATGCCAGTCCCCGTCCTGTTCCAGAATAGGGGCATGGAAAGCGACCACGCACGTGCCTGAAGGACGCTTCCCGAGTTCTTCCTCCAGCCAACCCAAATGCTCGTCGGTAACCAGGGCGTGCCAGCCGCCTTCGGGCTTGCGCTGGATGTCCGGAAACATCAGGACAGTCAGGCCTTCAAGGTCGACAGCCTGTCTTTCCGGCCCGATCAGTTCCTGCCACGCAACGCTGTCCGGCTCCCCCCATAGGTCGTGATTGGCCGGCAGTGCGTGCACCGGGAGCTTCGCAGCGGCCGCAATTCCCACGTATTCCTCCAATTCGCCTCGCCCTCCGCTGCAGACAAGATCAGCGGTAGCGAGAATGCAGGCCGGCGTCGGCGTCAGAGACGCAATTTCATCGAGGGCGACAGCCAGGTTCCGCTTAGCTGCCTCACCGTTCAAGTTGTTGTTCCCGACATGGATGTCCGTGATCTGGGCGAAGTACGTTCCGTCTTCGGTGGTCATTCGGGACTCTCCTCGACTCTCACATCGGCGAATTGCACGGTCTGCTGCCTCTGGCCAAGGTGGCAGGTCAGGACAGTGCCCTTGGCCTCGTATGCCTCCATCGCCTTGCCGGCGATCTCAACCCTCTGCCATTCCGGACCGGCTTTCACACTGACCATGCCAACCCGTGTGTATGGCGCACCATTCTTCTGGAAGATGGCATTGAACTCGGCGCCCTTCTCGCTGCGGCAGTAGAAGCTCAGTCGGTACGTCGAGCCCTCTTTGAGCGGAATCATAACCGGCCGCTTGTACGCCGCCCCCGAGCTCCGGTCCGGCTTCTTCGTGACCGTCACCTCCAGGGCTTCAGCAAACGGCTGCGCGGTGACGGTGACCGGTTTGGTGTCCACGTACTTGCCGCCTCCGTTGAGCAGGACGCCCCCGATTCCGTGAACCACTACGGCCGCTTTGGCCGCGGCGTACTTCCCAGTGTGTTGCGCCACCTTCATGGTCTTGAGTACGGCTTCGAACCGTGCAACAACCGCAGCGAAATCGCTGTTGTCAGCCTGATTGACTGTCTCGTGGGGGTCTTTCTGGTAATCGTAGAGTTCCCGAGCGACCAGCAACCCGGAGCGCTCGCCTTTCCGGTAGTTCATCTGGACCCACTTGACGTACCGATAGCGTCTGTCGCGAAGGGTGTATCCCATCACCGGACGTCCATCGATGCCTCGGGGGTACTGTGAGAGAATGGCCTCACGCACCGAGCCTCCCGGGTTCGACATCAGCGAGGCCACGCTCTTCCCCTGCAGTTGCTCCGGAACGGGAAGCCCGGCCAGTTCACACAGAGTGGGGAACACGTCCACAAAACCCGTGGGCGCGTCGGTCTTGTTGCCTTTGGGTTTGCCCGGGGCCGCGACGATGAGCGGAGCGCGGACGGCCTGCTCAAAGTTCGAGTGTTTGCACCACATGCCGTGGTCCCCCAGGTGCCAGCCGTGATCCCCCCAGAGGCAAACGACCGTCTTGTCCGCAATCCCCAATGCGTCGAGCTTGTCGAGCAATTTGCCGACTTGAGCATCGATGTAGCTCACGCACGCCCGGTAGCCGTGAATGAGTTCCGCCTGCTGCTTCGGGGCAATGTCGCCCTTCCGCGGGATGTTGCTGTAAGAACGCAGTTCCCCGGACGTGTGATAGGCCAACTCCGGACCACCAGCGGACCGCTTCTGGAACGGGTGCAGTGCGATCTCCGCACGATCGTAGAGATCCCAGTACTTCTTCGGTGCCACGAAAGGCAGATGCGGTTTCAGAAAGCCAACCGAGAGAAAGAACGGCTTGTCTGCTGCAGAGAGCTTCTCGAGTAAGCGGCAACCCGCATCGGCCAAAGCCCCGTCGTTGTAGGCGTTGTCCGGCACATCCATGCACTCGGTGGCTGGGGCTGCCATTGGGCCGGCCGCATCGGCCATGGCCCGGTTGCGGGCACTCCCACTCTTGAACTTCTTCCCTTTCACTGCGGCCTTGGCCTTCGCAGCCACGGCCACGGTTTCAGGGTGGCGGAACCCTCGGAAAGAAGGCCCTAAACCGGACGCGTAGACGCGCTTCTCCGAACCGTACCGAATCGACCATGACGGCGCATCAAGCTTCTTGTCCACGCAACGGGAATCATAGGTCTTGCCAACACCTGTCGTCTCATAGCCTTGCTGGATGAAATACTGGGGCATGGACAGGATGTCGGGGTTCACATCCCGCATCCGCGTCTTGAGATCCCAGACTCCTGTCGAGTCGGGGTAGAGCCCCGTCATCAGACTGGCCCGAGTAGGCCCGCAGACCGCTTGTTGACAGGCATTGTTCAGGAAGACAGTTCCACGGGCTGCAAGCCGATCGATGTGAGGGGTCAAAATGCCGTCAACGCCATAGCAGTTCAGCAGCGGTTTGAGGTCGTCGACGGGTATCATCAGTACGTTCAGCTTGTCCGCGGGTGCCCCCAGCAGATTGGGCCCCAAGGCACTCCCCGCAAAGGCCGTTGCCATCGCCATAAATTCACGTCTGCGCATCGCCATCTCCTTGTCTGCAACGTTGTCGTCGCTCGCAACCTACCCCCGGTGCCTTCCCCAAGCAACCGACTTGCCCTTTCGGGCAAGACCGCTCCTGTTAGTCGCGGCTCGGACGGACGGGTGCCCCCCTCTTGAGGGACGACACGTGTTCCACCATCATGGACGAGCCGGGTTCGTCAGGACGAAGTCGCCCTGCTCATCCTGGAGGCACGGCGCGGTCGCTGGGGATCCGCCGTCGCCGTCCGGCTATGGCGGGACAAGCATCGACCCTCCAAAGACGCCTTGGGGCCACCGAGGGCCCCCTGAACTCAAATCTACTCAATCTCAACCACCCGACGCTCTTCCCGAGCTTTGTCAGCAAGGAAACCGACGAGGTGGCCGTGGACAGAATCCTCGATCGTGGTGCACGAGATGGACGGGGCACTTCCGCGCACGAAATTGACGAAATCGGCTGCAAGCCGCCCATCGCCGCCACCGTGGCCACCGAAGGCCCCATGCATGTCCCCACTGATGCTGAGGTCCAGCTCATTTTCGGTGTACTCGTGTCCGGAACGAGTGGCGATGTGGCGAATGACAAAGGTGCTGTCCTCCATCACCCCCTGAATCTCACCATGTGTACCAATCAGGTGGATCGCCCGTGACGGCCGGGCCGTCCCGCCGACCAGATTGTGGGATGCCGTGCAGCCATCCTCGAACTCGATGCACACGGTTTGGTGATCCACGACGTCGTTGTCACACCCCCAGACGCAACGTCCGTGGGGATTCCCCCCCTTCAGGGACGCAATCTTGTCCTCAATGGTGGGCTCGGTCAGATGTTCCAGCTCGAACCACACGTACGCCGCCCAGCGATGGGGATGGTCGATGTACATCTTGCGGGCGGAGTAGTCACATGCCCCCTCAATCGGGCAATCGACCAGGCAACGCGTTCCCGCGCCTTCGGGGGCACGTTCGGGACAGAAGTAGATCTGCCCACCGAAACTGCTGACCGCTTTGGGAGCAACGCCGCTCTTCATCCACATGATCAAATCCAGATCGTGGCAGCACTTCGCCATGAGCATGCTTGAGTGGCAATCATCCTTCCGGCTCCACTTCCCACGCACGAAACACGTGGCCATGTGATGGTAGCTCACGTGCTCGATCGTCTGCACGTTCATGACCTGGCCAATCTCACCCTCCAACACCTTCTGCCGGATGGCTGCATAGAACGGGGCATAGCGCAGGACATGACAGATCATAACCTTGCGGTCGCAGCGGCGAGCCGTTTCGACCAATTGCCACATCTCAGATTCGCTGGTTGCGAACGGCTTCTCCAACAGCAGGTGGTATCCGGCTTCGAGCAGTGGGACAGAGGTCTCGATATGCTGGTGATCCATCGTCCCATTGATGACTGTGTCTGCGAACCGCCCGACAGCGGCGAGTTCTTCCGCTGTTTCGTACAACCGGTCGTCCGGCAACCCATACAGTTCCTGAACCTGCTTGCGCCGCAGCTCTATTGGGTCGGCACACCCGACAATCCGCAACTCCTCCGGAGCAGCTTTGGCGTACGCGGCATAGGCCAACGCCCGGTGTCCGGCGCCGACAACAACGGCAGTGATTGGTTCTTTCGCCATGCAGGAAGTCCCTTTTTTGCAGTTTGAGCTGGCCGGCGGCGGCGCGGAAGGAGCCCCCGTGTGCAGCGTCTTACCCGAGTGGCCACCGAAGGCCGTATCGTCATCAGTCTCAACGGCGCACCGGGGCATGCACAACCCGTCTTCTGCGCCGACGCCGTCAGTCTCCGGGAACGCCCGGAATAGTCACCGCTGAGGGCCGGCGCGGAAATAACTTCACACTTTGCTGCTGGTCATTTTGGTTTCCGGCCAGGCGCGAGCGAGCGGGCATATCTTGATATGTCCCGAGTGAAGCAACGAAGCCAGAGAGCAAAAGGGACGCAGCCCTACGGGGCGAGGCGGAGCACGGCCATTCGCGGCGTTAGTCGTCGTACACATACCTCGGTATGCGTTGCTCCTCCTGCCTTCCGCCTGACCGTCCTGCGCTCCCGCCAAAATGTGAAGTTATTTCCGCGCCAACCCTTACGGTTCAAGAACAAACCGATCGAACACGGCCGATGTGTGCTTCTCAGCACTGCCTTTGACCGTGTGAACGGTTACGGTCAACGCCTTCCCCACGACCTCCACCTGAACCACATTGTACGCACAGATCCGCTTCTGGAAGAAACGGTAGCTGCGCTCTTTCGCCCACCCACCACGATTCAGAGGGCCACCCCCTCCACCGGCCACGATGTAATGGACGGCCCGTCCGTCATGCGGGTACCGCTTGGGCGGCGGGTCAGCTCGCGTCTCGTGATCATCGTCGGGCACATAGCAGTGGTCGTAGAGGTGTGCGTGCCCTGAAAACGCAAGCGTCACGTCGTACTGCCTGAAAAGCGGCTCAAACTGGCGGCGCACCGGAGCGATGCACTCCCCGGAACCAGGTTTGGCCGGATCGGGGGGATTCTCGCGCATGGTGGTGGAGTACAGGGGGTGGTGCAGGAATACAACGATATGGTCAATGCCTGGATCCTCATGAGCCTTCTTGAGGTGACGCTCCAGCCACGGCGTTGGCGTGTTGGCCCACCAACGAGTCCCCTGTTCACAGGAGATGAAGTAGGCGTTGGCAAAGCGGAATGCATAGAAGGTCTTGAAGGACGCACCACTGGGCACACGGTCCCGGAACGCACGGCAACGGGGATCGTCGAAGCGTTGAGGGTAATCGGTCTTGTCGTCTTCGTGGAAGAGACTGAACCGTTCCTGGTAGGTCGTCCCAAACGCCTCGGCATTTATCTCCCAAAGCTGCTTCTTTAGGTACGTGCGGTAGTTGGCGATACCCGCGTACCCGGCATCGTGATTGCCCATGGTCGGGAAAAACGGGATACGGGCCAGCATACCGGCGTAGTAGGTAACGAAACGGTCATAGGCCTCCGGGTCACGCCCGTGATCCATGAGGTCGCCGGTGTGCAGAGCGAACGTCGGCTCAAGGGCAAGGACGACCTCCGGCACGGCCAGGCGCTCCGGTATGCCCGAGGTCGAACTGTTCGTCGCGAATTGGCTGTCCCCGAAGACCACGAATGAGAAGTCGGCGTCCGCTCCCTCCGCGGTCTGACCGCCCCCGCTGAAGAGACCAAGTCCGATGAGCAGGAAGGTAATCACAGCCCAGTGCATCGATCCCATCATGACCTCCATTCGCCACTCCATATAATGCTCGACTTCCGCCCCGGAGAATTATACAGGGACAACATGCGCACCTCCAGCTTGCCCTCTGGACGTACCTCAAGGACAGTAAGGGGCGGACACAATAAACAACAGGCCACGCCGTTTTCCGACTGAAGTCTGGCGGATCCGAACGTGGAAGGCAGGGCAAAATGACCTCAGAAACGAACGGTGTCTCGGCGAATCCGAGCCCGCAGACAACGACACCAATCAGCAACACGGCGCCTCACGATTCCCAACCCGGCGGGTCCGCACGCAAGTCGTCAAGCAACGTATGGGTGGCGCTGACGCGGAATGAGTCCGCCGGTGTGGCCGGTCTGGTGATTCTCCTACTCATTTTTGTCGCTTTCCTGGGAACACGATTCCATCCAGCGATCCAGGCCCCGGATGCCAACGGCTATTGGGCCCAGGGAACCTTGTTGGCGGAAACCGGACGCCTCTGGTTCGAGCCCGAGATTCCTCCTCAGTACATTGGTATGCACTGGCTCGTTACCGAAGACGGACGCTACTTCAGTCGTTACCCACCAGGGCTCGGGTCCATTGTCGCCATCGTCTATCGCCTGTTCGGTTACCAGGCCAGCGTTGCCGTCAATCCTGCCTTGGCTGTTCTGGCCCTGGCAGCCTTCTATCTGCTGCTGCGCGGAATGGGCCTCCGCTGGCCATGGGCGCTGCTGGGCGTGGCATTCCTGATGACAATCCCGTCGTTCGCCCGGCATGCTCTGGTCTGCGACTCTCACATGGCCATTGTCTTCCTGCTGACCTGGGGGATGCTCTTTCTTGTGCGCTGGTCAAAACGAGGTCGACACATCGACGCATTCGTGGGAGGGCTCTTTCTCGGCAGCATCCCGACCGTGCGCTACCCGGAAGCTCTCTATGCACTGGGAGTCGGCGTGTTCCTCCTGCTGCACTGGCGCAGACATCCGCGGATCTGGACCCACTACGCAGCCGCCATCGCCGGTGCGGTCATTCCGCTCATTCCCCTGATTGCCTACCATCACGCGTCGTTCGGCGCCATCTGGCGCACGGCCTACAGCCTTACCAATGAGCAAACCGGCTTCGGTTGGTCTTACTTCAGAGCCCATTGCGTCAATTACATACGGCAGCTCCACGGTGAAGGCATGGGGTTGCTTTTCCCCTTTGGTATCGTGGGGATGGTAGTGATGTGCGGAGAGCGCAAGTGGCGTCCTCTGGGGTGGTTCTGCGTACTGGCCGTTGTCCCCGTGATTCTGTTGTATATGGCCTACTACTGGGCCCCCGAGCGCGTGGCTTCAGCAACCATGCGATTCGTGCTTCCCACGTTCGTCTGTTTCTGCGCGGCGGCGGTATGGGGGCTTGAGCGGCTCCTGAGCAGAGCATCGCCTGCCATCCGCGCGACAGCATTGGTCGTGGTGTTCGTCACCCAGGTTACCTGGGGAGTTCCAACCATGCTGCAGGAGACGAAACAGAGCGCCCACTCCCGCCGAGTTCTGGCCCTTATCGCATCTCAGCTGGAGGAACAGGCGGAGGAGGGCGCCGTGGTCATGGCCCAGTCGCAGATTCTGCAGAACATCGACTTCGTCCGGAAATGGCGACTGATGGATCTGACCATGCTGCGGAGCCGTGGCCGGATGGGACGCTTCGCTCAACGTGGGAAGGACAGCAACAGTCCCACTCCCATGCAGATGGAGAAACGCGCCATACAGGCGGAGCAGTACGAAGGGCAATACCCGTTCGAACGGGAACGCTCAATCGCCTGGGACATCTCCGAGTGGGCCGGCGAACACAAAGTCTACTACATTGGAACGGCAGAGGAACTCGAACAGTTGCCCAGTTCCTACTTCAGCGAAGAGAACATGCGCATCCTGGCCCGATTCACCCTCCCGGAGGCACCCAAGCGGCGAGAACCGGAAGGCATGATGGGAGCCGGCGCCAGACGACCAAACCGGGGTGCACAGGATGGCCCTCCCGGAATGGAGGGACCACCGGACGGAGCGATGGGTGAGGGAGGCGACCAGTTCAGGCAGAGACCGGGAGCCCAGCAGGGAATGGGCGGCAGACAGGATCGGTTTGGAGGTCCTCAAGGAGCGCAGCAGCAAATGGGCGGCAGACAAGATCGGTTTGGCGGTCCTCAAGGAGCGCAGCAGGGAATGGGCGGCAGACAGGATCGATTTGGCGGTCCTCAAGGGGCGCAGCAGCAAATGGGCGGCAGACAAGATCGTTTCGGAGGAGGCGGACGCAATGCCGGCGGACGCCGCGGACGAGGCGGTGGAGGCGGCCCCATGCGGATGGGAGCCCTCCTGGCGGCCAAAGAGATCGTCATAGCCGAATGGACATGGATGCCGGGGCTGTAATGCCGAAGATGATGGATGGGTCAGCGAATAGGCACCATTCCCACAGAGGACAAGGAAGGTCATGTCACAGATAGAAATACTGCACAACGCCCGTTGCTCAAAGAGCCGCAAGACACTCGAGATTCTCACTGACAGGGGATCTGATCCGGAGATCATTGAGTATCTCCAGGAGCCTTTGTCCGCGGACGACATTCGGCTCCTTGCCTCAAAGCTGGGGCTCAGACCGTCTCAGTTCCTGCGCAAAGGGGAGTATGCCGAACTCGGCATTGTGGCCGCAGAGACGGAAGATGGGATTGTCAGACAAATGGAACAGTATCCCATACTGATTGAGCGCCCAATCGTGATCAATGGGGACAAAGCCAGGATTGGCCGTCCCCCTGAATCGGTCCTTGAGATTCTGTAGAATGTCGTGATCCGTGAGTGGGACATTGGGTGATCGTCTCCGCCCCCGCCTCGGATTCACCGGCCCGGCCAGCCGGGCGATCTGCTCGATGGGCGTAGCTCCTCGAAGGCTAGTACCAAGCTGTCGAAGTCAGAGTACACTGACTTACGCAGCTTGGTACTAGTGATCACACCGTCAAGAACGGAGAACAACCCAGATGAAAAAGATGGCAACCGACATCGATTTCGCGAGAATAGGTCTGATGCAATCCGCTCTTGAGGAAAGTGGCATCCCGACCTTGATGCGCAACCAGGAGTTGAGTCAACTCGCCGGCGCGTTACCACAGGGGCAGGTGTGGCCTGAACTGTGGATTCTGGACGATGATGACTATGAGGCCGCGAAGAGCCTGCTCGAGGACATCGCCGGCAACTGAATGAGACAACTCGCCGGCCCAAGACGGGGGGAAACGCAGCGTTATCCCCCGCGGGAGCGACGTCAACCGTCATGTCATCCGGGATAGGGACTTGAGCAAACGAAACGCATTTCTTGCCCTCGTGTTACTGGTGCCGGCACCGAGTATTGGCGCGTTGTGCGCAATGGTCATCTTCCCGGATTCATGGCCTGGAGTCCTGCTGTTTGGCGTGAGCAAGGTCTGGTTGCTTGGACTACCGATCGCCTGGTGCACGTTTGTCGATAGGAAGCCAATCAGTTTCTCCCCACCGAAGAACGGGGGATTCCTCATTGGGCTCCTTTCTGGGTTGGGTCTCTCCGGTGCCATATTGGCTGTGTATCTCACGGTAGGGGATTCACTCATCGACAGAGAGTTCCTGGTCAGCAAACTGACCTCAATCGGCCTCGCGTCGCGCGGCACGTACATTTGTGCAGCTGCGTACTGGATTCTGGTGAACTCCGTACTCGAGGAGTATGTGTGGAGATGGTTCTGCGTCAAACAGTGCGAGTCCCTGCTGCGGCCGACCGTGGCGATCATAGGCTCCGCACTCTTCTTCACGCTGCATCACATCGTGGCGATGCGGGTCTACTTCGGATGGACAGCTGTTCTCGTGTGCGCCGTGGGCGTGTTCCTTGGCGGAACGATATGGTCCGCGATGTACATCAGATACCGGTCGATTTGGCCAGGCTACCTGAGTCACGCAATCGTCGACCTTTGCATCTTCGCGATAGCAGCGTCAATGCTGTTCTGACACCCGACGTCCAAGGCCACAGACTGGACACGATTCTCAGGAACCGCGCCCCCTGGTTCGCCCGGATAAGGACACACACGGATGAAGATCAGCATTCTCGCATGGGCTGTTCGGCACGCCTTGCAGCGCGACTTCACAGGCACGTTGGCAGCTTTGGTCGAGCAGGGATACCAGGGGATCCATTTCCTCGGCGATTTCGGCGGGTTCGCCCCGGCTGAGCTGTCCGCTATCATGAACGACATCGGGCTTGAGACCTGCGCCATCCACTGCGGTCCCGAGGGGCTTCTTGAGGAACACAACCCCGCCTATGATTACGCTCGTGAGCTGGACTGCACGTTCGTCACGACAAGCCTGAGCAAGGCAGACTTCAGTGCCAGGCACAGGGAGTATGCCGAGACGTGCAACCGAATCGACGCCATCGCCCGGGATCGGGGACTGACGTTCGCGTACCACAACCACGGGGTTGAGTTCACTGAAGTGGATGGGGTAACCGCCTACGACCTGTTCTGCGCCCGTTTAGGCAAAAACGTAGCGCTCAATGCCAACGTCTTGTGGGCACAGATGGGAAGCGTGGACCCCATTCAGTTCCTAACCACGTTCCTCGACAGGTCACCCATCGTGCATGTCGGTGACTGCAATGCGGCCGGCGAATTCTGCGACCTCGGCACCGGTGTGGCCCCGCTTCCGGAAATCATGGCAATGCTCGAAGGCCGCGTGCAATGGGCTGTACTTGATCACGACAACGAAGCGAACGACGAACTCCCGAGCGCGGAACGCTGCATTCGGTGTCTACGGAAGTTGGTCAGAGCTCGATCGTCATGAACTGGGTCGCCGCGTCCGTCAAGGGGAATACGGGTCGCGCCCGGGCCAGGACGTCTTCGCGTCGCGCTTCGGGTGAATGGGTCAACACCAACCGTCCGACGTTGGCCTCACGGGCGACGGCAGCCCCATCCTCAGGCGGCGTGTGTGCACCATCATGGATCAACAGGGGTACGCCGCGGGCAAACTCAGCCACCGGGGGAAACGGGTGTGTGTCGCCGGAGAATGCGAACTCCGCTCCAGTGGCAACTTCCTTCACACGGTACCCAAGAGCCGGCTCTACCCCATGTCGCCCCGAAACGTGATGCACGGCATGGGCCTCAATGCGCAGTCCAGCCAGTTCCAACACGTCCCCATCGCTCAACGGGCGCAGCTCAGGCTCAATAGCACACTCGGGAAACCGAGCGAACTGCAGGTAGTTCCCGCACGCTTCCACGACCTCGCCGAGATGCTCACCCGGTCCGGCAATGGTCGGCGTCCGCGACGCGGATCCGGGCTTGCCCTGGAGTCCGCAGATGAACATGAGCTGAACCAGGCCGAGGTAGTGGTCTTGATGCATGTGGGAGAACACGACGCCGGCGATCGTCAACGGGTCAATCCCGAGCTCACGCAGACGCAGGACGGGAGCCCATCCGGTGTCGAACAGCACGCGATCATTCACGAGCAGGCATGAGGTGTCAGCGCCGACGTCGGGCACGCAGCTCGTGTGTCCCAGGAACGTAATCTTCATACCGCATTCCTCCAGGCATTCGTCGCAACTGATCAAAGGCGGCCGCCGTTGCAGCCTCTCGGGCAGACGCCTATACTGTAGGCGCTGAACAGCAAAGTAGGAGTCATCCCGATGAGCAATGTCTTGGTGCGCCAAATGATCCCGGACGACCGCGACGACGTCGCGGACCTGATCTGCCTCTCAACGAACTACTGGTACCAGTCTCACGGTCACCCGATCATCTTCTCGGGCGGTCCGGAGACCACGACGCTCCATTTCGACATCTACCACACCCTCCCCGGTAGCGGGGGATATGTCGCAGTTGACGCCGGGACAAACCGCGTGGTCGGCTCCTGTTTCAGGCACGACCGCCCAACTCACGTGTCTCTCGGCATCATGAATGTGCACCCCAACCACTTCGGGCGGGGCGTGGCCCGCACGTTGCTGGATACGATCGTCGCCTACGGGGAAGAACGTGGCAAACCCGTTCGTCTCGTCTCAAGCGCCATGAACCTGGACTCCTTCTCCCTGTACACCCGAGCGGGTTTCGTGCCGCACTGCGCCTACCAGGACATGTTCATCGGCGTCCCTGAGAACGGAATGGAGGCAACCCACCCATTCTCGGGACGCGTCCGTGAAGCCACCATGGATGACCTCGAAGCCATCGTGGCGCTGGAACGAGATGTCAGTCACATCGAACGCCCGGGAGACCACCGACACTTCATTGACAACCCCGACGGCATCTGGCATGTCTGTGTGTGTGACGGCGAAAGCAGCGCCCTGAACGGTGTTCTCATCTCGTGTCAGCACACCGGATGCAACATGATCGGTCCGGGTGTCGCCCGGGATGCGGACTCCGCGGCAGCACTGCTCCTGGCCCAGCTCAACCACAACCGAGGCCGAACGCCGGTGTTCCTGCTGCCCGTGGCAGAGCCTGCGCTCGTGCAACAGGCCTACGACTGGGGAGGCCGGAACTGCGAAACACATTTCTGCCAAGTGCGCGGGGAGTTCCCCGGCTTTGACGGGATCAGTATGCCGACCTTCATGCCCGAAACCGGCTGACACGATGATGAATGACCCCAAAAGGGACTCACCCCATGCGTCCATCTTTCGCTCTCGCCTTCACCGCTGCGTTCCTCGCCCCGCTTCTGTGCTGTGCCCAGGCTCCCCCGATCCCCCAGCTCCATGACATGCACTTGCAGACTGAGCTGGCAAAAGGTGGTAAGGCAAGCTGCGTCATCGCCATCCCTGATGGCCCCGAGTTCGCGGGGTTGGGTGAGGAACTGGCTCAGGGCATTGGCCGCATCTGCGGCGCAACACCGCCTGTCCGCTCCGCGAGCAAGATGCCCGACCCCGAGGTGCGGAAAACGCACGTCATAGCCCTTGGGGTCTTCGCCAATAACACCATCCTGGAGAAGCTCTACCATCGACTGCTGGTTAGCTGCGACTGGTCCTGGCCCCAGGGGGCTGACTGCTACGTCATCCGGACGGTGCATAACCCGTGGCTGACGGGAAAGAACGTACTCTGCCTCAGCAGCACGACCGTACCGGGCTCCAGGAAAGCCGTCGACCGGTTCGTCGAGCTCCTGGGGCGGACACAGGGAAACGCTGTCGGCCCATTGATCGATGTCCATGCCGATGAAGAGACGCCTGTCCCGGACGAAGCAGGTGTGGTCGCCGCCAGGGCAAAGATCGAGGGGGAGACATCTTCGCGTTCAATGGGCGGAGTGGTCGCGCGGTACGCGAATCTCTACTACCGCACAGGGGTGCCTCAGTGGGCCGCGTTGTTCCTCGCGTCCATGCGCCAGCTGGACAAACTCCATGAAGCGGAGGGGGACGCGTCAGACGTGCGCACGTGCCGCTATCTTTTCGCCGAGTTCGACCGGATTGACGAAGGGCCCACATTCTCCGCCCCCGAACGCCTCGAGCTGGTCAATCTCTTCTTCCGCTTCGCTCAGCGGATGACCTACGCCAAACGGACTGCAAAGCCTTCCGCAATCCCCCACGGAAACAACTGGAACGCCATCGGGGCCTCCTACGCGGGCCTCTACTTCTCGCGCTATTACCCCGACAACCCGATCGGCAAACGAATTCTGGACACGCTCGATGTGCATTACGAACCGAACATGACCGGCTGGAAAGTCAATGAAGACTGCCCGGGCTACGGCAACATCACTCTCACAGGCAACTACGACTGGGCCCTTGCAAGACCGGACTGGCGCTATTTCGACCTCGAATGCCTGCGCCGCATGGCTGACTTCGACATGCTGATCACAGACAACGCCGGCAGGTGTTCAGGCTATGGTGACAGCAGCGGCCTCGGCGGTCCATACACGGTGAATGCCTACTCACTGGCAGCATGGCTCTACAAAGACGGCCGGTACCTGTGGTGGTGGGACCGACACATCGGGCGCCCAAACCGCTACTGGGTGCCGGAAACCATCCTCCCACGCAAGCCGCCAGACGATCTCCTCGGGGTCGCGGTTGCCCCCCTCGCAGATTGGATCTACAACAGCCGAGCTCCGGGCAAGACGAAGGCGATTCCCAGGGACGCGTGCTTCGACAAGGTTTCGTTCAGAAGCGGATTCGAGCCCGACGATCAATACCTCTGCATCAGCGGTTTCTCACATGGCTTCCACTCGCATCCCGACGCCAACGCAATCATCCGTTACCAGGACCGAGGCGCCGTTCGTCTCTACGACGATGGGTATATGATACCCGCCCTCAGCGAGCACAACACAATCGCCATACTCAAAGACGGATGGGCCGGAAAGACCCCCGACTTCTCCCAGATCGCCGCCCGGGCAGACTTCCCCTCGGTCGGACTGTTCGAGAGTCGCCTGGAGAACTACAACGGAATCGCCTGGGACCGCGCCGTCATCTGGCTCAAGAAGGGCTGGTTCTTCATCGTTGACGATCTGCAATGCAAGGAGGAAGCGGAATACGCGTTCCAGTGCATTTGGCGGGCCTTGGGACAAGCCAAACTCAACGGCAACCGCTGGGTCGTAAACAAAGGTGACACGCGCTTCACGTTGGTGTCCGCTGGAGCAGCTCCGTTGGCACAACGGCAGTCGGCCGGCACATCCCTCAATGCCAAACCGTTCCCATTGAGCAAGGCACGGGCGCTCGTCCAGGCAGCCAACCAGACGATGAAGCCCGGAGACAGCTGCTTGTTCGCCAATCTGATCTCCACAGATGGACTGAGCGGAGCGGCAGAAATGGATGCCGCCCAGCTCCCGAACGAACCCGGAGCCTACGTCATACAACAGGCCGACGTGTTCGCCCTGGCAGGCGTGGGCAAGTGCGCCTCACTGAGTCGGCTGGAACTCTCTGCCGATGTCTTCTGCGTCACTGAAGATGGGCTCTTTGCGGCGGGACTGCGGGCCCTCGATCTCGACGACCTGTCCATGCGAGCCGCCCCCCCCGTGGACGTCAGGATCGACTGGAAGTCCGAGAGAGGAGTGTTCTCCGCAGCCGAGGGCAGCCAGATTGCGTGCATCAAAGGGAACCGGGATGAAACCCTCACCATTGCCCCTGGCGCCGCACAGACCATTCCAGGCCTGGCTTCGGCGGACACTTGGGACGCAATCCACGGCGCGCTCAAAGCGGCCCACGCCGCTGCCCGTGGCCACGCCGGGGATGGCCAACAGGACGGGCCAAAAGGCGGCACGGGGCTCACCCCTCTCTGGCAGTACACCGATTTCCGGGCCTACTGCAACTTGGCGGAGGTCCCCGACGCGACATGCCGGGCCGATGTCTCTCCACTGGATGTTGGCTACGTCGGCCATGGCACGGGAGACGCAGGAGACCTGCTGCGGCCTGGGGCTAACATCATGTTCCCGAAGGGGAAGACCGTCCGCATCGAGGTTCAACTGCCCAAACCGATGCCCATCGTGCAGGTAACCGTGAAGTCGCGTCAGTTGAAGACGTTCCGCGATGGATGCGGGGTACGCAGCATTCGGCTGTGGATCAGCGATGAGCGCCCCGAGGGAGCTGGCACAAGCATTGCGGACCTCGCAATCACTGCCCCTCTGCCGAATGCCCTGCTCCCCTGCCCCATCCCCGTCCGGCCGCACATCGTCGGTCGTTCTGTCACGATAGAGTTCATCCCCTATACCCCGGAGCATAAGGTCTACCTGGACTCAATCAGCATTGACGGCATCGCTCCCAAGGCAAAGATCGCTGAGTCAGGCTTCCAACTCAATGCCCTGCAAGCCGCAGATGTCGACGGGGATGGCCGCGACGACCTGTTCACAGCGGGAACGGACCGCGCACTGCACGCAATCGCCCCGGATGGGTCGTCCCTGTGGCGATACGACACGAACGCGGTAGTCAACCAAATGAGTATCATCCCGAGCGAGCAGCCCACCCAGATTGTCGCCGCCTGCGAAGATCACACGCTCTACGCCGTGACATCCACAGGGAGCAGGACATTCGCCGTGAAGCCTCCGCCCCGCACGTACGCCCGCCCAGGGTATCGTGGCGTCAGGCCTTTCCAGGGGCGCCTGACTGTCGTCACCAACGGTGACCTCGACGGCAATGGCATCCCGGAGATCATCGTTGGGGCAGCCAATTGGCGGACCTATGCCTACGACCTGAAGGGAACACTCCTCTGGGACGACGTCTGTTGGGCCCACACCCCCACCTGCGGAACAACCTTCGATCTGGATGGCGACGGAACGCGGGAAGTGATCATGGGTAACAGCTACACCCGAGCAGTCGTCTACTCGTCAACCGGAAAGATCATCGGCAAGGCCGGAGGAAGCTCACACGCCGGCCCCACGGCGGTGGTGTGCGCGGACCTGGACGGAAACGGCAAAGGAGAAATCGTGGTGGGAGACCGAGCCGGGAAGATCTGGTTCCAGGAATGGCACGGCCGCAGACTCCCCACTCACAACACGGGCAGCGAAATCACCGATATCGCGATCGGGGACCTGGATGGCGATGGCGCCCTCGAGACGATCGTGTCTTCCAGCAACTACCTGGTCTACATCTTTGACGCAAACGGCAAGCCCTTCCGGAACATTAACCCGCTCACCATGGTCCATGACATTGCGCTCGCGGATGTCACGGACGACGGACACCCGGAACTTCTACTCGCATGTGCCGATGGCACCATGAGGGTGGTAAGAGCGGATGGCACAAGCGTGGGACAGTTCAGAGCCCAGGGCGCCATGAGACACGTGACAGACTGTGAGCTGGATGGAGACAGGACGACACGCGAGATCGCGGTCGCCAGCGACGACGGAACGGTGTACGCCCTGAGAGTTGACTGAGCAGGTCCTCGGCATTGGCCTGCCAGAACACGTTCGGTGCGGGCCGAGACCGTCAATTGACCAGCCACCAGATAGGAGCAACACCGGCCATGAAACGGATATTTACCCTCATTGAGTTACTTGTCGTCATCGCGATCATCGCCATCCTGGCATCCATGCTTATGCCCGCGCTCGCCCAGGCGCGACAGAACGCACGCAAGATCTCCTGCGCCAGCAATATGAAGCAACTCGGCTCAGCAGCCATCATGTATACGGACACCAACGAGGACTGGCTGCCACACTCCGGCAACGCACACGTCGGCGACACCGTGCCTCCCTCCCAATGCTGGCGATCCGAGATCTCAGAGTACGTGGGTCTTCCTTCCCCCGCGACACGCAAAGCCCTTGAAGACACCGCCTTCAAGTGCCCAGGCCAGCGCGTTCTGAGCTGTGGCACAACGGGCTACGGAGACGGCGGTTTCTACGGAGGGTATGGCTGGAATTTTGCCTTCATGGGATGGCGCGAAGACCAGCCGCTCTACCTGCGCAAGAAGCTGTCAACCGTTCCGAGACCGGCCGAGACCATCATCGCGGCCGATACGTCCGACGACACGACCGCAGCCACCTACGTGCCGTTCTTTCTCTATTACTACCGAGTTGCCACGCGGCACAGCAACGGCGGAAACTACCTGTGGACAGACGGTCACGTCAGCTGGCACAGTCGGTCTGAAGTCAGCGGCAGTCGTTCGTGGTACTACAAGGATAAATGACCCCGCGAACAGCAGCGCCCGTTACCGCGCGGCGGAACGCTCGAGCGTGAACGGGTTGAGCGCATTCTTGGCGAAGGTGTACCAGGCTCCCGCCGAGGCAAAGCCTGCGTCCAGATCGACCCAGCGGTAGTTTCCTGTCTGGTTGGTGGCATAGGGCAACACGATGAACGACTTGGAATGGATCCAGCGAATCCTTGCGCACGAGGACACATCCCCCGTCCCGTACAACTTCATGTTCTCGCCTCCTGCTGAGCGCATCGCGAAGGAACACTACGGGGATGATCTGGAAGGTGCTCTCGGCCTCCCAATCCGTATGTCAGGACCGGCCTCGATCAAACCGCTCTACGCCAGCCCGGCGGAATTCGGCAACACCGTCACCGACGAGTTTGGCGTGGTTTGGTCCACCAGCGACATTGATCGGGGCTCCCCCATCGAGCCGTGCCTCCGAGGCACGTCCCTGAACGACTATACCTTCCCTGAGCCAGGCCGGACCTACCGCTTTGAGGGGCTCAAGGAATGGTGCGAAAGTCAGAAAGGACACTATCGGATTCTCTGGGTCGGTGATCTCTGGGAACGCGCCACGTTCATGTGTGGCATGGAGAGCATTCTCCTTGATGTCGCCCTACATCCCGCATTCGTTGAGGAACTCCTGGAGAGACTGGCCGAGTACATCCTCGAAACCCTCCGGATCGTCCTGCACACCTGCGACTTCGAGGGCATTGCCGTGAGTGACGATTACGGCACCCAGAACGGCATGATCATCTCGCCTTCCTCCTGGAGAAGCCTGGTCAGACCTTCGCTCGCACGCATCTATGCTCTGGCCAAGAGCCACGGACGCACCGTTCTGCACCACTCCTGCGGCGACATTGTCCCAATCATCGGTGACCTGATCGACCTCGGCCTGGACATTCTCCACCCCATCCAGCCGGAAGCGATGGACGTTGCCCTCCTGAAACAGGAGTTTGGTGCGCATGTCACTCTCTGCGGCGGCATCCCAACCCAGACACTCCTCGTCCAAGAAGGACCGGGGGCGGTTCGCCGGGAAGTGAAGCGACTCAAGAGAACGCTGGGACAAGGTGGCGGCTACATACTGGAGCCGGGAATCACGATCCAGGCGGATGTTCCCGCCGAGAACATTTTCGCCATGGTCGATGAAGCCCGGACTCCGCGGCTTTGATCCCGAAACCCCTCAATGTGGGAGGCGCACCGTGTGCGGCGATCGGTGATCCCCCCAGACGGAACAGGCACGCCCCTCCCACACAGGACGCGAGGGCTTGCCTGTGTGATATAGTGTCGCCTGGGCAGCGTACCGGGACTGGCGAGGCTAACGGTGCTTCCTCAGCTTCAGCACACGAAGAAACCAAGAGACACGATGAAGACAGTTCGCCTTCTGACCATCGGCAACAGCTTCTCAGATAATTGTTGAAAGCTACCGGCACCACGCGGCCAGGCTCAACTGCCGCATCCTCCCCTTTGGAAGGGCTATCCACACGAGCTGAACACTGGGAATCCTCTCACCATGCACAATCTGACAGTCACCAGCCTGGTCGCAGTAGGTCTCTGCCTCACCGTCCATGGGCGAATCCCCCTGGCTATTCGCGGCAGCGGCACAGTCCATCTGCGTCCGACGACAGAGACATTGAGCGTCACCATCGAGAAACGGGACCTGAATATCTACGAGAACGCGGAGACCCTCACCGTGACACTGATGGCCCCGGATCGCTCCGTCATCAAACACGTCGTGCTGCCCGACGACGGCAGCGAGGGCAAGACCGGCATCTCGAGCGACATCCAGAGCACCACGCTGACCGCTCCGGTCGCCATGACCGGCATCTATCAGGTGCGGGTCTCTCAGGGAAACGGTGATCAAGTCTGGGGATTCAGCACAGATTGTCCGACCTATGCGATCGAGACCCCCATCTTCCTCAATGATCCGTCCCTGGCCGGTGATGTGTACTTCCTGCCCCCCGACAAGGCATTCACCATCGCCGCCGAAGCTGTACACGAAGGAGGCATCCAGCCGCTCCCGCTCAAGGACGGTAGCGGACAGCTTCTGTACACCTTCGAACTCAAGGAACTCGTGACGCCGATGGAGTACGCTGTCCCGGAAACAGCCTCTCGGACGCCGGGCCCGTGGCACATCCACATCTCGCGCCAGGATGTGCGCTTCAAGATCAAGGGCGTCACGTTCTGGTCAAACCGATCCGACTCGCTCTTCGACCTGTCCCTGAGCAAGTCGCTTCTGACCCCGTATGCAACCGAGCTGGATCTCGTCGCCGGACAGACGAAGAAGGTCAAGCTGGACCTGTGGAACGGTAAGAGCACTGCGGCCCCATTCGATGTTTTACCGGCCGACTCAACAACACTGCACTGTCAGATTGTCGCCCCGGAGCTGCCGGTCTCCATCCCGGCCAAATCGAGTCAGGTGGTCGAGATCGAGTGTTCTCTGCTGCCCAACGCTTCGGTGCTCTCGGGAAGCAGGCACGGCATCGCGCTCACAGCGCGGCGTGTGGGCACACCGAACGCATCGGGCAGTGCCACGATCACCGTTCGCGTGGGACCGCCACGGGCCGACACACAACTCGACCTCCCCATCGTCCTGCGTCCATACGAACACGAAAGTGTTCAGTTCGGGTACTGCCCGGAATACGAACCAAATGCCGTCTTCTTCGATCGCCGGAACCGCCCTTACATCCGGATGCGTCGAGGAAACAAGGACCGGACCACCGGCATCCAGACGCTCGAGAAGGGAAAGTGGGTAGAACGATCGTTCCTGGCGGCGCTTGAGGCTGCATTCCCCGGACACGTGGGAACACGACGGGCCACGGGCTGGCACGGCACCAAGGTGTTCTTCGATGCCGAGAACCACCTCTACACACTCCTGACCATCCAGGACGCCGACCTCAAGTACCGCTACCTGTTGCTGTTCTCACGCGATGGGGGCAAGACCTTCGATGCCACGGAACTCCCCCTCCTGACACGAGGCGTCATCGACATCGAACACGCCACCGGGCACGGCGAGGCTGCCGGCCCTCCGCCAGTCGTGTTGTACGAGTCCACCAAGCCCCACCCAGCCCGTTTCGCGGCGTTCCACGATCTCAAGATTCTCTTCCCTGAAAAGACCGACGACGGCATTGTCCTGGGTGATCCTATTCTGGTTACAGACACCTGCTTCGGTACATGCCTGCACTCCGGAGCCCCAGCCCCGGTGGTAACCAGCGAAAGTCGCACCCACATCGTCTGGGGTGAGATCGACGACACCGGCGTTCCTGGCGTCCCGACCTATGCAGCCACCTACTTCCACAAGGAGAAGCGTCTATCCGAGAAGGTCCTCATGGGATACGCCCCACCGGTGAATGATGTGCACAACCAGCCGGGAATCTGCATCGACAGTGAGGGGTACCTCCACGTGGTGACCGGTGCCCACGGCCAGCCGTTCCTGTACCGCCGATCCCTCAAACCAAACGATGCACTGTCAGGATGGACAGAGGCAGTGGAGGTGTGCACAACCGACAACATCGCCCCAAAGACGGGTGAGGAAGGCGGGAGGCAGACCTACCTGTCCCTCCTCTGCGATGGCAACGACACGTTACACATCGCCTACCGGCAATGGCGCCGAGGAGTTGATCCCTACCACAACGGGGCACAGTATGCCGCCCTCTCCTACCAGCGGAAGCCGAAAGGGAAGTCATGGGAGAAGCCGGTGCCGATCGTCGTCCCCCCCTACCCAGGCTACAGCATCTACTACCACAAACTGACCCACGACCGGAAAGGCCGCCTCTTCCTCTCGTACAGCTACTTCTCGATCAACGCAGCTTACCGCAACGACATCCCCTGGCTGTACGACTACCGTGCGCTCGTGACGTCAGCCGACGGCGGGAACACCTGGAAGCTCCTGACGACAAAAGATGTCGCGAAGTAACATAGGCATCCAGCCCAAGCGACAGAGGCAAAACGCTCGGTAGAGGCCACAGCTCCTGCAAGCCCTTTTGGAGCCCCGGTCGTCGCGACCGGCAGTCCGGCGTCCACGGAAGCTACCGGTTAGGAATAGCCGGCCTCCAGAAGACCGCTGGCGTGGGGATGCGCTTGGAGCCCCGGTCGTCCCGACCGGCAGCCCGGCGACCACGGAAGCTACCGGTTAGGGATAACCGGCCTCCAGAAGACCGCTGGCGTGGGGATGCGCTTGGAGCCCCGGTC
>JABHEG010000220.1 GCA_018676675.1 Lentisphaerota bacterium
CGGCTCGACGGAGTCTCTCCCTCCAGGGGTTCCTTGGGCCATCTGTGTCCGATGGAGGGAGAGACTCCGTCGAGCCGCCTCACAAGACTGAGGCGTTACCAGGCACCATGCCCAAAAAACACCGGCTGTCCCGTCTCGGCGGAGCGGTAGCAGCCGTCGATGAAACGTATGACGTCGAGCGCATCGTCGACGGTAATCCTGGGCGGACGTCCGGTGATAATGGCGTCTACGACATCGTTGATGTACAGCTCGGTGTGAGCTGGCGTGTAGTACTGATGGGCCAAGCCGCCGCGCTCGAAGGGATCCTTGCCATCGTTGAACGGGCCCCAGATCTTGAACTTGTCTCCCATGGCATCGTCCACATACACAGATCCGGCACTGCCGATGATCTCGAGTCGGAACTCGGTTGTGGGGAGCGAGAGTGTTGGGGTGCGTCCCACCACAATATTGGCGACTGCCCCCCCACCGAATGTGACGGTGGCGACACACATGTCCTCGTGTCCGACGTCGCGGTAGTGTTCATAGAAGAACGCGTTTCTGCGGGCGAACACACTCCGGAGACGCTGCCCCAAGGCCTTGGAAACGGCGAGGAACCCGTACGGACCGTGGTTCGGCAACTCACCGTACTTGGCAGTCACCTTCTCTCCATCGACAATCGTGTAGGTGTATCGCGGGCCTTTGGGTTGCAGGCAATGGCAGTACGCAACGCGTGGCTTGCCGATTCCGCCGGAACGGGCCCGGTCCTGCGCGTCGGCCAGTGGGCGAGGGAAGCAGGCGTTGGGCACATCCAGGGAAAAGCACACCCCGGACGCTTTGACTGCCGCGAGTGCACGTTCCGCGCTGGCCAGTGAATCAGACACAGGCTTCTCTGACAGAATGTGAATCCCGCGTTCGGCGGCAGCGACAATCACCTCGGCATTGCTGGCCGGGGGAACACAGAGAGACACAACGTCGGGCTGGAACGAGTCCAGCATCTCGACGTAATCCTCGACGTGGGGAACGCCATGGACCTCGGCAAAAGCCTCCGCCAGATCACAGCGAGCATTCTCCCCCGGGACCTCGGCCACGGCGACAAGTTCCACCTCGAAATGATCGGCCAGGCCTCCGCTGTACGCCTGTGGGTGACCGCCGGCAAAACTGATGGCTGCTGCGCGTAGTTTACTCATGCGATGCTCCCCCCTTCCTCGACAAACGCGGCGACATCTACGTTACGGCCGGATGCGAACGACTGACAGGCAGCGCGGAGTCCCTTGAGTACCTGTCGAGTGAAGGCAAGCGGAATGTCAGGCTCCTCACCCGTCCGGATAGCGTCCACAATCGCCTGGACCTCACCGGCGAATGCCTCCTCCGCCCCCCAGGAGGTGATATGGGCACCGGGGAAATCGACGCCCTGTTGCGAATACGAGCAGACCGAGAACGTCTGCCGGTCTCCAGCATCGATGGTCCCCTCGGTTCCGACGATGTAGAAATCACAGTGAAACGGATGCCCCGGCGGCTGCATGATGCGGTTCTCTTCGCTCAGCGCGTAAGCCCCGTTCTCGAACTGCATGTTCACCGCCACATACTCGTGGACCCGCAGCCAGTCCTGGCCCGGGTGACTCACGGTATAGACTTCACTGATCGAGCTCTCGAACAACATCGACAGGTAGTCGAACTGGTGCATGCCGTTGTGCATGAGCAACCACTCCGGCCCACGTTTGGCATCGTAGCCCCCCTGCGCCCACTTCTCGGGCGTCCAGAACGGGCTGGATGGACTGCTCATACGGGCAAACACCGGTCGCCCGATCCGGCCGGCCCGAATGGCGTCTCTGATCGCTCGGAGCTTCGGACGATAGCGAAGGCTCTGGGCGCACATCATCGTGACCCCGGCGGACTCCGCAGCCGCGACCATCGTGTCCAGCTCCGCCAGCGTCATGGCAAACGGCTTCTCCACCAGCACGTGCTTTCCCGCCTGCGCCGCCGCGATGGCCATAGGAGCATGCAATTCATCCGGCGTGACCAAGCTGACAATCTGGATGTCATCGCGCCTCAGGATCTGCTCGTAGTCGGTCACAGCATCAACGCCAAACTCCCCTGCCAGCGTGCTGGCCGCCTCCGGATCGCGATCGCAGACTGCCACGAGACGGGCGCCGTCAGCCCGCACGAATCCCCTGGCATGCAAAGGCGCGACCGCCCGACACCCAACAACCGCTGCTCCGAGATCAGTCATTCCATCTACTCCATTGCCCGACACACAATCCGTATCGCCCAGACAACCCCCGTGGCAATCATAAGGCACCCAATGCGGCACGGCAAACGGCTGTCCGTGCTCCTGTTCCCCTTCTGCTCCCCGACTGCCCTCCACACCAACGGGGCGGTATATTCAGGGAACCAGTGGAACTCGCGGAACGGCAACCAGACTCAACCGGGAGGACTGACACATGCACATTGGGATCACTCTCGTAGTCGGAACAGCCGGCTTCTGCTTCGCCGGCGCCGTCGAGATCAAAGATGCCGCGCCGATGGTCTATGTGCCGGCAGGCGACTGTGTCCTTGGGACAACAGACATCGAAGCAGGACGCCTGGCGACGGAACTCGGCGCACACCCCACGCTGTTCAGGAACGAAACGCCGCAACGCCGGACGGCGCTTCCCGGTTTCCTCATTGACAAATACCCGGTCACGAACCGGCAGTTTAAGCGGTTCGTGGATGAAACCAACGGGCGCCCACCAAACGGCTGGAGAAACCGAACATACCCACAAGGGCAAAGCGACCATCCGGCAACCGGAATCATGTGGCAACAGGCTAACGCCTATGCCGCATGGGCGGGCAAGCGCCTGCCAACCGCCGATGAGTGGGAGAAGGCAGCCCGAGGAACAGACGGAAGACGTTACCCGTGGGGAGACGAATGGTCCCCCGGCGCAACCCGAATCGACGATCCCGCCTCTCCGAAGACGCGCGCCCTCACAGCCCCCATTGGCAGCTTCCCCAAGGGAGCCAGCCCGTATGGGGTCATGGATCTGTGCGGCAATGTCGCCGAATGGACGTCGACAGAGAGCCAGAAGTCCAACCCGGAAAGGGGCTGGGCCTGGTACGTGGTCAAAGGCGCCTCCGCGGCCCATTGTCTGAGGGAGAGCTTCCGCTGTGCGGCGGTAAACTTCTCGGCCCACACGAGTCGTTGGCACACTTGGACAGGGTTCCGCTGCGCGATGGACTCCCCGGAGCCCCCCGCTGACCTGCCCGCGGATACCACAGCTGAGCCGGAACTCATCACACCGAAGCCATGCTCCGGCCCGGCGGAAGAAAAGCACGGTTCAGAACCGATTCGCCTCAGCGTTTCACCAGGACACGCGAGAGTCGTGTTTGACGTGCCGTTCTTCCCGGACGCGGGATTCAGCCTCTACGCACCGGAACAAAGCGGCGCCAAGGGGATGTCGCTTTCCTGGGGCGGAGGGCGCCCCAAACTGGAATGGCAGTTGAGTGAAGACCGCACCGAAGCCAGTTACCGGATCACCTTCACCGGGCGAGCAGTTCAGACGGTCACCCTTACCTCGGGCATAGACGTGGTGGTCTACACCATCGCGATCCGGAATCTGACCGACAGGCCATTCACCGGAGTCGGCTGCAACAGCTGCTTCAACAACAGTTCCTCGGCCTACTTCGAGGATATGGAACGCGCCCGTTCCTACGTCTGGACTGACGAGGGAGCCACCTCCATGCTGAAAATGCCGATCGGCGGCTCGGGCGAACCCCTGCATGGCGGCTGGAACGTGGCGGGAAGCGACCAGGTGGCCACACCGGCATCAGGAAAGGTCCGTCACCCCCTCATCGCCATCGTGTCACGCGACCGCAAGTGGGTGATAGCACAAGGCTATGGTGCAGGCACGAGCGTGGCCACCAATGCCCACTACTCCTGCCTGCACTCGCGCCCCGCCTGGCCTGACATTCCGGCCGGAGAAGAGCGGGCCGTCACCGGCAGGATGTACTTCCTAAAGGGCAACCTCGAGGATCTGCTCAAACGCTGGAAGTCGGACTTCGGCAAGTGAGAAGAGTCGCCCGCTCCGCCCTACACGTACTTGACGAGCTGATTGATGCTCCCTGACCAGGAGCAACCACAGCAGAAAATCTCTGAGAAGTCGAGCCCGGCCAGGTCCGCGTTCGAAGCCTGAGTCGGGAAGGGCTCATAGTCGTACCCCACGTGGAAGTACACCTTCTCGCCCGCGTCATTCGTGCCGTAGAAGCGATGCAGCCCACATGGCTCGCAGAGCAGGTACTTGGTCATTGTTGAGGCTCCGTTGGTGGCGCCGAAAGGAAACTGCTACCGAGCCGAACGTCCTGGAAGGGCGGGGTCCTCAACGGCCGTGCTTCGGCCGCCCAAGCTCAAGACAGCCCGTTCCGCAGCCTGTTCTTTCCGTTTGTCTGCGGCTACTGTATCACCACTTCACCATTTCCCAGAGCAGAAAAAGCGCCCAAAGGAGATTGCTCCGGATGATCAGAAGACGTGGTCTGTTACTCGCCTCGCTGAGCCTCGCGCTGATTGCTGTTGGCGGGTCGGCCCAAGAACACACATCCACTCCACGGCAACGGGCTGACGCCGTTTTCAAGGCCACTGGGGTCACCGGTGGGCTGGTCGTTCACCTCGGCTGTGGCGATGGGTGTCTCACCGCCGCACTGAAGCAAGACGGAATCTCCCTCGTTCACGGTCTGGAAGCGGACCGAGAAGCCGTGGCCAAAGCGCGCGTCCATATCCGCTCACTGGGAATCTACGGTCAAGTGGCCGTGGAGCACTGGGATGCCTCCGTCCTCCCCTTCGCCGATCACACGGTTAACCTCCTTGTGGTCGAGGCGCCCGGATCAGTGCCCCCTGATGAAATGACCCGGGTGCTGGTCCCCGGAGGCGTCTCCTGCGTCAAGAAAGGGGACACCTGGGCGACAACCACCAAACCGCCTCGTGCAGGCGTTGACGATTGGACCCATTTCCTTCACAGCGCCAGCGGAAACCCCGTCTCAAGCGACACGGTGATGGGGCCACCGCGCCACCTCCAGTGGACGGCGGAACCACGCCACACGCGCAGCCACGAGTTCACCCCCAGCATTCAGGCCGTCGTGTCAGCGGCTGGACGGCTCTTCTACATCGCCGACACAGCTCCCACAGACACGCTTCGCAAGCCCGCCGAATGGGCCGTGGTCGCCCGAGATGCCTACAACGGACTCCTGCTCTGGGAACAACCCATCCCCGAGTGGTTCTCCCACCTCTGCGGCTGGACATCCGGACCACAGCAGCTTCAGCGGAAGCTGGTGGCTGTCAAGGACCGCGTCTACGTGACGCTCGGCTTCCACGATCAAGTCAGGGCACTCGATGCCGCAACGGGGAAGACCCTCCTAACCTACGCCGACACGCATGGCACGGACGAGATCCTCTACCACAACGGCATCCTCCTGCTCGCGGTCAGGGAGGTCACGGAAGAACGCCTGGCCGAATACAGAAAATGGGCAGACCTGACCACCCAGTCTGAGTCGCCCCTGCATGTCCGTGACTCGGCCAGACCACTCGTCAAGGCATTCCGCAAGGCCGAAGGCAGAGCCCCTCGCACAATCGTCGCCCTAAACGCAACCACCGGACAGCTGGTGTGGAAGAAGATGGGCGCAGCAACAGCCGGGCTCAGGCCCTTCAGTCTTCGGGCCTGCGGCAGCCGTGTCTACTGTCAGACCAACAGCGGGCTCCACTGCTTCGATGTCAAGACCGGGGGCAAGCTGTGGACAACGTCGACACCGAAGCTTCGGGCCGTTTCAGAGAACGCCGTTGTCTGTTTGAGCAAGAAGGAAATCATGCTGCTCTCTCCGGAAGACGGCTCCGTACGCTGGAAGCAACCACCGTCACTCCTCAACATCCGCGATGTGATGCTCATCAATGACTCGCTGTGGATCGGAGGCTTCAAGCCCTTCAGCACGGGTAGCAAGAAGTACACCGGCCCCGTCTGGGGCCCCTTCTTCGCCGCGCAGCACGACCTGAAAACGGGAGCGCTGCTGAAGGAGATTACCCAGGACAACCCGGAGCACCACCATCGCTGCTGGGACAACAAGGCCACGACCCGCTACATCCTCGGAGGACGGCGTGGAACGGAGTTCCTCGACCTGGAGAGCGGTGATGTCCTGTGGCACAGCTGGGCCCGAGGTGTGTGCCGGTACGGCATCATGCCGGCCAATGGCATGCTGTACGTTCCCCCGCACTCCTGCGGCTGCTACCGGACAGTGCAGCTCGAAGGCTTCAATGCGCTTGCTCCGGCGAGGCCGAGGACCAACACTGGCAGCGCCACCAAGGGCCGATTGGAGAGAGGACCGGCCTACGGCAGACAGACGGCCTCTGCCACGCGCGACGACTGGCCGACCTACCGCGGTGACGCCCAGCGCAGCGGGCGAGCTCGGGGCACAATCCCCCTCACCCTCACCACCAAGTGGCAGACTGCCCCCGGCGAAGCAACCACAGCCCCAGTCGTGGCAGGCAACAAAGTGCTCGTCGCCCGAACGGACCGGCACGAACTCCTTGCCGTCGACACCAACTCCGGCAAGACCGCCTGGGCCTTCACGACAGGAGGCCGAATCGACTCCCCACCCACCGTCCACGGGGGACAGGCCATTGTCGGCTGCAGCGATGGCCACGTCTACAGTCTCAAAGCCGAAGACGGAACGTTGAGCTGGCGTTTCCGTGCTGCCCGGGATCCGCGACGCGTGATCGTCCGCGGCCAAGTTGAGTCGGCCTCACCAGTCCATGGCAGCGTGCTCATCGACGATGGGACTCTCTGCTTCACCGCCGGCCGCTCATCCTATCTTGACGGTGGAATCGACCTCTACCGTCTCAATCCACTGACCGGTGAACAGCTGTCTCGCACAACCATCTACAGTCCCGATGAAAGAACCGGACAACAGCCCAAACAGTACAGCTCCAACGCCATGCCTGGAGCGCGCTCTGATCTCCTGGCCGCCGACAACAAACACATCTACCTGCGCGACCTCACCTTCTCCAAGAAAGGCGTCGAGATAAAGGACCGGGAACGACACCTGTTTACCCTCACCGACTTCCTCGATGACTCGTGGACACATCGCTCCTACTGGATCTTCGGGACCAAATCCTCCCTCTCAACCGGTTGCAGTGGTAGGAGCAGGAAGCTCCTCTTCGGCCGTCTCCTGACCTTCGATGGCACGACAGCCTATGGCTATGGCAGAGAAAAGGTCCACTGGTCCAACGAGTTTGAGGATGGGAAGTACCGCGTCTTCGCGCGCAGACTCAATGCCGACAAGCCGATGTGGGCAAAGCCGGTGTCCATTCACATCCAGGCCATGGTTCTGGTTGGAGACATCATCTTCGCCGCCGGAGCCGGGGAGCCACCAGAGCGAATCGGCAAAGGCGAAAAACGAAGCGCCGCGCCCCTGCTCCTGGCCATCTCAACCACAGACGGTTCCGAGTTGGCGCGCTATCCCATCCCCGCGGCCCCGGTGTTCAATGGTATGGCCGCCGCAAGGGGTGAATTATTCCTGACACTGGCGAACGGCCAACTGCTCTGCATGACTGGGAAATAGGGAGATTCGAGTAATGCCCACCACCTGCCCGTACAACATTGATGGTCTGCCGTCAGTCCAGGCCGGCGCCGCAAAGACAGTCATCACCCCTCCTCTCGACACTGGTTTGGCTGGCTACTTCCACGAGCGCATTGCCACAAGCGTCAAGTCGGATCTCCACTGCCATGTTCTGGTCCTGCAAAGCGGGGACGACCGCCTTGCCCTCATCTCCTGTGACGTCATCTGCTTCGGCAACGAAATGGCTGATGAGACCAAGCGTCTGGTGCTCGAGCGAGCGGGAATTCCTCCTGAGTTCGTGTTGCTCCACGCCACCCACACCCACACCGGACCGGTGATGCGCAAGATCGCCCTGCTGCCTTCCCACGACGAATATCTGGCCGGCCTCCCCGGACGCATCGCGGACACGGTGGCCAGAGCGACAGAGGACATGTTTGACGCCTTTCTCGTCGTCGGACGCCGTGAGGAAACCAACGTCGGCAGCAACAGACTTGGTCGACAACCGGACGGCGAGGAAGTTTTTGGCAAAACGGACGTTCTCGGCCCGGCCGGCCCCATTGATCCAGAGGTCCTCAGTTTGGCCGTGCGGGACACGGACGGCACCATGCGCGCCATGGTCGTCAACTATGCCATGCATCCGGACGTCATCGGCGGCGGAAGCGCTGACTTCTTCTCGCCCGATTGGCCCGGCTACGTCGGCGACACAATTTCAGACGTCTATGGCGACGAGGTCGTCACCGTCTTCCTGAATGGAACATGCGGCGACCTGAACCATCGTGAATGGAGCGACACCCGCCTGCCCTGTGGTGGACCGGCCAAGTCCATCCAGATGGGGCGGACCATTGCCTCAGCTGCCATCGCGGCGGCGGAGACCGGAGACGTCATCGAGTCTGCCGAATGCCGGGGTGAGCTCGAGGTCCTGGAGATCCCATTCTTCACTCGCAATGAGGCTTTCCAGGCAGAGATGGAGGCCATCCAAGCCAAACCGGAAGCCGAGCGGAAGGGCTGGGAGAAGGTCATCCTGGGCGCCTGCGAACGCTGGAAACACGATGATGAGATCGCTCGCGTCCCCGTCCACACCATGCGCTTTGGAGACCTCGTGTTCGTCGGCCTTCCGGGCGAAGTCTTTGTGCGCTGGGGCCTGGAAATCAAACACTGGAGTCCGGGACGGTTCACCTTCGTTGCGGAACTCGCAAATGGCTGGCTCGGCTACATCCCGACCACCGACCAGGCCCACCGGGGAGCCTACGGGGCCAAGCCGATTCTCTCCCGCCAACTAATCGCCGATGGCGGCCGGCAGATGACTGACACCGCGCAGATTCTCATGTGCAAGTTGTGGGAGTAGGCCCGGCTTCTGCCCGTCACAGCCCTGATCAACGGGAGGGGACACGCACACTGCGGCGGAACCGACACCGCTCCCGTTAGTCACGGCTCGGACAGACAGGAAGGCCGCTTCAGTGTGGGAGGCGGTGCCACCCGCCGATTGCCTGTTGGCTTGGGCATAGGGAATCGGGGCGTGGCAGCCCCTCCCACCTTGGATGCCCCTGAGTTTCGGGGCATTCGGAGGCACCCCTGCCTACCACATGATCACCGGGCAGGAATGCCCGGCGCCACCTTGAAACAGGCCGCATGCGGAGATGCGGCGCTACCAAACGTTGCAGAAGGCCTGGCAACACAACAGCGAGAAACCATGAAGACACCGCCTCTCCTCGTGAATCTACTCCTCACAGCCGTACTGGTCGGCGCCCTCTCCCTGGCCGCTGCTGAACGGATCCCGCTCCAGGTCAACGGCCCCACAGGGCTGCAGACACCATGGCCGTTGGTTGGTGGAGTTCCCTTCCCCCCCGGCGCGCTCAAGAGCACCGATCACTGTCGTGTTGTGGATGGTAGTGGAAGCGAAGTCCCTTCCCAAATCGAGTCAACCGCCGTTTGGCAGGACAGCAGCGTGCGCTGGCTGGCCGTTTCGCTGGTGGCGGAGCCATCCGGGAGCTACGTCCTGGAGTTCGGCGAAAGCATCAAAACCAGGGAAGCCGTCACGGGCCCGGTGGCAGTGACCGCATCCCCCGGTGGGTACATCGTCGACACCGGGGCGGCCCGGTTCACATTGCGGAGTGACGCACTGGGGATGGACACGGCAACCATGGGCAGTGGTCACCCGCTGTGGACGGACGGGGCAGCCGGTATCTACGCCGTCGACTCGCAAGGCCGCCGGGCAACCTGTGCCGGTTCTGAGGCCGATGTCCGCTGGACCATCCCCGTGGCAGGGCCGATTCGCACCATCCTGCGAGGAGATGCTCACTACGTCACTGAACAAGGGGAACGTGTCGCCCGCGCTACCATCTGGTACTGGTTCTTCCGAGGCTGCGCACAGGTCAAGATTGTCCACACGTTTGTCTTCACCCGCAACACGGATGAGCTGTGGTTCCGTGAGATTGGTGTGGATATCCCATTCCGCCCAAGCTCGCCGCGAACGGTGACCGTCGACACCAGCAAGGAACACGACGCGGCCGTTGAGCAGTTCAAGCTTGAAGCTGGCTCAGAGATCCGAGCCGTCCAGGAGGACTATCCCCATTTCCTTGAACGCGGCTCACGCTCCTCCATCTCCCGAATGGCAGGGGGCGACACCGCGGAACTGTCAAGCGGCGAAGCCATGGGAGAGTGGCTTGATCTGACCGACTCCACAAGCGGCGTTACCGTGGTCATCCGTGACCTCGCCGAGCAATTCCCCAAGAGCCTTGAGGCCTCAGGCGATGGCATGTCCGTGAAGCTCTGGACGACGATCAGCGACCGCGAACTCGACGTCCGGCTGAGCACGCTGATCCCCAACTATTTCGGAGAGTGGGCGACGACTTTTCCGAAAGGTGGGAAGACGTTTGCCCGCCAACCGTCGAATGCCACCGGCGCTGCCAAGACGCATGAACTGTGGTTGCTGCCGCACAATGGAACACTGGATCTCGACCTGACGGTTCAGCAAGCTCAAGCCGCTGACGAACGCGTAATGCTCATCCCGGATCCAGCCTGGACCTGTAACGCACGCGTCCTGCACCTTGAGCCAACCCAGGAGAAAGACACGGCTCGTTTCCCGCAAGCTGAAGCGGCGATGTCCGACTACTTCGATCGTGTGACGCTCGGGCTGCGCGCATTCCCGATGACCGGAGCAATCGCCTGGGGCTGCAACCCATTCCTGCAGTACAAGCGAACGGAAGACGGGCGTTGGTATGCTGGGTACTACCGCCTGCAGTACCTGATCGAGTACAACCTGCGTCGCAACGCCTGGATGATGTTCGCTCGGTCCGGGGACCGCAAGTACTACGATTACGTCTCACGTTTCGACTGGTTTGCCGCGGACTGGTCCATGCACCACGAGAACACGGACAAGAAGGTGAAGGGCGGGTTCGCACGGCAGAGCAATTACCACTACCCCATCTTCTGGGGAAACCGTAGCGAGGTGCTCTACACCGAGTGTTCGGGGACGGATCTGTTCAACTGGTACACGAATTACTACATGACCGGGGACCTGCGCTCCCTTGATGTGATCCATGAGTATCGAGATGCCGTACTGCGGGAATGGGAAGCGGCCAAGAAAGAAGAAAAATACGTAGCTGCGGGATCGGCAGGATTCATGACCTTGCGCCTGCTCGTGCAACTGTACATGGAGACCTGGGATCCACAGTTCCGTGAGATGATCGAGCTCTGGGCGCACGGACTGTTCGACCCGGAAAGCCCAAACGGCATCACCGACAAGCAACCTTATGGGTGCCTCTACAAAGTCTCGCGCAACCTCTGCTCGACCCTCGAATACTGGTGGGTGACCAAAGACCCCGCCGCCAAAGAATGCTACCTCAAAGCCGTTGACTACAACCGACGCTTCGCCCGATTGAGCGCGCCCATCAGTTATCAGAACGGCCAGGGGGCCTTCCACACGCAGGCCTACCGTTGGACTGGGAACACGGATTGGTTACGCGTGCCGCAGACACTGTTGGCTGCCGGGATTGCGGACATGGCGGCCCGGCCTCCTCTGCAGGAAGCGCTCAAACCCGGATTCGATAACCTGAAGTCACTCCCCTATCTCGGGCCGCACACCAACCTCCACCCACTGTACGCCATGCCGATCGTCATGAAGGCGCTGACCGAACAGGACAAACCGATTGGGCCACCGGCCTGGGCCGTCAAGGGAGAGTCAGAGCTTCCCGCCTGGATCGTTGTCCGTAAGCAGAAAGGACGCCCTTGCACGCTGGACCTCGCATACAACGTCAAACCCAGCGATGGAATCGAGCCAATCGTGCTGGACTCGAAAGGAGGCCCCGTACGCGACGCCCAGATCACAACTGAGAAGCAGCACTACTGGCGCAGCCCGAGTGGACGCAAAGATTACACCCCGAAACCAGGCCAGCCCTGGCGTGTAAGCGCTCGGGTTACCTTGCCTGAAGCCCTGCCGGCCGACGACTACCGGATGAGCATCAATGGCCCGGGACGGGTCGTCGTAGTCGGGGCAACGGTTGACCAATGCGTCGTTGAGTGCCCTGATGGCCTGTTCCTGAACGCAGGGAACTACGGCGCCAAGGTTCACTTCGACGTACCGAAGGACACGGCAGAGCTGCGCTTGTTCTGCACGCGCCCTCTCGTCCTCACCCGTCCGGACGGCACCCGGGAGAGCGTGGACGAGCCAGGCCATGTCACACTGCCGGGAACGGCGGGTATGTGGTCCGCCGAGACCACCTTCCCAACGTTCTTCCGGCTGGAGAACGTGCCGCGTGTGGTTGCGGCGACACCGGAACTCCATTTCACTCCGGAGACGCTTCGTTCACCCACCCCGGTCCCGCCTCCAATCCCCCCCGATGTGCTTTACATTCCCGGCCCCATCGGCCAAGCCCGCCACCTGCCGGACAACGCTGTTGTCGACCTCCCCCGTGGTGCCCCACGCCCAGATGGCGGTTTCGCCAACTTCCCCGGGGATGAAGGGACCATCGAGCTCTTCTTCCGGCCCAACTGGTCAAGCCGTGAGCTCGTGTTTAATGATCGCATGATCTTCCGATCCTTCATCGGGTCCAACAGTACGCGCTTCTATCACCGCTACGGCAAAGGCCCAATGGCCGGGGTCTACAGCTACGTGGATATCCTCATCCCCGGCCGGGGAGAAGGCTATGGAACAGACTACGGGACCGCCCTTCGACACCTGTTCAGGAAAGCAGAATGGAATCACTTTGCCGCAACCTGGAAGATAAACCGCACCGATCCGAAGAAGACCAAGGGTGAATTCACAATCTTCTTCAATGGCAAAAAGACGCCGCGTGATCGGTTTTATCCGCACGCGCTCGACGTCACCCCACCGTTCAACATCCGCGATATCCAGGAAACCCTCACCATCGGCCCCATGGATGGGTGTGTCGACGAACTCAGGGTATCCGACACCGTGCGCTACACTGCGGACTTCGCAGTGCCAACCCAGCCTTTCTCCCCTGACGAACACACCACTGCCCTTTTCCACTTTGATGGCGACGACGATGGCTGGCTCAGAGGCAAGCAGTAGCACAAACCTGAATGCGGCTGACTCGGAGAACTGCCGGTTTGATGAGTCCCGAGATTGGAGATCGCAGATGATGAATCGCCCATCCGTTTCCATGCTGGCACTCGCCGTCCTCCTGCTCTCGCTCACGGGAAACACCTGCGCAGAGCACGTATACGAAGCCCACATGCTTCCCTCCGATGCGTCGCCCGCGTGGCGGACCGTCATCGACCACAACCGGTCTGCCCAACGGTTCGTCTGGGCAAATGACGGCCTGCTCACGGTCCACACCCCGGAATCCCACGACAATATCGCCTGGAGCGTCGGATCCTGGGCCGGGAAAGACGGGACGGACGTGTTCCGGATCGAGCCTCAGAAAGGAGCGACAGTCGATGTCCGGCTGCGGGTCGTCGAGAGCTCCGCCACAGGCGTGTTCCAGCTCCAAGTCAGCGACGGCAGGACGTACTGGACGGTGTTTTTCCACCCCGCACACATCCTGGTGCACCGAGGAAAATCGGGGGCCCAGTCCACCAGAGTGCGGTACGACAACACATCGTTCAACACCTTCCGTTTCGCTATTCTCGGCGAGAGGGCATCGCTGTACGTCGCGGGAAGAGATGATCCGCTCATCGCTGATGCGGCTCCGAGCGGAACGCACGGGAAGACCCCTCGACATGCATTGACCTTTGGCGATTTCAACAGTGGCGCCAACGGACGATTCGACCTGAAATCCGTCCGCTGGTCCACGGAAATCGCGGAATTCCGTCCACCTTCCACAACAGAAGCAACCGAGACGGAGAAGGCCGTCGCCAACCTGACAACGCTCCGACGGCGCTGGGCCAAGACGACTGGCGGGCCGTCCGTACTGTTCATGGGCTACCGACACCACGCGTACACGGGAGCCGCATCGCGACGTCTGTTCCTGCGCGACCTGGCTCTCAAACACGGATTCCGGGTGACATTCCGGCATCAGGAATTCGGCTTCCGAAACCAGCCGGCCGAGTTTGAACCCGCTGAGTTCGACAACTACGACGTGATCGTCTACCTCAGCCCGCCCTGGTCCCGAACCGACGAGAAACGACTCACAGACACCTTCACCAAGCAGTGGGCAGCAGCGTTGCGCTTCGTGGACAGGGGCGGTGGCCTGCTCTTCATGCCGCATGTGGGCGAAACCTACCAGTTCACCATACAGCAGTGCTTCGCGTCCCTCGGACTGGAACCCCTTGCGGCCATCCCTGTGGAGCCCGCTCCTGTCTCCGCAACGGTGATGCAGATCCGGTGGTCCTACACCGACCGCCTGGATAACGACCACCCGATCACCAAGGGCGTCCGCGGCCTTTGGCTGCCTGCGTATGGTGACAAAGCACGTGAGATCTGGAACGCGAACAGCACCGCCGTCCGAGTGAGCGATGCCTGGGACGTCATCGCCCGGTTCGGAGACGCCGTCCAGTTCCGCCCGTTCGAATTCCACGGCGTTGGACGACAGTTCAGCGAACCCGGCGAACGGGACCAGCGCAGTAAGCCTCTGCTGGCCATCCGCTCCCATGGCAAGGGACGCATCGCTTTCTTCGCTCTGGATTCTGCCTTCCACATCGTCGGCGGCCGAGCTCCGGGATACGAAGGTATCTTCCTGAGCAATGGTGTGAAAGGCATTCCATCGGACGGCGAGACCCTCGTCGTCAACACGCTGAACTGGCTCGGGGCCGTCGCCCGCACAGGCGACGATCTGGGAGGAGCGTTGACCGATCCGGCATCCGTTTCCGACAGCACGTTCAAGCCGTCTCCGAAGCTCACGGAACCACAGGGCTTCGCAGCGCCTCGGCCTGGCTACAAAGGAGCGATCGGCGCTCTGTCGCCGCGGTCCGGAGGCAAGAGCTCCGTTGCTGAATACGCCGCCAGAGCCCAGGAGATCGGGCTTGACTTTCTGGTGGTCCTGGATGATCTGGACCAGATTGACGCAAAGCAGCTCGCCCAGCTGAACACCGAAGCCAAGAGCGCCAGCACTTCAGAGTTCACCTGCATCCCCGGCCTGCGGTTCCGGGATGAATCAGGAAACCGCTTTGTCGCCTTCCGCAACGCACTCCTCTACCCCACTGACGCCATGCTTCGCCCGAACCGACGATTCCGAACCGTCATTCGCAAGAAGGAGCGGTCCAGCGGCACGAGTGGTCTCGGCCTTGCTCAGTGGATGCAGTCCAACGGCCACCGCTGTGCCGTCGTGCACTACAGGGATCCGAAGGACCGCCTCAGCGATGATCCCTATGAGTACGGCGTTCCACCTTGGGATGTGCGGCCCTACCGGCAGTTCCATAGCGTGTTCACCCATGATGTCGATGGCAACCTGATCGATGACATGGTCGAAGAGCACAAGGTCGTCGTCGATGATGGCCAGCATCCGCATCCGGTAGCGATCACGTTCATGGATGAGGCGGCCGATCTTGACAGAATCGCCGACGGAACGCTGCCGCACACCGTGCGCTGGACTGCGGATTTCAGTACCTTTGGTGCGAACACAGGAGAGGAACCGGAGTATCTGCCCACGTCCTACGCCACACAGGGCCCCGTCATCGAGCGCTGGCAATGGGACAGTCGCGATCTGGTCAACAACGGCACGTACTGGGATTGGACCTACTACCAGCAACGCTGGGGCCTCGACGTGACGTCGGATGTCGGTCTGAAGACGGTCGAGATCTGGGATGGGAAGGAGCTGATCCGCCGCTGGCACCCCGGCGGGGCGCAGGCATTCAGCAAGACCATCACGGTCAACAAACACCAGCTCACGATGCCGCTGGTCATCGCCACCGACATTGAGGGCAAACGTGCTGTAACGGATGGCTTCCAGTGGCGGAGTCACAACTTCTACGTGTCCTGGTGCTCGGACCGAGTCAACACACTGAGCTACTCGGCGTTGCCCTCCAAGGAGTCCCCGTGGGGTCACTCCGGCGGGACCTGGTGCGTCACGACCCAAGCAAAGGGCCCAATCTGGGACAACCTGCGCCTTGATGTGAATCTGGACATCCTGCGCTTCCCCGGATTCGACGGTCAAGCCGGCGGTGGCGCGTTCAGCAGCCCCGTGTTCTACGTGCATGCAGCCGAAGGCCAGCCGCGTGACGGGCGCCTGTACCGACACATCACCTGGCCACTTGGGTCGCAGGAGGTGGTCATCCAGGAGCAGGTTTTCGAGCATCAGCTTGTTCCTGAGCAGACCGGGCCACATGGCTGGTCGACCTGTGGCCCCATCGTCCCCACAGACGTCCTCGAAGGGAAGATGCGCTACACGACATTCGTCCACTGGGGGCATGCTCCGGCCCCGATCCTGGTCGAGGCTGAGATGCGCTTCAAGCAGGACGTCACGACGAGTGACTCCCGTCCTGCCCTCACAATCAATAACCTGACGGGAGGCAACCGATCCGCCGCCTATGCGGGGGTTGCTGTCCAGGGAACGGGTACTCACGACCGCGCCTACCCAATCTGTCATGATCGACGCGACCACCATGTAGCGACCGGTCCACTGCCACCCGGGGCCTATGTCTGGTTCTACCCCTCCACATTCGGCCCGTTCGGCACCATCGCCCTCAGCGACGATCTGTCGTACCGAGTCTCGGTCCAGCCCACTACCCGCAACGCTCAGCTGCGCCTCGGCAAACCGGGGCAAGTGTTCCGCAAGGGTGACGTGGTGCGCTGGAGATACCTTGCGGTCACCAGCGGGTTCAACGATTCCACCGGCATTGACACGCCTCGCCGCATCGTCGATCTCCTCGGCATTGACGGCAAACCAGGCTACACAGTCACCCCACAGCAGGGAACCGTGACCGACACGACCTACATGCTCACCGTCAGCCCGTCCCCGGGCGAAGGTGGATTCCGCGGCACAATTGAGCCGAACGAGGACGTGCGCCTGCACGGGTTACCGACTGCACTGCCGCTGGTCGCCGAGAACATGAACGACCGCTGGACTGCCGTGCTCTGGGACAAGGGACAAGGGGCTGCCCGACCAATCCCCGTCGCTGAAGGAAAAGCCTACGCCCACTACCGTGAGCTGCGCAAACCGATCACGCTGTTCATCGGGCACCCGTTCGTGTGCGACGATCCGGAGGTACACATCACCGTCGTGCAGACTGGCGACATGAGCTTCTACGTCCAGGGACACAACCCAACCGACCAACCGCGGACAGTCACCATTCGCTCGTCTGAGGGGTGTACCTGGCTGCCACAGATCGATGCCAAGCCCATCCAGTGGACGTGGGCCCTCCCTCCGGGCGGAGATCGCGAAGAGCATTTGGGGGAACCGACGCCCTTCACACCAGCCATGGCAGAAGAGTAACGGGACACTGCACGGGAAGTCATTCGGAGCAGGTTTCAGGTGTCAGTGTTCAGGAAGCGGGAACGTGCGGATAAAACCGCCATGTACAGCGCTGAACCCCACGCCCTGGAGCCCCTCACCCCACTGACACCTGAAACCCGGAACCTGACACCCCGCGGCGATAAGCCGCATTCCCGATTCGGCACTATCTTACCGCGCCGGAGAATACTCCCCTTCGAGTGGAATGGCGTTAAGATAGGCGGCGGAAAGTGCATCCGGGGAAAGGTCGCCGGATGGCACCGCCTCCCACATTGAGGTCAGGCGCAGCCAACGTGCATCCAGGGAAAGGTCGCCGGATGGCACCGCCTCCCACATTGAGGTCAGGCGCAGCCAACGTGCATCCAGGGAAAGGTCGCCGGATGGCACCGCCTCCCACATTGAGGTCAGGCGCAGCCAACGTGCATCCGGGGAAAGGTCGCCGGATGGCACCGCCTCCCACATTGAGGTCAGGCGCAGCCAACGTGGGAGGGGCTGCCACGCCCCGATTGCCTTTGTCTTAGCGCCATTTCCATTTCGAGTGTGTTGCTCAACCTGGGCGTTGCCTATGTCCTGCGATAGCCAAGAACGGCTGCCTGCAACGGAGACCCGCAAAGGACTGCGCTTCCTGTTGGCCCACGCGGCGTTCTTCGGGACATGGTACACCGTCGGCATGCCTGCAAACCCTTTTATTGCAGGATACGCGCTGAACGTGCTGGGGATGACGCCTGAGAACGCAGGGCTGATCGGGACCTCGATGTACGCGTCGGCGATCTTCCAGTTCCTCTCCTTCGCGTTGACGAACCGCATACGTGACCGCAAACGATTCGTCCTGCTTGTGTGGAGCGGCGAGATGGTCTTCCTCGGCTTGGCACTGCTCCTCCCGTTCCTTCTTGGCACAGGGAACAGCCTGGCATGGGCTGCGTTCTTCGCCCTTCTGTTCGTCAGCGGCACCTGCCTCAACCTGATTCAGCCCATTTTCGGGAGTTGGCTCTCGGCCATCATTCCCTCCCGGATCCGAGGGCGCTACCTCGGGACCCGCCAGCTCCTGATCACTGGAATGCAGACCGTAGGGATCTACCTGGGAACGCAGGTCGTCGATCGCTGGCCGCAGTGGCAGGGATTTGCGGTCGTGTTTCTCGCGGGTTGCCTGACAGGTCTGACAGCCCTGTGGATGCTCTCCCATGTCCCCATGCCCCGAGTATCCCAAGACAGCCGGTTCCGCCTGGCTGACTTGCGTGGGGCTTTCCGTCCCGGACCGTTCCGCCGTTACCTGGTCTACTCCGCCACACTGTTCGCCGGGTTCTCCCTCGCATGCGGCTACTACGCACCGTTCTTCCTGAGTGAGATTGGCCTCAGCTTCCGCCAAGTAGGCTGGTACCGAATCGGGCACAACGTGCTCATGCTGCTGGTGCTGCGTCCTGGCGGGCGTTTGGTCGACCGCCTTGGGGCGCGGCCGGTGGTCATTCTCATGACGCTGATCTACATGGTCTTCTTCGCCCTTTTTCCGTTGTTCTCTGCACAGAGGTATTGGCTGATCGTCGTCGCCTGGGCAGGGGTGGGTATCGCCGATGGGCTCTTCTGGGTGGCACTGACCTCCACGCTTTACCACTCACTGCCTACCGGCCCGGAACGCACCGGCTACCTGGCCCTGGCGCAGGGAATGGCGCTGATCTACATGGGTGTCGGCCCGTTCATCGTCCGCGGCTATCTGGGGCTGGCCAAAGGCATTGAATTCGACCTGCTCGGAGCGCACTTCGAGCCCTTCCGCCTGATGTTCTTCGCGTGCTCCGTGCTCATGCTTGGTGCCGCTGTTGCCGCAACCCAAGTGGAGAATACCCGTGACGTCCGATTCGGACCGGCCGCGATGGCCATGCTCCGAGCTCTTCCGTTCCGGTTGCTCCCCAGGCTCTGGCAATTGGACGACAGCGAGTAAGCCCGGCGACGTCAGACTGCAAACGAAATGGAGCGAGACCGGCATGACCGTCAAACGCCCCTATCCCGAAAGTCACACCTTCCTGCACCATCGCGCCCCTCGAGTGGCGACGCTGTCGGACGGGCGCATTGCCGTGCTGAGTGAACCGGGCTTCGAGACGGTCAGTGAGCTGCGTCTTCACCTACACGCCCCTGCGGATGCCCAGGAAGGCTTGCCGGGCCCCGTCATGACACGAACACTGAGCCGGAGCCCCGGATCAGCCGGTGTTTGGTGTGACGCTCAGGACCGCCTGTGGCTGGCCTGGTCCGACGGAACGACCGTGCGTGTCGAGCGCCTGGAGTCCGTGGATCACATCGCGGACGAGACCGCGTGGAAGGTGATCGACACGATCGACGCAGACCATCTGGGCGGCGGCGCCCTGATCCCTGGAGGCGAGTCACTCATGCTCGCCACTCTCGACACGCCCACCGGACGGATCAACCTGATCGAGACAGGCGGAACGTGTCAACATGTCACCGCGGTGCACACGCATCCACTCAATCACTCGCCGTCTCTGGCTCTCACCCCCGACGGAACGTGTACCCATCTCGTGTGGGACACGGAGGACCTGTTCATCCGTCACACTGCGGTCATGATCGAGGACCTGCGGGACAACACGTCCGTGTCGACCGAACCGAAGCAAGTGTGGAGCGGCTGCCACCACCCTGATGTCGCGTGCAACGGCGAGCATGTAGTCGTCACCTACACGGGCCACATGCAGAACATCAAGTACGGGTGGTTCGACGGCGCCGAATGGCATCTTGACCGTCACCTGACCACTCTGCATCCACGGTTCAGCGAAACACTTGAGCACTCACCGTGGCTCTGGACCGACAACGAAGGCGTCCTGCACCTCAGTTTCGTGTGCCTGACACGCCGTCTCGCATTCGATTCACGCTGGCTGGGTGAAGGCTTCTCTGATCCGCAACCGGCGGAGGGGCTGATGCATCCGTCGCTCTTCCTGGACGAGGTGCGCGTCCGTCCTGAGAGACTCAGCCTCGATCGGAAAGGCGGCACGATGCTCCTGTCGAGCAGCTTTCTTCCCGAGCGCCACGGCGTCTACCGACAGAGCGCCCCGTCCTCGAGAATTGAGCCTGACGAACCCCTGCTCTTCCTCGACCTGGAGGAACTCGCGGAGCTGAGCAATGGTGCGCCGCAGCTGGAGACAATGCGTCTCGATCCTGTTGGCCCGGTCCTGGAGCCAACCGGGAATCTGGACGACTTTGACAGCTCACGCGTCCTGAGCGGGGGCACGGTTATCAGAGATGATGGCCGTTACCGCATGTGGTATGGCGCTCTGGGGCTGACTCCGGAGGCCGGTATTCCCTGGTACGAACAGGTCTACGTCGGTTACGCAGAGAGTGGCGACGGGATCAACTGGCGCCGCGTCGATACAGGGAACGGCGACACGTACAAAGGACGACCGGCTCCGAATCGCATCCGGAACGTCGATCACAACGCCTGCGTGTTTGTCGATCCCGCAGATGATCGGTCGCGGCGTTACAAGGCCATCAAGTTCGAGTCCCGGGCCCAACGCCATGATCATGTCCTCCGCGAAGGTGAAGGGAGCTATCTCGGACTTCCGAGACGCGCCTGGCTCAGCACGAGCCCGGATGGGCTCACCTGGAAACGGGAACAGGTCAGTGTGGACTTCCCCGGCCCGGAACCGTACGGATTCCAACCCCAGAGCGCCATCCACGATCCCCGGGATCCGGATCCGGCACGCCGCTACAAGGCTATCGGCTTCACCAGCCTCGCGGGCAGACGACGGGGCGCCTCGCTGGCCTACAGTCCTGATGCCCGGCACTGGGTGTGCGCCGAACGCCACCCGTTGCTCGATTCGCTCATGGCCGTCAACCCCATCCGCGGGGCCGGCCCGTATGGGCAAATCCACGACGCCGGCATTGCCCGTCACGGGCGCTACCTGCTGGCATTCTACCAGTACCAGCACGACGGCAGCAGCGCCGACATCCGTCTCGCATTCAGTCGCGACAACCAGCGCTTCCGCTTTACCCAGCCAGAGACCCCCTTGGTTGCCCTTGGGAAACCGGGAAGCTGGAACAGTGCATACCTAATGACGTCGAGTTTTGTGGCCGATGGCGACACGATGAGCGTCTACTTCGGAGCCAACAGCGATCAACCCCACGAGACGGTCCACGGGCTCCCCATCCTGCACATGTGTGCCGGTCGCGCGGTGGCCAAACGCGACCGATTCGTGCGGCTCGCGCCGCTGCGCGAGGGACGAAGCATGACCGCAGAAACTGTGCCGTTGACGCTGGAGCGGCACGGCCCCATCACCCTCCAAGTCAACGCCAAACTGTCCCCAACTGCCCGGTTGCGCGTGGCATTGCTCGAGGAAACGGGGGAGTGGGAGATCCCCGGCCTGGGACTCGAAGACTGCCAACCGATCACGGGAGACAGCCTTGCGCACACCGTGGTATGGGGAGAAACTCGCTACCTTCGCCGGGCCATAAGCCGGTTCAGAGTTCGCTTCGCGCTGGATGGCACGGCTGAGGATGGCGTGTACGCCCTTACGTTTGTCTCGACCGCGAGGATCCCCTGATGGCACTGAACCCAACCCAATCTGTCCGCGGCATTTACGGCACCACCCCGGAGGCCTGTGAGTCGCGCATCTCCAACATCGTCCAGGACGTCTTTCTCGACCGTGACGGCCTGCTCATCGGCGCGGTAAAGGGGTCAACTCTCAAGCCCTACACGCAAGCCGACATGAAAGGCGTCCCGCTCGAGAAGACACTCGGCAAAGACCTCGGCGCCCCACACCAGTACAAGCTGGTCCTGATGAACTACGAGGAAACCGGGATGGCCCACGGTGACTACCTCATGATGCTGTGTGAGAAGTACCAGGCGACACGTGGAGGCGAGGTCAGATCCCAAGCCGCAACCGCGTTCCAGGCCATTCAGAGATTAGCTGACACCGTGGCTGAGACGAACCCGTACGGCCGAGGCTGGTGGCCCAAGCCCTACGGGGGCATGAATGACCTCGACGAAATGTTCGAGACCAGCATCGACCAGACCATCAAGATCGTGCTCGCGCTGACACAGTACGATCAACAACTCGCGACGGCCTCCGAACGGGACTGGATCAGGATGCAGGTCCGTGCCATGGCTGACTGGTGGATCGAGCACCACTACACAACGCGCTACTTCGGCAACTGCTGTTGGTGGGACCGACACGAGGCGGCTCACTCATCCTCGGCATTGCTCTATCTCGTACGCCAGGCGATAGCGTGGACACCCGGCCGGACACCACGGCGTCTGCTCGACGCCTGGGAGTACCTGATGGGGCACCGGCGATGGGTCCTGACAACGCGCGGGGGACTCAACACCCACAACCTGGCCATCGAGTGCCTGCATCGGCTTGACCAACTCGACCCGACTCACAAACGACACTGGCGCCGCGCCCGGAACGTGTTGCTGGACCACACGGTCAGCGAGACCAATCCCCACACCGGCACAAACGATGTCCCCGGTTACGGCGCCTACAACACCGGCATGCGTACGGCCTGTTCAATCGCCGAAGCAGCACGCTGGAGCAGCCGGAAGCGACACGTCGCGTTCGCCTGGGAATTGCTCCGGTTGTACGACCGAGAAGGGAAGTTCTTCCACCACGACCAGTCCCACCAGCCGCGCGAGCACAACCAGGTTACCTGGTGGTTTGACGCCCTGTCCGGCCATCACTATGTCGCCTGGCTGCTCGCCTACTGGCGTCTGAAGAACCTGCCCTGAGCAGCGGGCGAACGCTGCTCCCACACCCTATTCCCGAACGATACAGCCGATGCCCTGCGGCGGAAGAGACAGGTTCAGGATCGCGCAATCCCCCTGGACCTCGGGGGTGAGTTCACGGTCGTTCCACAGATCGCGGTAAGTGGCACCGGGAGTGTGTGGCACACGAAGCACGTCCCCTCGTAGCATCTGGTAGCGACCGTTGAACAACGTCCAGACGGTTCGTTTCGTGCCCGGCCACTCGTTGGCATGGAGATGCCCCCTGAGTGTGGGGACAAACATCCGAGGATGATCGGAAGCAAAGCAGTCTGCGTGGGTACGCATGATCTGCAATGACTTGCCCAATTTCATTCGGCAGTCCGTTTCGTAGAGGCGCCAGGTCGTGTCAAACAGCGCCTGGCCATTGAAGAGGAGGAATTTCATGAAGCGCCAGCTCTCAATGTGCCCTTCCTGACCAACCGGAAACACAGCCTGTTTGAGTTTGGGGAACAGGAAGCGCAGGACATTGGGAGGCAATGTCAGACTGCTCCACAGCGGAGCTCGATCACTCACCTCGTAGTCTTCCGCCAAGTAGCTGTGCAGGGGAATGCAGTCGTAGGAGATGAACCCATCCCAGAACACGCTGGCGATGTCCGTGGTCGGGAACTCGCCCCAGATCGCCACACCGTAAGGCTGGGCCTGGCGCACCGCACGCAGGAAATCCCGGTCTCCTTGGGAAACACGGGACGGCATGGCGTGTCCGGCATTCGGGTTGAAGCAACGACTCCGGTGGTCGCTCCCGAAAACATCGAGGTAGAGGATCTGCGCCTTCGTGTCTGATTGCAGCCGGGACAGTGTTTCGGCGGCGTGCTTGCGCCAAACGGGCGTAGATGTCGCCATGTAAACGGTGTCGCTGTTGACCAGCGTCTGCCCCGTATGGCGGACCTTGGCAAAGCGCTCGCCGTGCTTCTTCACAAAGGGCGTGGACCGGCTGCACCTGTCCCATATGGTGTAGAGCGACGCAGGCATCCCCCGTTCGCGCTGAATCTCCCGAATCGCCGCTGCGAAGTTCGCAACGCCGCCCAGGTTGTCGTAATCCGGGCCGCCGTATTCGCCGCTGCGCGAAGCATCGCCCTTCCCCGCGCGGTCGAATGCCCACACATAGAAATGCACGATATCGGGATCCAGCCCGAAGAGTCGGCGGTCCTGTTCGAGGAATTCGCTGATACGGTAGCGTTTGGTCTCGGGGTCCACGATCGGCGGAAGGTGAGCAATGCGCTTAGCGCTGGTCGGAGAGGACAGGTGACTGCGCAGCCAGACGGCCTCTCGAAACCACGCCTTGTCTTGAGAGCCGACCGGGACGTACCAACTCTCGGTCCAGCGCCCATAGGCTTCGGCGGCGCCGTGCCAGTCTCCCGGATGGAGGACGACCACCCGCGGGCAGTATGTGGTGGCATGCGCCGGGGATACGGGATAGTCCTTCCCGCCACTCTCAACGTATGCGCTCGCCCCGGTGTCGTCCTTGCTGAGGCAGTACTCAACCGGCTCGCCCGACAGGCTCCGGGTCATCAGGCACACCCCCACACCCGCGACAGGGTTGTAGATGTCCATGAACTGCATGGGGAACCCACGGTGATTGGGCTGCTTGCAGAACGCCCTTCGATTGGTCATGACGTTTCGGTACTGCGGGAAGAAAATCCACGTATCCTCAGAGGCACCAAGGACGGCCTGGCGGATCATCGGGCAACGGACGACCGGGGCCAAGGCTTTCTCACCGGTATTCAGGACCTCGATCTGGAACGTCCACTCGGCGTTGTCGCACGCGCTGATCGTGAGCATCAGCTCCAACGGCAACTCCGATCGCGGACAGTGCAAGCTGATGCGGGCAGTCGTCCCCTTCACGGAAAGCCCCGTGCACTCGAAGTCCGTGCCGTTCAGCACGGTCCCGTCATGCTCGACCTCCAGACCTGAATCCGGAGAGAACGTGACGGGCGCCGTCTCCCAGCGAGGACGGATGTGGGCGATACGGAATCCCGTGCTGCAATCGAGGACCAGATCGCCACAGGCGTTCGCCAGCCTGACCGTCCGCCCCTCCAAGGTCACCGTCGGCGGCCCCGGTGACAATGGATCAATGGGCCGCGAGGCGGGGGCCGGTGGCTCGGAGGCCAGAGCAGGGAAGAGGCGGTCCGAGGATGTCCGCAAAGTCAAAGCGATCAGACTGACTGTGTGCCTCCAGGTGCGGTTGTGCAGGACCACCTTCTGGAGCCTCTTTGCGGGGTCCGCGGGCACGACATACGCGCCCACCAGCCCACAGACGCGGTACCCGTGATGCTCAACCGAGTATGGAAACGCCTGGTCCACACTCCCATCGTCATAGTGGAGATCCACAGAGAACGCCTCGATATCCGTAAAGACCACAGGAACAGGCGGACGAGAATAGCGCTTGCGGATAGCCGGGAAACCGCAACTCAGAAGCATGAAGACCTCGGCCACCTTTGCGTCAACCGGAACCGTCAGTGTGTCATCGCGGGACTCGGGCATGAATGATGCCTTGGCCACGCTGACCCCAAGGACGTCAACCTGCTCTTGATTGACAGCAGCATTCCTGGCTTCCGGGATCACAAGGTCAGCCCCCCGTGCACCCACCGAGAACGGCACCCCACGCCAGGAAACAAAGGGGGCCTGGAAAGCTGTGAGGGGGTTGCGCAGGACGGCCCCATCCTTCGAGAGCAGACGTTCGGTGCGCGCACTCAGAGCGCCGTTCAACTGTCCACTGAGGTCAACCGTCTTGAACTCCCCGGCCCGCTCTGCCCTCGGGGGATCTGTCACCAGCCCCGTGGGCGCAGGGAGAGCGTCGAGAGTCGCCGCGAAACGGACCTCCGCCAGCTCAAGCTCCGCCTCGCCGCCACGAGTTGCGAGGGCCACCTCCAAACCAGTAGCCCAGCGAACGTCTCCAGTCTTCACGACACACACATGCCACAGCCCATCCTGAATGGTGTGCGACGAGGTCAGAAGGACGCGTCCCGCGTTGCCTGTGAGACTGAGAACGGGAACAGGCGTCATGGCGCGCTGGATGCCGCGCGCCCGACAACGGACAAAGCAGTACGGTAACCCGGTCAGGTCCACTGCTTCGGGGAAGCTGGACCGCCAACTCCCCGTGAGCCGCTCCGGGGGATTCCCCTTCAGTGAAAACCGCGTCCCATCTGCGGCGGAAACGACCGTCCCCGCAGTCGCCTTTGAGATCCCTTCAGTCTGCTTGATTCCTGACATGCGATCGACCGTTGCGGACGCTCCCGCCGCTCCCGTCCGCAATTGCCACTGCTTCACGCCCAACTCCGGACTCCACACCGCTTCAGCCGGTCTGCGCGCCCGCTCCGCTTTGGCCTCGTACAGCGTTGCGATCTCCGCAGGTGAAAGAGCGTGGTCAAAGACAGCGGCCTCATCCCAATCGGCCCGGACGCTGTTCTTCATGTCCATCGTGCTGTTCTGTGCGATCCGCAGAGGTCCTGAGGAGGGCTTCAGTGCCAACGGATTCCGCGTGGCGTTTGAGAGTTTCCCATTCACGTACAGCCACTGGTTGGGGCCGTCGTCGCGGGGACCATCGTACACGGCGACAATGTGGAGCCAGTTCCCCGGCTTGATTGGGCTGGCATAAGCGCGGTTCTGGGTGAGGTGCCCCCCGCCAACGTAGAACTCGACCGTTCCCCTGCCGTTGGGCGTCCAGCTCAGTTGGTACTGATGGCTGTACCGCTTGCCCAGAACCATGGTGTAGCTTCCTGCAGGAGACGGGTGCGGACGAAACCACGCCTCGAGCGAGAACTGCCGCGTCAGGTCAAACGGTGCGCCTTCACCAAGCGTCACGCAGTCCCGTGTTTCTGTCCCGGGGAGGCGCAGGAACGTGCGGGCCCGTTCCGTGAGTTGCTGGATTTGGCCGCTGACATTCGCCAGGGACGCAGGATGTCCGGGCGGCACGGAGGCCATCGGGGCATCGAGCGAGCCATCAAACGTCCAGCGGGCAACCAGTTCGCCCTGAACACCGGGTGATACGCATACCACAACCACGGTCACCCAAAGCAACCCAAGGACACCAGTAGTCGACTTCATCTGCGCTCGTTTCCTCGCCTGTAGCGCCTCGGTTTCCAGCACGGAATGGTCGCCGCACGGAGGCGCCTCCCACTTTGCTCTAGGGCATGCGTGGGGCTCCGTCCCGCGACTGCTTCTGCTGTGCCTTCCCCAATGTGGGAGGGGGCTCCGTCCCACGGCCGGGATGGCAGACAGCCGACCGTCAGAGTAGGGTACACGCCCCATACGTCTGAAGCTACGCCCGGAGCACGGTTTCTGTACGCAAAGGAACGCCCGATGTACTCACTGGCCTCGAAATTGTACGTCCACAAAGACTACGCAGACTTCCCCGATGCACCTGCGCGGGTGGAACGCATCGAGTCAGCCATGGGCCAGGAAGCCGAGAACTTCGGGGATTTGGACATCCCCGACTTGATCGAGGAACGCGGCTGGCAGGATCGGCGATCGAGACGGTTCAGCGCGTTCGACACCACACCGGATCAAGATGTCGTGCTGATGCTGTCACACTTCGGTGAACACCCAAATCTCGCCAAGCTCACGGAGAAACTGGGTAAGGACAAACCCGTCACCGGGCTGATGCGCCAACTGCTTGGCCTCCGGAACATGAATCTCTTCTCCAGCGGCGTTGAGGACTTCCACAAGCCGCGCAAAGACCACGTCTGTCGCCCACAGTGGCAGCTGTTCACCATGGAGGGCTGCTCCCACCAATGCGCGTACTGTTCCCTCGGTGGAGTGATCGCGGCCAAGGTCAACATGGACTACTATTGCGACCATCTCGGCAAGCTGATCGAGAACAACCCCTGGCAACAGGTCTTCCTGACCAACTCCAACTCCGACACCCCGATTCTCGAGCCCGAAATCGGCCATATCCGCGCGTTACTCGACCTTGTTAAGCGTTACGACAACCGCCACTTCGTCGTTCACACCAAAAGCGCCAATGTCGACCACCTGTTGGAGCATACGGACCACGACCAACGAGCCATCATGCTCTGGACGATCGCCACCCCCAGCGCCGCCAGGATCTACGAGCCGGGCGCCCCAAGCACGGAAGAGCGCTTCGCCGCCGCCAGGAAATGCTACAGGACAGGCTACCCGGTACGCATCAAGTTCAAGCCGATCATCCCGATGAAAGACTGGCGTGAAGAGGCCACGCTCATGGCTCGACTGGCCCTGGACGGAATGAAGCCCGAGGTCATCAATCTGCTCACGCTCACGTGGATGGATGTCACGACGCTCCGCAACGCGTTCAACCCCGAAGACCTCGACCCCGAGGCGATGGAGGCCGCGGATACCGCAAAGGACGACATGACAGACGACCATCTCAGACCTTTCCCGCACGCATTTCGGGCCACAGTCTACGATCATTTCATCACTGAAATCCGCAAGATCGATCCGGATGTCCCCATCACGTTCAGCACGGAATCGCTGGATATGTGGAAGCAGTTCGGGGAACGCCTCGGCTACGATGCGAGAGACTACATTTGTGGTTGCGGCCCTCAGTCTACGCCAGGCTGTCGCCGCCTCGAGGGAAACCCCTGGAAGGTCATTGCGCCAATGAGCTGGGATGGACATGCCATCGAGCCGGGTGGTCCGGGACGCTCGGCGTAGCGAGAGCGAACTGAAGTGGCCGCTCTCCGGTGCCGTGTCACGCACAGCACGGCCCTGCCGATTCTGCGACGTTTCGCCGCGTTCACTGTGGAGGAATGAAGACAATGACCAAGACCATCCGCAACATTGCCTACGCCCCTGAACACGGTTTCCGCGGGGAGGCCGACCTCTATCTGCCTGCGGACACCGCAGACGCGACATGCCTGTTAGTCATCCACGGCGGGGGATGGCGAGCGATGGACCGGTTCCGATTCAACACTGTGTGCGAAATGCTGGCTCAGGATGGGTATGCGGCACTCAATGCCAACTACCGCCTGACCGGCGATGACCCGTGGCCGGCTTGCGGGGATGATTGTGTACGGGCTGCACAGTTCCTCCTCGCAGGCGGACACCCGGCAATGGCCCCCCTCGACCGGCGACGAATCGTCGTTCTCGGGGCTTCGGCCGGTGGGCACCTGGCGCTCATGACCGGCCTGCAATTGCCCCCGGAACGCGTGGCCGGGATTGTTGATATCGCCGGACCAGCCGACCTCACCACCTTCTGGGATGTGCATGGCCCCGAGCGCTTCGGACATCTGTTCGGGACGCCACACGCCACCCCCGCGATGCTGGAAGCCGCCTCCCCGGTGACCTACGTAACAGAAACAGCCCCTCCGCTTCTCTGCGTCCACAGCGGGAACGACAGGCTCGTCCCTTTGAGCCAATCGGAGCTGATTGCGGAAGCCTACGCAGAGCACGGCAGGTCCTGCGAGATCCATGAATATCCGGGTGAAGGCCAAGCGCACGGCATCTGGGCGAACGAGACTCCATCGCCCCCCCTCCTTCCCCACATCCGGGACCGGATCAACACGTTCATCAGGAGCGTCACAGCGTAGCGGCGCCCTGCTGCTTGTACGCCGCACGGCCCCCCGGGCGCATCGTCTGCTTGTACGCCGCACGGCCCCCCGGGCGGCACCTTCTGCTGGCGGCTAGAGGGCCATCCGCCGTACAAGAAGAACCGGGCGCATCGTCTGCTTGTACGCCGCACGACCCCCCGGGCGGCATCTTCTGCTGGCGGCTCGAGAGCCGCCCGCCCTGCAGAAACAGCTCGCGCCTCTCACTCCCCTCGTGCCTGGAACAGCCATTCCCCCCTGGCGTGACGACAGACCAGTTGATCCTCGTAGAGGGACTGAGGCTGCAACGTCCCTCCCCTGCCCTTCCCCTCCACGAAGTCTTCCGGGCCGGCGCCCTGTGCAGACCGGTCGAACTTCCCCGTCTTGATCGTGATGTCACGCGTCCCGATGATGTACCCCAGGCCGTACTGCCAGGAGCGGATCTTGCCGCCGCCGGACGTGTTCCAGTAGATGCTCTGCGTCACCGAGTGACCAGCTCCAGAACTCCAATGATGCCTGTTCCCGCCATACCAGCCATCTTTGAGAACACAGTGATCCACCAGACACGCCATCGTGAGCGAATGATGGTACTCGCAGTAGGCAGCGAACGAAATGGGAGCTTTCGCGCTTTTCACATCACGACTCCCGGAACTGGTACAGCGCAACCACACACAGCCACTCGTCCCGAAATCCCAGTTCTGGATGAAGTTATGACGCCCGTCCCGTCCCGTGCAGTCCCGTGTCAGGAGTTCACTGCTCCGACCAATCTCGAAGAGGTAACCACATCCTCCTCCCCCACGGTGCTGGGCTTTCGCCATGTGGCACTGTGCCACCGTCACCCGCTTTGAGTCACCCACGTAGATCCCCCCATTCTGCAGATGGTATCCCTTCGCCTCGGGCAAGGGCGACGTGTACGAGGAGACGTCTCGGACCCATGAGTCACAGACCGCCCGTAGCGCAATGGCATGGACGCGGTTCTCCTGCCAGGCATCGTCCCAGGCCACGGCCGTGGCAACCGAAAGTCCCTCCAGGCCACACTCGGTCAGATAGCCGGATTCCTTCCGCACACTCGCCTTGTCTCGAACCAACGCCCGGTAACGCAACGGGACATCGAGCGTCAGTCGAAGGCCGCCCTCCACGGGCTCGACAGCCATGATCCGACGCCGAAAGAACGGACGCCATTTGCCGTTGAAGGCCTTCCAGGTTCCCTCCATGCGATGCTCGCGCACAAATGCATCCGTGATCACCCATCCCACGCTGATGTCATCACCGACGGCCAGCCCGTCCACACCGGTAATGTCCACCGTCTTGCTCAGGTTCTTTCCATCACGAGCCAACGGGAACTCCGCAGCCGTGCGGACGGCGCCCCGGAACGTGATGTGGCTCTTTCCCCGCATCCCTTTTACCCGCGTAAAGAAGAGACGCGTGGCCTCAGGACCAGCACCGCGGAGAACCACCCCGGAGCGCGCCACCGTCAGGAGGCCGTCACAGCGGAAGCTGCCGGCCGGAATGGAGACCGTGCCGCCACCCGCCTTCTCAACCAGCGCAATAGCCTTCTGAATCGCGGGGGTCGCATCACTCGCACCGGCGGGATCAGCACCTGCCTCAACAGCCGCCTCCACCGACAGTCCAGGAACCTGTTGGGGAATGGGGACGTCGCCATTCCGGTACCCCGCATAGGACACATCATGCAGGAAATGCCCCTCGGCATCCTGATACCCCGGAGCCCAATCTTCGGGATAGAGGGCGCTGCGCCATCCTGCGTCCATCTCCTGAGCGCAGAGCCACACCCCCACAAGACAGCTCACAACCAGCACAATTCTCACCCCACGAGGTCCTACCATCTGACAGTTCCTCCAACCTGGTTGCGGGGCGCCAACGTCAGGCGCACCTCGCCCGGCCGACCCTCGACACCACTCACGTCGAACGCCTCCGACACGATCTCACGCATAGACCCCAGGGATCTGTCCGGGAGACAGAGGGTGAACGCTCGGGCAAAGCCCTCGTCCCAGGCCCGTTCAGGGATGCCCTTCAGGTCGATGGAGCAACCGCGCTCGGACTCGGAGACCTCCGCAAAAGAATGGTACACCCACTGCGACCAGCAGTGCTCGCTGTTCCTGGCCAATACCAGCCCCGAAGCAGCGTCAATCTCTCGCAGATAGGCGATCCACCGTTCAGCCACAGCGTCGTTGTCGGCCACCTCGGCGGCCAACATGTTGCCCCAGTGCATCCCACAGATGGAGGTATTGGGTAACCGATCCGGCACGGTCGCGACCTGGGCGTGGTTCACCCCAACCATGTCACGTTCCAGGAGCAGCAACCCGGAGTCGAACACGCCATCCCCGGCCGAAGCGGGGGAATGCTCTCGCCAGGGCTCCCGAAACGGATTGGAGGCATAGCGAACACCATGCCGGGCCATTAGGGCCCCAGTTGACCTCGGATCCCCATCGCGCAGGCAGTACTGAAAGTAGCAGGCGACGAACGATTCCGGGAACGGCGTCGGCAGGTCTCTGTCAAGGCCATGTTGGGCCATGATCGCTTTGAAGCAGGCGAGGTGATCTTCGGCATCGGGCCACGGCTCACCGTCGCGGCTATCCACCCACTCACCGGGGAAAGGCTCACCATCGATCCAGTAATCATGAGCCACACCATGCACGGTGAACTCAATGTCGTCGGCCCGTTCAGTGTAGAGCCGGCAGACACCGCCGACCCAGTCCCCATACACGGCTGAGTTGTCCCATCCCTCTCCCTGCCACTGGGTGGTTGGGTAATGGGCGCACACATTGTCACGGTCCCAGTCACAGAGCTCAACAGCCGTCTGTGGGGACATGCCGACAACGGCCCCAATGTCGGCGATGGTCTCGTAATCCCGCAGCACGGTCTGCCGATCGATCACCGGAGGGCGCCGGTACATTGACCCTCGCGCTTTGATGCCCTCACGGCGCCCAACATCGTCAATGACCAGTTGCACGGCCTTGGGAATGTACGGGTTGCACATGTTGCGCGTCTCGCGGCTCCTCGATTCACTGTCCGGGAAAATAGGCTGTAGGCTCTTGGGCTCAACAACTGAAGAACTCCGGCCTCATCAGCCTCCAGCCTAACCGACCTCGAACGGCCACCTCCCGCGGTACGCCTGTTTGCCGAATGCCGAGAAATCGTCAAGCAACAGGAACATCCCTCCGGTCAGAAGTGGGCGTTCCGCCTCGAGTTCAGACAGCATCACCCGCTGGATGCTGGTGTCTCGTGGGGACGTAGCCGGATCAACGACATCGGTCCCGAAAATGAAGTAGACGCCATCCCGCCCACCGGACGACACCGGGTAAAGGTAGACCTGCTCCTGGTTCTGTCGGATGTTCGCTTCGGGAGGGAGAATCTCGCTGAAACGGGCGTTGAACACCCAGGAGGTGCAGACAAACCCAACGAATGGACGCTCCGGAAAGTAGCGCGGGAAGAAGTCCAGCGCGTGAGTCATCGCGTCACGCACTCGCTCAACCGTCATCCCTCCGCCGCCCGGAATGTGGACCTCGATCATCGGGTCTCCAGGCGTCAGAGCGGGCTCCCAACCGCTTCGGTCAAGGGTGATCTCCTCCTCGCAAGCGTATCCCCATGGAGAAACCGGTACTCCGTGGTAGCCATCTCCATCCTCGCTGAACGACGCCACCCACGCGCGCCGACCCTCGGCGACTTTACCGTGCAGAAGAATCCCCGGCTCCACAAACCGCGTGCCGTCAACAGCCAGGGCGGCAACCGCCCCGGACTCCCGATTCCTGAAAGCACGCACGCAGCCACGGAATGGGCGGATCATGAAATGCAGGCGTCCAAGCCGGAACAGCTCTCCGGTCGTGTGATTGCGCATCCAGGGCAGCAAACGCTGCTCAGTCCCCCACCGTCCCGTAGTCAACACCTGCCGTTCGCCATGCCCGAAGACATTCTTGGCGTTGGCACAGGCGACATCCCCCGGAATCCCCAGTTCCTCGTGTTTCTGCCGAGCCAGACAGACGCTGGCAAGGGTAAGCAGGAAATAGAAGAGCGGCGAATCCTTCCCAAGTCGCTGGTCCAGATTTGGCCAGCGTGTGACCATTTGCGCCGGGTAATCCAAGTGCTCATACAACAGGCGGCAGCAATGCCAAAGCAGCAGGCGTAGATCAGGGTCGTCTGAGACCAACTGAGCAACCCGAAGCACCTCGCGAACGGCTTCATCGGGAAGCGCGGCATCGGTGGACTGGGACTGGATTCGATCCGGGGCCAGAAGCCACGGCGTGGCACCGGCCAGCGCGGCAACCGACTCCTCCCAGTGGGGCGCGAAGAGTTCGGCGCTGTCGGCGATAGATAGCGCGGTGAGTACACTCGAAAGGGACTCAGCTCCTGTCACCACACAGTCTCCCAAAATGACGTTCTTCGATGCAGAATCCGCCAACAGCCGCAGAGCGCCCAAGTAGTCGACGCAGAGCCTGTGTCGGACATCGAACACCAACACGGCAACAAAAGCAACCAGGAGTACGACGCAGAGCCTGCGTCCGCTACCCATGGCAGGCAGGGCAAACAACGCGTGCCCGGGGAATCCAAGCAGGATGGAACAGCTTCAGATGTGTCCTGAAGATGTGCTTGCGTGGCGGAGACCCAGGTTGTTGTTCCGGTTGCCCGGACTGGTCTGGCCGCGATTCGCAGCACCGCAATTCCTGTCGTTGCTGTTCCAGCTTCCGCCCCGGTTCACCCGATCCTCGTCCGACCGGGTCCGTTGCCTGCAACTCCGGTGACCATCCACCGACATTAGACGTCGAGGTCACTCTGCACAAGCCCCGTGAATCCTCTTCCCGACGCGATAGGCGTAGCTGTCGAAGACAAACCGACGCTTGATGAACGGGCTGCCCATCACACAAGACATGATAGTTCCGCGTTTGCGCGGCCTGCCCTGGCTCGGGGAAAGACCGCCTGAAGGCGAGACTACGTACACGACGACGCCTCCGTATGTAGTTCCGCGTTTACGCGGCCTGCCAGTCGTCCCACCCCTGGCCGAAGTCATGCAGGGGGTACTCCTGCCACAATCGAGTCGCCTCCTCCCTTCCTATTCTCTCGAGGAAAGACGCCGCACTGCCGAAAGGCCACTCCTGCCAGAGCTCGCAGCACGCATGACGAACGGGATTGTGATGGATGTAGTTGAGTGTCGCGAGCCGATGTCGCTGCGACCGCATGCGACGATCAGTGCAGCGATGCCAGCACTTGCGCCCAGGGCACGAATCACACCTGTTCCAAGCATGCGAACTCCTGCCGTGCAGCTTCCCGATCAAATGCAACACGTCTTCGAGCGAGGGAGTCGCGACGAGGGCATGCCAGTGATTGGGAAGCACGCAATGCGCGTAGATGTGCTCGCATAGCTCGCCTAGGAGTTCCACTAGTTCAGCCTCGAATGCCGCAAGTCGATGCAATGATCGTCCGAGGATGACTTGGTGCTCGAAGTTGGCGGCCGTGAGGTGAAACGTGCCCGGGCCGATCAGATGAGGGGGAGAGTGCATGGGGTAGCCCCGTGCTTTCCGCAGACGAAGGGCTTCCTGGCGTTGTTCATCAGTCATGTTCCGCCAAGCGTACACTGATCGTTCCTCCTCGTTTCTACGTACACGACGCCTGCTCCGTATGTAGTTCCGCATTTTCGCGGCCCGCCCAGGCTCGGGGAAAAACCGCCTGAAGGCGGGACTACGTACACGACGTCTGCTCCGTATGTAGTTCCGCGTTTACGCGGCCTGCCCAAGCTCGGGGAGAGACCGCCTGAAGGCGAGACTACGTACACGACGCCTGCTCCGTATGTAGTTCCGCGTTTACGCGGCCTGCCCAAGCTCGGGGAGAGACCGCCTGAAGGCGGGACTACGTACACGACGCCTGCTCCGTATGTAGTTCCGCGTTTACACGGCCCGCCCAGGCTCGGGGAAAGACCGCCTGGAGGACGGGACTACGTACACGACGCCTGCTCCGTATGTAGTTCCGCGTTTACACGGCCCGCCCAGGCTCGGGGAAAAGCCGCCTGAAGGCGGGACTACGTACACGACGCCTGCTCCGTATGTAGTTCCGCGTTTACACGGCCCGCCCAGGCTCGGGGAAAAGCCGCCTGAAGGCGGGACTACGTACATCCAGTCCGTCCATCCCAAGGACTGCCTACACGCCATATTCCGCGCGATAGGCGTCGATCCTCGTCTTCAGTTCATCGTCCAGGACAACGCACCCGTTGACCGGCCGATTGTGCAGATGCTCAACGATCTCCGCGAGATCCACGATGGATGCCGTCGGCATTGAGAACATCTCGCCAACTTCGACCAGCGCTCCCTTGCTGCCCGTTCCGCGTTCCATCCGGTCGGCGGAGATGATAAGCCCTGCCAGCTCGATGTCAGCCGCGGCCCGCAGGATCGGGACGGTCTCCCGAATGGAGGTCCCCGCGGTTGTGACGTCCTCGATGATCAGCACGCGGTCGCCGTCCTGGAGCTTGTGCCCCACCAGTGCCCCGCCTTCACCGTGGTCCTTGACTTCTTTCCGATTGAAGCAAAAGGCAATCTCATGGTCGTTCTCGGCCGCAAGAGCGATCGACGCCGTCACAGCCAACGGGATTCCTTTGTAGGCAGGCCCGAACAACACGTCGAAATCCCGCCCGAACGTTGCTGTGATGGCTGCTGCATAGTACCCGCCCAGACGCCGAATCTGCTCCCCGGTGCGGTAGTTTCCGGTGTTGATGAAATAGGGCGTCTTTCGCCCGCTCTTGGTCGTGAAATCACCGAACGTCAGTACGCCCGACTCGACCATGAACTCGATGAAGTCCTGTTTGTACGTTTCCATGTTCTTTCCTCAACAGATACGAGAGAATGCCGGCAGTGTGAATAGACGTGGCAGAAGTATAGTCGGTCCCCAAATCAATGAAAGACGAGGTCCACCGAAGGGCCTCACATGTCGAGTTTCGCACGTTCGCGGCTATCTTACACCGCTTCCCCGTTTGAAGCTCTGAGGAATGATCACTCTCACATGACCAAACGCGCCATCATTCTCGGTCTCCTGTGCGCCGCCTTTATCGCGGGCTTCTGTTATTTCCACGACTGCGTCATCAACCCGGGGGCCCGGATCCGCCTGGTGCCGCACCTGATGCCGCACATCGTGTACGGCGCCCTCCTCTTCGCTGTCCTCGGAATCAACCCGCTGCTCAAACACGTCCTCAAGTGGAAGCCACTGGGTGCGGGTGAACTAGCTCTGGTCGTGGCTCTGGCGCTGGTCGCCTGTTCGGTTCCCTTCTACGGCATGGTCCACTGCTGGCCCTCGGCCCTCATGCTCCCACACCACTACGAGCGTGTCTCGCCGGGATGGCAACGGGAGGGAGTGCTCCAACTCGCTCCCAAGGCGATGTTGGCAGACGTCAGCAAAGACGAGACAACCGCACTCACCGGCTACGTGACCGGTCTTTCGGTCGGCAGTGACCACGCGGCAATCACGGACATCCCGTGGAGCGCCTGGCTGCGCCCTATGCTCTTCTGGGTTCCGCTCGTCCTCTCGATCACCATCGCCTGCATCGCTCTGAGTGTCGTCATCCACCGACAGTGGGCCCACCATGAACAACTGCCCTATCCCATCTCGCAGTTCACCCATGCCCTGCTCCCGGGCGATGGGCCCTCCGTGTTGCGGTCACGCGGGTTCATCATCGCGGCAACTGCGGTATTCGCAATCCATATGGTGAACTATGCTCATGCCTGGTGGCCCCAGTATCTGATCCCGATCAAACTGCGCCTCGACCTCTCTCCCGCCCTCAAGCTCGTGCCCGAACTGCTCAGTGGGGACGGGCGGTCTCTGCTCTATCCTCGGGTCATTTTCGCAGTCATCGGTATCACCTACTTCTTTGCATCCGACGTCTCGTTCTCGCTGGCAATCGCCCCGGTCTTCATGTGTTACGTGTGCGGTGTCCTGACCGGTTACGGCCTCTCAGTCACCAAAGGCTTCAGCCTATTCCACAACAGCAAGGTGTTCCTCTACTTCGGCGGATACCTCGGGATCTTCCTGATGAGCGTCTACACGGGCCGACACCTCTATGGGAACGTGCTCAGGCGCAGTCTCGGCATGCAATCGAGTGAGGACCAGGACCCGGCGCTGGTATGGGCCATGCGGATCTTCCTGGCCGGCGCGGCCCTCTTCTGCCTGTTGCTCATGATCGTGGGACTGGACTGGCCGTTTGCGCTGTTCTACACCGGGGTCAGCATCCTCGTCTTCACCGTGATCAGTCGCTCCATAGCAGAGACAGGCGGTTTCTACATCGGCACCTGGATCCTGCCGGGATCAGTCCTGTGGGGGCTGCTGGGCGGCCGCGCCGTGGGTCCACGATCACTGGTAATCATGGTCATGGTTTCCATCATCGTTCTGGTCGGACCGGGGTGGGCTCCCATGCCGTTCGTGGTGCAGAGCCTGAAGATCGCAGACATGACCGGGCTCCGGGTCCGGAAAACGGCGATATGGTGCGGGATTGCTCTGGTCCTGGCCATGGCTATCGCCATCCCGGCGACGATCTACTGGCAATACGACGGTGGCGTCATGCGGACGGCGTCCGGCTGGGCGCGCTACACCCCTCGACTTCCCTTTGACCAAGCGGTCGTCATGCAACAGCAGTTGGCCGCGCAGGGGTTGCTGGATTCAGCCTCGGAAACTCACGGTTGGGCACGACTGAGTCAGCTGGCCCCCAGCCCGACGTTCTGGGCTGCCTTCGGGATAGGCACGGTGCTCTCCGTCCTCATCTATGTCTGCCGCCTGCGCTTCCCCTGGTGGCCGATTCACCCCATCGTGTTCGTCTTCCTAGGAACGCACCAGGCCCAGCGACTGGCCTTCTCATTCCTGCTCGGCTGGGCCATCAAGACGGGAATCTACAGATACGGAGGGGCAAGGCTCTACCAGTCGGCAAAGCCGGTCATGATCGGTCTGATCGCGGGGGAAGTCGCCGCCGGAACGGTCCCGATGGTTTTTGGCGTCCTCTATTACGCCATCACGGGCGACCCACCGGTCAACTACTCCCTGCTGCTCTGACGCGCTCTATTGCGCACGGCGCGGCTCCGTCAGAGCCCTGACCAACGGGAGGGGTCCCCCTGGACAGCAAGACCGCTTACGTTGTGCGCGGCTCGGACGAGGCCCCCGCCTCCATTTCGTCCCAGGCCTCACGCAGAATGCGGGCCGTCTCGTCCAAGGCTTCCGGGACCACGCGGACGTCGGCGAAGACCGGCATAAAGTTGGTGTCCCCGACCCAACGCGGGACAATGTGCTGGTGCAGGTGCCCGGGGACCCCAGCCCCGGCAGCCACACCAAGATTGATCCCGATGTTAAAACCATCCGGATGCATCACACGCCGCAGCAACGCCTCGATCTTCACCGTGAGCTGCATCATGCCAAGCCGTTCCGCATCGGTCATCTCGCTCAGATCCGCCACATGGCGACACGGCGCCACCAGCATGTGCCCGGAACAGTACGGAAACGTGTTCAAGAGGGCGAACACCGCATCGCATCGCGCAATGACATGGTTGCTGCAGTCGCAGCCATGGTCCGCCTCCGCCTTGCTGCAGAAGAAGCACCCCGTCTGCTCACGCGCATTGACGATATAAGAAACCCGCCATGGGGCCCACAACGGGCGCGCATGGGACGTCACATCAGCCTGGTTATCCGTGCTCACTCTGCCTCCGAACAGTCGCTTCATCCATCATACAAACGCCAGGGAATCTCCATCACCCGACAGCGGCATCAATATGGTGTCCCGTTACGGATCAATGCAAATGCAGCGAGATCGCAACCGGCAAGGGGTCAGGTACGCGGGGAAGAACTCTAAGATGGCTCGACGGAGTCTCTCCCTTCAGGGATTCTCCGGGCCATCTGTGTTCGGTGGAGGGAGAGACTCCGTCGAGCCGCCTCACGAGACTGAGGCATTGCTCGCAACCGGGCAATGCCGACTCCCTCGGTGGTAAGGGACTGCTTGAGCAGGTGAGGAACGAGTCCTCAGAAACGTCCAGCCAGCCTACCCACCAGAGGTGCAATTGAGCTTCCGGAGGGTATATTCTCATGCTTTTCCTGCGCTCGGGGCTCCCCCTCGCAGCGCTCGTGCCGACCGGATGACTGGTATCTGTGACATGCGACCCAATGCACGGGCAGGGACCATGACGCCATGGTCGTGGGCGACAAGTTTCCCTCACCGTGCAGCGACACAGCGTCCACATAGCGATCGGCCATACTCAACCCGGAACTTTCTGAGGACACCTAATGGCTGTGAAACTACTTCTAGGTGACGAAGCAGTGGCCCAGGGCGCTCTCGACGCCGGAATCTCCGGCTGCTACGCCTACCCCGGCACACCGTCCACCGAAATCATGGAGTACATTCAGGCTGCTCCAGAGACGGGGACCCGCGGGGTGCACTCCCAGTGGTCAGCCAACGAAAAGACGGCGATGGAAGAAGCCCTGGGCATGTCCTATGCAGGCAAACGTGCCCTCGTCTGCATGAAACATGTCGGGCTGAATGTCGCCGCCGACGGGTTCGTCAACTCGGCGATTACCGGCACGCTTGGGGGGCTGGTCATCACGGTGGCCGATGACCCCTCCATGCACTCCTCGCAAAACGAGCAGGATTCGCGGAACTACGCGAAGTTTGCCATGATTCCGTGCCTGGAGCCGTCCAACCAGCAGGAAGCGTACGATATGCTGGCCTACGGCCTCGCTTATTCGGAAGAAAAGCGCGTTCCGGTCATGATGCGAATCACGACACGGCTTGCCCACTCCCGCGCCAATGTCACGCTGGGCGAAGCACTGCCCGAGAACGGCAACGCCCTCCCTGATGACCCGCGCGATTTCGTCCTCCTCCCGTCCAATGCACGGCGTAACTACGACCGCCTGGTTGAAAAGCAGGCCGAATTCGTCGCCTCTGCCGAAACGTCACCCTACAACCAACTGGTCGAGGGCCCGGACAAATCCCTGGGCATCATCGCTTCCGGCATCGCGTTCAACTACCTGATGGAAGCCTACGCCGGGGCCACCTGCCCCCACCCGCTCCTCAAGGTCTCACAGTATCCACTACCGACAGACCAGCTCCGGCAGCTCGTCGATGGATGCGACAAGGTTCTCGTCCTCGAAGATGGCGGACCATTCATTGAGGAAATGCTGTGTGGCCCGCTTGGTCCTCAGAAACCCGTCATCGGCCGCCTGACCGGCGTTCTGCCCAGAACCGGCGAGCTGAGCCCAGCCGTAGTCGCAGCCTGCCTCAATCAGGGCTCGAACGACGACAAAGCACCCTCTGAACTGATCCGCGTCCGTCCGCCACGCCTGTGCACAGGTTGCCCACACATCTGTTCGTACAAGGCCATGCTCGAGGCGATGGACGATGTACCTCAAGGCCATGTTTTCTCCGACATCGGCTGTTACACGCTGGGCGCACTCCCGCCATTCAACGCGATCAGTACCTGTGTGGACATGGGGGCCTCAATCTCCATGGCCAAGGGGGCGGCCGATGCCGGTATGCGCCCCGCAGTTGCCGTCATCGGGGACTCGACCTTCACCCACTCCGGAATGACGCCACTGCTTGACGCCGTCTGGGAAGACACCCCCATCACCGTGTTCATCATGGATAACGGAACGACAGGGATGACCGGTGGGCAGGACTCACCCGCCACCGGCCGCCTGGTCCAGATATGTGAAGGAATCGGTGTCCCCAGGGAACACATCAGACACATCGATCCCCTCCCGAAGAGGCACGAGGAAAACGTCCGCGTGCTGCGTGAAGAGATCATGGAATACGAAGGCCTTTCAGTGGTCATTGCCGAGCGCGAGTGCATCCAGACCCTGCGTCGCTCGAAGAAGAAATAGAGGGACTCCCCAGACATGAAGAACGATATCGTCATCGCAGGAGTGGGTGGACAGGGCATCTTGACCATCGCCGCTATCGTCGGGCATGCCGCCGTGGCCAATGGCCTGAACGTGAAGCAGTCGGAAGTGCATGGAATGGCCCAGCGAGGCGGCGCCGTTCTCGCTCATTTGCGCATTTCTGACGACGTCATTTACTCCGATCTCGTGCCGAAGGGAAAAGCCGATGTCGTCTTGGCCGTGGAGCCCCTTGAGGCCCTGCGTCATATCGACTTCCTGGCCCCCGACGGCGTTGTCCTCGCCAATGAAGTACCCGTGGTGAACATCGACAACTACCCGGATCTCGAAACCGTCCTGGCCGAGCTGCGTCAGTACCCGAGACGCCTCGTACTGGATGCCGACCAAGTGGCAAAAAACACGGGCTCTGCCCGGGCGATGAACATGGTCATGCTCGGGGCGCTCTCCCCCTTCCTGGACCTTCCCGATGAGAGCCTGACCGACATGATCAAACAGGCCTTTGAACGCAAGGGCGAGAAAGTGCTGAAGACAAATCTCGAAGCATTCACCGAGGGACAGCAGGCGGCCGAAACCGTCGCGGATGCCTGAGCAATCAGCGAACGGGGGCAAGACTGGACACATTGGCCAAACCTGAGATAATGCACGATAGTGCGGCCCCCCGTGAAGTCAGGGAGTGATACACACAATGAAAGAGCAACTCGTTTCGGCCTTTGTGGAGCGGTTCGATGCCAGGCCCACCGTGGTGACCCGTGCTCCGGGACGCCTCGAAATTCTGGGCAATCACACCGACTACAACGAGGGAGTCGTCCTCAGCGTGGCCGTTGACCGGGCGGCGTTTGTTGCCGCCGGAGCCGTCCCGGGAGGAACCTGCTGCATCCGTGATATCATGGACGGCAGCGAACGGACGTTCTCGCTCGACAGTCTCGACTCCCCGACCTCAGGAGACTGGGCCAACTACGTCAAGGGCGTTGTTGTGGAACTGCAGAAGCGCGGGATTGAGATCCCGGCCTTCGAGGCGGTCTTCGGCAGCACCGTGCCCATGTCAGCCGGCATGAGCAGCTCAGCCGCACTCGAGATTTCGGTCGCCTACGCCCTGGGTGAGCTGGCCGGGGCAGACCTCCCCTGGCAGGAGTGGGCCAAGGTAGGCCAGGGAGCCGAGAATAACTACGTGGGAGCCAAAACAGGACTCCTGGACCAGTTCAGCTCCATCAAAGGCAAAGCAGGGCAGCTCGTCTTCTCCGACTTCCGGACACTGGAGGTCGAGAACGTCCCCATTCCTGAAGGCACAGCCCTGGTTGTAGCCAACAGCATGGTGAAGCACACGTTGACCAACGAGTACAACGACCGGCGCGAAAGCTGTGAAGATGCCGTCGCCTCACTGAAGCCCCGGATGCCCGACATCACGGCTCTCCGCGACGTTTCACGAGCCGACCTTGAACGCCACCGCGAGGCTTTGGACCCCGTGAGCTACCAGCGAGCGCTCCACGTGGTGGGCGAGAACGAACGCGTGATGGCGGGAATCTCCGCACTCGAGGACAACAAACTCGCCGCATTCGGAGACCTCATGTTCGATTCTCAGAACAGCTCCACCCAGCACTTTGAGAATAGCTGCGACGAACTGGACACGCTTGTGGCCATCGGTAAGACCCTCCCCGGGGCAATCGGCGCCCGGCTAAGCGGCGGCGGCTTTGGCGGAATCACGGTCCACCTGGTCGAGGCCGACAAGGCTGAACCGTACAGCGAGGCCCTCGCCGACGTCTACAGTAAACAGACCGGCCTCGAGTCTGAGGCGATGATCTGCCAACCCGCCGATGGGGCAAACACCTTGTTCAAAGCATAGCTCGCCGCGAGCACTAGGAACGAATGGTACTAAGATAAAAGCAATCGGGGCATGGCAGCCCCTCCCACACTAGCTGCGGTGACCTCAATGTGGGAGGCGGCGCCATCCGGCGACCTCTTCCGGGATGCACTTCCTGCCGCTTGTCTTGGTGCCATCCGACACTGAGAATGCCAGCCCCAGACGCTTCGGTTTGAAGGAATACCATGTTCGAGCGACTCACAGATCGACTGCAGGATGCGTTCAGAGACCTTTCCGGACGTGGACGACTGACCGAAACCAATGTCGGCGATGCCATGCGTGAAGTGCGCCGGGCACTGCTGGACGCAGACGTCAACTACCAGGTCACCAAGGAATTCATCAAAACGGTCCGCGAGGAGTGCCTGGGCGAGCGCGTCATGCGCAACATTGCCCCCGGGCAGATGGCCATCAAGGTCGTTAACGATGAGCTAACAGCTCTTCTCGGGGAAGAGAACGCCCCGCTGGAGCTGACGGGGACGCCTGCGGTCATCATGCTCGTAGGCCTCCATGGCAGTGGCAAGACCACCACTGCGGCGAAGCTGGCCAATCTGCTCCAAACCAAACACGAACGCCGGGTGATGCTGGCCGCCGGGGACCTCTACCGCCCCGCAGCCATCGACCAATTGGAGATACTGGGCAAAGAGCTGGAAATCCCGGTCTACACCGAACGCGACAGCAAAGATGTGGCAAAGCTCGCGGTCAATGCCAGAAACCACGCCCAGGAACAGGGCTGTGACACACTGCTGATCGACACGGCAGGACGACTCCAGGTCGACACGGATCTCGTTCAGGAACTGATCGACGTCAAGCGTCGGGCTCAGCCCCGAGAGATTCTCCTGATTGCAGACGCCGCTCTGGGCCAGGAAGCCGTCTCCGTCGCTCAGCACTTCGACGAGGCGCTGGGAATCACCGGCATCGTCCTGACCAAGCTGGATGGGGATGCCCGTGGCGGGGCAGCGCTGTCCATGCGGAAGGTCACCGGGCGCCCCATCAAGTTCGTCGGCGTGGGCGAACGCACAGTGGACCTTGAGCCGTTCTACCCCGAACGCATGGCCTCACGCATCCTCGGTATGGGCGATGTCGTCAGCCTCGTGGAGAAGGCATCCGAGCAGTTCGAGGAAGAAGAGGCCACTCGCCTCGAAGAGAAGCTGCGCAAAAGCACGTTCGATTTCGAGGACTTTGTCGACCAACTGGGCAAGATCCGCAAGATGGGCGGGCTGATGTCACTGCTTGACATGATCCCCGGCGTCAGTGGTCTCAAAGACCAAATCGGGGGGGATGAAGGCCAGTTCAATCACATCGAAGGGATCATCAACTCGATGACCCCGCACGAACGCCAAAACCCCAACTTGATCGACCTGTCCAGACGTCGCCGCATCGCTCGAGGAAGCGGAAGTGAGATCGTTGAGATCAATCAGCTCATCAAGCAGTTCCAGACCATGCGCCAGATGATGTCGAAAATGGGCAAAATGGGTGGAATGGGTGGAATGGGCGGCATGGGTGACCTTCTTGGGGGAGGCGCAGGCGGAATGGGTGGAATGGGGGGGATGGGCGGGATGGCAGGCATGGGCGGAATGCCCGGCATGGGTGGCTTCGGAGGAGGCTCCAGTGCCACCAAGCCCAAACGCAAGCCTCGCAAGAAGCCACAGAAGCCAAAAGCGAAGAAGAAAAAGAAGAAGAAAAGACGCTGATCGACGGTCTCCCTTCGGCTGACTTCGCACGTCATACCCGCTGACGGTGGGCTGTCCCGACTTCCCTTGAAGCCCGGGAGACGACGATGGGCCGAAAACGCCCTAAACAATCACGGTGGCGGAGCCTCCTTCCCTGGGCGCTCCTAGGACTGTGCATCCTCGTCAGCGCCACGATTCTCACCACCCTGGTTCTCCTTCCGTACCTCGCCAACGAGGTTGCGTCCCGTCTCCTCTCAAAACATGACCTCGCCGAGCACCTGCGCCTGGACCTGTCCTCCGTCAGTTTCACGGGGACGACCGTCGGCCCCATCGCGTCTCAGGACAACTTGGGCGAAATCGGCATCGATTCAGCAATCATCCGCTACACGCCCCGGGGCCTCATGCGCGGACGGTTGGATTCCCTCACCATCTCCTCGCTGCGGATCACGGCTGTTGAGGAAGACGGCAAATGGACGATCCCCGGCATTGAGTGGCTCCGGAGGCGGAATCCGGAGCAGTCGACTCCGGCACCCGCTCCGTCCGACCGTCCTCGATCACTCCCCCTCATTGCGTGCGAGGCGCTATATCTGCGCGGTGGAACGCTCGAGATCCAGTCAGGCGACGGCTCTCTCCAAGTCCCATTCGAGGCACAGGGCACGCTTCACCCCAACCACACAGTCACCGGAACAGCCTGGCTCCGGCTCTTGGGACAACGAGTCGACATCACCTTCGAGGGGACGCCGGCGGACGGCAATTTCACCGTAGCCGGGCACAGCGGTGCCTTGCAGATTGATCAGCTTCGCGGACTACGCCGATTGGCCATGGCCAAGCCCCTCCCTGCGTCCCCATGGCCAGTGGGCCAAGCCGATGTGAGAATTCAGGCAACCCTGAAAGGCTGGTCACCGCAAGACGCAAATGTCACGCTAAACGCTTCGAACACACGAGTTGAACTGGCTCAGACGGACATCGTTCTGACACAGTTGGAGGCAACCATACACATGCCTGCCGACCAAACCCAAGCAACCGTTACCGTCAAAGGAGAGATCGCCCCGTTGACAATAGAAGGGATTACTATCGGGAAGACGGAAATATCCGGTTTCCTCAAGGAGCTCTCCGCATCTCTGCAGGTGACATCTTCAGAACTCGCTTGGGTTCACGGTGTGACGGGACGGGCAACGGCTGAGGTGCGTTTCCCCCTCGCCCCGGATTTCACCCCGGGGAACGTCACCGTCAGCGCTCGTCTTTGGGATCTCATCTACAAGGGACAGGCCATTGGAGGCATCCACGCGGAGTTGACAGGTACACGGGAGCAGTTCGCCTTCACACTCAGCTCCCCCCCGCCCGCCCCGGGAGAGGAACTGATCGCACTCCAGGGCACAGGAACAGTTGATCTGCGAACGGGCATCGCCGGGGCATTCCAGGGAACAATCTCAGCCGCCATCCCCACGCTTCTCACCACACTGGGATTCCCGGACAGTCACCTCGCCATGGACGAACGACTGTCGTTGGGCGTTGTCGCAGAGGCAAAGGGAATAACGTCAGAGGACGTGGAGGCAACAGCCTCCCTCGAGCTGGGAAAGACGTCGTTGGCGTTTCGCCCCGATGATGACACGACGATGACGGCTGAAGTAGCCGCACGTGTTCGAGGTTCATGCCTGTTTCCCGCCCGGACGGCCGCTCTACAGGCAGATGTCACCCTCATGGACGTCGCTCTGCGTCACGCGGCGACCACCGCTCACGTCGACCGCATTGAACTGAGCTCTACCATGGAACAGATCGCACCCGGTGCTCCCGCGCGCGACCTTCGTGTTCGCGGGAAGGCAAACGCCGTCAACGTGGTCCTGGAGCTCGGCGAGGAAGGGGATTCCTCCCTGTCCGGGGCATTCGACGCAAGCCTGGAAGTCGCCGGTACACCTGCGTCCTTCACGGCCAAGTCCAAGCTGCACGCAGACACGTACTCGCTGGGCACAAACACCATGGTCGCGACGGCACAGGACGCCCTGATCGAGGGAAGGGCAGACCACGCCTCGCTACCGGGGCTTTTGGAGCTCGCCAAGGTGGAGTGGTTCGCTCCGAAACTCATCATCGCCCCCGCCCTGCGACAGATGACCGGCGAGCTCGGCTTGTCCTGCCGGGAACTCAGCCTTTCTGACGGCCAGAAACTGCGGATTGCGCCGCCCCCGGGCAGCGATCCGACAACGGGCTGGAGCTGTCGATTCGGGATCACCAACGGAGCCCCGCTCGCGGCAGATCTCTCTCTCCGGACTCCTTCGTCCGCATGCACGTTCCGGGCGTCAAACGAGCAGGTCCTGACCACGACCGGACACGTCGAGAGCACGGTCTCCTTGACTGAAGAACTGTGCGAATTCGCTTTGGCCTCCACGTTCTCAGAGCTTGCCTTCCACTCCGCCGCGGCGAGTGGGACCGCTCAGACGGCGAGACTTGAATGCGCAGGGCACATCGCCGCATGGCGCCCCCTCGCCGCTCAGTGCCTGCTCGCTTTCGCGGAATCGAGCGACGCGGATGACTCCCCGGAACGACGGCCCATGAGACCTTCGTTGGCCGCCCTGCGAGAACGGATTCCCTTCGAGGGATGTCTCACCGTTCACAATGGGAAGGTCACGGTTCCGGACACACTGACCGCCGCAGGGCTGGACCTCTCTCTGCCGTTCAACACCCACCCACGGGCCGAACTCGAGCCCTCCCCTGCCCCGCCTGAAAGCGAGGCAGGCCGGGTCCGGATCACGACAGTCGAGGTACGAGGAAACCAGCTCGCAAGCCTGGAAGGGACGTGTGCCATTCGCGGGGAGACAGCGACCGCAGACGCCACACTGAGTCTAAAGGCCGTTCCGGCCACCGTTCGCATGGTGGGCAAGGCACACTGGCTGCGCCCGTTCAAGGCTGTCGCCGACGTCACACTGCCCCCTGTCTCCCTGACAGACCTGACCCCCTTCAAAGCCTTCCACCCCGGTATCGATGCGTTCGGCTTCTCCGGCACGATCTCAGGGCAGGGATCATTTTCTTACAGTTCAGAAGGTCCCGAGGGCACCTGTGCGCTGACTCTGCGCGATGCGACGGTCAGCATGAAAGACAAAGGGCTTTCCATCAGCGGAATCCAGAGCACGCTACTGCTCGACGACCTCCCGGACCTCCGTACAGCTCCACACCAGAAGATCACCTTCACCTCACTGCAGCTTGACCAACTGACGATGGGAAGTGGCGAGATTACCTACCACCTCCAGTCGCTCAACGACGCATTCCTGGAGCGCTGCAGCCTGGACTGGCTCGGGGGACACCTCATCACCCATGCCGTTCGATTCAACCCCCGGAAGCCGGACTTCGATGTCACGCTCTTCCTGGACAACATCTCTCTTGAGGAGACAAGCTCTCTGTTGACAGGCATCGGGGGAGAAGCTCAGGGCACACTGTACGGGAAACTCCCCATTGTATTCAGGGACGGACGCATCAGCTACCGAGATGGTTTCCTGTACAGCGTGCCCGGCGAAATGGGAACACTCAAACTCACCCAGGCAGACATCCTGACGAAAGGCGTCCCTGAAACAGCACCAAACTACAAGGAGCTCAAGCTCGCAGAGGAGGCCCTCCGCGACTTCGAATTCTCCCTCCTGCGATTCGACCTGAAAGCACCCGAGCGTGAGGGAGCCCAGCTCCAACTGCGGCTGGATGGACGAGCCGTGGACAATCCCCTGATTCCGCCCGTGCGCCTGGACATCAATGTCAACGGAGCATTGCAGGACTACATTAACATGGGACTGAAGATGAGTGGGCAGCGATGACTGAGGAAGCGTCCCGGAGGATTCCGCGACGCGGCCGCTGGCGATTCGTTGCCGAAGATTCGCGGAGCTACAGAGCTTAATGCGTGAATACGACCGCCAGTAGAACCGTCTAGAAGGTGTAAAGGAGGCACGCCATGCCAATGAGGTACGCCACAGCACTCCTGCTGCTGATCCCATCAGTCGGATGCATCAGGGTCAAGACAGAGCCGGTGGAAGTGAAACCGATCCACATCACAGTCGATGTCAACTTGCGGATCGACCGGGAGCTGGAAGACTTCTTCGGTGATCTTGATGCCTTGGATCCCTCGATGAAAGCCGAGTAGAGAACCCCTACGGAGGTACGAAGAATGAAACGATATGTCTACATGGTTGTCGCTGCAGCATGTCTCGGCGTCATGGTTCCGGGCGCGACGGGCGCAGGGGCGAGCGGACTCAAGGCCAGAATGGTAGCCCGGGCACCGAGACTTGCCGAACTGAAGCAAGCCAAGGCGGTCGGAGAAGACCTGAAGGGACTGGTTCAGATTGCGGACGAGACGAAAGTCACCGCCGCAGACAAGCAGCTGGTTGCCGACGAGAACAGAGACCGCGCGATCGTCTACCAGATAATCGCGAAGCAGCACGGGTCAACGCCTGGGCACGTCGGCACACAACGCGCAGCGGCCATCTACAAGAGAGCGAAAGCCGGGGTCATGCTTCAGCGTGAAGATGGAACATGGTACGAGAAGAAGTGAGGAAAGGGGGAGGAAGCGGGGGACGGAGGGCACCGGGGAAAATGGAGGGGTGCCGCTAAGACAACGGTTCGGCACCAAATCCACCCCAGCGCACCCGTCACCCGAACAGCCCCCTCGGAAACAACTCTCTCTCAGTGATTGACCGCCCGGCCGACCGTCGGGATTCGGGCGATCTTCGCCATGAAAGCCTGGAAACAGACCGGGCAGTACCCGTGTGAGTAGATCCACTCGGGATGAGGCTTCGCGGGATGAAACCAACGGCCATCAGCCCGGATCCGGCCACACACCGCGCACTTCGCTCTTGCTCCTTCGTCTTCCATCGCAACCAGTACCGATCTTCTCAGCGGCCATCCATCCGGAAAGCCTGACTCTTATCCTGCCTCCATGGACTCTCTAGCATGGCGTGTGCCAACCGTGTGAAACACGCGAGTGCCGCGCTGGAAACACGATAGAGAGGACACTCCCGCAGGAAGGAAAACGCGCTGTTCCCGTACCTTCCTCTTCGTAGCAGCTGAGACGTCTCCCCCCCCCCATCACCGGCTCAACCGGCTTCCAACAAGACAGTTACGGCGCTGGGAAGAACGGGTAGACGGAACGGAGAATGGAGAAGGACGAGGCCCACGTCGAGCGCTCGGGAGGGCAGACCGAGAGCCGGAACGCGTTCCCTCTCTGGTTCGGTTGAATCCTCCCAGTCCTCAATTCCGAGAAGCCTCCTGCGCAAAAGCGCGAGTCGTCCAGAGATGAGGACACCGGGGTCCGCAGACACGTCATCACGCAGACATTCGGAGCCTGCCGTCTTCTACACCAACTCAACATGGTGACCAGCTGGTCGTTCAGTTTGTGGCTTGAATCATCCTGTCGACAGTCTAGAGACGCTCCAGCAGTAGTGTGTCGGATGCGATGGTGCCAATACTCGGGAGTCATCAGAGGAGGGTGCGTTTGGGAGAGAATCGACGGTCCAAGAATGGGCAAGTCCGCGAGCTGACGTCAAGCAGAGAACACCCTTGACGCGCTCTCCCGGCAAGCATATCTTCAGCAATGGAGGAAGGGCGAACGCCAGTGGCGACTGCCAAGTGCGCTCAGGCGCACCGCGTGTCGTCTATCATGTGGTAAGTAAGAACGACGACTTGGGGCTTGACTGGGAAATACCCCATGGGGTCCATACAGAGTTCGCCGGACAGGAAGATGATCGGCTGGCTTCACCGGAGAATCAGGCCGGCCGCGAGGCCACCTTGTTCTTGCGCTGAAGGCGCAAGTCATCGTAGCCTGGAGCAGAGCGATAGCGCCGCCCCAGGTCGCCCGTCGCCCGGGAGACGCCCGTTGCCAGCCGTGAAACCACCAAGGAAGCCGTCCGGGGTCTGGACGGGAACGGTGAGGTCCCTTTCAGGGCACAATGGCTGTTTCCCCGTTGGCCTGGGGCGAGTGCCCCAGGCTACGATGAGGCCGCCCCGTTGGGGCTGGAAACGACAACACCAGAGGTGAACCAGTCGATCGAGAGGGACGCTCCAAAGCTCGCGCCCCTCATCCATTCGTTGGGTTGAACAACACATATGGGGAGAAGATGAATACGTTAGTGTTCGCGGTCGCAGGATACAACCTCGCCGAAACCGGCAGGATGATTGAGATTGCCAGGGAGGCCCGGAAGCACTTCGAGGTCATCTTTGCCAGTTACGGCGGACAGTTCGAACAGTTGATCGAGGAAGAAGGATTCGCTCTCAGCAGAATGGAGCCGCGGCTCACGGAGAAGGAGCTTCGCCGATTGCGGAAGGTGCTAAGCGGCCAAACGCTCAATACTCTTGGATACCTCTCGGCCAAAGAGCTAAGAACACGGGTTCCCATGGAGATCGCGTTCTTCGAAGAGATGAAACCCGCTGCCGTACTCACCGGTTGGTGCCTGAGCGTCACCATCTCGGCTCGTGTGGCCAAGGTTCCGTTTGTCAACGTTCTGCATTCCACTTCAGTTACGGAGTACTACGAGGCTGGCCTGCAGTCCTGGCCGGACCGAAACAGTTTCCGGTTTGTGCGGTGGTTGTTCGGGAATGACGAAGAGAAGATGAACCGCTGGGTGAGCAAGATGGTCCTCAAGCTGGCAGCTCCGGCCAGGCCCTACAGCAAAGTCGGAGCGAAGTATGGACTGCCCAAGTTCAAGAACTTCATTGAACTGTTAGAAGGCGACCACACTTTGCTTGCCGATATCCCAGAATGGGTCGGGTTCTCAGAGGTCCGCCCCGCTCTGCACTATATTGGTCCTCTACCTGCCAGGATCGACAAGCCCATTCCAGAAAGCGTGGCGTCGATACCCCGTGACAGACCCATCGTGTATTTCGCAATGGGCAGTTCCGGAAAACCCGCGCTCGTATCTGAAATCCTGCAGGGGTTCCGAGGCATGCCGTATCGCGTGATCGCACCTGTGAAGTCGCTCATTGAGGAAATGAGTATAGACGTACCCGAGAATGTTGTGGCAACAGGATTCCTTCCTGCACACTTGGTGAACCCAATGGCGGACATATCGGTCATTCATGGAGGACAGAACACCGTCATGAATGCATGTCTATCCGGGACACCGATCGTAGGCATAGGGATGCACCCGGAGCAACAAGCGAACTTGGACGCCTGTGTTCACAAGGGCTTTGCCCTTCGCCTGAACAAGAAATGGACAACGGCGTCCGATGTCCTGGCCGCTATAGACAGACTGCTCCACGACGAAGACGCAAAGAGGAAGGTCACGGCATTTCAGACGCAACTTAAAGAGTGGAATGGTCCCGAGAATGCTGTTCGCTTCCTTGTGGAGCACTACGCCTAGCGGGGGAACGAACAACCCAACCAGTGGACATGGACCGGGACGTTGGCACAAAGCGAGAACACAATGACTGGGACATCGGGCCACATCCTTTGGGCCGTCGTTCTTGGACTCACGGTTTGCATGTCTCAACCGGGGTTCGCGCACTACCCATTTCCTTGTTCGGAAAATGAGAAGAAAAGGGCGAGGGAGATTGAGGCCGCCCAAAGAAACGACCAGCAAGGCATTAACGCGCTGGTAGCGCTGTTGGCGGATGAGAACCCCCGAGTTCAGACGGCCGTGCTGCTCTCTCTGGGAAACCTGAGCACCTCGGGCTTGGACATGGATGGGGCTTTGCCGGTTGCGAATCGCCTGACGAAGGGGGACGAGAAGCGCTCTCTTGCTTACCTGCGAGCCGCGGCCGGCGCGTTCCTGATCCTGCTGGACAAGCAACTCACGCGTGAACAGAAACAAGAGCGATTGGTCGCATTGTCCACGGACCACGAGGGCACCAGCCGGAGAATGGCCATCGAGGGGCTTAAGGTGATCGGCGACAAGGAGTGCTTGCCGGCATTGGAGAAGAGGATCAACGACTCCTTCGGGGACCATGATGACAGTTTTGACATGAAAGCCGTGGCTCGGGTGGCGTTCGAGGCGTGGTGGGCAATCACGCGAACGGACCTTACACCGGAACAGCAAGTGCCGATCCTGCTTGCGTCCCTGGATGCGGCGCAGCCCTTCAGTTCACGTTGGGGAGACGCGGCCTGTGATGTGGTCGAGGGAATGGGACACATGGCAGTGCCCATTCTCATCGACACTTGCCGGTCTGCCTCCGGCAACGCGAAGGCATGGGCTGCGAGGACGTTGGCGGACGCCGAACTGCGAGAAGAGGACGTCGCACAGGTGCGGGCGATAGCCCTCCGCGATCTGTGTAGCGATGACGAGATGGCTTGTCGTATGGCGCCTCGATTGGCGAATCGGTGCCTCGGTCGTGAGGACGTGGGCTTGCTGGCGGGGTTGCTCCGCGACCACAGCGAGCCAATGATCCGGAACTTTGCGGTCACCAGTCTGGGAAGGCTTGGAGGACAGAGCGCGATCCAGGCCTTGCGGGATGCTCTCAAGGACAGCAATGAGCTGACCAGAGTCAACGTTGCACGGGCGTTGGCTGCTTTGGGCAAGGAGGATGGGCATGACGTTTTGCTGGAGGCCCTTGGGAGCCTTGAGATTGGCCCTCGTGCTGTCTCGTTGGGTGCTATCGAGTTCCTCGACCGAGATCGAGCGCGCGACAGAGTACTGACGTTGCTCAGAGCGCGGGAAGCAGAAGACATTGACCCACAGGCAAAGGCGTTGGCTGCTATGGCCAAAGCGGACCTGCTTCGAGAACTGGCCAAGATGCCCCCGGACAGACTCGCACCGGCCATTCCAGCGCTCAAGGCGCTCTTGAGACATCCGGAAGACAGCGTGTCACGCAGAGCAGCCGACATCCTGAAAGGCATAGGCGTTGCCCTTGAGTGGCGACACGATATGAAGCAACGCCGTGGATGGTTCGAGGTGGTGGGAGACAAATGAAGTGCCAACAGCCGGCTGCGCCATGACGCGCTAGCGCGTGCCGGTGAGCCGCGGCGTTGCCCGCTGACCGCGGACAGAAGCGATTTACCACAGACACGGAGCCGCCTTCGCCAAGGCTACGGCGGGCCACAGGACGAAGATCACGGAGATGCGGCGTGTGCATGCCGTCTGTGATGGCCCCCGCTTCCCGCGACACGTTCAGTTCACGGCATTCCCTACGGCCACCAGGTGGTGCCTGGTCCGGAAGAAGAGCGTCCCCCGCCAGATGGCAGGTGTGGCCAGACAGGCCTCAGTCAAAGAACTCCGGCCTATACGATCGAAGCGCTCCCCGACGGGAATGGTGTGGACGATCCCCTTCTCACTGGTGAAGTAGAGCTTCCCATCGCCTGCAACGGGCGACGCCGTAAAGCCACCACTGCCCAGTCTCTCGCGGTAGACAAGTTCTCCGGTCGCCAGGCGGTAGCACGCCAGTGAACCGTTATCGCGGCAACTGTAAAGATAGCCATCGATGGCAAGCGGAGTCTGCATGTAAGCACCGTTCCGAAGGTGGTGCCAGGCCATGTGCTCTGACGACGTTCCGCCCTTTAAGGGGTCAATGTCCCCGCTGACTCCCAGGCGAAGGGCGTAGATCGGAGCGATCCGCCCATGTGCGCCAGCAAGAACGATGAGTCCTTCGGCAACGATCGGAGTTGGGACGGGGATATCTCCTCCGCCGGACATGCTCCAGAGCCGGCGCCCCGAGGCGATGTCGTACCCTCCCATGCACCGGAACCCATTCACCACGAGTTGCTCTGCCCCCTCCACGGACACGATCGTGGGCGTGCTCCAAGTCGGCACATCATCGCGAGACGTTCGCCAGAGCTCTTTCCCGGAAGCGACGTCGAAGGCCGCCACAAAGGAGGCCCCGTTCACGTCGCACTGGACGAACAGGCGCCGGCCATGGATTACAGGCGAACTGGCAAATCCCCACTGCGCCTTTGGGGCACGGAAGAAGCCTGAGTCGAGGACACCGAGATCGCGGTGCCAGAGCAACATTCCGGCCGTATCAAAACAGTACAACCCCTCGGACCCGAAAAACGCCACCACATGTGTTCCGTCAGTCGCAGGCGTGGCATTTGCGTGGCTCGCTTTGGGATGCCGACGCGTCTTCGGCACGCCCCGGACAGCCGTGCGTTCCCACAGCTTCTCACCGGATACAGCATCCAGACAGAGCACTCGCCAACCGTGAACACCTTCGTCGTCGACCGGTTTGATGTCCCCGTACAGGCCCGTGCGAAGGGTAGCTGAGCGCCCCGATTCCGCGACGGCCGTGGTCAGGAAGAGTCGTCCTCCCGAAACAACCGGGCTTGAGAGCCCCAGACCGGGAACGGGCACGCGCCAGCGCACATTCTTGCCCGTCTCCACATCCCAGACAGTGGGCAACCGGTGCCCTTGAGCAACGCCCGCGGCGCGAGGTCCGCGGAAGCTGGGCCATGCGTCCGAATCCGTGGTTCCGGAGGGAGGTTTGCTGTCCTGGCCAAGGGCGGAAAGCGCAACCCCGGCAAGCAACAGGAAAAGGAGCCCTGAGCGCCCGCCAGAGTACCGCCACGTCATGTCTTGTGCGTCACGGACCATGCCATCACTCCTTTGCGGCACGCAGCCGCGTTCGGGCCTCGGCCTGTGAGGATCCCGGACACAACTCCTGGAACTCCACGCGGTGCCCATCAGGATCGAAGAAATTGAGAATCCGGGATCCGTCGCTGCCAGTGATGATTTCGTCCGTCGGCAACTGCTCCTGCGCAATCCGGGTCTTCAGGTCGGCGGTAGCAGCGTCGACATCCTCCACCTCAATGGAAAAATGCGTGTGAGGCGGTTTGGGCTGGTCGGCTCGCGGAGCAAAGAGCTCGACAAATGTCTCCGGTCCAAGGTGCAGGTAGATGATCCAAGGCTTCCCGTCACGCTCGAGAGTAAATGCTTCGTCAAGCCCCAGGACGCGTGTGTACCAGTCCAGCGATCGCTCCAGGTCGGATGTCGGGATCCCGACGTGACTCAGCCGCGTCAAGTGTTTGTTCACCGTGTACTCTCCTGGTGGGTGACGACACCGCCTCTACTGCCCTTGCGCAAGCGGGGCGAGAATTGGGAAAATGGGCGGGGACCGACGCATATACCGCCGGCCGACCTCCCGCGCGCAGACAACGTAAGCGTTCCCGAGCAACAAACCACCGTCAGACCACCATTGACGGAGTTGCCTGTCCTCACCGTGCGCAAGCCCACGTCCCGAAAACACGGACGGCCTGTCACTCTCGCCCCAACGGGGCCGATCCATCGTAGCCCAGGGCAATCGCCCTGGGTATGCGAAGCAGTAGTCTGTGCCCTATCGGGGCACTTCAACAGATTCTCGTTCGACGAGTTGATGCGCACCTTCAGCGCGCTCAAATGTGCTGTCTACTGTACCCAGGCCGCTGGCCTGGGCTACGTTGCCAATGCCCTTTCAGGGCTCAACGCCACGGGGCGCTCAATTTCTAAGACAGTCCACTACTTCAAGCCGACGAGCGGGCCATGCTGTTTCCACCGTGGAAGGTAATCTGATGCTGGAACGCCACCGAGAACAAGCTAAGGTTAACCACGCAACAGTACCTGATTCCCGGAACGACTGAGAGGAACAATTTCCATGCAGTTTCTGGACGAAAAGCGCGGGATGCACCCGTTCGACACGCGCGATGTCGAACGCCCGAATGTGTTCGTGTTCACCGTCGACATGATTCCGCCGGAGTTTCACCGGCAGCCCAGCGAGTGCCTCACCCACATGCGGCGACCGGCCTGGCAGACCCTTGAGAGCGACAGCGTTTCCTTCACCAACGCGTTTGCCGTCTCGCCCCTCTGTGGCCCCAGTCGCGCATCCATGTTCACCGGCCGCTATCCCTACATTCTGGTCAATGAGGAGCGGGCTCACGATGGGTGCGAAGTCGAGTTGCGCCCGGACGACCCCATCTATCCCGACTACCTGAAAGCTGCCGGCTATCTCATGGGGCATGTTGGGAAGAGCCATATCGGGACAGCCACCTTCGCGCGCGTCTTCGGCGAAAGCTGCAGCCCCTGGAACCGCTGGGCACCACCGATCTATGACGATCCCGAGTACCATGAGTACCTGCGCGCCATGGGCGTCGACGGTTTCCGCTTCAAACGTCGGATCGAAGGTCTGAGGACCGACAGGACGACGGCCGGGAACTTCTACGGGGGCTGGCTCGAACAGAAGAATGGTATGCCTTTCCCCCTGGAGGCCACCTATCCGCACTACCTCGTGCACCGGGCACTGGCACTTTTGGACAGCTTGCTGGAACGGAACGAGGACAATGCCCCGCTCTATCTGCATCTCGATCTCTTCGCCCCGCATCAACCGTTCCTGATCCCCGCAGGGCTCGAGGAACGCGAACAGGCCCTGCGCGCAGACGTGCCCCTCCCCGCCGGATACACCGGTTGGCGAGACCGCGACTACAAACCGGCGGGACCGGAGCCCGGCATCTACGCCACCTACCGATCCAGTTGGGGGCTCTACGATGAGAACACCGCGCGGGACTACCAGATCGCTCATCTCCTGCAGATGGAAGTCATTGACAGCGCCCTGCGCGTGTTCGTCGAGCGTCTGAAGGCCCTGGGGCTCTACGACTCAGGCATCGTCTTACTGACGGCTGACCACGGCGAGATGAACCTGGAGCAGGGACTTATCGACAAAGGTGTCTACGGCCACCCCAAGCCAGGGCGAATCCCCATGCTGCTCAAGCTCCCCAACGCCGACCGCGCCGGCGAGATCGTCGAGCAGGATGTGTCCCTTCTGGACATAGCCCCGACGTTCCTGGAAGTGGGAGGCATCGACGCGATCGGTCGGCACGACGGCGAGAGTCTGTTTCGGCGCCTTGTCCCGGGGGACCAGGGACACGATGAACCCTTTGTCTTCGAGGCCGGATGGCACGTTGCCCCCAACCCGGCTGTCGCCATCAACAAGCGCTTTGAGCAGGGCCACTTCCGGTACGTCTATAACGCCTGTTCGGACGTCGATGAACTCTACGATCTGGATGACCCCGGTTTCACCAACCAGATCGACGACCCCGCCTGTGCAGAAATCCGCGTCACGATGCGCCGAGAACTCCAGGAGATCGTCAACAACGACGCCCGTTGGCGCTGCTACCGCCAAGCGTTCGAGCTCACCCGCTATGAGGACCTTGAGCAGCGAGCAGGAGACGGCCAGATGTTCATCCCGGAGTAGCGTGGCGCAACCAGGAAATCCCCTACTTCCGGGAGACCTCGTAAACGCGCAGGTTTTCATACTGGGCAGACAGCAGATGGTTCATCTGGCGCAGCCCGATGTAGCCATCACCCAGGACTGGCCCCCACGTCTCCCCATCGTCGTCGAACGCAACCGAGAGCTTCCCGTTGGCCTCGACCCTAACCAGGTTGCCCATCTTCAGGATCCGCACGCGATGCGGCCCTCGTCCCAGGTCGTGCCCCAGGATCTGGTCATCGCCGCAAGCGACCAGCCAGAACCCACTGTTCTTCCGCACGTTGGCGGATCGACGCGGTCCCGGAATGGCCGTGCGACGCTGTCCGGCCGCCAGATACGAAACATGGTACGAATCGACATCGCCCTTGATGTATGTCCCGAACACACCGCCGCGCTTGGCCAGTCCGGTCTTGAAAATGCTCCCGACAGGGTCGCCACACGGGCGGGCGGCGAAGAAAACGATGGCCAGCCCCTCTTCGTCGCGCTCGATCGTGATATCGAACTCGAGCATGACGTTCGCGGGGAAGGCTCGCGGGAGCCACAGCACCGTGTGAGCCGGTCCATCTGACAGGTTGTCGATCGTCAGCTTGCCATCTGCGGTGAAGGCTTTGGCCGGGCCTTCGAGCACCCACTGTCCCGGCTCCGGTTCACGGGTACGCGCCTCCCCTTCGAACAGCGTGTCCTCCGCAATGATCGGCAGCGGCTTGCTCAGGTCCGGCTCGAACAGAGGCGTGAGGGTGTAGTCACTCAAATCGAGTGCCGTCTCGTAACGCTTGCGGACACCGCTCCCGCCATCAGCCAATTGCTCCAGAGAAATGGCTTGCCGAAGCTGCCCTTCATCCATCGGCCAGGCATGCAGTGAGATCTCTTCAAGCTCGATCCGCGCAGCGTCAGTGCCGGCACCAAGAGTCCCACCAAATCGCAGTGTTCTGTCGCCTTTGGGCTGCCACGGGGGAAGATGAACGCGCTGTTGCGCCCAACCGTTGACAAACACATCCACGAGACCGGTCTGGCTGGTCCAGGAAAGCGCCACATGGTACCACTGACCAGCGTTCAGATAAGCGATGCGGCACACGGCGGCCGGCCGCGTTGAACCGCCCGGATGGAAGAACACGAAGCGAGGGGAATCACGGTGTTCGGAGAGCTGAACACGAACGCCGGAGCAGTTCATCAGGTCCATCGCCAAAGACGTTTCGTCAACATGCCCAAGCCTGCGCGAACTCCGCAGGCGCATCATCACTGTGCCCTGAGCCAGGTCACCCACGCCATCGGGCAAGGCGGTCTTCAGTCCTCCGGGTGAGTCACTGTCCGCGGACAGCGCGAGTGTGTTCCGGCCAACCCGTCCGGCCAGTTCCGGGTCAAGTTCCAGTGCGGTCTCGGCGACGGCCGTCATGCTCCAGCCAACAGCCAAAGCCGCAAAGGTGATCGTCGCTCGCGAGTAACTCCAGCGTTGGTGCACCATCTCAATACTCCTCAGTCCGTCACAGTCAGTCCGAAATCTGTGGTGATGACGATCTTATCCAGCCGCGTTCCATCCTCGCGCGACTTGACCACCAGTTCGTGTGCTCCCTTGGCCAGCGGCGCCCCCTCAAGGCCAGGAACTCGCTGCCAGGTGTAGGACGCTTTTCGCCCCTTCCGGGGTGACGGAACTCCCCAGGTCGCGTCCCGGGAACCATCCAATGAGAGAAAGAACGAATTGCTCTCCCCGTCCGGTCCCAGGCTGCGAGCCCAGAAAATGTAGAGAGCGTCCCGTGGCACGGTAAAACGGTAACGCACATACCCTTCGGTCACATAGGGCTCATCGCTGAAGTCGATGGGGACTTGAACACACTTCGCACCGAGCGCTTCGTCATCCACGGCCACGCCCATGGGGGCTTCGCACTCACCGGTCTCGGCTTCAATCTCGATCAGCACCGGAGGCCCGGCTTCGCCTCCGGTCGTTCCCTTGACGGCGGGACTGGGCAACGACTCGTTCCCCTGGGCATCCATCACCGTCACACGGTACCAGTAATCCGCCCCCGGCTGCAATCCCCAGTCCAGGAAACGTGGCCCCTTCGGCGACCCGACAAGAGTTCCCTGACAGGGGGCCTTGGTCGGACTGTCAGCAGCGTAGACATTGTAATGCGCGAGTGCCAGCTCAGGGGACGCCTCCCAGGCGAGGTCCACGTGGCTCACCCCAGTCCCTGAAACCGTAGGCGCTGTGACCGGGGCCGGGGCCAGGCGTTCGCGCACACGAATCGATGTCCCTGCGATGGCAAGGTGGCTCTCCAGTCCCGACCACTCCCGCGCCGCGACCGCCAGGCGACAACCGGTGGGTACGTCGGCCGCAGCTGTGCCGGTGACCCCGCCTCGGACGGGCATCCAGTCACCGGCCTGTTCACGGTAAACGGTGTAAGTCTCGATCTCACGATGCAGTTCAGGCGCCTCCCAGCTCAGTTTTCCCTCGGCCAAACGAACACTGCGGGGTGCCCCCGGGCGCTTCCACACCGCAGCCCAAACATCCGGCTGGCCCATCAGATCGGAATCATAGATGATCTTAGTCTCATCAGGGCTGCAGATCGGTGCCGGGTGGGTCGCTTCCGGATCGGGCACGCCGGAAGCCCAGCCTGAATACGACGAGCCGTGGTAGGAGATCGGGGTCACGAGACCACTGGCCAGCTCAACCACGTAAACAAGATCGGCGAACGGACCGCTGCGCGGAGCATCCGACACGTGGTAACGGCCGGTTGTGATGCTAAAGCCGCCATGCCCACCGGCATCAGTGTGGACAAGCTCCTTGCGGACCGCCCCATCGTGCGAGATGAGCCAGATTCCGCCGCTCCCGAACGCCCCAAGCCAGGCGCCGTCCGGCGACCAGTCCGGGTGCCCACCGCCTTCGGGCAGCCGCCGTCTGGTCCCGTCCAGCGCGAGGACCCATTCGGTACGCTTGCGGACGCCGGGATTATCGGGATCCTCGTTGCTGTTGACGAATACGGATAGATCTGAGTGCTTGGTAAAACGCACGCGGTGAGTTGGCATCCCCGGTTCTATACGCCAATGCTTGCCTGTTTCGGCATCCGCAACCACAAGTAGCGTCGCAAACCGATCCTGGCCGCCCCAGCGCATCAGGAAGTGCCTTCCATCCGGATGGGGTGGGGGCAACTCGGAGAACACGCGTTCCCCCAATCGCCCCGGGATGGGAACGGAAACGACCTCAACCACAGCACCATCTCTGGCGTCGAGCGTATAGACTGTCGTCCGCGTCTCATCTGCCCGGGCGAAATACATCACATGCGGACGCTGCGGACACCAGTGAGGGGCTTTCACCATGCCCCCGTCGGCTGCCCCCGGCAACGGGCGGTAGTTTGTGCCGTCTGCATCCATGAGCCAATGGCCTCCCCCCGCTCGGCGTGACACCCACATCACCGTGCTGCCGTTCGCGTTCCAAGCCAGAATGTCGTAGTAAACATGCCGCTCCACAGCTGGGTGATCGGTCAGGCGCCACACCGTCCGCCCGGTCACAGGGTCCGTGTAAACGGTCCGCTCTCCGTCCTCCGCGCGAGCCCCGAACGGTTTCATCCCGACTCGGGCAGCCAACGCATCCAGCCCGGCCTTCACGGGAGCCAGGGATGAGGGACGGCTGGCCTGCTTTTTGGTCAGTGCCTTCCGCTCTTCACCTGTGAGTGTGTCCGTAAACTTCACAAAGCCGTACTCGACTTCACTGCCGTCGCCAGTGGTGTAAAGCATGACGGTGAGATTGCCCTTGCCCAGCGGCCAACGCGTTGCCTTGCCAATGTCGACAACGACAAGTCCCGCATCGCTGCCCCGGCAGACACTCTTCTTGCCCCATTTTCCCCTGCCGGCCAACTTCGCCTGGTACGCCCCCGTCAGCCGGTTGACCTTGATCACGAGATACTGAAGTGCTTCGAGATCCATCCCCTTGAACGCCTTGGACATCGAGCTTCCCCAGGTGACCTCTCCCCCAGGGTGGTCCTTGAGGATCAGCTTCCCCGGTTCGGCCGTCACCGTGGCGGGGGCCTTGGCGTTGGATTGCTTCCACCCGCCTTCACTGAAATCATCCAGCAACTCCGCTGAGTGCCCACGCATCCCTACGGCAAACAACAGTAGTCCCAGAAAGGCGAGGCCCAATCGTCCAGCATACATGGCAATCACTCCAGGTTGCGTTCTGCCCGGACACCCCGGCCGGGCTGGACCTCCAACGTACGCCCGCCATAGGTGAAGTCAACAGACAGGATCGTTCGCCGAAAAGAGGTGACCGGACGGATCGGGTTCTGCAAATCCTGACCGCGAGTACGATGGGAAGCCCCGGACGGGAACAGATCGATCGAGAGGGACACGTCGAAACGGCCTCTCCCACGTAGCAGAGCTGCACAATGTGGGAGGCGGTGCCATCCGGCGACCTCTCCGCCAGTGCAGTAGCAGGAGAAGGTCAATAGCATTGCTGGTGCCCCCCCCCGAATTCGTTCGCCGAAGCGATGCTCAGTGTCGCAGCAACATCTGGGGTACTATTGACCGCCAAATGCGGCAGACTGAGCAGGGCGAACGTCCCGATTGACGGGGCAAGGCAAAGCCGGTACAGTGACCTCAAGAGAGCCCCCTCAGCCGCAGCATTTGGACTGGATGTCGCTGCGGCACAATAGACGTCCTGCGGAGGAAAAGTGAAATCCATCAGCGCATCGATAGTGATTCTTGCGGCCGCCGTTCTACTCGCTGGCGGATCACATGTTGCCCATGGGCAGACCCGAGTGTTCGTGCAGTTGGTGGGGTGTGCTGCCGGCTTGCTCGGCTTTGGGGTGTGGTTCGTCGCGCTGCAGGACAAGGGGGAATCCGAGTAGCGGCACAGAGGCGTGAGACAGCTTCTCAAGCCTTTCCCGGTTCCTGCCGGTGCCGGTCTGAGTTCGTGCCTGCGACCGTGGGAGGAGACTTGCCGGGCTGCATCGCAGACTGGTCAGAGGACACCTGGCAGAACATGACGCTTCACATGGCTCCGGTCCGGCTGGTGCCGCAGTGGGGCGGTGAGCTGTTCGTTCGCGGCCGGAAAGCACTGGCACGACGCAATGGCGATCAGCTTGAGCCGCAATACGTCTCACACCGCGAGCGGCAGGGAAAATGAAGCAATCACCAGACCGGAGTGTCTCGATCACTAACACCGATTCCAGGCCGTTCCGCCGTTACATCCTCCTGGGAGTCGCCTCAATGGCCTCCGCGGAGTTCCAGACGAATGTGTTGCTGCGCGGCAGTCTCATCAACTTCGTTCTGGCGATGGTAGTGGTGTACGCGCCGCTCTCGGCCCTCGCATATTGCATCGGCAGGCACGTCAGGTCGCAACATGCCGATCTCTGGTTCTATGCAGTCGGAGGCCTGTTCGGCCTGCTGGTCATCGAGTGGTGCTGCATCGGGTTCTACCCGGGATCGGGCAAGGCCGGCATTCACGCGGCGATGTTCACGAACTGGGCAGCCGTCTTCACCATTCCGCGGCTTTTCTCCGCGCAACAGACCGAGGGAGTTTCGCGCGTGCGCCGCAAGGTCAAACGGACCATCATCATCTACTCGGTGGGAGCGCCCTTGCTGGTACTGGCCTCCCCCATCTCAAAGGGAGGGACGGTTGCCCTTCTGATGACCGCATACAGCCTTGTCCTGAGCTTCCAGTTCGTGCCATTCTTGGTCGAGTCAGAGCGGGCAAGGAACGGGCTAAACCGCTTCAACACCGTTCTGGTCTTGGCCGCAGTGATCAACGTGCTGTGCTGGTAGAGTCGTGCCCATGGGAAGAGGCCGGGATGTCGCGTGGGTTGATGTGGCGGCTGGCTCCCGTCACTCACTGCCAAAGTTCTGCCCCTGATTGAATCCTGAACTTGACGCAATTATTAAACGTAAATACATTGTAGTTATAAAGGATCTACGTTTCGGATGGGATCCCGAGAAAGCTGATGCGAATCTGCGGAAGCACGGTGTTTCGTTCGAAGAAGCCACCAGTGTGTTCTATGACGGGCTTGCTGTTGAGTTCTACGATGACGAGAACTCCGAATGGGAAGATCGGTTTCTGCTCCTGGGGTTAAGTGCCACCTTGCGGCTTCTGATGGTGTGCCACTGTTACCGGGAGGAGGATCGGTCATTCGCATCATCTCTGCTCGTAAGGCAACGAAGAACGAGGCGCAGCACTACCCAAGGTGACAACATGAAAGCCGAATACGACCTTTCCCAAATGAAGTCACGGCGTAACCCCTACGCACGGCAACTGAAGAAACAGGTGACTCTGCGCGTCCGCCCCGATGTCATCGAATATTTCAAGGCAATGGCTGAAGAGACGGGCATCCCGTATCAAAGCTTGATCAACTTGTATCTCCAAGACTGTATGGCTAGCCATCGCAAGCTCGACATGCAGTGGGCTTCGTAGAAGCGAAGCAGAACAAGGAGGCCGCGCTCTGATCCGGGAATCCGCTGCCGTGACTCTTCCTCAGGTGAGCCTGGCGCTCACAAGCTACAGTTCTCGCCAACGGTCGCCCCACTGGCCGCGAACTATTCACCGCCCGGCACGGAGTTTGCGAGAGAAGCGGCTATATTCCCGGCGTTCGAGCAGGAACTCGAGCTCAGTCCACAACTTCAAAGACAGCTCCGGAGGCAAGCACCGTGATCCAGGCAGGCAGTACCGTTCTCTTCCAGGGCGACTCCATCACCGACTGCGGCCGCGGCCGCAATGACGATGCACCGAACTCTCTGGGAGCTCTTGGTCAAGGCTATCCGAAAATGGCTGCCGGACGCCTCCTGAAAGAGCGCCCCGGTGACGCCCTCAAGATCCTCAACCGGGGTGTCGGCGGAAATCGCATCGTGGACCTCTATGCCCGCTGGAAGTCCGATGCGATCAACTTGGCCCCCGACCTCATCTCCATCCTCATTGGAGTCAACGATACCTGGCACGAGTTCGGCAGCCAAAACGGCGTTGAGGTCGACCGCTACGAGACCGTCTACCGCATGCTTCTCGACCTGACTAAAGAGCGCCTCCCCGACGCCAAACTCGTCCTCTGCGAGCCTTTCGTCCTGCTCTTTGGTGCCGTGACAGCCGAATGGCTCGACGAGATGGCAGCCAGACGGGACGTCGTCAGACGACTGGCCGAAGGCTATGAGGCCACCTTTGTCCCGTTCCAGAGCGCCTTCGACGAGGCCCTCAAGTCAGCCGGCCCCGACTACTGGACCCGCGACGGCGTCCACCCAACCGTGGCTGGACACTGCCTCATGGCTGACACCTGGCTGAATACCGTGTGCTGAACGCGGTAGTCGCCTGCGACGTAAGCGGTCCCCCTCCCGCTGGTCAGGGCTCGGACGGAGGGACGCCTGAACCGAGCCGCGCACAACGTAAGCGGTCCCCCTCCCGCTGGTCAGGGCTCGGACGGAGCGACGCCTGAACCGAGCCGCCTGCGACGTAAGGGGTCCCCCTCCCGCTGGTCAGGGCTCGGACGGAGCGACGCCTGAACCGAGCCGCGCACAACGTAAGCGGTCCCCTTCCGGATGAGGGCATTGCCGGAATAGGGCCTCTACAGGAGTAACCATGATTCAGTCCAGCCATCCCACTCTCCCTCGGACACTGTTCCTGATCGTGTGTGTCGCATTGGGCTTTCACGCGCAAGGCCAGAACGCGCCCAAGCCGACATTTGCGCTCGCCGACTGTGAATCGAGCGATGCCTGGTCCGGCGGAACACTGGACACCGAGCTCAGACACGGTGGCACCGCCTCCATCCGCTGGGACCACGGCCGGTCCGCCAACCTATCCATGCGCAAACCGCCCACCGACTGGTCAGCCTACAACCATCTGTCGTTGTGGATCCACTCGGAAAAGGCCACCGGCTCCCGTTTCCTTCTCTACATCGGTTCAGAAAACCCGGAGAGCAAAGGCCCGGATTACTACAGCCGCATGTTCACCCTCGACTTCACAGGATGGAAACGATACGCCTTCTTCTTCGATAACGCCGGAAAGGCGAGACATCCCCTCGGGTGGGACCACATTACCCAGGTCCGCTTCACCGCAAGCGGCTGGGGCAACACCCCCCACCCTGAAGCGGTCGTGCACATCGACGACCTCGTCCTGACCAAGGAGCCGCCCGTGACTGGACCCCGACTCACTGATCACGCTTTCTTCGATGCCATCGACCTGGAGCGCCCGGAACTGGCTGCGGTTGCCACGGCTGCCAAAGCGGGCGACTTTCGTGCCGCCCGAGCCGCCTTCGTTCGGCACATCAAGACACGCGAAACACCGCAGTGGCACGTGGACTGGCGTACCCGACCCGGCCCGAATGAACGCCGGGCGACCTACAACACGGCCGCCGCCGACCGGATCGTGGCACACGAACTCACCAGTTGTGGCATCGCCCACCAGTTCGGGGAAACGATCGACTGGAGCATCAACCCAACCAAACTGAAGTACAGGGAGTGGACGTGGCAGCTCAGTCGACACCCGTTCTGGGTCACTCTTGCCCACGCCTACTGGGCCACTGGTGACGAAACCTACGCGAGAGATTTCGTCCACCAGATGACCGGTTGGGTGCGCGATAACCCAGTGCCCATCGGCACGGCCGCCAACGGGGCCGGGTCCCGCTGGCGTACCATCGAGACCGGCATCCGGACGTTCAGTTCGTGGCCCAACTCATTCTTCCGCTTCCTATCGTCTCCTTCCTTCACCGACGACGCAGTCATCACGATGGTCAAATCGATGGTCGAGCACGCCCATCACCTGATCGCTCATCCGAGCAGAGGGGGAAACTGGGTGTGCATGGAAATGAACGGGCTCTTCCACGTAGGAACGCTCTTCCCGGAATTCCGCGACGCCTCCACCTGGCGGCAGTTCGCGGCGGAACGCCTCCACCGAGAGCTCACCGCCCAAGTCTATCCTGATGGGGCCCAAATCGAGCTCGCTCCCGGTTACCACGGCGTCAGCCTGCACAATTTCGTTGGCACGATGCGGCTCGCCCAGCTCAACGACATGCCACTACCTGAGGACTACGCCACAAACCTTGAACGTATGTACAACTACTACCTCAAAATCGCCATGCCCGATCGCCGGACACCCGCGCTCAACGACTCCGGCTGGGGAAGCGTCATGAAAGCACTCCGAGAAGGCTACGCTGCCTTCCCGGAACGCAAGGAGTTCCAGTGGATCGCCACGGGTGGTCGCCACGGCACTCAACCGGATTTCGCCTCCTGCGCCCTCCCCTACGCCGGGTGGTACGTCATGCGAAGCGGCTGGCAGAAAGACGCGCTCTATCTTCACTTCGAAGCCGGACCGTTCGGCTACGGGCACCAGCACGAAGACAAGCTCTCGCTGATCGTCCATGCCTATGGCAAACGGCTTCTGACCGAAGGCGGAGTGTACGCATATGACTCCTCCCAGTGGCGGCGCTACATCCTCTCCACCCGATCCCACAACACCGTGATGATCGACGGACTCGAGCAGAAGCGCCGCGGTGCTCCACGGGAGACCTACGTGTCTACCGCTCCACTGCCGAACCGTTGGCTCGCCTCCGATACGTGCGATTTCGCCGAAGGCTGGTACGACGAAGGTTACGGCGAAGACAAGAAACGCATTGCCACGCACCACCGCCGTGTCCTCTTTGTGAAACCGCAGTACTGGCTCGTAATCGACCGCTTGACCCCAGCCGACAACGCTGCGCACCGTTACGACGCGCTCTTCCACCTCAATACTGCAGATGCAACGACGGATGATGCAACGGGAGCCGTCCTGGGAACAACCGATGGACAACCAGGGCTGGCCATCGTGCCATTGACGGAGGAGGCCCGAGCCGTGGAGATCATCAACGGTCAGGAGGAGCCGTGCGTGCAAGGCTGGGTGCCCGGCGGGGGGAAGTACGAGATGCAGCCCATCCCGACCCCAGTCTTCACCAGCGAGGCACCCGGGCCCGTGACGATGGCCTGGATGCTGATGCCGCTGCGGCCGGATGAAGCACTGGACGTAGCATCATGTGAACTGGCCGCTTCCGACGCAGGGGAAACAGCCGTCATCACCTTCAAAGACGGCCGGTCACATCTCCTGCTCCTGCGCAACGGGGCAAGCAAAACCATCTCCACCGCGGGCGCGACATCGAACGCCGAAATCACCCTCATCGAACGTCGCTCCGATGGCGCCGAGCAGCGCCTGGTCACCATCGAGTAGTCCCGAACCGGGCAGTAAATCACGGTCGCTGAGGATCCCCCGTACGGCGATCATTCCGCTTGTACGGCGAGCGGCCCTCCGATCGCCAAGAGAAGATGCCGCCCAGGAGGCCGTGCGGCGTACTAGGAAAAGTGGAAGGCGCCTCCGTACAACGACACCTCGTTTTGGCTAACATACTTGCCATGAACGATGTGTGACTTTTCGCTCTCACCCCCTTTTCCACTCCCGGCACAGAACCGGTACGAACACCGGTAACGACCAGGGAGGGCAAGCAATGAAAGTCGGCCTAAAGTACGTTGTCCGTTCGGGAAGGCACTATCACTTCCGCTACGCCGTTCCGCAGGATGTCCGTCCTTTCATCGGACGGCGGGAGATCAAGAAAAGCCTTCAGACTGATGACTGGCGCGAAGCAGGCGTCCGGGCCAAACAGATCGCCTGCAGAACGCTTGAGCTGGTGAGGAATCTCCGTAAGCATATGTTGAACATCGAGAAAAGAGAGAACAGAGAGCAGCTCATCCGTGAGGTCGTCAAGCGTGCCTTTGACGACTCCCTGGCAAACGACGAACGCTGGCGCGAACTGCGGCAGACGGGGTCCGAGGAAGAGACGGACACCGAGGTCGAGAAACTCAAGGAAGCCATAGAGCGGGAACGCTCCGCACTGGCGCGGAATGACCTAACCGGCATCTATGACCATGTCGTCCACTATCTGACTGAGTTCGATTATCTGGACGAACTCGGAGGTCCCGCCGATCTGGCTAAGCTCTGTCGGGAATCCCTCAAAGCCTACATCGTGCAGCTGCGGGTGGAGTTGGCTCGAGCCCGGGGTGACTACGATAACGCCTACGACCAAGTTACGGTGGAGAGCTTCGCCGGAGCGGAAACACCTGCGCTCTCCTCAGAGGGATCCCCCGAAGCCCGGAACACGCCTCAGCCCGCCGTACCTGCCGGTATCACCCTTGCCACAGCCATCGACGAGTACGTGGATGAGCAGGTCACAGGCGGGCTGTGGATTGAGAAAACCCAGATTGAGAGCCGAGCTGTACTCAGACTCCTTTTGGAGCATTTTGGGGACGTCCCTCTCCAACACCTGACCCACCAGCGGCTCCTGCACTTCCGTAACGATGTTCTACGGAAGGTCCCCGCTCACCGAGAGCGAAAGCCTAAGTACCGGGGTGCTGACCTCGCCAGCCTGCTGTCGTTCGACATCCCGGCCTCGGACAGAATGTCGATCGACACGATGAACAAATACCTGCGCAGGATAGGTGGGCTGTTCGGGTGGGCTGTTCGGCATCAACACTTGGGCTCCAACCCCGCTGCGGGACTTCGATACAAGAAGAAGAGACGCTCGGACGAAGAACGGGCTGTCTATTCTCCGGAGAACCTCCAGGCCATGCAGGCCGCTCTGGTGGAGTTGCCTGACCACTGCCATACGTGGAGATACTGGACTCCTCTGGTGGCGCTCTACTCAGGGATGCGCCAGAACGAGATCGCTCAGCTGCATCTTGATGATGTCGGTGAGCGGAACGGAGTGCTCTGTTTCGATGTAAACGGGAACGGCGATGACAAGGCTCTGAAGAGCAAAGCAGCCCGGCGTCTGGTTCCCGTACACCCGCATCTCATCGACTTGAGTTTGATGGACTACATCGAAGACGTGAGGCGCCTGAAGAAGAAACGTGTGTGGCCGAATCTGAAGAAAGGGCGCGACGGTTACGGACGGGCTGTCTCCGCGTGGTTCTCAAAGTGGCGGAAGACGTGGCTGACTCCGGAGGACCTTCAGCAGAAAAAGGACTTCCACAGCCTTCGCCATACCTTTGATGATCGATTGAAGCAGGCGGGCGTTCTTGATGCTCGCCTTCCCCAGCTTATGGGACACTCGCTCGAGGGTGACCAGACCTTTGGTCGCTACGGTGACCTGCTGAAGCCGCCGCAATTGCTTGAGGCGGTCAACCTGCTTGATCTCGGGTTCGATCTCGACAAACTGCGCCGAGAATGGCCGTAAGCAACAGGTAGCCTCCCAAGAACAGCCTGCGTCGAGTTGCCGATCACGTAGTTCTCTGCGTGTAGGCAGTTTCTGCTACCCGCCGGGCCCAGATTTTCCCTCCCCGTTCCTCCCGGTACCGGGCCGCCGTCGAGCGACCTAAATTCTCCCCGAATCTGCGTAAGTATAGATTAGTAGGGCCTTCGGACTGCTGATCGAAGGCTTTGCTACCCCTATCTCCCGCTCCCCGTCCCGCCCTGCCAGGGCTGTTCTCTGCCCGACTGACGTCGCCATCGTCGACAAGAACTTGCCCCTATTGCTCCGCTTTGATCATCCCCAAACGGCCCTCACCACGACGGGCCGTTAGTTCCCCCTCAACGTAAAGGAGACGCACAGATGCCGATCACCCTCACACGCTCGGACCTCAAGACCATGGTATCGGGGTTCAAGAAGGTCATTCCGCGGAAGAAGACGCTCCCCGTCCTGCAACACGTTCTGGTTCGCCCGGGACAAGACGACATTGTCGAGATCGTTGCCGCCAACTTCCAGGAGATCCTGGTCTACAACCTGATGGGACAGGATGTCGGTGAGTTCGTGCCGTTCTTGTTTCCCTTCGCCGAACTGAAGACGCTCGAGTCGGGCATCCGGAAAAACGACACGGCCGTGATCGGTCCCGAGCAGGACAATCTGGTTCCGGTCGCCGCCGTCGTGAGTGGGGAGAGCATCTCCAGGAACGTCCCGACCACGGACACTGCCGATTTCCCCAGAGAGAAGCAGATCCCAACCACCATGCGTAAGCTCGGGACCTTCCTCGCCGCCTACCGAAAGGCCGCTCCCTTTGTCTCGACCGACGAGACCAGACACGTCCTCAACGGCGTCTTCTTCCACTACGACGAGAAGGCTGTCGTAGGAACAGACGGTCGACGTCTCACCCGAATCGACATGCAGGACTGCCCATTCGACCGGGATATCATTGTCCCCGCTACCGGTGTTCTGAAGAATGGTGTTCTCGAATCTGATCTGGGTGGGATCGGTGTGTTGACAGAAGACGAGGCGAATACGGTTGAGATCGACACGGCAGTCTGGCGGTACCAAGTCATCTGTCCCGAAGGTGTCTACCCGAACTACCAGCATGTGGTCCCCGGTGACAATGCTGACTTCGACGGCACGGTCACCATTCACCCCGGAGACATCCCGCTTATCAAGGCTGCTCTGACGCAACTCACGTCGGACCAGGATGGGGTGGTCGTCTTCTGCGCGACCGATTCGGTGGTAGCGCTGCTCAGCACTCGTGTTTGCGAAGACGGGCACCGGGGACAAGTGGTACTTCCCAATAGCACCGCCGAGATGGAGAGGACCGTTGTCACCGGAATCAACGGGCAGTTCCTCCGCGAGTGCCTGGATACCGGCTTCAATCGCATCCGCGTCACGGGTGATCGGTCGCCGTGGCTGTGCCACGGTGATGACGTGAATGGAATCCATGTCATGATGCCGTTCGCCCTGGAGTGCAATCCCGAGGAGATCGTCCCCCTGGTCGACAAAAGCGCCACGCACGAACCAGAAGGAGAAAACAACGTGAGTTACCCGGAAACAGATGAGAAGACCGAGGGCGTCGAACAGCCGCAGCCCGGCACTGAACCCGCAGAGCACAACCCGGATCTGCGCATGGTCGAGAGTGATCCCGTCCAAGTTCTGGTCGATGCCGTGACTGCCGCCCAAGACGCCGTCAAACAGGCCAACTCAGCCCTCCACGGGATCAAGAGCAAGCTCAAGGCCGTCGAGAAGCACTACCGTGCCCAAGAGAAGGATGCTGCGAACGCTCGCAAAATCCTCGACAACCTGAAACAAGCCGCCGGGTTCTAGGCGGCCTAACGTCACAGTCAACAAAGCCGTAGCCCAACGTACAGGGCTGCGGCTTTGCTGTTTCCAGGCGTTCTCCAACACTTCATGCCCTTCTGCCAAGGGAGTCATACCCATGCTCAAACTCAATGCTTCATACAGCAAGAAGGTCCCGGTCGAAGGCCAGGAGTACTCGTCCCAGAGCTTCCACTGTTCTGTCGAAGTCGAGATCCCGGACGGCCTGTCCCCGGACGACCTCCAAGCGAGAATCCACAGCACGTTCAGCCTCGTACGCGACAGTGTCGACGCGGAACTCCACAGCGGTCCTTCCGCACACCTGTCGGGACCGCCTCGGGCAGTTATGCCCATTGAACGGAACCAGCCCGCCGGCAACGGAGGAAATGGGTGCAGCGGTGCACCTCAGGGGGCCGGGGCATCCGGCAAGCAGATCAAGTTCCTCACCGATCTTGCGCTGCGGAAACAGATGGACCTGCGAGGCCTGGACGACGAGGCCAATCGCCTGTTCGGCGTGGGCCTTGACGGCCTCACCCGCAAACAGGCCAGTGAGATGATCGACATGCTCAATGGCGGAGGCCGTGGGAGCAGGCAAAGGAGGGCCGCGTAGTGGAAGCGAATCCTCCAACCCTTGCGCAGTTGCGCAGGAAGCCGCACTGGAGTTGTTCGTCAATCGGGACATTCATGACCTGCTCGCTCGCATGGGCTTTCCAGTACGTCTATCAGCTCGACCGCGGTCCCACACCGGCAGCTTTGGTCTTTGGGGGCTGTTTCCACAAGGCCCTCGGATTCCTGTTCCGCAAGACATCCATGGGTGAAGCCGTCACCGGAGAGGCCATTCTCGACCTTTTCGGCGACCTGTTGCTTCAGGAGAGCAAGCTGTCCGAGCGGGAGATCCTCTACGACGACGGTGACGACGTTAACAGTCTCACCGCCAAGGGCCGGGACATGCTCGAAGCATACGTCAAGGATCTCGATCCTGAGGAACGGGTGCTCGGTGTGGACGTAGCCTTCAGCGTCCCTTTGGAGGATGCCGACGGCAACGCGTTGTCAAAGCCGCTGATCGGTGAATTCGACACTGTCGTAGCCGATCAGACCGGCGCCGAGGTCATCGTCGATTGGAAGACGGCACGGGCTCGCTACTCGGACGTGTACGTCGCCCATCACCTACAGCCGACCTGCTATCTCTATGCACACAGGAAGCTGGGAGGACGCGACGACACCGGGTTCCGCTTCGATGTGGTGACCAAGACCAAAAC
>JABHEG010000028.1 GCA_018676675.1 Lentisphaerota bacterium
GCCGGAAACATAGCCCATCACCGTGAACGCTGACACGCCGACCTGAGATTCTCCCGGAGGAGTGGAGGAAGGGACAGCCGGTTCGGCGGCGGCGCGTATGCGCCACATCTCCGTGTTCTTCTTCTCTCGACTCCGTGCCTCAGTGTACTTCGTGGTTCAGGTCCGGAGTCCCGTTCCGGTTTCTTTGGACAACGCGCCTTTGGCATCTCCTACTTGGCCGGACTTCTCGTCTATGCCAGGTGAACTCCACCAATAGTTGCACGCCGCACCCCACCAGCGCGGCATAACCCGCCAGTCATTGTGCAGAGCGTCCCCGAGGAGGATCTTGCCACTCGGGTTCCTCACGCTGATGATCTGGCGGCCGTTGGCTGAGTTCCCGTTACACGCGTAGCCGTAGCCCCACTTCCGACGGCCCTGGCCACTCCCGAAGGCCTGCGTCGGACGCAGAGGGCAAAGCATAGCATTGTCGTCCGGGACGTAGGTCTGGATATGGTCAAGGTACTTCGGTCGCGGATCATCTGCCCAGGGGCTGACATCCCGGCTCCGCGGCAGGCGCTGCTCCTGATCGCTGACGTACATCTGCGCTCCGGTTCCCAACTGCTTCAGATGACTCAAACAGGTTGTCTGCAGGCCTTTCGCACGGGCGTTCTGGAGCGCTGGCAACAGCATGGAAGCCAGAAACGCGATGATCGCGGTAACGACAATCATGTATGAAGCAGGGCCAACTATCACCACTTGGTCGCTTGTGCACAGCGGGAATGCGGGAGATGTCGGTCTCGGAGATCCCGACCCACTGAATGTGGAGCTTCGGAACTGGCCCCGTCCGGCTTGTCCCTCCCCCACGCGCTCTGTACTTGCATAGACCTGCGTGTCGTTCCATTGTTGACCGTGCTGTTTGTTGCTGGATGTGTTGCGCCGTTTTGGGGTTCATGCCGTCGATGCTGAAGTTTGTCGTCATTCGGGTTCTGCAGGCTGTGCCGGTGTTGCTGGCGATTGCCGTGTTGACATTCTGCATGGTGCGGCTTGCTCCCGGCGATCCCTTCAGCGATGAGAAGAACATGCCGGAGGAGATCCGGGCCAACCTGCTCGCCCGCTATGGCTTGAATGATCCACTTCCGAAGCAGTTTGTCCGGTTCATGGGGGATCTGTTTCGTGGTGATCTGCCGTCCTACAAGTACGTGGGGCGTACGGTGAACGAGCTCATCGCCCAGGCGTTTCCGGTCTCGTTGGAGTTGGGGCTCTATGCGTTGGTGGTGGCCCTTGCCGTGGGGTTGCCTGCAGGGGTGATCGCTGCGCTCAAACGGAACTCAGCCTGGGACTATTTGCCGATGTCTGCTGCGATGACGGGAATCTGTCTGCCGACATTTGTCATGGGGCCGCTGTTGGCGCTGGTTCTGGCTGTGTGGTTGGGTTGGTTGAACCCGCTGGGCTGGGAGAGCTGGTCGGACCGGATCCTGCCTTCGCTGACACTCGGGCTCTATTACGCCGCGTATGTTGCGCGGCTGGCCCGGGGCGGAATGCTCGAAATTCTGTCGCAGGATTTCATTCGGACGGCCCGGGCAAAGGGGCTGCCTGAACGTACCGTAGTCTTGAAGCATGCGCTTAAGGGGGGGCTCCTGCCGGTGGTTTCCTTCCTCGGACCTGCTTTTGCCGGGATGATCAGCGGCTCGTTCGTGGTCGAGACGATCTTCTTTGTGCCGGGGTTGGGCAGATTCTTCGTGAATGCTGCCTTCAATCGCGACTACACGATGGTCATGGGAACCGTTCTCTTTTACGCCACTCTGATCATTCTTCTGAATCTGGTGGTCGACGTCGCTTACGTACTTATCAATCCCAAGGCGAGGCTAACCGATGCCTGACAAGGCACATGCAGAACCCGCCTCGTCTTCGGGAGTGGCCCCGTCTCGCCCAGTGGGCAGCTCGCTGTGGCGGGATGCCTGGTACCGCCTGGGGCGGAACCGGATGGCATTGTTAGGCCTGGTTTTCTTCGTTGTGGTAACGCTCCTCTGCTCCCTTGCGCCGTGGCTGAGCTCCTATCGCTACAACGCTACGGACCTGGCTTACGGTGCTCGAGGTCCGTGTGCCGAGCACTTGCTTGGGACCGACACGCTTGGGAGAGACCTCCTTGCACGGTGCCTGTACGGGGGGCGGGTCTCGATTTCGGTAGGGTTTCTGGCCACCGGCGTTTCACTCCTGATCGGCGTTCTGTACGGTGCTGTCTCAGGCTTTGTCGGGGGCAAGACCGATTCGGTGATGATGCGCCTGGTTGACATCCTTTACGCTCTGCCTTTCACGGTGTTTGTTATTCTCCTGATGGTGGCGTTTGGACAGGACATCCGCCTGCTCTTCGTCGCGATTGGGGCCGTAACGTGGTTGACGATGGCCCGGATCGTTCGTGGCCAGGTCCTGAGCATTCGTGAACAGGAATACATCGATGCGGCTATCGCCCTTGGGTTGAGCCGTCCACGGATCATCCTTCGTCACGTCATCCCCAACGTGCTTGGTCCGATCATCGTATATGCGACGTTGACGGTTCCGTCGGTCATGCTCCTGGAGGCGATGCTCAGCTTTCTTGGTCTGGGTATCCAACCGCCGATGAGTTCGTGGGGAGTATTGATCAAGGAGGGCGCGGCGAAGATGGATGTCTACCCGTGGTTACTCATCGGTCCTGCTCTGTTCTTCTCGTTGACGCTGTTTTCGCTGAATTTCCTCGGAGATGGCTTGCGGGATGCGCTGGATCCTGAATCCGCCCGGGATTGATGTGGTTAGTGGGGAGACTATTGGACAGACATGCCTCTGCTTGATGTGAACAACCTGGCAACGCATTTTCACACGCGGCATGGGGTCGTTCGTGCGGTGGATGGCGTCTCTTTCTCGCTGGAGGCGGGTGAGACCCTCGGAATCGTGGGCGAATCCGGCTCCGGGAAGTCGGTGACGTGTTACTCGCTGCTTGGTCTGCTGCCGATGCCGCCGGCGCGGATCGAGAGTGGCACGGCTCATTTCGGGGGGATCGATCTGCTGGCCTGTACGCAGAAGGAACTGCGGGGGGTGCGGGGTTCCCGGATCAGTATGATCTTCCAGGACCCGATGACCTGCCTGAACCCCTATCTGCGCATTTCTACACAACTCATAGAGCCATTACTTCACCACGCTCGGATCTCGAAGCCTGACGCCCTGGATCGGGCTGTGAAGGCGCTGGACGACGTCGGCATCCCCGATGCCGCGAGGCGGATCCGTGATTACCCGCACGAGTTTTCAGGCGGGATGCGACAGCGTGTCATGATCGCCATGGGCCTGCTCACGCGGCCGGAAGTCCTGATTGCCGACGAGCCGACGACCGCGCTGGATGTGACCGTACAGGCGCAGATCCTCGACTTGATCCGCGACCGTCAACGAGAACTGCAGACCGCGGTCATTCTGGTTACCCATGATCTGGGAGTTGTGTCTGCCGCGTGCGACCGGGTCATGGTCATGTATGCGGGGCGGATTATGGAGTCAGGGAGTATCCAGAACATCTTCCATCAGACGCAACACCCCTACACTCATGCGCTGCAGTGCTCTCTGCCTTCCCTACATCGGCAGGGCGAGCGTCTCCAGACGATTCCCGGGATGCCACCCGAACTCACCGCGGTCTTCCCCGGCTGTCCGTTTGCCCCTCGGTGTGAGTTCGCTACCGACATATGCGCTCGGCCCACTGAACTGCTTCAGACGGAGAAGGGGCATTTTACGGCCTGTACTCGTGCCCAGATGGGCGAGATTTCCCTCATGTGACTCTGTGAATCAGGAACAGACCATCCTTACCCAGAGAGGCCGCTGAAAATCATGACTGAGCTGACGACCCGCGAGCGATTTCAACGGATGTACGAGCACCGGGAAGCGGACCGAGTCCCGATGGTCGGGGGACCATGGGGTACGACGCTGGCGCGCTGGCGCCGTGAGGGCATGCCGGAGGGGGCCGACTTTACGGATTACTTCGGCCTCGACCGCGTGGCTGGAATAGCCGGGGACACGAGCCCTCGTTTCCCCACCCGCGTCGTGGAGGAAACCGATGAGTACGTGATCCGCTTCGACAAGTGGGGCACCACATCAATGAACTGGAAACACACCAGTTCCACCCCCGAGTGGATCGACCGAACCATCGTTGACCGGGCATCCTGGGAGATGGCCAAAGAGCGCATGGCCATGGGCCGAGATCGCGTCAACTGGGATCACTTGAAGGCGAATTACGCGACGTGGCGCGAGAAGGACTGGTGGATCCAGGGGGGACTGTGGTTCGGATTCGACGTGACCCACTCCCGGATTGTGGGAACCGAGCATCTTCTCATGATGATGGCCGATGACCCCGAACTGGTCATAGATATCTTCAATACCGAACTGGATTGCAGCCTGCAGATCCTCGATATGGTCTGGGCCGACGGCTACACCTTTGACGCGATCAGATGGCCCGATGATATGGGCTACCGCAACGGCCCATTCTTCTCGGTGGATATGTATCGCGAGATTCTGAAGCCCGTGCAGAAGCGTGCCATCGAGTGGGCTCACGAGAAGGGGATTGTGGCGAATCTACACTCATGCGGCGACATCAATCCCCTCGTGCCGGAACTCCTGGATATCGGTCTCGATGCCCTCAACCCTCTGGAGGTCAAAGCCGGAATGGACCCCGCGTACCTGAAGCAGACGTACGGGGATCAGCTTGTCCTGCATGGTGGCATCAATGCCATGCTCTGGGACGACATCGATGCGATCGAGGCCGAGATTCGCCGCCTTCTCCCCATCCTCAAAGAGAACGGTGGGTACATCTTCCAGGAAGACCATTCCATTCCGGACAGCGTCAGCCTGGAGAACTATCGGCGTATCGTGGTGATCACCCGGGAGCTGGGGAGCTACTCATAGACCAGCCAGGCGGAGGCGGTGCAGTCACGGTCTGAGCGCACGCGCAGCCAGTGGGCATCATAGCCTTCCGGGAACTCGTGGACCACGGTTTCCCCACCCGGAACCGAGAACGTCCGGTAACGATGCCAGGCGGTGTGATCCACGTTCACTTCGACCGTGACCCGAACGGGCTTGTCCGCGTTGTGGGACAGCGTCAGTGTCTTCTTGTCATACCCGGTCATCAGATAGGGATCCGAGGGCTTGCCTGCGGAGACGTCGGCGTCCTTCCACGGTCCGCCCCGGCCAACCGGCTTCCCGAGTTTCCATAGGTCATCAATCGCCCCGAACCACAGCCCATGGCCAGCCGTGTCCGCGAAGAACTGGCCATCGGGTCGCGCATCGGTTCGCGTTCCGCTCACGACCAGCAGGCCGCGCCACGTGCAGAAATCCACGATCTGCTTCCCATGGGATGCCACTGGTTTGATCTTGAGTATGCCCGCCTCCCGGGGCTTCTCGTAGAACGTGCCGTGGAGGTTCATCAGGTAGCGTTCGGACTCACATTCGCGGATGCCTCGCGGCCAGCCTGTTGTGAAGGGGCGGTCGTACCGGGGATCGCCCTTTGGGAGACGGTACCGTTTCCCCTTTGCGCGAAGGATGACCGACGCCGTGTCAACTGAGAACTCCTGTTTGGTTGCGGCAATATCCCGCATTTCCTGTGACCGGTCCTCAGCAGGATCGGCAAACACGAGGGTCTCGTTCACCTCGCGGTACGTCTCCGAAACGCTGCCGCCAGTCGTGGCGCTTCGGCGCAGGACCTGGAGGTTGAGATTGTGTTTTCCGGGTCGGATCCATGCGGCTGAAGCGCCGTCATCCCTCACCTCGGCCAACGCAGCGAAGAGCGTTCCATAGTCCTCGGGCGCGTGCCCGGTTTCTCCGTAGCTGAAGTGTGCTGTTGCCACGCAATCGCGTTCGGCCGTGAGGCGGATCCACGCCGCTTCAAGCTCTGCGGGAAAGAGCTGGTGTGTGTAGCCGGAGGCGGGAACGGTGATGCTCCCGTAAAGGGACCAGTCGCGCGTTCCTCTCCGGTCGACCTCCACGGCAAAGGTAACCGGCTGGCCCTCTTCGGCCGTCTCGATGGGTTCCGGTGCGGTGGCCGGCTTCAGGAACCGCCCACCAAGGGACTCGGGCAGGTCCGTGACGGCCACGTCCGAGGGTGGTCCGGCGACAGGCTCTACAAAGCAGAGGTGGGGCAGTCCGTAGTCGTTCCCTTTGTGCGGGATGGCGTGCCCTGGGATGTTGATCGGGCCCGCGGGAAACCGGCGTTGGTAGACGTGGTCGGAGTGGCCTTCCCACTCGGTCGCCATATCGGTCCGCTTCCAGCCCGGCAGCTCGATCTTCGGTCGACTGTCCACGGCCAGGTAGACGGTGACGGCGCGGTCGACTCGAAATGTGTATCCTGGGGCGGGTTCGTGGTAATCGCCTCGAGCGATCGTGACCCGGGGGAGCGGGGCGAGCTTTCCCGGGAGTTCGTCGAGCACAAAACGTCTACTGCAACGCAAGATGTCGGGCCCTGCTCCCGCGGCCCTGATCCCCCCGCCGACGGCTAGGTGGAGGCAGCGCCGCTTGAAGCCGGCGATGGCGTAGGGCACTGACGGTTCGCCAGCTTTCACCGGGTCGTTCACCCAGGGGCCACCCCAGCCAACCCGTGGTCCCCAGGTCCTGATCTCGTCCACGTGCCCAAACCAGTAGTTTGATTCCGACTGCCCGGCCAGAGGATTCGCCATGATCGACGTGTCGTCCGATGCCAGCACGACTTGCCCATTCCAGTGACAGAAATCCGGAACGTACCGGTGATGGGTCGCCATTGGGCTCAGTCCGGCGCTGTTGGTGGCCGAGAACGTCTTTGGGAAATCCCAGAAGATGCCGTGCATGTCCATCATGAGTTGTCCCGGGGCGATCTCCCGGATGCGGGGCCACTCGGTGTACCAGCCGCCGTGCCCGTCATAGGTCCATGTTCCCTTCGGAAGGCGGTAGGTGTACCAGGTCCCCCCGTCCAGGAGCTTCAGGACGACGGATCGGCGATCCCAACCGACCGCCCACACCGGGCTGGTCTCGTCGGGCGAGCCATAGATACCGTTCGGGCCACTGACTTCCGTGAACTGCCGGCGCTCAATGATGCGCCATTCGTTACCATCCCATTCGGCGAGGACGCCGTTGTCTTCGCTGTTTTCAGGTGGGCCTCCCACGAGCAGGTCTTTGAGGGGGTGCCCCTTGACACTCCTCTCGCCGTTGTTGGTGATCACGTAGCGTCCCTGTCCGGTGTAGCCGCCCTTACCATGCCACCCAGGGACCGGCTTCCTGAACAGCAGTGTTACAGCCAGTGAATGGACGTCCACTTCATAGATGCGCCCTTCCATGTCGAAGTAGTACACTTTGTTGGCAGGATCAGTGAGGTGTCGTGAGACGGCAGTATGGCGGCCGTTCATTCGGCTGTAGGGAATTGTGCGGACCGTGCCGGCTTTGTCGATCACGTAGGGCCCGATGAAGAGCTGTTGGGACTCGCGGTGGATCATACGACCCGCGGGCGTCCCTCCGATGCTTTCTGGCCGCACGTCCAACTTCATGTCCGCATCGATGGTGTACAGCTTGTCGTTGCTGCCTGCAGGGCAGTGCGGTGAGTAGGTGATCGACCACAGCTTCCCTGCCCATGGGACCACCGCCCCGATGCCGCACTCTCCTCCTGTTCCCGAGGTCCTTCCCTGCGCATCGAGGGTGCTGTTAAACGCTGCAAGATGAGGGTAGACGCCGCTCACCCGGACTGGCTGTGCTGCCGACAGTCCCACCGTCGATACCGTCAGTAATGATGTCATTGCCATGCCTCGAATGCTCATTCTGCGCCTCGTCGCCGTACGTATAGTCTGCGAGTGCCTTCGGTCAATTCTCTCTTGGTGTTGCTATAATAGCACCCGTGGAGAGATGGTGCAAGACGCGTGAGACGCCAGCTCGGTGAACGATGGTGTGGCGGTCGCTTGTGCGAGTTGGGGCCTGTCTGAGCCGTGACTATCGGGAGCGGTTGCCCCAAGGCGTCGCGGGATGGCACCCCCTCCCACATTGGTCTGGCCGGTCTTGACGTGTTCGAAGGGCTGCCACGCCCCGATCGATTCTATGCAGGATCGACGGGGTAGCCGGCTTCACGGAGAGCGCGAAGCTTGTAGGTCAGGGTTCGCCGACTGATCCCAAGCGCGCGTGCGGTCTCCGTGCGGTTGTAGTCGTGTTCCCGCAGGGTCTGGAGGATGAGCGCGCGTTCCATGCGCTCCATTCGCCCTTCCTCGGCACTCTCGGCGACCGGCGTCGGTCCGTTTTCCGCGATCGCCTGGTTGATGCGTCGCGGCAGGTGGTCGGGTAGGATGGCTCCCCCTCGAGCCATCAGTGTTGCTCGTTCCATGGCGTTCTGGAGCTCACGTACGTTTCCGGGCCAGGCGTAGACGGGCAGCAACGCGAGCACGGCGGAAGAGAACTGGGGGCGATCTCCCCCGTAGCGCGACGCAAAGAGTTCGGCCAAAGGCAAGACGTCTTCGGGGCGCTCTCTGAGCGGCGGAAGGTGGATCTCGATAACGCTGAGGCGGTAGTAGAGATCTTCGCGGAAGCGTCCCTCGGCGACCTCAGTTTCTAGGTCACGGTTGGTCGCCGCGACGACTCGCACATCCACATACACAGGCTCGATCGCGCCAACGCGTTCGACGATCCCGTCCTGGATGACCCTCAGCAATTTGGCCTGCAGGGATGGGGACATCTCGCCGATTTCGTCGAGGAAAAGGGTCCCGTTATTGGCCTGCTCGAACTTGCCGATTCGCTGACGGTGGGCCCCGGTGAATGCCCCTTTCTCGTGCCCGAACAACTCGCTTTCGAGGAGATTCTCCGGGATGGCCGCACAGTTGATCTTGACCATGGGGCCTTCGGAACGACGACTCCACGCGTGTATGAGGTTGGCCAGGACCTCTTTCCCCGTGCCGCTTTCGCCGGTCACCAGGACGCGGGACTCGGCCGGGGCCACCAAAGCCGCTTCCTGGAGCACGTGCCGCATGGCCGCACTGGCCACCACGATCCCGTTAGGGAGAGGAGGCAGTTCCACATCGCTCACTGCCGAGGTGCTGTCGAGGCCGAGGGTGCCTCGCACACAATCAAGAAGAACCTGGAAATCGATGGGCTTCTCAAGATAGTCAAGAGCCCCATCACGCATGGCCCCGACGGCGTCCTTGACGTCGGCGAAGGCGGTCACAAGCAGCACGGGCAGATCCGCGTGTTCCTGTCTGAGTTCGCGCAAGAGGTCCAGACCGGACATTCCCTGCATGCGAACATCCGACACGACCATGTGAGGGCACTGTTTTGCCACCGCCTGAAGGGCTTCCGGGGCCGAGGCGACTTGCAGAGTCCCGAAGCCCTGCCGGCCCAGAAATGTTGCGAGAAGATCGCGCTGGCTGCTGTCGTCGTCAACGATCAATATGTTGTGTTGTGCTGTTTCAGGCATGACGGAGAGGTCGGTATCCTGATTGGGGCTGTCTAGACAGCCGGCTCGATTCCCGTGATTCTCATCTCTGCCCCGCCCCCGTCGGCTTCCCGGTACTCGATGTCCCAGTGGTGGGCCAGGACGATCTGCCGGACGACTGCGAGGCCGAGGCCCGTGCCCTGTTCGCTCAGGGTGAAGTAGGGGCGGAAAATGTCCTCCCGAGCTTCCTCCGGAACGCCCGGGCCATTATCAGATACAGATAGTGACAGGCTTGTGTCTCGGCCAGTCGTCGCGATGGAAACGTGACCACCGACAGGTATTGCCTGATAGGCGTTGAGGAGCAGATTGAAGAGGATCTGCCGCAACTGCCCCGCATCGGCCATCACACGTTTGGTCGGCAGGTCTGTTGTGACTTCGATTTGTTTGTCCTCACGGTCCATGTCCAGTGCTCGGAGCACATCGTCGACGAGTTCCGGCACATCTACCGGGGCCAGGTTGGGATGGCGGGGCCGTGAGTAGGCGATGAATTCCCCGAGTCGACTGTTCACACGGTCCACTTCCGCAATGACTGACTTGGCTCGTTCCCGGCCGGCGCAGCCGACCTCCTCGTCTCCCGCGATCAGCTGAGCGATGCCGCGTACTGCGTTGAGGGGATTGCGGGTCTCGTGCGCCAGCCCGGCAGCGGCCGTATTCATCTCTCGCAGGTGCGTGTTCATCTCCTGGGTCCGCACCAGGCGCAGGCGGAGCTCCGTTGCTCGGCTCAGGCTGCCCCAATTGAGGGAGAGAGCCCCGGCAATCAGCATGACCAGAAGACCAAGCGCCGCGCGCAGCCACAAGTCCTGCCGGATCTTCCGGTTCGTGTCCAGAGCTGAGAGCACCAGGACAAAACGCTGCAGACCGTGCTTCTCAAAGAGTTTGGTGAACTGTTCCTCGCTCAGCCATGGCGGGTAGCTGGGCCGTTCACCCCGTCGTCCGTGGTCCCGGAGCCACTTGCGGAAGCGATCCCGGGCCGCGGGGTCGATGTTGTCGAAAAATCCTGACCGTCGTGTCTTCCCTTCCTGCACGGTGTCGACGGAAGGTGAGTCCGTCGGGGCGCGGGGGGCTGCCTTGGCTCTTCTCCCATCCTCGTCTTCAGGATCCGGATCGTTCCAGGTCCGTTCCTGAGCCGGCCGTCGGTAGTCTCCAAGGTCGACGTCTCGTCGTCCTCCCCGTCGTGGTCCTCCCGGACCAGGCATGCCCTCGACCAGCAAGAGCTTCCGTTCCTCGGTTTCCTCGGGACCGTCCTCCTTCTCTTTCTTCTGCGTGTCGCCGGGGGTAGGCGCAAAGCGGACCAGCTCAACGACGGTGAGCTCATCGGGCGTCCACTGCTGTGTCCCGGCCGGAAGCTCGCCGACTGCTGCTCGGAGTGAGGCGCCGGCGGACGCTACCGTCTCGCCACTTGGGCTGACCAGAGCCAGCGAGATCAGGTCACTTGACTTTGACAGCGCCTTCAACGCCGCTTCCAGGCGATTGCGGTGCACCGTGCCGAAACGGCTTTGTGAGCGAAGGACTACCTCCAGCGATGTCGCGATATCCTGGGCATGACTGGCCAAGCTCTTCCGTTCTGCCGTCCGCACACGCCGATGCTCGACCGCCTGCCAGACGACGCTGAGTATGACCACTATGGCCAGGCCCAGTGAGACAATCCGGTTGCGTGGATTGGTCTGTGATGCGTGCTTTTTTGGCATGACGATTTCCCGCAGGGGGGCTACTTCGACGTTTCACCGACAGGAAGATACTTGCGCATGTCACGGTCTACGAAAGCCCCGGGCACCAGTTCGGTTGCGTCACGTTCGGCTTGAGTGAGTTTTTCGACATCGGCAGCCCCAGTCACCACGTGTGGCGTCAGGAAGATCAGCAGTTCGGTCTTCTCTTTCTTCTTGATCGTCCGGCGGAAGAGCGCTCCGATCGCCGGGATATCGCCGAGCAGCGGAATCTTGCGGGTCAGTTCGGTCTCCTCATCGGACATCAGGCCCCCGATAACCACGGTTCGGCCATTGGGCACCACGACTCGTGTTTGAGCGGAACGCTTCGCGAAGGTCGGGGCCTCAACCGATTCGGAGATGGCCACGCTTTCGCCGGTCAATGTCGAGATCTCCGGAGCGACGTCGAGTTCAACCGTGCCGTCGTCAGTGATGTGTGGCGTAACCGTGAGGATGATCCCGACGTCCTCGTATTCCACCGTATTCAGGACGCGGCCGTCGTCAGTAACCTGGCTGTTGCGGATAAATGGGACTTCCGCGCCGATGGTAATGGTTGCTTCCTCGTTACTCCGGGCCATGATCGATGGGCGCGACAGGACTTCCATCTCCGAGACCTCGGCCAGGGCGCTCAGGGTAACCTGCAGGTCATTCTGGAGGATGCTCACCGTGCCTCCCTCAGTGAAGCCCGCTGCCCCGAACATGGTCTCAATGATGCTTTGGTCGCCATCGTGGTTGGTCCGGTCGTGCGTGATGTCTGTCCCGACATCCAGGTCATCTCCATGCTTGACCTCGAGGAAGAGGACCTTGATGAGCGCCTGCGGCACCGGTCGGTCGAGTTCTTCGATAACACGCTTGATGATGTCATTCGTTTCCGGATCCGTGGTCACAATCAGTGACTTCGTGTCCAGATCAATCTCAAAGTGAGCCTGACCGAGGCGCTTCCCATCGGAGGCGCTCACCGGTGTGTTCTGTCCGGGGCATGTTGCCGGCAGGAACGCAGCCACGAGGACGAGTAGGCAGGCAGTGATTGAGAGTTTCATTATGGTCTCCTCACCGTTGCGGCTGTGTTGGTCAACGTGCGTCCGGCTCCGCCCGTGGCAGTAGCACTGCTTGTCCCGGATGTACTGTCAAGGTCGTCGAACATGCCTTCGAGCATCTCCTGGAGTCTCTCCAGGTCGGCATGCTTGATGCGGTAGATGTAGACCTGCGGAACGTTCTGGGGGGTTGCATCGAGTCGCTCGATCATGTCAGCAATCATGGTGAGGCTCTCATTCGAGGCTGTGACGATGACAGAGTTTGTCCGGCTGTCGGCCACAGCTGTCACCTCGGCCTCCTGGAGTTTTCTGTCCGAAGATGAGCCGCCTGTTCTTCCCCGGCTCGTTCCGCCGCCACCGCGCGTGCTGCCGAACCCTCCGCGCATTCCGAACGGTCCTCCCATGGTCCGTCCACGGTTGTTGTTGCTGGTGCTGCTTTCCTGTTCGAAGAGTTCATTTACGGCTTCAGCGATGTCTTCTGCTTCCGCGAATTTCAAGGGAAAGACACGCAGTGAGCGCGTTTCTTCGGTCGGGACATCCACCTGTTCGACAAGCAACTCGATATCATCGAAGAGGTCACCCGGAGCGCTGACAACCAGGGAGTTGCTGCGTTCATCCCCCACGGCTGTCACCTTCACCGATGCCGCCCGATTGCCATCCTGCTGTTGGTTGTTGTCGTCTCCGCCGCCCCCGCCACGCATGCGCATGAAGAAGCTCCTCATGCGGTCGCCGGCGGAGGACCGTCGGTTACTTTGGGTAGAGGGTGTGGTGAACACCTTGTTCACGACCTCCGCCAGCTCTTCCGCCACCGCGTGCTGAAGTGGGAACACTTTGACTTCACTCACGCTCGATATGGACGTGTCCAATGCCTCGATGATGGATGCGATTCTGCGCACATTGGTTTGTGTGTCGGTGATGATGAGGGCGTTGCTGCTCTCATTGGCCGAGAGATTCGCGTAGGAGGGGACGAGCGGTTGCAGGTTCTCAAGCAGCTTGGGGGCGTTGGCGTAGCGTATCGGGATGATCTGAGTGATCATCGACTCCGCTTTGTGGATTTCCTCAGGGTCCGCTCCTGATTGGACCGGCAGGTCGTACTTCTTGGCCTCTTCGCGGGGAACGATCCGGAGCGTTCTATCCGTCTTGATCGCGACCAGGCCTTTTTCGCCCAAGACGCTGTTAAGGAGCTCGACCACCTCAGTGTGATTGAGCGGCTGATGGCTCTCGACATCGACCGTTCCAGTGAGTTCCGCCGGCCTGATGACAACGAAGCCTGCGGTCTTGCTCAAGTACTCGAGTACGGTGCCGAGCGGGGCGCCCTTGAAGTTGAGTCTGATGAGTTCCTGAGGACCGACTGAGACGCCATTGGTCGTGCCGGGCTTGGGTGCTACGGCACCGGCCGGCTGGGTCGACGGCGCGGAGGAATCCGTGGTCGCAGCAGTATTGGCTGCGGGCGTTGCTGTGGCTGACGTTGCGGCCTGCTTTGGGGGCGCATCGGCGGCGGGCGCAAATGAGGCGAACAGTAACGCACCTGCACACAGCGCCAGCGGCAGCAGTGAACGAGGAGTGGGAGGGCCTTGTTGGGTCATCATTTGGACTCCTTTCGGCGGCGTTCCATCAGTCGTTTGAGGACATCGTTTGCCGCGGGGGCTTCTGACGATGCGTTCGAGGGGGGATCTGTGAGAGACGGGGTTGCTTTGGGGGCAGTCAACGTGGCCCGGCCTTCGGTCGAGCGCCAGCCATCGTCGGCCTCTTCAAGTTGGGTGCCCACGGGCCAGTCCATGATGGCGTCTCCGATGATCAGGGTGACGCCGCCTGTGTCGGCGATGCCTATCCTGCCGGGCCCGATCTCCTGGCCCTGAGCCAGTGTGAATGCACCTGTCCATTCCGCCCGTGACGACGAGACAAAGCCAATGATTGCGTCCTCTCCGAGCAGAATCCCGGTCAGATGCAGATGGTCTCGCTGTTTCACCGGTTCGGGAGCAGGGGGGGGCAGGGGGGCCTTCACAGGCGGCCCGGGACGAGAGCGGCCGGGATCGAAAACGTTGCGGTCTACAATGATCCCGAACGCTTCCATAGATGGGGGTGTACCGGCCCCCTGAACGGCGCAGAGTGCGAGGAAGCTGGCGGTCATCGTGAGGAGAACTGTGCGGGTCGAAGCCGGGAGAACCGGCCGGTTGCGGAGAACCGGCTCCTCCAAGGCGAAGCCAGCCGGTTGCGTCACGTGATCGCGTTGGTGGTGGAACGTGATCCCATGGGGGGGGACCAGCTCTGCCTGATGGTGGAACGTGCGGTTCATGAGGCGTCCCCCTTTGCAGGTGTATCAGGGCTCCACAGCACGGCACACACATCGACCGTGAGCGTGAGATGCCTCGGGTTGGAGCTGGTGGACGCGATCGTGAGATTGGCGACGCGAAGGGGCATGGGTGATGTCTCCACTTCATACAGGAAACGGGCCACCGCTTCGAGGGTTCCGGCAGCTGTGATGCGGAGTTCGAAGATGCGGGGCTGATCGCCATCGGCGTCTGTCCAGCGTGGGCGTGTCGCGCTCAGTTGGAGGCGTGTCTTGTCAGCCCAGCGGCGTGCGGCGGTGATCAGGACACTCTCGGCCGCAGACGTCCCCCCCGGAAGAGCGTTGGCTCCGAACTCCTGAAGCCGCGTCTGCCAGGCCTCGGCCTGCCCGGACAGGTGTTCGGCTTGCGCAAGCTCGGCCTCAAGCACGCGGATTCGGGCAGACCGTTCCCGGCAGGAGCGGAGTAGAGGCTGCAGGATGGTGCGATCGGCCACGAGCAGGGCCAGACACGCCACAGCCGCAACACTGAGGAGACGTTGTCGTGAGTTGCCTGTCATGGTCGTACTCCCTCCAGCCACGTGAAACTCACCGCGAAGGCCATCGCCCGGCTCTTGGCGGTCCCGGCCCGTGTCTGGACGACCCGGAAGTCGCCGATGTTCGGCGATTTCCGCATGGTCTCCTGCATGGCCAACCAGGCCTTTGAGTCGGTTGCATGCCCATCGAGTCTGACTGCTGTCCCATCTGCAACCGTCAACCGGTTGACCCACACCGTGCCTTGTTCCGGGAAGCTCTCGGCCACCAGGCGGAGCAGCGCGAGACTGTTGGGCATGCGGTCGAACCAGGGCGCGAGGGAGGTTACTTGCTCGTGAGCATCAGTCACCTTCGCGACCGTTGGGGCGAGAACGGCGAGTTTGCGCTTCAGGGTTGCTTCACGCCGGAGCTGTACGCTAACGAAAACAGCGCATCCCAGGCTGATCATCACGAGGAGCACAGCTGCCCGTACGAGGCGAACCCGAACGGACGAGACACGGACAGGCTCCCGGCGAGGCGCGAAGAAGCCGAGAGCGCCATCCCGGAGCGACATTGCCGCGGCGGCGCCAGGCGTCAGGCGCGGATCATCGTTGGCGTCGTTGGCTTGGGTCATCCTTGGGACGTCTCCCGCGGCGTCTGCGAGGGCACCGTTCCATTCCGTGACGAGCCGTGTGTGGTCGCGGGGCCCGTCCACCAAGTCCATCTCGGTCACGTCGCCGCGGAGATCGTCCGGGAGCCCTGCCAGGGCCAGGCGGACAGGCAGTCTGAGCTCACTGCTGCTTTCTCCAGAGCCCGGATCGATTGTGTTGAGGCTGCGAAGTATGACCAGGCTGCCGTCGAAGGTGACCTGGAGCAGTGCTTCGTCTGACTGCAGGGAAAGAACCACACCTACGCCCGAGGCGTTGCGCTCGGCCCTCAGGACTCCCGGGGCGGCTCCGATGAGATCAAGCCCAGCGGCCCCAAAGACGCGCGTGATGTGCGCCAGACGGGCTTTGCCCATGGCAAACAACGTTGCCCCCTGCCTGTCCTGTGGGAGCGCGTATCGCGAAACTGCCAGGACGGCCTCATCGGGGGTGATCGGCATCCCTTGTTCAAGCTGAAGCCACAGGAAGGACTCTTCGTCCTCAGGTGGAAGGGCCGGGATCACGATCTGCCGTGACAAGAGCCACGCCGGCGGAACAGCAAGAAGCCACTTGCGCTCACGGATGCCCTGCTCGCGCAACTGATCCCTGAGACCTCGAGCCACCACATCAGGAGCGTCTGCTGCGATGTCGGCTTTGAGCGGCAGGTGACTGGTCCCGGTCACGCTCACCGACATTCCGCGCCTGCGAAGCCGGATCACCCGCAGAGCATCTCCCTGGGGTACGGCCACGGCCAACGTCCGCCATTTGTCTCGTGTCACGTTCAAACGTCACCTTTGCGTCTGGGGAAGATTGTCTACGTGGCCTGCCATCATCAGAACAGCTCCTCTGATGTGACGCCCAACGCCCAGCCGAGGGCTGCCCGGTCCCGCCGGTAGACGATTGTCGGGAGGTCGGTCGTGGTGTCGAACACAAAAAACGATCTTCTCATTCCCTTGTCCGCATCTCCTACCGCGACGACATCGGCACTGATCCGGCTGATCTGGGTGGTCATGTGTTGCCCGGCCTCAGCTGTCCTCTCCGCCTCCAACACGTCCGCGACCCAGGCGATCGACCCGAGTGACTCACTGTTCTGCTCCCTGAAGGTCACCAGGGCGCGCGCATCGTTTTCGTCAAGCCCGGGTAAGCACGCGAGTACAGGCACCGGCGCGGTGTTCACGTTGATCCTGCCTTCGATCCACTCGTCGTCGGTCGTGGTCAGGCCATCGGTTATCTTCGCGAATTCCTGGGCCGTGAGTGTGCTGGCCCGGTAGAACGCCAACAGATCGGCGTGATTGCTGTTTCCCGTGCTGACGTTGCCGATGACCTGCTGGGCTTTCTCCGCCCCCAACTGTTGCTCGATGAGCTGCTGTAGTTCCTGGGTTGCCTGACGGTCATTCACGTTGACTCTCTCGGAGCCGTCGGCCTGCCTGTTGTGCTCCCGGCTCCAGACCGTGACGTACTCGAGCAAGCCGTTCTCCTGCTCCGGGAAGGTCTGCTGTCGCAGGACGTCGAGGCTCCCGTCTTTCTCCCACGGGTCCTGCAGTCCGTTCAGGTTGCGGTCTCGGCCGAACAGGAGGTCAATGTCCGCACCGTAGACGAGCCGCAATTCCTCAGGGGAGCTGAACGGGGCGTTCTTGCACCGATAGGGGCGGGACAGGCGGAGATAGGTCTCCGACTCAGCCCCTCCGCTCTGGGGATCCTCGTCGGTATCGCGCCAGTCTATGATTGCGGCTGCCAGCTCGGCGGTCATTCCGGGCAGGGCCTTAAGCATATCAGCGGTTGCGGTGTTCAGGTTGAGCTTGCTTGCCTCATCGATCAGTCCGGCTGCTGCTTCGCTATCCCCATTCTCTTCGGTCGGTCGCCCGACGACCCAGAATCGTGCATTCCCGACCGGGACATCGTCGAGTCGTCCGGTTTCATCATCCGGGAGCGAGCTGGTCCAGTCCTCGCTCTGCAGCAGTGAGACCAGGTATCGCGTGGCTGCCTCCATGGCTGCCTCTGCCTGGAGCGTCGATACGGTGTTGGCGCAGCGGCGTTGCTCAAGCCGGATCGTGTGGGCCAGGCTCAGAGCCATGGTTGCCATCGCGGCGGCGAGCCAAAGCACGATCACCAGCGCGAAACCACCATCGTTGTTGCGCTTCCGTCTCATGGCGTTTCCCCCCGCTGGTCGGTTGACTCCTCGTCGGCAGTGGGGCGAGCCAGAACAGCGACGAGGAGCTCGGGGGCAAGGACCGCTTCGCCCTCGCTCTCTCCCACAAGCTCGATGCGGACCTTGACCGCAGTTGGGGAATTGCCGTCTTGAAGAGAGGAATCCCACGTATCGAGCCACTCCTGGCCGTCGTAGTAGCTGAGGGTCAGCGAACTGATCGGGCTGAGCAGGACGGTCTCTTCGGGATCCTCTTCTTCGAGCGCAAGCAGGTTGTCTGAAACCGACCGGACCAGGGCCCACGTCGCGTCATCATCCTCTGTCTGGGACAGTCCATAGGTGACGCTGACCACGTCGCTCCCAAAAGCGTTCACGTTGGGCGAGTTCGTTGTTGTGACGAATTCCAGTGTATCCCGTCGGACGCCCTCGGTCTCATCCATCTCCCCGATGATCACCGACCCGATATCCTCGTCAGTTGGCGTCATGTGGCGAATATCAGCACTGATCTGGTTCATACAGTGTTGGATTCTGGCATCGTCAGTCATCGCCGTGTCGCATCGTTCTCTGATTGTGTGAACGCCGCGCCATACGCCCAGGATCGAGGTCAGCAACACCGCTGTCAGCAAGGTTGTGGACAGGATTTCGAGCAGTGTGAAATTCCTGCTGCATGTGCTGGTGGTATTGCGGGGCAGGATCATGACTCCTCCGCCGCAACAAGAGTGGAGATCCGTATGGCCAGCTGCTTCTCCTGGACTGGAAAGAACACAGTGATGGTGAGCTCCGTCATCGAGGTCGTCAATTCATCGTCCTCTGCCCAGTCCTCGATGTCCAGCTGCCAGGTGTATCCCGGCCACTCTTCGAATTCCCCGCTTGGCTCTGCATCCTGCCAGTCGCCGGTCACCGTCAACTCAGTCAGCTTCGCCTGGGCCAGACGGGCAGCAGCTTCGCTTCGCTGGGCTACCTCCGATGCCCGATGGGCCACAAGAACAGCGCTGAAGAGGACGGGCAGCAGAATCGAGGTCACCAGCAGGGCGGCCAAGGCCTCTGCGAACGTGAATGGTGAGGTGGTGATGCCCCGCTTCATTCCCTGTTCTCCACAGCGATGGTGAGACAGCTTCTCTGCGGGTCCGGAAGCAGGACAGGACAGTCGGCCGGGTCGCGCGTGTTGAGGACGTGTATCGCGATCAGATCAGCGCAGTCGAGGGAGCCATCAGGCCCCCAAGTCAGGCTGCATGACTCATCCGCGGTCGATTCCTCCCGCTCCACGACCAAGGAAAGCCCCTCGGGCATGATTTCGGTTGCGGCAGCCATTGGTTCTCCGGCGCCGCGCAGGAGGCTTCGAAGGCCGTAAGACCCGGTCTCTGGATCGAGCCAGAGCTCCACGACATCGGCTCTTGAGACGGCTTCGGATCGGGCATAGCGTGAGAGGGCGAGGAGCCGTCGCGCCTCTTCTACTGTCTCGCGACCCCGGGCGAATCCTCGTAGCGCGGGTGCCGCCACACCGAGGAGGATACCCACTACGAGCAGAACGATGGTTAGCTCAATGAGGGTAAACGTGCGGATTGCCGAGGAGGGCCGGGCGTTCATTTCTCAACCCAGTTGATGATGTCGTCGTCCCCGCCCACCCGTCCATCCGGTCCCACCGACATCAGATCGAAACCGTGTTCATTGTGGGTTCCGGGGCACTCGTAGATGTAGGGGCGCTTCCATGGGTCATTCGTGATGGGTTTCTTGAGATAAGGGCCGCGCCAGTTGGTCGCATCACTGGGTTCGTAGTAGAGATCAGCCAGCCCGTCTTTGCCCTTGGGGTAGTAGCCGTTGTCCACCTCAAACGCATCCAGGGCCAGCTCAACCCCGGAGATCTCAGTCTGCGCTGCTGTGACCCGGGCCTGTTCCGAGCGCCCCGCAAATTTCGGCACCACAATTGCCGCCAGCGTCCCGAGGATGACCAACACGAGCAGTAACTCGATCATCGTGAAGGGATGTCGCTTGACAGGACGCGTTTCGGCTTGTCCCTGTGGGGCGTATCGGGTTCGAATCATCACGTCATCCTCCAGAGCGATATTTCCATCTCTTGCTGACTTGGCGCGGCTGGTCCTCTTCTTCTGAGCACGGGTGATGCCAATCGCGCTGTGAATGGCGTGTTCGCGCTCGGAATAGGGCGTGGCGGGGAAGCGGAGCGATGTCATCGGGCACGGGTTGCGCCGTCGTTCAGGCAGGGGTGAGCAATAATTGCGCAGCGTCTGTTGAGCACAGGAGCGCTATCGGTGTCAGGGAAACCGGATCAACCAGCCCCGCGAAGCATGGAGAGAAGGTAGATGAGGGCTGCCTGGAAGAGATACACCAGACGGAAGGCCCACGAGAACAGGCTGAAGCCCATCATCCTGGGCAGTATGAGGACGCAGACCAGGGCGATGGGGCCGATTCTCTGGAACTGTTCCCATTGCGGGCGCAGCCGACGAGGCATGAGCGCATCGGCGACGCGGCTCCCGTCGAGAGGGTGGATGGGCAGCATGTTGAACACGGCCAGAGCCGTATTGATTCCCACCAGCTGTTGAAGAAGCTGCTGGACGGCTTGGCGGTACTCGAACGGCCCTGGTTGGAAGACCATGAGAACGGCCAGCAAGAGCATACACGCGGATCCGAGAATGACGTTGGAGATGGGGCCGGCAGCCGCAGTAATCATCATGCCTTGCCGCATCGTGACCGACCGCTTGAAGCAGGCCGGGTTGACGGGGACGGGCTTTGCCCACCCAAACGGTACCCCCATCAGTGGCAACAGAACCGTTCCAATGGGATCGATGTGCGAGAGCGGGTTCAACGTCATTCGTCCTTCATGCAGTGCCGTGTCATCCCCGAGCTTGTGGGCGCTCCAGGCATGGGCCCATTCGTGAACGGAGAGCGACAGCAGGACCGGCACGAAGATCATCATCCGTGAGACAAGGTAATCCGCTTGAAACATCGCCTATTCCTTAGGGCCATTGCCCGTGTTTCGAGGTGTAACGTTCAGGCTAACTCCGGCGTGTGCTTTGCCCAGGTATCCGGCTGGACATCCTGGCGCTCTGCCGTCTCCGTTCCCTCGATGGCTTTGATTGTGGCAATTTGCGTCTTGGGCACGATCACCCCTTGAGGGTCCTCAATGGTTCTGAGCTTAATCAGTGAGGCGTTCGCCCAGACGACCTCTCCCTCTACCACCGTGCCTTCCTGCAGCGTCAGCCGGACAACCGCGCGTCCGGTCGGCTCGGAGACTTGAGAGAGCGACTCGATCAGGAGGGAATCTACCCTGTCAAACGGGGAGATCTTGGTGGTTCCAGCGGCGAAGGCCTCGCGAAAGTCTTCGGTGACCACCATCGTCGGGGCCTTGGAGGCGGACTTTCGCGAACGCCGGACGGCCAGCAGCACGGCCTCGTTGGTCAGGTTCTCGAGCTTTGCCCCGGTGAATCCGTCGGTGAGCCGAGCGATTTCCGCCAGATCCACACTGCTGTCCATGGTCTTGCCTCGGCTGTGTATCTCAAGGATAGCACGGCGGTCTTCCGTCGAGAGCGTCCCGATCTTGATCCGGCGGTCGAAGCGCCCTGGACGCAGCAGGGCTCGGTCAAGTATGTCCGGTCGGTTGGTTGCGCCTATCACGACAACCCGGTCATCTTTGCGGAAGCCGTCAAGGCAAACGAGGAGCTGATTGAGCGTCTGCTCGCGTTCGTCGTGGGCCGAGCCGATACCCGAACCACGGCGACGTCCGACTGCATCCAACTCATCGACAAAGATCACTGCCGGTGGTTCTTTGGCCGCTTTCTCGAACAGGTCACGAACACGGGCGGCCCCAACGCCGACAAACATCTCGACGAATTCTGATGCGGACACCTCGTAGAACTGGGCATTCGTTTCGCCGGCCACAGCTCGGGCGAGCAGCGTCTTGCCGCATCCCGGCGGCCCCTCCAGAAGGACTCCCCGAGGCAGACGCGCTCCTGCGGTGACCCAGCGTTCCGGATCGCGGAGGAAGTCAACCACATCCTCGAGCACATCCTTGGCTTCAGAGCAGCCGCCCACATCGGCGAACGAGGCCGTTGCATTGTCGCCTATCAGCCGGGCCTTGCTTTGGCGGAAGTTGGTTATCTCCCCCATTCCCCCTTTCATTCTCCGTGAGAACAACCAGAAGACGACGACCACGATGATGAGGATCGGCAGCAGCGATGTGATCAGCGTGCTGAGCAGGTCTCGCTCCTCGCCTGTTTTCACCCGCACCCCCTCTTGCGAGAGGAGTTGCCGTGTTTCGTCGTCGAGGACCCCGAGCGTCCAGTATCGCTCGCTGGTGTCGTGCAGTGTCACCGTGATCTGGTTGTCTTCAACGTGGACCGACGAAACGTTCCCCGCCTGCACGTCGCCAAGAAACGCCGGGAATTCCTCGAAGTAGGCCGGTTCCCTGTTCTGCTGGGCGACGACAAAGAGGATAACTACAACGACAAGCGCGATCCAGATCAAAGACGTGGTGAGTTTTCGTTTCATGGAATGCCTTCGCGGACGTCTTCCGTCTCTCTTGGTGAATCGGCTAATGAACTGCCTCCAAGCAGCCTTTTCAACCGGCTGGTGCAGCGGGCGCTGTGTGCTGGAGCGATGTCGGTGAGGCCGGTCCTGGCGGACAACGATCCACGTGTTAGTTTGAGGACGTGGGACGACGCACATGTGCTATGAGGAATTGGAGAGCCTTAATGGATATCCCCCGAGAGCAGCCGAACATCCTTTTCATCATGCCTGATCAGATGCGCGGTGACTGTATGTCACTTGCAGGGCATCCGGCCCTGATCACGCCGAACATCGACAACATCGGGCACAGCGGCACGCATTTCACGAGCTGCTACAGCACCTGCACATCCTGTATCGCTGCCCGACGGTCGCTCCTGACCGGTCAGCACCCCGCCACACACGGTGTGGTGGGCTACCGGGAAGGCATCCGCATCACTGGACCGACACTCCCGCAGCAGTTGACTCAGGCGGGATATCACACAGCTGTGGTGGGGCGCTACATGCATCAGTCCCCCTATGAAGAGAGCTATGGCTTCAAGACTCGGATCCTCGGCTCAATTCACAAGGACGGTGACGACTACGCGCGCTTCCTGGAACGCCACAAACCTGAATCGGGAGGGCTGAGAAGTGCCGGACTGAGTTGGAACGGTTGTGACGCCAACCCGTGGCCGTTTGAGGAGTGGCTGCACCCGACGAACTGGACGGTGCGGGAGTCGCGGGAGCTGATTGGGCAGCAGGACGCCGACCAGCCCCTGTTCCTTATGACCTCGTTTTATAATCCCCATCCTCCGCTGTTTCCTCCCGCCTTTTTCATGGAACGCTATTTGCGCATGGATCTGCCGGATCCGGCGATCGGGGATTGGGCCGTGCCGCCGCCGAATAACGGCATTGGTCTGCCTGTGCACAGTCCGAAAGTGAATCTGACCGGCGAGCGACTTCGTTCAGCCCAGGCGGGTTACTTTGGCCTCATCGACCACATCGGTACCCAGCTCTACTGGCTGATCTCCGATTTCACCCGGAAGAGCCAGGCCGACCGGAGGCCTTGGATGATCGTGTTCACTTCGGACCACGGCGAGATGTTGGGGGACCACTACTACTTCCGCAAAACGCTGCCGTACGAAGGTTCGGCTCGGATTCCGTTGCTGATCCAGGGATCTTCTCAGCTCGGTTTCCGAAGTGGACAGAGCTGCGAGCGCCCCGTCTGCCTCGAGGACCTGAATCCCACCCTGCTCGAAGTGGCCGGGGCAGAGATTCCGGCCGGAGTGGAAGGCGTCAGTCTGCTGCCCACGCTTCGTGGCGACCAGCAGGTGGTCCGGGAGTGGGTTCACAGTGAACACGGTGGAGCTCCCCGGAGCGACTCGTTCCACATGCTCACCGACGGCAAGATGAAGTACGTTTGGAATCGGCTTACCGGCGCGGAGCAGCTGTTTGACCTCTGCGCAGATCGCAAGGAGTGCTCCAATCTGGCCAGTGACCCGGAGCGCCAGGAAGAACTGCTCACGTGGCGTAGCCGAATGGTCGAGCACCTCAAGGGCCGTCCCGAAGGTTTCTCAGATGGTGAACGGCTGATTCCCGGCTGTCCCCACCCTGCGGCTCTGCCGTTCGTGGTCATGGTTTAGCCTGAGCATGCCACGTCAGCTGCGTGGTGGACCAGGGGGGAAGCGTCAATGGGATGGGCTGACTGAGCAATCGACTTCCCTCTCCCTGCCAGAGAACCGTACCGGTGTGGTCTCGGAGAGCGCCGACACGGGCGCAACCGGGGATGGCCAGCACAATCGGGCCGTTGAAGGCCGTCGGAGAGCGGAGGAAGATTGTGGCCTGACCGCTTGCCCGCCCGATCAGGACCGGGGATGGGGCAGCGCTTTGCCCAAGCAATCGCCTTGCCGTGGCAATCGTCTCTTGCAGCTCAGGGAGTCCCTCATTGAGCCAGAGGATCGTCTTCTCGACCTCGTCAAGTGCGGTCACCGCATCTGCCGGCAAGTCCTTCCGCAGGGCGATGACGACCGTGAAGCGCTTCAGGGCGTCCTTGCGGGCTATGATCTGTTCGGGGAAAATGGTGCAGAACGGGGTCAAGCCCGCTTGGATGAGTCCGTCCGAAATCCGCCAGAGATTCCTCCGGGCACCATATTGAGAACGCTGTCGCTTGCTGCAAACGACCGCCAGCCGAGCCTGAGCCAGTACGCGCCGTGAGGCCTTGAATGGGGCCGCCCACCTTGGGAGCACCTCTGCCCCGTCGGTCAGCTTCCCGGTCTTGCTTCCGGGGATCCCCCCTTGCCAGGCCCAGCAGAAGAGTCCCTGGATTCCCATTTCGTGCCACTGGGCCACGCACGCACCGAACGTCCGTGCCTTCTCTTCCGCTGATCGATCTCCCTGCCAGTACTTGGCCCGTTTCATCTCCACTATCCCGTACTCTCCGACCATGACGACTTTCCCTGCGCCACCGAACCATGAGGCCCAGTTGGCCATGGTTGCCTGCCAGGTCCCGTCCGGTCCGGAGCTCCCGCTGTGCATGCCGGGGTAGAAGTGTGGGAAGAGGCCATCCACCGCTTCGGGGATTCGCCAGAGCGACTCGTCCGGCAGGCGATTTACCATGGCCCCCCAGTCCACGCAGTCCATGAAGACGAGTCGCCCCGGGTCGGCGGCTTTCACGGCGTTCGCGCAGGCTTCCACCAGTTCCAGGAAAGGCTTAGGCTCAGTCAGGGGCCCTCGGGGCTCGTTCCAGGGCACTTCGATGCCGGCCACGATGGGGTTGTCGCGCCAGTGGCTAGAAAGCCATCCCAGGGCTTTGGGCACTTCTCTCCGGGCGAGCTTTGTGTTGGGCACATGCTTCTTGCGTTTCTCATCCCACTGGGCCATCCATCCGATCGCGGTCCCGGTCTTCCCGGTCTTGCGGTCCTGCTCCCACCCGCCTACAAAATAGCGGTAGGGGTCTGAGGGCAGCTCATGGAACTCGGGGATAACATAGATTCCCAATTCACCGGCCCGTTGGATCAGCCCGTCGTAGAACGCCATGGCTCCCGTTGGCAGGCGATGCGATTTGAGGATGTTCACGTATTCCGGGCTGTCCGGGAAGACGCCCGGCTTCGGTTCGAACCAGCCCATGTGTAGCGGCATCCGGACGGCATTGAAGCCGTTCTCGGCAATGGCTTGAAGCTCCGGCTCGTAGAGCTCGGGATCCTGTTTTCGGGACCAGTGCAGGTGGCTCTGGAACAGGTTGACGCCATAGAGACGAACGGGGGTCCCGTCCGTATTGAGGAGTTCGCCGTCGCGCACCATCAACGGTTTCAGGGGGAGGCCGGCGAACACGGGGGCGGCGACGAACGCCAGGAGCATTTTAAGCATCTTGATCATCGAAGCCAATCCCGCCATCAGTAGAGCGGCGTCTGCTGTTCTCACTGCCCAAGTCGTCCATTGCCTGGTCTATTCATGAACTGGAAAAACAGCGTTTGGGCTGGAATCGCAACTGGTTTGTAGTACCGCCTTTAGGCGGCTTCCTGCGTGCATCTCGGACCGGCTGAAGCCGGAACTACGAACGCAAGAGTCCTTGCTCAGAAACGTGTTGCGTGAATAATCCAGGCTACGGCAGCGGCGTGTTGGGGTTGACGGCGTCGGCTGGTCGGGGGTTGTCCGGGCCAAACACGAGGAGGTCTCTATACTCTTCCTCGACGACCGGGCTTTCGTCGACCGTGCCGTCGGGACCGCGGACGGAATCGATATCCAGGTCTAAGTGCTTGGCCAGGAAGGGGTATGCCGCCATGCGTTTGGAGGTCCCGTAGTCATGGCCTTCGGTGAGGAAATGGGCATTCTCCACGTTGTCGGCAGCGCCGTAGAGGGTGTAGACGTTTTGGACGTATGGGAACTCCGCCTTGGGAGTACACTTGGTCCAGTCTTTGCCGTTCGAGATGAGCATCTGGGGTCGTGGGGCCGCGAGAGCCGCTACTTCGGCGTTGTTCGTCTTGTGATTCGGGCCCCAATGGATGGGCATGCCGCTCTCGCAGACGCAGCCACCGAAGAAGTGAGCTGAGACTTGGCAGACGGGGATTGCCACCGCGATTCGGTCATCCACTGCTGTCAGGACGAACGTCTGTGTGCCTCCGCCAGAGCAACCGGTCATGCCGATGCGCTTGGGATCTACCCCCGGCAGCGACTGAACGAAGTCAACCGACCGCATGCTGTTCCATGTCACCAAGCGCAGTACGTCAGGTGTACCACCATGTGACCAGCCGGCTTCTTTCCAGTCGCCGTAGCCGACCATGTCATACTGCCAGACGGCCGCTCCCATCAGGGCAAGCATGGCGCAACGGGTCTGACGGGCGGCGTTGAACCGGCCTCCGTGTCCGTGCGGGCACAGAATGCCTGCCAGGGGGCCTTTGACGTCCTTAGGGCGGTAGAGCGTGCCGGTGACATAGAACCCCGGCCAGCTCTCGAAGGCGACATTCTCCACCACGTAGCCGTTGTACTCGCGTCGCTTGTAGAACCGTGGCTTGAGCGGCGTCCGTTCGGGCAGCGTGGTCAGGCCCGCACCTTCGAGGATACCAGCGCGGATGACAGCCTTCCGCTTCTCCCACCCGGCGAGGTCACTGTAGGTCGCGCTGAATTCGGCCAGCTCGGTTTCGGCCTGTTCCGGTGTCTGAGCGTGACCCCGACGCAGCTTGGGCTCATCTGCCTGCAACAGGGGCAGAGCCAGGACACAACCACCGACGGTCAAACTTGTGAAACTTCTCATGATCGCTCGTTCCTTTGTCACTTTGACATGTCGATAATGCCCATTGCCGCAAGCACACCTACCACCACGAAGGCAAGTCCAAGGAGGCCGTAGAATATCCGTGCCCCGTTTCGAGACAGAATGCTCACGAAGAACCGGGCTTTCCTGGAGTTCATATACCAGTCCCAATCGCAGATAGCTCCAGCCATCGTGAATGCTCCGGCTGCGATGAAGATGAGCCCGATTGGGTTCATGGTATTACGTCCCCTTCCTGTTCCTGGTGGACGGATGTACGGAGTGCGTGCGGCCTACTTCCCTGGGGGATCAGGATAGTCGATTTTCAGCACGAAATCCTTGACAACGGCGTGGCGGCTGTCGCTGCGGAAGCGGATGAATTCCCACTGTGATTCGCTCATGCCTTTGGCGCTGGCTGAGCCGAAGTACAGATGTCGTTTGTTCCAGTGCCGCAGTCCATAGAGGAAGTCCAGCCAGTGTTTGGTCTTGGTTGCGGACTCGCGATACCGACCTTCACCATCAAGAACGAGCTTGCCATCCGCGAATACCTGGATGTCTCGTCCCTTGATGCGGACGCGGTATGTGTGGAACGCATCGGTGGTCACAAACGGGGTGCTGAGCTTGGCGAAGCGAAGGCCCACCCGGTTTGGTTCAAGTGTGACGTACTCCACAGATTGGCCGTTGCTTATGCGGAGGCAGACGCCGAGGGGATCGCTGGTCTTGATGACCTTAGCGCGGGCCTCCACTACGGTTTCGTCTTCCGCCTGGACGTGCCACGGGTACATCAGGTGAGGCCAGTGGTGCGGTCCAGTGTCGTGGTCGGCTATCAGGAGGGCTCCCTCGACCACGCGTTCTTCGTATTCTCCTCCGGCGAAGGCCCGGCGCCAGGGCGGCTGCCTGTTGCCCGCGAGTTTGTGGTCACATACATATTCCATGTCCCAACCATCGGTCGTGCTTTCGGGCTTCGCACCCGGAGCCAGCGTGATGTCGAACAGGTTGTCGCCTTTCTTGAGCAACCCGGGGGGAATGGGGAGGTCGATCCATTCTTTCTCCGCCTTGCCCGGACCGAGGGCTGCTCCGTTCAGTTGCACGCCGACGGTGGCCGGATCGCGTGGCTTATCCAGCTGCAGGTGGCAGGTCACGGTCGGGGCCAGGCCCTGAGCTGCCGCTGCCGCAACGTCGTCCCCGACATTCAGCACCAGTCCCTGCGAGGCCCCACTGGTCACCTCCCACGGCTGGGTGGGAGTCAGTTTGGGGAGCGCGTCAAATCTCTCGCCGTTTGCCAGGTACCGCCCCGGTTTTCCATCACGGACGGTGGCGAAGTAGAGCTTGTCCAGGGTTGCGAGCCCGGCAGGATCACCGACCTCCTTGAGGAAGGGGTTGCGTGCGTTGTAGACATTGAAGATATAGATCCCGTCGAGTCCGGCATTCCAGGCACGCAGAGTCCGGGCCCGGTAACTCTCCGCACTGTGCCGGCTGAATCGTTTGCTGGTGCCCCGGACACGGGACTCGCTCAAGCCTGCATACATGGGAATGCCATAGGGCTTGCCCAGGGCGACCCACTCTGCCCATGGATTCAGCTTGAAATAGCCACTGCCGATCATGATGTCCACAAGGCCTTCCTGCATCCACGTCTCGATGTCGAGGCCTGTGAGCCGGGCGTAGCCAGCTGAGTCGGGAACGCGCGCGGCAATGAGGATCGGACGTCCACGCTTCATCCCGACTTCCTCAGTCATCGCGCGGATTCGTCGCATCAGTTTGGTCATCAGACGGCGTTCGCGTCCTGATGCTTCGCCTCCCCGCGCGACTGATTTGAGGTAGGACATGTGTCGGAAAAAATCCAGCTCGATGCCATCGACATCGTAGTTCCTGCACACTTCCTCGACGAACTGAAAGGCGAGGTCCCGGATCACCGGAAGCGCGTAGTTGACACTCGTCCAGGATCCGTATCGAGGCCGGTCGTCGAGGGCACCATTGAGGTACTTCGGATGGTCGACTTTGAGTCTCGGGAGAAGCGGGTGCGGTTTGTCCGGCCGGTGGGCACCGTCGTGTGTGTCGTTCATTCGCATGGACCAGAAACACTCAAGGTTGTTCTTGTGGCAGTAGTCCGTCACAACTTGGAGCGTGTCGGTGCCCTGAGCGATCAGATCCGGGGTTAGGTTCCGTCGGCCCTTCAGGAGTCCCAGGTCATGGTCAAGGACCTCGCCTACTTTCGTGTTGTGTGTAAACAGGCTGAAACCTGAACTGATTGTGCAGTAAGAGAGCGTATCGACCTGAGTGCCTGGCAGGGGTGTGGTGCGCGTGTCGAGGAAGCCTGTTGGGGTCGGTTCTCTCTTCGCGGGGTAGTAGGCCGCGTCACAGCCATCGTTGTTGAACACAAGCCGGTGCGGCCGCCGGGCAAGACGGGCGCGTTCCGCCCGATGCTCGGTTATCTGCTGGCCGGTGTAGCCCAAGCTCAGGAGTCCATCGTCGTTCCGCAGAGCTCCGCATCCGGAGAGCAGGAGCGCCATTGCGATTGAGAGCGTGCCTGCGGCGAGTTTCCGGGGTGTCGTCGTTATCATGTTCGGTCCACGAGTTTGGGGCTGGGTTGCACTACAGACTGTAAGCTATGGCTTGGGCGAACGGAGGCAAGGGCGACCGAGTCGGTTCCGCCGTGGTCATATGGTCGCTTTTGGCGGAACTGGCACCAGGCGGCAAAGAGGAAGCGTTGAGGGGGAAAACACCATGGGACTCCGAATTTCCGGGGTCAACAGCGCCTTGGCGACCCCGAGATGACCGTTTCATCCTGACGAATCTGGCCCGTTCGTGGTAGCGTGACAGCGTGATACCGTGATAGCTTCTCCGGATCCCCGTACTCACGCTCTCACGCTCTCACCTTTCCACCGAAGTGAGAATGAAACAGCCCCGCTCCCCCGAGGCGACAGGTTGCTGTGTCCCGGATTCGCCCGTACCGTATCTGGTTCGCAGGGCTGCAGACTGTGTGTTCAGACACTGGGAGAAACACGATGACAGCTGGGATTTCAAGCACGATGTGTTTCGCACTTGTGGCCTGTTCGGCTGCAGCGGCTGCGGGGATAGACGGCTGGGCAAACGGGGATTGGCAGTACCGGACGAAGGTCACCCGCCCGACGCCCTTCCGGGATACTGCTGCTCGACCGGCCGAAATCGCTGTTGACTTCCCGCTTCTCTTGCGCAAGAGCGGTATCACGAAAGAGTTCGATCCTGCGTCCGTCCGCCTGTTCGACCGCGACGGCCGCGAGGTCCCCTGCGCTCTTCGCAGTGAGACAGACGTCAGGACAGGACGTGGGACGCCGTACGTCACCTGGCTGGCCCGCCCGACAGGCAATGGCGAGGATTCCGTCAGCATCTACTTCAACACACGGGACCGGACAACCCCTCTCGCTGCATACACGCCCGGCGACCTGCCGCCCGAGAACCTGTTGCGGAATCCCGATTTCGAGGAGGAACTGGTCGGTTGGGAGATCCCTCAAGGTGGGGTTGCGGGGGTCGCAAAGCGAGCTGACGGGAACGCCGGCACATCGCTCAGAATCGTGGTAGACGAGAAAACTCCCGCGGATGTGCCCCGCCTCATTGACGTTTCGCAGCGGGTGGACGTCAGCCGGTGGGCCGGCCGGGAAATGGTCTTTGCCTGTGATCTGTTGGCGGAACGTGCGCGGTTCGGGGCCCCCGTCACGATCGAGATACGGCAGTACCGCAAGGACGGATCGCGGATTCCGGAGTGCGCGATCCAGCCTCGCTGGCTAACGGTGGAAATGGCAGAAGGACAACCAGTCCAGTTCCACGAACGCGGACGGTTCAGCCACGACGTGGCAGAGGCAGATGTCGTCCTGCGGTTCAGGTGTGAAGTCCAGGATGTCGATACGGGGCACATGGTCACTGGCCCGGAAGCCGCTTTTGCCCTCTGGATGGATCGGGCATTGCTACGGGCTGCGGAGCGTTGGCCATGGCCCGGGGTGACGAATGCCGGTTTCGTTGAAGGAGCTCTGCCTGGAGCTCCGTTGAACCGTGGTTTCGACTTCACCGGCCAGCGGCGTTTGGCCTTCAATGGGGCGTCGGAGAGCGCGCTCACGGTTGGGAGGGCCGGGAGCGCAGGACCCGACTCAGTGCATTGGGGGTTGCAGGCAGGAACACTTGAGTTTTGGTGTCGTCCTTCGTGGGATCCCGGCGACGGCGTTGAACGGGTATTCTTCAAAGGGTATGCCTACCTGTATCGCCTGCAATCGCTATTACGCAAGTGCAGCAGCCAGGGAGGCAATCAACTGGAGTTCCAGATTGCCGATGGCACCCGCACGTTGCACAAGGTGCGTGGGCCGGCGTCGTTGACGCAAGGGGAGTGGACTCACGTTGCCGCAACCTGGGATTTGGGCAAAGCTCATCTTCAGCTCTTTGTCAACGGCGAGCTTACAGGGGTTGTGGGGCCGGGAGACGAGCCTTGGCCGTTCAGCATGAGTGCGGTCGACAAGGCCGCGGAGCACGTGGGCATCGGGATCTCGGATAGCGATAAGCGCAGCCTGCCGATGCAGGCCTTTATCGGTGGGCAGATGCATGCGAAGAGATGGCCCAAAGGTGAGGCCTGTGAGGCCGTTCTGGATGAGTTCCGTATCTCAGATGTTGTGCGGTACGCAGCACGTTTCTCTCCGTCGCGCGAAGAGTTCCCGACCGATGTCCACACACGGGCGCTCTGGCACTTCGACCACGAGCGCCATGGTGTCCACGGCGGCGACGATGGATTCGTGCGCAGCTATCTGGGGTGTGAACTTCAGCCTCTGCGCGACACTGCGGTTCTCGAGATTCTGGAAGGGAAAGAGATCGCAAGCCACAGGATCGAGGTTTGCCCACGCGCTTCAGATGAGCTGTTCGAGGCCAATCGCGGGGAGAAGCGTCTGCACGAGAGCAACCCCTTCCGAGCTATGCCCGATCCCCGCTTCGTCGAGTCCCGGCTGCGGACAGTCGAGCGCGTCCTCACCGGAGAGGACGATGACTTCGTTCTCGATGTGGGCGGAGACTTTGCGCCCCTGATGTGCGGCGTCTCGTTTGCCCGGGAAGGCGGCTCTGTCGAGACCACACTGCTTCCACGCTGGCGAGCGAATGACAACGTCGTCCCATTCTCCATCGACAGCATCGCCCGGACGCTGGCCACGACGGCTGAGACAGATGCGGACAAGGCCATCGAGATCATGCGCTACGTAAACTCCTCCACGAGCTACTACGATGCGCACTACTGCGAGACACTGCCCGAGGGCAAACACAGGTCGCGTATTTCCTATACGATGCTAAAACACCTCAATATCTACCCCTATGACCAGTGTGGACCGCTCAACTACACACTCCGCAAGATCTACCTGGCGGCAGGCATATCGAGCAATAATTCGCCCGGCACGCACCACCAGTTCCAGCAGGCATTTTTCGATGGTAGCTTGCGCCTCTTTGATCTCTCCTCGCGCATGTACTGGCTCGATCGCGACAACGCGACGGTGCTCAGTCTTCGAGGCGTGGGTGAGGACCCGCACTGCAAGCTGCGACAGCCCGGCAATTTGAACTCATTCTATCCTGGTCGGACTTCCCAGGCTTCATTCGGCTGCGCCGCGCGACCACACTCAATGGACTTTCCGCTTCGCCCGGGTGAACGGGCCGGCGTCGGCTGGGTGAATGAAGGACGGTGGTTTGAGTTGACAGGTCCGCGGGAGCCGATTCCCATCGCCAAGATCCCGCCGTACTACGGCAATGGTGCCATCGTCTACGAACCCGTTGCGGAGGGTGATGCGGCGGCGATGGAGAACGTGGTGATCGCGGGCAAGACACTGCGCGCGGAAGATCCGGGCCAACCGGCCGTCCTGATCTACCGGGCCGCGTGTCCTTACATCCTTACTGATGCCCAGGTGGCGGGAACCTACTCCGCGGGAGCTCCCGGTGGAATCGTTGTCTCCGTGTCGTCAGACCAAGGGAAGACGTGGACTGAGATTTGGCGGAATCCAGGCTCGAGCGGGCGGCTTGATCTGGGGCTTCGCGACAAGGTCAGCGCCTACTACGCGTACTGGCTGAGAATCGCGTTCCAGCCCGGGGCAGGTACTCGGTTGGCCGGGTTAGCCGTTCGCACGGTCTTCCTCAACTCTGCCCTGTCGTTGCCGGGGAAGCTGCGCCGGGGGGCCAACCGCATCAGCTTCGTTGCAGCCAAGCCAACTGTGCCCGTTCGAAGCACCTGTTCGTGGATCGAGCGCCGAACAACCGATCTGGGTGTCTCGCTGAATGCCGTTGGCTTCTACAATCTCGACTATGACCGACACCGGAACCTGCTGGTCATGGCCCCGGGGTCCGATCAGGCGTTGCGTGTTGACCTCACGGGACGACAGACCACCGGGAACGTATCGCTGGAGATCCCCGGGCAGGCGTTGAGCGTTTCGCCGAAGCAACGTAAAATTGTGGTCAGTAATGCTCAGGAGTGCGTGTCCGGCGAGTTTCTGTTGGGCATGCCGGAGACTCGGGAGGGGAGGATCCTGGCGCTGGACGTCGTCGTCCGCGACGGCAAGCAGGAGCGCCGCGTGCCGCTGGAAATCCTCACAGCCCGAGCAGCCCTCGTTCGGGAAGCCGAGGCCGCCGATGACATCTCCGGAGCTGCGTCGGTCGTGGAAATCCCCGATGTCAGTGGTGGCAAGGCCGTGTCGTTCGGGGAAACCGGATACCTGTCCTTTGACGTGGCTGCCGCCTTCTCCGGACCTCACGCCCTGTGGGTCAGGGCACGATGGGATTTCGGGACGCCATCCGTGCTTAGAATCAAGCTCGACGACGGCAAGACACGCAAAGTGAGAACGCACCGCATGATCGGGTTCAACGACTGGACCGATCCCCGGCGTACTTACACCAAGGGCTACGTCCATTACCCTGAGAAAGCCGAGCATTGGGCCTGGTACCGCGTTGACAGCGTGGAGGTCACCGAAGGGAAGCACCGCCTGGCACTCACAGCACATACGGGAGCGCACGTTGACGCACTTCTCTTGCTCCCGCAGACTCCGGCCGTCGACCGTGCTGCCATGGACCTGTTTCATAACTGGAACTACGCGCCACAGCAACGCCCGCTGTAGCCCGAATACTGTTGAGCTGCCTTTCTCACGGAGAAGACGGCCGCTGAGCCGTCTCGACAGAGCTCGAGGTCCTGAGCTTCGCCGAAGGAGACATCGGCCCTCCAGCACTTCTCGCCCTCGGGAATGCTCTTGGAGGATCGGCGTCCCCGACGACCGCGTCTTACGTCAACAGCATTGGCTGTAGCCCGATGTCTCCTGGACGGGCAGCCGGAGTGTGAGTGACTTCCCCCGGAACTGGTTCGAGGCAGAGCGAGCTTCTGATCATCGGCAGATGGGACGGACAATCGTGAAAACCCAGACATCGACAACGGACGGTCACCACCTGATGTGGCTGGAGACGGAGCACTTTAGCGAATTCGGTGGGTGGGTGAACGATGCCCAGTTTCTTGACCTAATGGGGTCGCCTTACCTTCTTGCTACAGGCATGGGGATTCCTGTCGCAGATGCCGTTTCGGCCGTGCCCGTACCCGAGGCCGCGACCTACCGCCTTTGGGCGCGCAGCAAAGACTGGTATCCGCAGCACCACCCCGGTCAGTTTCGGATTCTGCTGGATGGTGATCCCGGTCAGCACGTTTTCGGGTGCAGCGGACGGTCAGGCTGGCAGTGGGAGGATGGGGGGACGCATGAGCTTGCCGGGACTGTGGATGTGGCACTCCATGACCTCACTGGCTACTACAGCCGCTGTGACGTGGTCGTGCTCACGAGTGATCTGGAGTGGCAGCCACCGGACGCGGTTGAGGACATCGCTCGCCTGCGTGAGTTGCACGGTGGGATCAGTGCGGAGATCGCGGACGCGGGGCACTACGATGTGGTCGTCCTCGGTGGAGGTCTGGCCGGGTGCACGGCCGCCGTTGCGGCTGCACGGAATGGGGCATGCGTTGCACTGATCCAGAACCGGCCGGTCCTGGGGGGCAACGCGAGCACCGAGATTCTTGTTCCTCCGGTTGGGCTTTGGCCACGTACCGACTGCAGCCCTCTGAACCCGCGTGAGACGGGGTTCCTGGAGGAGTATCGCACCAGAGGAGACCAACGTGTCTCAGAGGGGAAGCTCTACTCCGAACGTCTACTGCGTTCTGTCGACCAGGAGGAGGGGATAGACCTGTACCTGAACAGGCATGCGATTGATGCCGATCTGGATTCAAGCCCGGAGAAGCGAATCGCCGCCGTGATTGCCTTGGACGTGAACACCGGGCACCGGGTACGGATCGCCGGCACCATGTTTGTCGATTGTACGGGTGACTCGGCGATCAGTGTTGCCGCGGGGGCCGAGTATCGGCACGGTAAAGAGACAAGGGCCATGCACAATGAGCCCTGGGCGGGGGAGGAACCATCCTCCAATACGATGGGGAATGGCCTCAAGTACCACTGCCGGGACACGGGGGCCCCACAGCCGTTCAAAGCTCCGCCCTGGATCTACCGCTTCGACCAGTGCGCTGACTTCACCCCGGGCAGGCATCCACATCTCCCAACCAGTGTGGCCATCGGCTATCAGTGGCAGACTGAGCTTGGCGGCCTGCGCGACACCTACGCTGATGCAGAGGAGATTCGGGACGACTTGTTCCGTCTGATATTCGGCCTGTGGGATCACTCCAAGAACAGTTGTCCCCGGCACCGAAACGGCGCGGAGAATCTGGCCCTGGAATGGGTGGGACACATCACTGCCAAGCGTGAGAACCGACGCCTGATCGGTGACCATATTCTGACCCAGAATGACATCGGCGACCGTACGCTCTTCCCCGATCGCGTCGCCTATGGCGCCTGGATAGTGGATGACCACTACTCGGCCGGTTTCTTCCACGACGGGCAGTTCGGCTGGCACATGGATGACCCTGAAAATGCCCACGCCGGAGTCGAGTTCTCAATCCCTTTCCGTTCCCTTTACTCCCGGAACGTGACCAATCTGCTCATGGCCGGCCGGAACATATCGGCGACTCATCTCGGCATGTCGAACACCCGTGTCATGATGACGTGCGCGATCATGGGGCATGCGGTCGGGACCGGGGCTGCACTGTGTGTTCAGTCCGGTGTTTCTCCCCGGACTCTCGCTCGCGATCGGATCAGTCAGCTTCAGCAGCAACTCCTCAAAGAGGGGGCGTACATCATCGACCTTCAGGCTGCCGATCCCGCGGACCTGGCCCGAAACGCCAGCATTGGGGCCTCCAGCGAGGCGACCCCGGCCATTGCGGTGACCAACGGCTTTTCGCGGGCTACTCCAGACAGCCCAAACGCGTGGACACCCGATCCGGACAGCGAAGGGCCGCACTGGCTCTGTCTGACCTGGGATGAGCCCGAAACGCTCAACACCATCCACGTGACATTCCAGACCACGCCGCTTGCACCGACTCAGTTTTCCGTTGAGATCTGGCGGGAGGACTGCTGGGAGCGAGTTGCGGAGATCGCAGACAACCGGCATCGCAGGCATGTGCTTGGTCTCGATGAGTTGACGACCGATCGTCTGAGAGTTGTGCTGCCGCATGCCTCCGGCATCTGCGAAGTCCGCGTCTACCGAGAGTCTCCGGAGGCCGTCGCTACTGTTCGGCGGGCCCATGACACGATGTGCCTGCCCGACCACGGGCCATGGTTGCCCTGGCCGGAAGCCGAGCGGGTGGGCAGGCTGCCCGGTATCGTTGTCGAGTCGGAAGAGACTCATCGGGTGGGGCACTGGGTATGCTCAACCTGGTCCGGCCAGTTCCTCGGCCAGGACGGCTACCTCCACGATGGTAACTCCGGGAAGGGGCACAAATCCCTGCGCTTTGATCTGCCGGTTGCCGGGACCGGGCAATACGAGCTTCGTCTTGCGTACGCTGCGTGTGACAACCGAGCCACGAACACACCGGTTCACATTCGCACAGTCGATGGCCTGGAAACCGTGCGTGTGAACCAGCAGGCCGAACCGCCGATCGACGGCCTGTTCGTTTCGCTTGGTGTCTATGAGCTCTCTTCGGACGCTGCTGTCACTGTTGCCAATGAAGGCACAGACGGTTACGTCGCCGCCGATGTTGTCCAGGCCTTACCGATTGAGGCTGAGTGTGGATCAGATCCTCGGTCCTCGTGCCAGTCTCCTCCCGTGTGACAGAAAGGGCAATGGTCTGCTGCCGCAGTTGCCTGGCTGATGAGCAAACGTTACAGTCCACTATCTCGGCGCCTTTGGGCGCGACTGGCATTAGGACAAAGGCAATCGGGGCGTGGCAGCCCCTCCCACGTTGGCTACGGCGACCTCAATGTGGGAGGCGGTGCCATCCGGCGACCTCTTCCTGGGTGCACTTTTCGCCGCTTGACTTCGTGCCGTTCGTCTTTGGGCGCAGTCATACGCCCCACAAGTCCCTCTAGTTGACAGGACACTCAATGGTATCCACGTACCCCAAACATGTCTGTCGCCAAGTACTGTCTCTTGACGGCATCTGGGACTTCTGTTTCCTGGGTGAGGATGTGGATCTGGACACCGTAGACGTTGCCGCTGCGAGAAGTTGGGACCGCATTGCTGTGCCCGGCGCCTTTGATGCGTGTCCAGCATACGCCGGACGCCGCGGGACAGCGGTGTACCGGACGACCGTTCGGACCACACCCGGGCAACGCGGCCGACTCCATTTTCACGGTCTTGGGATGTGGGCGCGGATTGTTGTGGACGGTGAGGAGCTGGCGACCGTTTCCCTGCCGTACAGCGACCTCTGGTTCGATGTCCCCAGTTCCCCGTCTGAAGAGCGTGTCATCACCGTGGTTGTGGACAACCGATTTGACCGGCAGCGGGTACCGCTCCAGGAGCAGTTTTTCGACTTCTACGCCTATGGCGGCCTCTACCGGAGTGTGGAGTGGCACCAGGTCCCGGACCTGAGTCTGGACCGCGTTTTCGTGGATACCCTTGACCCACACGCCGGCTCTATTCGGGCGTCTGTGCATCTGCATGGGGCTGTGCCTCAGTCGGTCGATCTTGATGTGTGTCTGGATGGAGGGCCTCCTCAGCACTTTGCCACGACTCCGGTCACAGCTGATGGTGTGGCCGTGTTGGAACTGCGGGTGGCCGATCCCACGCCCTGGTCTCCGGCGTGTCCGACGCTGCACACCCTCCAGGTGAGTCTGAAGGACGACGATATCACTGAACGTTTTGGGCTCAGGACCGTCTCCGTGGCGGATGATACCATCCTCATCAACGGCGAGGCACTCAAGCTCCTCGGATACTGCCGGCACGAAGCGCATGCCCAGTTCGGGCCTGCCCTTCCGCTGCAGCAGCTCGTGCACGATCTCCAACTGCTTCGTGAGTTGGGCTGCAACTACGTACGGGGGAGCCATTACCCTCAGGACCAGCGTTTCCTCGATCTGTGTGACGAGATGGGGTTCCTGGTCTTTGAAGAAGCGCTGGGATGGGGACAGACCGTCGATCACTTCAGGGATCCATCCTTTTGCGCGGCTCAAGTTGAGCAGGCTCGCCTGATGGTCCACAAGAGCCGCAACCATCCGTCCGTCATCATGTGGGGATTCCTCAACGAGGGGGCCAGCCATACGGCTGAGTCGCGACCGCTGTACGAGTCGCTTGTTTCTGCCATCCGGGAATCTGACTCGACGCGTCCGGTCACCTATGCATCGAACCACCCCATGGATGACCTGAACTTTGACCTGGTTGACATTGTGAGCGTCAACTGCTACCCCGGCTGGTATGCAGCCGATCGGGAGGCCGTGTCACCCGTCGAGGAGATTCGGCCCAGATTGGAGGCCATCATGGATTCACTTGCTGACCGTGGCCTCAGCGACAGGCCGTTCATCGTGACTGAGATCGGCGCGGGGGCTATCTACGGTTGGCGGGATCCGTTGGAGGCGCACTGGTCAGAGGAGTACCAGGCGGCTTACCTGGGCGAGGTCTGCGAGATTGTCTGCACCGATGCCCGGATTGCCGGCGTGGCACTGTGGCAGTTCTGTGACTGCAGAACATACGCCAGCGGCCGCGCCTTGATGCGGCCGCGAGCGTTCAACAACAAGGGAACGCTGGACGAGTACCGCAGGCCCAAGCTCGGCTTCGGACGAGTGAAATCTGTTTTCACGGGCTGACGTTGCCTGCCTCGGTGCTACTCCGGCCCGGGCGGCTCTTCCCACGGGAGTTTTCTTATGGATATTGTGGCGAGTTATCGGCGAGTGATCGACACGCCGGATATGGTCCAAGGCTCCCCCGAGGACATTTCACCGACACGCTTCGGGAAGATTGTGGACCTCCTGAAGGCGAGTGGACGCACCGACTGTTGTGTGCGAGGGAACGAACCTACCGCACATGCTGAGTTCGAGCGCCTTCTCGCGATTGCCGAAAAGGGACGGATTCGGGTTCACGTCGAGACGTGTGGTCTGTTGACGGCCGAGGCTCGAAGACTGCTCGAAGACCGGCCGTTACCCGTCATCCTGAAGCTGTACCGCCCCAGTGTCTATGAGCCGGGCCAACTGGAGGAAGTGGCTGCGGCGATTGGCGCGATCAACGCCGCTTACCCGGACAGGCTCCGCGTGTGCGCCGTCATTGACGACCTGATGCAGCCACTTGATTACATCGAGTCCTTTGTGGGCGAGGTGGGGGCGAGGTCGGTGGCTTTCCGGATTGTCTGTCCCAAGGAACTCGACCAACTGCGGGCATTCACAGGCGACTTCGTTCCTGTGGTGACCGGCTTGGGCACAACAGGTGTTCGCGTCAGCCTTGAATGCGGGCTTCCTCCCTGTGTCTTTTCGGACGCGGATTACGGCGCCTTGGCCAAGCTCGATTGCCTGCCGATGCGGTGCCTGCCTCAGCCCGGGGTCCTCCCTGATTTACGCGTCTTCCATTGCTGGAGTCTGATCAGTCGAGCAACCGGGAATCTGGGGGCCTTCAGACAGACAGGACAAGCTTTGGACTTCCTCTTCAGCACGTTCGCTGATGCCCAGTGTGATTTGCGCCCATTTGCTGATTGCACGGCGTGTCCCAGTGCGTCAAGTGAGGCGTGCGTCGGGCCGTGCCTGGCGCTGAAGCTTGAGCGGATCGAGGAGGATGTCGCTCGCCTGCGCACGCGGGTCGAAGACGATGCAACCCAAGAGGACCTCGTGCAGCTCGGCGTGCGCTACTGGCAGTTGCGCAAGTTCAGCGAGGCTCGGGACTGCCTGGTCGAGGCGAGGCGAGGAGATCCGGGGAACGGTGGCGTTCACCTCATGTTGGGGCGCGTCTACCATCGTCTGGGGGATCTTGCCGGGATGGAAGAGGAGTACGAGAAGGCGGCTCGTTTGTCACGTGAGCCGGCTCCGGTCCTGGCTGAGCTGGGACGCGCTTTTGGGGCCGTGGGGAAAGCAGGGAAGGCCCGAAAGGTCCTGGCTCGGCTAAGTGCCCTTGAAGCAGAGGCCCAGTCACACCAGAGAGTGTAACTGCCCCCAAATGTTTGGAGCGCCGGTTCTCCTAACCGGCTTGGCCGCATTCGGAGATGCGGCGCCTCCAACGCGGTGTTGCGGCCAGCACTTCCCTGCTCAGAAACGGGGTGGTTACGGCCGAGGACGGTGGCGATCAGATTGGGATGTAGGGCTCGAAGATGAGCCTGCTCATCGGCAGTTCGCCGTTGATGTACGGCTGTGCTGCAGGACCATGGAAAAGAAAGACCGAGTTGCCGCGGTGGGTCACGCCGTCGCTTCGGTGTCGTATCGGCGCGGTGCAGTTGAACGACTGGCAAGGTCTTGCACACGGCTCGTCGAGCACAACGTGCCGTCGAACCGGATCCTGGAGGCTGGCAGTGAAGCAGTTCCGGCCTCCCGTGACGTACCCCCAGGGGAAATAGAACCCGAACGAGAAGTCGCCCTCTTCTTCCGGTAGGCTGACGCCTTGGGGGGTGATGTCAAGGTCCACTCGCTCGATACCAAGCCGGGCCAGTTCATCCTGATAGGCCCCATTTGACAGGCTCAGCCCGCGGAAGCCGCGCAGCTGGTTCGCCCGAATGTCATCTTCGTCGGTGTCAATTGCGGCCATGTTCACTGCCCGAAGCCCATGGTCTGCCGAGACCCCGAGCCGGGTCTGTTTCACCAGCAGTCGACCCAGCACAGGTGTGAAGGCGGCGTAGTCGCGGGACAGGACCGAGAGCATTCCCCAGTCATTGACGACAACTTCCCCGGCGCCTTCCTCAGCCAGGGCGTCGAGGTTGGCGCACGTTCGTTCGAGCCCCGCATCGGTCAGGCAACCTGTCACGTAGGTGAATTCCCAGCCGAGCTGGCGGGCGAAGTAGTACGCCTGTCGCACCTCATCGGGTGAAGGAATCAGGTGTTCACAGAACTCCTGGCCAAAGTAGAGGCGACTGGCTTCCTCGCCCACATCGCAATGGCTGTGGAGCAACTCCAGGGCTGCCAGGTTCCCGTAGTATTCGCGGTTGTTGATGGCTTCCGGGAAAATGGCATTTGAGACGGTGCTGGGGATGTCGTTCAGGTTGAGGCGCTGCAGTGCTTCCTCGATAGCGAGAAGGCGGTCGATACTGGCGAAGTAGAGTGCGACTTCCATGTTACGTGCCCCTCTCATCCACATGGTAGTAACAGGTCCCGCAACGAGCACAGAAGCCTGGACTGTTCAGGAGTTCACGACAGACATCGGGGGTGGGGTCGGGGTGGTCCAGTACTGTTCGCAGCAGGCGCAGGTGTTCGTATTTCTGCCAGGTTTCGCCTCGTAGAGGCAGCTTGAGCATCGTCACCCCGATTTCACGGAGGCGAGGGACGGCGCAGAGGCCGCAGTTGATGAGGAGGATCTGCGCCACGGCTGAGCTTAGCCCCGGCGTATTCGCATCATCCGCACCGTACGCCGGCAGGTTTGCGCGCCTGGGATCGACCGCGACCTCTTTGCGCCAGCGATCCAGTGCACTGCCTTCCGTGAACTGGGACGGGAGATCGGCCAGAACATCCTCTATCCGCTGTTTCCAGCCGTTTGAGAGGCGCCGGCCCACCAGGGCATCCGGCGCCCCGAAGTCGACGCAGAGATTGTCGTCCAGTCCACAGTGGGAACTGAAGCAAAGCGCGTCGTTGAAGATGCACCGGTAGCCGAGCACCATGACTTCAAAATCGAGGGCCAAGTCCTGAACAGAGGCGATGAGGCGCCCCATCTCTCCCAATGACATCTTGCGAGGTAGGACCACCCGGCGGATCTTGCCGATGCCGGTGTAGTAGCGGACCGTTTCCGAGTTCCAGCAGGCCGCTCCCGTGCTCAGGTGGAGAGGGCGTTCGACACCCCACTCCCTGAGCATCATCATCAAGGCGGGATCTGCAACCGTGTAACTGTCGGGCCCCAGTTCCTCCACCCGCATGATCGCGTCACGGATCATCGGCGTGATTCCGGCGGGGTGCTCGTGCGCGTTGAACGTCATGCTGATGCGCTTGCCCAGGTTGTGCACGAGCGAGATTGCTTCGCTCAGGTCATCGATGTCGGTGAACTGACATTGGGCCCCATAGGCACGCCGGTTCAAGCTGTATTCCCAACCGAACGTGTTCGACCATTCCGGGGGGATGAAGCCGGCGAAGAACTCGTCAGCTCCCGCCTCGGCATACGCGTGCAGTCCGCGCGCGCCGTCTCCACCATCCAGCCCCATCGCTATTTTCATGCGCAGGTTCTCTCACTTCTTGGGTTCGCCCGTTGCGGGGCAGGTATGGCGTTTCACCCTCTTCGGGGACTCTTGGCACGGCCAGGGGTGGGTCACTTCGGGCTCCCGTGGCAGTCCTTAAACGGTTTCCCACTGCCGCAGAAGCATGCCCCATCCAGCTGCTTGCCGATGCGTTTCTTGGCCTTGCCTGCCTTGGCGCTTCTGGAACGCGCGGCACTCACGAAGGTGAAAACAGGGAATTCTTCCGTCAAGTAGGCGCGTCGCAGCCGGCGGAGCTTGGCGAGAATCATGCTTGCCAGGACACGTCGAACCTGTTTGTGTCGGTCGTAGCGTTCAGTGAAGTCGATGAGCGTGAAAGAGAGCTCGAATCGCGTTTGCTCAGCGTAAAAGCGAAAGAGGTCGTCTTCCAGGGAGAAGTAGAGCCGGGGCTTGCCAACGAGTGCCAGCGCCTTGTCCACGTAGGCCAACACTTTCTGGTGGTGGTGCGTGAACAGGTAGTGGTCAGCGAGGAACACAGTGACTTTGGGTGCCTGCGAGGGGGGCGGCGAGAGCATGCTAGGGCATCCCCGGAAGAAGGCGATCCGGCGCTGACTCGACTCCGGCGCAAGGAAAGCCTGGAGTCCCTGGTGGTCGGAGACGGCGGCCGTCCGGAACCCGCGCCGCTTTGCATCCTGCTCCAGTCCCCGGCACGTCGCCTCCTGCAGGAAGAAGACGACCCCATCCGTTCCTGCCTTGTCGATGGCTCGAAGCAGATCGGTGTGCTTCTGTTTGGCGGTCTTGAAGACCAGCTTTGCGAGTCTGCCGCTTTTCCCCGATCGAACGGGACCGGCGAGGGCACGTGCGTAGTTTGACGACAGCTCGTGGGCCACAGTGGGCGACATGCGGCTTGTCAGCCCGGCGACGGTTTCGAAAAGCTCAGGCAGGACACGGGCGAGGTCCATCACCTTGCGGTCTTCCTGCCACGGTGGAGCGGCCTTGGTTGTTCGATACACTGCGGCGACGGCCTGGAGTTCGCCCCGATCGAACATGGCAAGTCGCCCGTCGTAAAGACAGCAGTCTGCCTCACAGAAGAGGGCTACTGACGAGGGTTCGCTGAACAGACCCGGAGTGAGTCGGGCGTCTCGCACGAACTGAACGAGATCGCAGAGGATGATGTCTGCCTTGAGAGCGTTCTTCAGTTTGAGTGTCGCCCGCCCAAAGGTCCGTCCGGCACTGCGCACATCGACGGGGAGTGTTCCGTTGAAGAAATCGGTCAGCTTCCGAGCCTGGAGGTGATCCCCCGGCATCCCTGAGAAGATGAAGACCCGCTTGCCTCGGGCGACATAGGCCAGCGCGGCCAACATGACAATGTCCAGTTGGGGGAGTCCATCCACCGCCAGGAGTTCGCCCCTGGCAACACCGTCAACGGCCTCTCGGCACCGGGCGACTGAGGCACTGTCACGCGGTATCGTCCCCAGCCCGTCGGATTCCATGGCCAACAGGGAGTCGATGAGGGTCTTGAAGTGGTCGCTCCACTCGCTCCCGGTCGTCCCCCGGAGTTGCTCCCACGTTTCAGTTACTCCCATCGTTGCCACCTGTCTCTTGCGTGCTACCATCCAGGTCCGCCCAATGGCACTCACGCACCACGGGTCCGCTACGATATCGCTCGCCCGTAGTCAAGGCAAGGTGCACCAGGCGGAGGGGAGAAAGTCAGGAGGGAGTGGGCAGGCTACTGGAGGCGATGGGCGATGTCGTCGCCTCTGAGGTTGACATCTGTAAGCGGTTGACTGTAGGCCGTATCAATTGTGCCGTCCTGCCCCGCACTGATGACGAACACCGCGAGTTTGACGGCGCCGTCCGCGCCAAGAGCTCCGGTCGTCGAGTCGAAGTACTCAATGTTAATCATGTACCGGTTGCCCCACGGGTCTGATTCGGGTGAGGTGGCGAGGTAGGGACCATTCCATCCGGTGCCGCCAATGGCCTTGAGCCGGTAGCCCGGAACGTTGTTCATCAGGTGGTTCTCAAGGTAGTCAGCATCTGTTGTCTGCCAGTCGGTCGTATCATGCGAGTCGGGGGAGCACGCGGGTGTATTGCCCGGGCTGACCAGAAGGTGGATTGCGGACGATCCCGGCCCCCCGTTGCGCGAATCCCTTGTCTGGGGGACGAACCCCATGTCCTGGTATTGTCTCACAATCGCTTCCGACAGCGTTCTCACATCTTGACGCGCCCGTAGGATGCGCGCTTGCGTGATGTGAGACATGACCGTGGGAACAAGGACGGCGGTGAGAATGGCGATGACGCTCAGGATGATGGTCATCTCGACAAGCGTAAGAGGGCGGCAATGACTCCTGGTCGTTGTTCTCAGGTTGGTTGCCGCTCGGAGCATGTCGGTTAGCTCTCTTTCTTGTCCACTCAAGAATACGTTTCCGCCGCTTGGTTGAAGCGGGACTATCAGTCTGTCGGCGCGTCTCGTTTCTCAGCGCCCACGCTTCGCCTCAGCAACGTCTGTGCCAAAAACGGATTTACAGAACAGCAAGAGGCTTTGTATAAGGGTGTTATGTAATTGTGGTTTTACTGAAGCGGCGTCCTGTTCGCAACTATGCGAGGCAACCTACCTCCATCGATTGCAGGAGGACCTACAAACGGTGGAGGTCCGCTCCCTCCAGAAGCGATGTCATCGGTGGGCCAGCTCGGCTGAGAGGTCCAGGTACCGCTGAATGCCCTCACCAGGTACATTGAAAGGGATGTGGTTGCCGACGCACATCATGTAACCGTCGGACATGCGACCGGTTTCGGCCATCGACTCGACCATCGACCTTACCTCCGCAGGGTCGTTGCGCATCAGTACGCGATTGTCGCCCTCTCCGGCGATGAAGCAGTTCTCATATCGCCGGGCGATGGCTTTGTAGTCTGTGAAGGGCTCACTGATGATGCCCCGGGCGCCACAGGCCATGACATCGTCAACGAACGCATCAACACACCCATCCACCATGAAGATCACTTCCTTACCTGCATCGCGCACGATGCCCCAGAATTCTTCGTAGCGCGGGAAGATGAACTTACGCATCCACTCCGGGCTGCAGACGGGCCCGTTTGCCAGGACGATATCGTCGTGGGAGACGATGAAATTGATCGGCAAGCGGGCGAATGCACGGAACACCCGGCGGTTTATCTCGGCAAATTCCTCCATGACGCGCTCGAATTCGGGCTCGAGGCAGAGCCCGAGGAAGTGTTCATAGCCGAAAACAAGCATGGGCCACATGAACATGGTGTTGTAGAAGCCTACGCTAGCCGAGCTGCCCTCGGGGGCTTTGTCACCCCATTCTTCCGGGTACCTTTTGCGGTAACGCTCGTAGATGATCTCTTCACTGCTGAAATCGCCATCCACAACGACATTCCAGCCGCTGAAGTCGCCTTGTTCCAGGGGGCTGAACGCGAGCATTTCGTCCGGACCGGCGAAGCGGGCTGAGGCGACATCCTGTTGCCAGTCGTTCCGGTAGGAATGGCCCCATCTCCCTTTCCCCCGGTCGGTCTGCTCATCCAGCCTTGGGATCGGGGTGTCGTCCTGCGGAACGGGCGCCCCGAGGAAAGGGTAGAGCTCCCTCAGGCGCAACATGCACGTGCGGGGCTGCGCGTAGAAATCGATACCGGTGATGTAGGTGGCGGCGTCAGGGTTCGACCAGTGTTCCCAGTGGGGGATTCGTTTGGGGCCGCACCCCATGTAGCTGTCGTAGCGTGCATCGCCCATGGTGTCCGTCCTCTAGTTCCTTCAGCAGCTGCAATTCGTCCGGCGCAGTCCCCGTTCAACTCAGTTGAGTATAGAAGAAGAAGGGGAGCGCCGCAACTCATCCCTTTGACCACAGCGGTGGTCAGTCGGGCAGTGGTGGTGGTATGTTGAATGACACGCTGTCGGACTGGCTTTCCCGTCGCACTGTGACGGACCTCCAAGCATGCAAGGATCGATTCCATGCGGTACTTCCTTCTGAGCAAGGCTCTGGCTGCAATTCTGTTGACCGGTCTCGCCTTCCACAGCCCCCATGCTTCTGCCCAGGAGGAACCGTCCAGAGCATTTTTCACCGACTCCTTTTCCGCCGGATTGGATGCGTGGGAGATGCTGAACCCCAAGAGTTGGCAGATTCGCGAGGAGGACGGCGCAGCTGTTCTCGTCCTGCGACGGCCCGGCAAGCAACGCCCTCCTGTCCGTCGGCCGGGCGAGTATGCTCTTCTCCGGGACCGGATCTGGCAGGATGTCACGTTGACTGCCAGGATCCACACGCTGCGCTCGACGAAAGTCAAAGGGCGTGACGTCTGCATTCTGTTCGGCGTTCAGGATGAGACGCATTTCTACTACACGCACGTGTGCAGTGATGCGAACGGGAAGACGCACAACGTGATCATGAAAGTAAAGGGCACTAGACGTTTCCCCATCACACGACCGAAACGACCGGAGGCGCGACTGACAGACGAGTGGCACACCGTTAGGGTTTTCCACGGGCGGAATGGGACAATCAGTGTCTGGCTGGACGACATGGAGACGCCTCTAATGACCGCCACGGACACTGACTACACGAGCGGAGCCGTCGGCCTGGGGTCCTTCGATGATCCAGCTGAGTTCGATGATGTGGAAGTCATCGGTTTTCGGCCTGTCGGACGTTGAGTCCCGGTATCTGGGTGAGCTACTTCGGAGATCGATGCAGGGGGGCAAAAGGGATGTCGTCGGCGAACGGGAGAAGGACTACGGGGGGCGAGAGCGTGGTCTACTGCTCCAGTGCGGGTGCTCCGGACTCGACCGCGGCATTCAGCGCTGCATGGAGCAGGCGCCGGAAACGGGGTTCCCCACGCAGGCTCATGAGAAGTGGATCGCCCGCGAAAGGAAGAAGGGGGAACGCCAATGGGCCACAGGCTGTTTCAAGATGAACCAGAGCTCGACCCGTTTGTGCCTGGTTGGCGTACGCGCAGGCCAGAAAAAAGTGGAGAGTAGGGTCACGCCTGCGTTCCTCGAAGCAGAGGCGCAAGGTGTCCAAAGCGGGGCCATGCCGGCCGAGGCGGAGCAGGGAAACGCCCAGCCTCATGCGGGAATCGACGGATGGTTCCGGGTGGTCTGTCAGCAGCCTGCGCAATGCCTTCTCGGCTTCTTCATAGCGGCCTTGCTGGAACGCCGCCTCACCCACGAGTGACAGTGCTTCCTTGCTGCCTGGCGCCAGCCGAAGGGCCGCCTTGGCCAGAATCCCGGCTGATTCCAGGTTCCCCGAATGGACCGCCTCTTGCCCTCGCTCAAGCAGGGCGACTACTCTGCGGCTTGGTTCAGGAGGGGATGTTCCGTTCTGGACCAGAGCTCCCGTCGGGGCAGATGTCCCGCCCATCAAGGGGGCCATCATCCGGCCGGACAGGTCAGGGCGTTTCCCGATCGAGGCCGGAGTGCTTGTGCCTCGCTTGGTTTCCAGGACGAGAGACGTTGTGAAAACCGTAAGAGCAAGCGTGAGGCCGAGAAGCGGGATCCCTACTCGCCCACTGACAGCAGGATCCCGTCGTCCCGCGGATGTCGAATGGGCTCGTTTTGCCACGCAGTGTGTCATTTCTGAGAACGTATGCCCTTCTGGAAACACAATGTGCGTCTTGTGTCCGGATACATGTGCTTAAGCGCGTTGTCGCCATCGTATGACTAGCAGGTTCTCTGCCAGTCTCCCCGTCGCAGGGGGGGGGGACACTTAACCTCTCTGCACAGCCATGGACACCGCCGGCCGTGCCGTGTTGAGTGCCGACCGATCAGGCGGTTTCCGGCCGGGTCGGGAAACGGCCTGCCATCGCGTCTCGCACGATCGCCTTGACTTCAGGGGAGAAATCTTTGTTGAGGATCCACTTCAGGTAATTCGGCTCATCCTGGGCCAACCGCTTCAGGCTCATGCCCGATTTCTGGCCGAAAGCGATGACCGCGTCTTTCCCCCGCCACTTTATCTTGCCCTCAGCATCCAGGGCACCGGGGTCACGTGGATTGCAGAAGGCGTCGAGCTCGTCGACGCCTCTGGGGAGATCCTCATACCGCTCCAACTGTCCCAGAAGCACCCGCCACGTCGCGGCGACATCAGCATCCGCCGAGTGTGCATTTGCATGGTCGTCATCGCAATAGAAGCGGAGGGCTGCAGCCAGATTCCTGGGTTCGTTCAGGTGGAAAATGCGTTGGGCATCGACGAGGCGCGTGTTTGGGGGCGGGAAGTCAATGCCTGCCCGGGAGAACTCGCGTCGCAGAAGGGGGACATCGAAGCGGATAATGGCGAAGCCGGCGAGGTCGCAATCGTGGAGGAATGTCAGCAGTTCGACCGATACCTGACGGAATTGTGGTGCTTTGGCCACGTCATCATCTGTGATTCCGTGAATGGCGGTTGTTTCCGGGGGAATTGGTTGTTCCGGATTGATCAGCAGGCAGCGCGACTCGGTCTGTCCGTCCGGAAAGACCTTGAGGAGAGCGATCTCGACTATTCGGTCGACGTGAGGATTGGTCCCGGTCGTTTCCAGGTCGAAAACAACCAGCGGACGGCTTAACTCAAGCAGCATTCGGCTGTACTCCAGATAGCAGTGGCGGGAGTCCATCAATTGGGGAAACAGGACAACCTAGCCTCCGAGAAACGCAATGCGAGTGTTCCCGACCATTGGCAAAGCAGCTACAGCGTGCTACACTGGATCTTACGTTCGTTTTTCATGGGCTTTGGACTACATTCGTTCTGCCCTCGTTTCTGGCGGGCCTCGGTAAGTCTCGCGCTTTGTCGTGCTGGAACGACAGAACAGAAGCGAAGCACACCAGCTGGAGGGAATCGGCATGGCTGAAGAAATCCTCGAACAACTAGCAGAGTGCATCATCAAGGGCAAAGCCCCCGATGCGAAGGAACTGACACAGAAGGCGCTCGATGACGGAGTCGACGTTTCAGACGTCCTCAATCAGGGCCTCGTTGCTGGCATGAGCGTGATCGGTGATCGCTTCAAACGCAATGAAGTGTACGTCCCCGAGGTCCTCATTGCCGCCCGCGCCATGAAGGCCGGTATGGAGCTTCTCCGGCCTCTCCTGAAAGAAGGCGGGATCGAAGCGAAAGCAATAGTCTGTGTTGGCACGGTCAAAGGCGATCTGCACGACATCGGCAAGAACCTTGTTTGCATGATGCTTGAGGGAGCCGGCTTTGAAGTCGTCGACCTCGGCGTCAACGTCGAGCCTGAGAAGTTCGTGGCAGGCGTGCAGGAGAACAACGCGAACGCCATCGGCATGAGCGCTCTCTTGACCACGACCATGACTTCGATGAAGACGACGATCGATGCCTTTGCCGAGGCTGGCTGCCGCGACCAAGTGAAGATCATGGTTGGTGGTGCTCCGCTTACGCAGAATTTCGCAGATGAGATCGGGGCTGACGGCTATGCTCCTGACGCTGCATCTGCGGTCGATCTGGTCAACGAGCTGCTTGGTCTCTAGTCTGACCAAACGGCCGCGATGCAGGCGCTGCATCGACGGCTGACCGGATAGTGCTTTATCCCCCCATCTCGGGCTTCCGTGATGGGGGGATTCGTTTGTCTGCCTTTGGTGTGGAGCCCTCCCGGCTCCGAGAGATACTGAGCGTTAAGCGTGTGGCGTGTAAGTGAGAGCCACATGAGGGACGCCGGCTGACGTGTATGGAAACAGTCATAGTCCTGGTCGTGTTCGTGCTTGCCGGTTCGGTCCAGGGAGCGGCGGGCTTTGGCTTTGGGCTGGTCGCCATCTCGCTCCTCTCGGCGTTCATCGATATCAAGGACGCGTCGATCGTCCTTTCCCTTGCCAGTCTCTGCATGAATGCCTTCATCTTCTGGCGTCTGCGGCAGCATTTCCGCTTCGACCGCATCGCGCCTCTGATGCTTGCTGCGATGGTTGGCGCTCCCCTGGGTGTGCTGCTACTGGTTCGCGCAGACACCTTTGTGCTCCGCCGACTGCTGGGGATCATTCTCTTGCTTACGGTCGTGCAGGGCGCCATTCCGTGGCTTGCATCACGACGTTGGCATCCCTTCTTTCTCGGTGTCCCATGTGGGCTGCTTTCCGGGGCCCTTTCCGGGGCGTACGCGACGGGTGGGCCGCCGCTGGTTGCTTACGTCCGGAGCCAGGGCTTTGATAAATTCCGGTATTCTGCAACGCTGCAACTGGTCTTTGCTGTCAACACCAGCATTCGTCTGTTCGTCCTGGGAACCGCGGGGATGTTTACCAAACGCTTGCTGGCACTAAGCATCTGGGGGATTGCCTGTGCTCTCATCGGGGCCTGGATCGGCCTGCATGTCCTGAGGCGCATGCCCGAGTGGGCGCTTCGCCACGTCGTCGTCGGGTTGCTTCTGGTGATGGGACTGAAGTACCTCGTCTTCTGACCGCCCTGATGCGCGTCCCCGGCCGGCCCCGTCCCTGCGCTCGCGCCGGGATCCACCCGGCGAAGGGCTGCATTCCTCCCGATCCGCTTGTCTGCACAACCCGTGTTGCCGGTATACTGCCTGCCGCTTGGTCCTGCGCATTCTGCGCCGGGGCGCAGATGGGAGTTCGTTCCGCAACAGGCAGGGGAGTTGCCGCGATGAAGAGATGGAATCTGTTCACCTTGATTGAGTTGCTGGTGGTCATCGCGATCATCGCTATCCTGGCCGGCATGCTGCTGCCGGCTTTGAGCCAGGCGCGGGAGAAGGCACGTCGGATCAACTGCTCCGGGAATCTCAAGCAGATTGGCTTGTCGTGCAGGATGTACGCCGATGACTACGACGAGACCTTCCCCAATGAGGACATGGAGCACGCCCTCAACAAGCTCATCGTCCAGGAGTACCTCACTGCCACAAAGGTCTACGTGTGCCCCAGCACGACACACGATGCGGCAACGGGTAATCTGACAACCAGTCCGGATGACGGCGGGGCTCCCGATCTCAGCTACATCTACGTGAATGATGCTCGGCAGCTCACCGGATACCCGGCTTTGACCGAACAGACTTGCGGAACCGCCACGCTGCTTGCCGCAGATTGGCTCACCAACCACACCAAGTACGGGAACGTTCTGTACGGCGACGGCCATGTCAAGGGATTCGCCGGCAGTGGTTGGATACTGGCCGAGAAGAGCCACGGCATTCCCAACCTGGCGGCGCTTCTCAGCATGTTGTAGGGCTCGGCCCGTCCGTCTACCGTTTCGGCCTTAACGGTGTGTTTCACTCCCTGGATCCAGCAACTGCAGGATGCGGGGAGTGACGTCCGTCAGGCTTCCCATACTCCGCCTTGCTTCCTCGGCCCCGCAACCGTAGGCCACCCACGGAACGGGATTGTCCGAGTGCCCTCTCTTTGTCGTGTCCTCGATGTTTCCGTGGTCGCTTACGAGAAGCAACAACTCCCTGTGGGGGTTCATGTGCCCGACCACATGGTCGAGGAAGGCGTCAAGTCGGTGGAGAATGCGCTTCTTGGCTGGAATGTCGCCTCGGTGCCCCATATGGTCGGTCAGGAAGAACTCGAACAGGCAGAAGTCCACGCTTCGCAGGATGTCGACCAGGTGTTGGGCTGCCGTCTGCTCTGAGATGGGAGGGATACCGGTGACGCCGCGTTCCGGAAGCGTCTCCCGGGTGATGTCGTGGTACACGGCCTGTCCAGCCAGGAGGTCTTGCCTGGTTCGTGTCGTGCCGAGGGCGGACAGCGTGGCGACTGTTGTCACAGAACGCAGACTCAGGGGTAGATTTCCGCCGGGGCCAAGCACATATGCATTCGCGAACGTCGGGTGTTTTCCTGCTGTTCTGATGGCGCCAAGGAGGTTGGTGTCCTCGATGATGGTGCGCAGTTCTGCATTGGGGAAGCCTTCGATGTGTCCGCCTGCCTCCGCTGCTGCATTGCGCCCGGTGAGCAGGGCAGTCTGCCCGGTTGCGCTTTGGGGCTTGCCGGGGACGCCCAGTTGAGCGTCCAAAGGCACACAGTGCTTTTGCAGCAGGTTGCACAGCCGCGGACAGTCACCATAGATGCTCTCTGAGAGATCACCGCGGGGAATCCCCACGCCATCAACGAAGACGAGAAGGACGTGACGGGGCAACAGTGGCGCTCCGCTCCCCGGCGGGCACGTCGATGGTTCCTCATGCGCTTTCAATGGTGTAACCAAGTCTGAACTCCAGCGATGCTGGTCCTGTTGTGCCCGGGCTATTCCGGATCCGAACGGCTGTCTCGCGTCACTTTCTCTTCCTGGAGTGGGTCACGCGACCGGACCAGGGGCGGCAGTCGACCAGACAGACCAACTCGTTCGCCCTTCACCAGAAGGAGACCGTTGACGCCCGGGATCCCGGTGATGCGGGCAAGGGTGGCGTCGACGTCGTGAAGGGTCCGCGTCAGGTTGCATGCAAGTGTGGCGGCTGCGTCGGCCAGTGATGCGTCTCTGGCGACCACGGTGGCCAGGTCACAGTCGCCGAGACTCAAGGAGTGGCCCATACGGGCTGACGACGAACAGATGGCCAGCGGCATCTCTCCGGGAGGGACAGCGAATGCCAGCTCATCTCCCACCGCGTTTCCGTTACCTGCATGCAGTCCGACAAGGGCCGTGTCGTGACAGGCCAGGAACACATCTCCCCCGTTCTCCACGATTACCTCGGTGTCTCCCTCACGCAAGGCGGCCTCCGCGGCCATCTGAGCGATTGTCCCCGCCACCGCGGCCATGGGGCCGACGCCTGTCAGCGCAGCAGCCTGAGACATGCGCCGCGCAATTGTCGGTGGATCCGGGAGCAGAGCGGTGGGATTGAGCGATGTTCGGAACGCGGGATGTCGCGCGATGTAGGCTTCCAGGCATCCGCGCTGATGGATGATCTCCCGGGTGACGGCGTCGAGTGAGCGTGCGTGTATCCGGAAGTTACTGTCTTTCCAGGAGAACGAACGGAAGCGGCGCATGGGCGATCGTTCCCGGAGCTGATCAGAACGCGGAGGTGCAGATGCCGAACGGGCAGTTCTTGAGGCAGGCGAGACACTCGATGCAGAGCTCTTCGGTGAACGTGACGCGCATGGTCTGCCGGTTTTCCACGTGGAGCGCATGGGTTGGGCAGTGGGTCGTGCAGTTGCTGCAGTGCGTGCAGCGGGTCGAATCCCAGTTGACGCCTTTGTTCACCGGATCCACCGTGACATCGAACGTCTTGACGAACTCAATGCCGCGCTCGATGTCAGCCTCCTCACCTGTGACATCCAAGACCAGATAGCCCTCCTCTTCGGGAGTGACCTTCGCGCGGAAGATGTTGATGATGAGATGATGATCTTTGACCAGGTGGTAGACGATCGGCTTCTCGGTCTCACACTTGGCGAATCGCAGGAAGAGTTTCTTGGTGACCATCAGGACTCCCCCCTGATCTGCAGCGATTTGAAGCCCTGCCGTGGGGGCAGCTTCTGGAACGGCGGGGTGATGAGGAAGTCGCCGCGCCGGATCTCGTCGGCAAGAAGATGGCAGATTTCAAGAGCTTTCGGGTACGACGACAGCGCGCTTGTGGCGACTTCTTTGCCGTCGATGCGGACCGTCCCCGATTTCAGCTCCGCGTAGGATCGGTGAGTCAGAACGTTGCCGGTCTTCTGAGGGTAATCCACACTGTAGTCAATCACCGGGGCGAAGATATCCGCATCCCGAACCGTGGCACGACGCAGCACATCAGCGTTCAACACCGGGATCGGGACACCCACTCCCAATGCAAGCGAGACACCATAGCCAATCAGACTCACACCCCGGACGAAATCTGGGTGCATAGCCTTCATGTCACCGGTCAGCGCCAGGGTGCCGGAGCCCTCTTTCGGGACGCCGTTCTCGCCTCGATCACAGTCGGAATAGTGCTGGGTGCCCTCTGCATAGACATGTCCTCGCGCACCGGCGAGCCAGACGCTCGTGCCCACGCCGATCACGTCGTAGCACGGATCGTTGAGCAGGGGGGAAAGCTGCCCGGCTGAGCAGTACGTGAGGTTCCGCATGCGCGGTTCAAGGCGTCCCAGATAGGTGTGGATTGGCCTATCCGAGCAGTTGATCGCCGCGTTGTAGTTCTGGTAGCAGTTGCGGGGATTGACCATCGTGGCCTGGTTCAGGTCAGCCATACTGAACCATGTCCTGATCTCCCGTCGTGGGTAGTCGTCCGTCCCGTAGGAGAGGCCGAACAACTGCATCGTCTTGCCGGCAACCAGGTTCTCCATGACGTGTCCTCCACCAAAGGAGAATTCGCCAGGATACCTCATGTTTGCCGGGTCGTTGTCGCGCAGTTGGGTCGCGCCCACATACACATCGACGGCAGCCACGCCACAGAAGACAGCCACATCGTCGATCCAGGCTTCGCTGATCCTCATCTTGGGCGTGCTGTGCCCGAAATTCAGGAAGCACCCGGACGAGCACATGGGGCCAAACGTCGCGGTTGTTACCACGTCCACATCAGCGGCTGCGCGCTCAAGGCCCTTCTCATCGACATAATCGATGATCTCCTCAGCGGTGAGGACCACGGCCTTGCCCGCTTCGATTTTGGCGTTGATCTCGTCGTAAGTCTTCATTGCTGAGCCCGCAGCCCTCCGCCCTTGATTCCGTGCTTCTTGGCAAATGTGGTGGCCAGCGCGGTCACCTCGGCATCCAGGCGACAGGAGACGGCCTCCTCCAAGAGGGCCTGGCAGTCGCTCATGGACACAGCGCGGATGACGGATCGCACGAGAGGGATTCGCCAGGGATTCATGCTGAAAAAGCGCAGTCCGCATCCCATGAGCAGCGGCACGGCCAGAGGCGAGCCGGCGACCTCACCACAAAGAGAAACTCGCTTACCCGGGGTCGCTCTGACCAAGTCGCACGTTTCCTTGATCATCCGGAGCAGGACCGGGTGCATTTGGCAGAACCACTTTGTCACCCGACTGTTGCCGCGGTCGACGGCAAACGTGTACTGGGTCAGATCGTTCGTCCCGATGCTGACAAAGTCAATTTCCGGCAGCATGTCGGGCAGAGCCCACAGAGCCGAGGGCACTTCGAGCATCAGCCCAAGTCGGTAGGCTGGGTCGAATGGGATACCGTCCCGCTTCAGCGAATCCTCGGCCTGACGGAGGTGTTCCTTCATGACCAGCAGTTCGTCCAGGTTCGCGACCATCGGCAACAGGATGTCGACCTTGCCGTGGGCGGTCATGCGGAGGATCGCCCGAAGATGCGGCTCGAGATACTGGAGTCGCGTCATGAGAAAGCGGATGCCGCGCCAACCCAGAAAAGGGTTATCCTCGGCGCCAAAGTCTTCGTAGGGCAGCGGTTTGTCGCCTCCGACATCGAGGACCCGCACGGTGATTGACGAATCTCCGCATGCCTCGGCCACGCGCCGGAAGACATGGTATTGTTCTTCCTCACTCGGGTACGTGCCCCGGATCATAAACATGAACTCGGTCCGATAGAGCCCAATTCCCATCGCCCCGTAGCGCTCGAGCAGGGGCAATTCGCTCACCAGTGCGATGTTTCCCGCCAGGCGCAGCACTGCGTCATCGGTCGTTGTCGCCAGCTCACATGTGCTGACCTCGTGGGTTTCATCAACCGACGCTTTGTGGTGGGCCAGAGCCGGTCTGAACTTGCGGACAACAGCAGCCGTGGGGCGTATGTAGCAGGACTCGGTGGAGCAGTCCAGAATGAGGTCATCATTCGGCATGACCAATCGGGTGAGGCCGGGCACGCCAACCATGGTCGGGATGCGCAACGCCCTTGCCAGGATTGCGACATGCGTCGTCGTTCCCCCCTGTTCACAGATGATGCCGGCAATGTTGGCGAGAGGCGTCCTGAGCAACTGGGACGGAAGCAGCTCACGGGCGATGAGAATCGACTTGGTCTTCGGGCCCGGTTTCTTGCCGCTCGACTTCCGTCCCTGGAGGCTGTCCGCTGCTTCATAGATGCGGAAGATGACGTCCTTAATATCCGCAACGCGTTCCCGCATGAAGTCGTTGTCCAACGCCTGCAGTTCTTTCTCGAACTGCGCGGCAACGACTTTGAGGGCGAACTGAAGTTTGAAGCCACGGGCGAGCGTCTGTTGAATGCGCTGAATCAGGGTGGGATCTTCAAGCAGGAGGATGTGGGCATAGAAGATGGCGCTGTCAGCCTCGGCCAGGATCGCGGTGGCCTCTTCATGGGTTTGGCTCGTCTCTTCCCTGGCGATATCGAGGGCCTGTTTGAACAGCTCCTTCTCGGCTTCCACATCGTTCGCATAGGCGAGGGGGACCGCCTCAAGGAGGTCCGTCCCGACCGTCAAATGCGCACGCCCTCGGACCACACCATCGGTGATCGCTTTCCCTTTCAGCGTCTCGGTCGCCAGGGAAAGGGGGGTGGTCTTCTCCTTGGCATGGCCAAGTTGTCGTACAAGCTTCGCGTTGGAGATGAACACGGCCAGCGGCGAGGCGATGGCGTGCGCCATCTCAACCAGTGGCGGGCGGAACTTCCGCTTCTCCTTTGCCTCGAAATCGAGGACACCAATCGTGTGGCCTCCCACGATAAGCGGAACAGTCAGCAGCGCCGCGTACTGCAGCGATCTGTCACTGGCAAAGCGGTGGTATTCGGGATGCTTGAGCTTGTTGCCGGTGTTGACGGATTCACCCGTCCGGAAGGTATAGCCGGTAATGCCTTCATTCATAGACAGGCGGATCTGGTGTACGGCCTCCTGTTCCAACCCGTAGGTGGCATTCAGGATCAGGCGATTTTCCTCTTCATCGTACACAAAGATGCTGCAGGCATCGACATGAAGCCGCTGAGCGATGCATTCGACCGTCAGACGCAGACCTTCTTCATAGTCCGTCGTCTTGGCGATGATATCGCTGATCCGTCGAATGACTTGGAGTTCTTCTGATGGCATCGTCACTCCGTCCACCATCGTGCCGAACGTACCCGTAACGCAATCGCTGCGGCATCTGTGTGTGGCCTCCGATGCACCATGCTCCACAGACACCCGGGAGTGTGTCAGAAAAAAGCCACCGGCAGGTATAAGCCGGATTCTGTTCCCAACGCCTACATTGCGATCTCACCGTCTCGCGGTTGCCGGTGCGGAGTCCGCACGCGTCAGCGAGCGCTGGAACCGCAAAGTAGGCGCCGGGCGACGACCATTCATCTAAGCGACCGGAACCCGAAACTTTCCCCGCACCCAGCCGGACCCATCACATGACATCGTCGTCGTGCTGGCCCCGAGTGGGTGCGGGAGCGATGCGGGCCGCATCTTTGCTTCCTATTTGGTCTTGCTCCGGAAGGGGTTTGCCTTGCCTCGCGGATCTCTCGTTGAGCGGTGGGCTCTTACTCCACCATTTCACCCTTACCCTTCTTCGCCAAGGCTTCGAAGGGCGAGCCCCTGAAGCCACGAAGGAAGGCGGTATCTTTTCTGCGGCACTTTCCTTCCCGCGGCATATCGTCCGCGGTATCCTACTTTTCAATAGGACTTCCTGCCCTGCGGAGTCCGGACTTTCCTCCCTTCGGCTTTGAGGCCGAAGAGCGGCCGTCCCCTGTCGATGGCTGGTACTTACCATACCGCGGCTGGGTTCAATGTCCACTACGTGGAACGGGTGGGATCCGCCCCGTGCGCAGGCCACAAACGGGGTGAAAAAGCAAGGAACTGTGGCAGGCGCTTCCTGACTTCGGCGGACTGTCCCCGTTGCCGGAGCGGCGTTTCGGGTCCAGCCTGTTGGGCGCCCAGCATCTGTCTGGCAAAAACGCCTGTCCCAGCTACGTTGATCCGGATGTCTTTCGGCCTCGCAGACGGCGAGCAGGGGGGGCGCCGTCGACTCAAGTATTTGGTCTATTCATGTGGGAGCGCCGGTTTGTCTGCACCTCCTCTTCGCAGTTGGGTTGAGATTGACACATCCGCCTGGCGGGCGAACTACCGCCAGTTGGCCGCTGCTGTCCATCCGTCCGAACTCGTTCCCGTAATCAAAGCCAATGCGTATGGCCTGGGCGCTGCTGAAGGCGCGCGCGCTTTCCGGGCGGCCGGGGCCCGGCGCTTCGCAGTCTCATGTCTCGAAGAGGGGCTTCAGCTCACGGTCTTCGGCCTCCCTACTCTCCTTCTGGGGGCGGTCCTTCCCGACGAGGTCCCCGCCGTTCTCCAAGCGGGATTGATTGCGCCGATTACAGACATGGCCACAGCAGGGCTGATCAGCCGCACCGCCGAGAGGCTGCGCCGCAATGCCGTCGTTCACCTGAAGATCGACAGTGGTATGGGACGGCTCGGGATCCCCTTGGATCAAGCCCGGGATTTGGTCCCCGAGATCGCTGCTCTTCCACGAGTGAAGCTTGAGGGGATCTTCTCGCACTTCCCCGCGGCTGAACTGGCGGATGCTGAGACCGATACACAGGTCAGCGCCATGGGCGAACTCATTCGTGATCTTGAGGCAGCGGGAATCGTTTTCAAGTTCCGGCACCTGGCCAACAGTCCGGGCGTCGCCCACGTGCCTGCGGCCTTCCGTCCTCCCTTCAACATGGTCAGAACCGGGATCGACTTACATGGCCATCTCTCGGCCGACTGTGCGCCCTACGATCTACAGCCGGCGGCAACCCTCAAGGCCCGTCTTGTTGCGGTTAGGAATGTCCCAAAGGGAGCAACCGTAAGCTATGGCCGTCACTACACCGTGACGGATCTGTCGGGTGAGAAGATCGGTGTCGTTGCGGCCGGCTATGCCGACGGCTATCCCCGCCACCTTTCCGGTCGCGGAACGGTACTTGTGCGCGGGACTCGATGCCCCATCCGCGGCAATGTGTGCATGGACTTCACCATGGTCTCTCTCCAGAACGTCCCCGAAGCCGAAGTAGGCGATGAGGTCGTGCTCTTTGGGCGACAGGGCGACGAGACGTTGGGGATCAACGAAGTAGCCGAAGCGGCCGGGACCATTTCCTACGAGCTGACCTGCCGACTCGGGCCGCGCGTCAAACGTATCTACCTCAATCGGGCGTGAGCACCTTCTCCGGTCGCCGGGCGAACAAGGGGATGCGGCACATCCGGCCGGGAAGTCCCCGGGCAGAATGCGCTCCGCTTCTCTTTTGTGTGTTCATGCGTTGTACATGGCCAAGCGCTCAATGTGCTCTGGTTGGTGAGTTCTCCCTTCTCCCTTCATTCCCTCTGTCAGTCTCTATTACCCACCATACAAGCAGTTTACGTGCGCTCTAGTTTCCTCTGGCAGCTAACGTGTTATGCACGTTTGACCACCGACACGGTGGCCTGAGTCACGCTAAGGCAGAGGAGATGAACAATGATTGGTGTGTTCCGAAGATGGACGGTGGGGATGGCATCCGGGGTCGATCGGATGGTGGGAAAAATCGAGAACCAGGAAGCGCTGGTAGGCTCTGCGATTCGCAGCCTTCAACGTTCGGCGGCCCGGGCGAAGGTGCAGCTCGCAAGGGTTCGGCAGGATGGCATCAGATTGCGGCATGAACTGGCTGATGCTGAGGATGCGGAGGCGCAATGGCGGGATCGTGCTGGACGCACAGCATCTGAGGATGAGGCGCGCGCGCTTGAGTGTCTTCGTCGAGCCAAACAGGCCCACCGCAAAGGGAGTGAGTTCCGGCGTCGCCTGGATGTCCATGCGGGTACTGAGGAGCAGTTGCGCAAGGATATGCGCGCGGTCGAGAACAGACTGGCGGAGCTCAAGGAAAAGCGCAACCTGATGCGGACGCGTCAGTCACGCGCAGAGGCACTGTGCACCGTGCACGATGTGAGTGCGCCGATGGGGGCGGAGATCGAAGAGATCTTTGACCGGTGGGAGTGCCACGTCACGGAAGCGGAGATTGAGTCCGGCTGTCAGGTTGACGAGGCGGATTCGTTTGGGGATGAGTTCCTGACGCAGGAAGAGGAAGAAGGGTTGCGTCTTGAGTTGCAGGAGATTCGGGCGCTTGCCGAGTGATTTCCCGGGAGAGACGCAAGAGGTCGGGAGCGGATGCTCCGGATGAGATTGAGGAGTGAGTTCACATGACAACGGAACACGCAGCGGCTCTGCCTCCCCCCGTCCTGGGGGCGTTCAGCGACACACTGGAGCACGAGGCTCCACGATCAACGGAAGAGGAGGTCAAGGACCACGTGCGTGATCCCGTTGACGTCCGGAATCTGGCCAAGGTCCTTCGCGTCATCGGGGCCGTTGCCATCATAGCGGCCGCGGTCGTCTGTCTGTTCAAGCAATGGCCTAACGGGGATGATATTCGGCGTTACGCCACACTACTCGGGTTCACGGCTCTGCTTCCCATTGCGGCGTTCTTCTGCGGACTCCGCATACAGGAGAAGAAGGGCGCTCGCACGCTCCTTGGGCTGGCCATCACGGTCTTGCCCGTCCACTTCGCCGTACTGGGCGGGCTGCTCTACTCACGCTTTGCCATGGATGCAACGACAGGGAGTGTCCCTGCATTCGCATTGTGGGTGGCTCCCAGCGACACGACGGCTCTTGCGACAACCGGCGTCGCACTCGTCCTGCTTGCCCCGTTGGCCTTCGTTTCCTATTTGACCTTCGCACGGGGCCAGGCTCTGCGCCTGACATTGGCTTGTGTTGGGCTCAATCTCCTGCTTCTCATCCCGATGCGGGACTCCCATGTTGTTGCAGGCCTGGTCGTTGGCATGGTCGGGGCGTTGTCTGTGATGGAGACCCGTCTGTGGCGCTCCCAGAGCCGACTAACCACGGTTGAGGGGCGCTGGGCGAGAGCCACCCTCTGGCTCCCTCTTCTCTTTGTTGTCGGTCGGGGCCTGCACCTCTATGCCGTGTCCCGTTTGCTCAGCTCTGTGCTTTGGGGAGCTGGTGCCTTCCTGCTGTTCTCCGGTGCCCCCGCACTGGCCCGGAAGCGCTGGGTTCAGGCAGGTCTTCAGATCCTCAGCACCGGACCGGCTGCTGTTTCGTGGGGGCTCATGGTCACCTTCCTGGATCGGCAGTACGGCTTGCCGCGCGAGGTTCTGCTCCCCCTGGCCACGCTCCCATTCGCGGTGCTTCTCACGGCCATGTCACTGTTCTGCCGGAGCAGCGGGTGCGGGTACCGTCGGGCCGCGGCCGTCATCGCTCTCGCGGGAGCAGGCATGAATCTTCTGATGTATCCGGGAGCCCTTGCCTCCGCATGTTGCCTTTTCGTGGCGGTAACGGGGCTGACGTACGGCTTCATCGCTGAACAGAAGCTCATCTTCGTGGCCGGCCTGGCAGCCGCAGTGCTGGCGTTCGTGCACTACATCCACGCTGCGATTCGCCTGACCGCTTTGACCCACTGGGGGACGATGGCACTGCTTGGGATCGCGATCATCCTGGCGGCTTCGGCTCTCGAGCGTCACTTCGGGCAGATCCTGCACCACGCGGTTGTGCTGCGGGACCGCTTCAAGAGCTGGAGTTACTGACCTGGGTGCGAGGCCCGCACAATGGCTAAGGGGGTGTCGCAGTTCCTCAGTTGTTGTGCGGGGCAGGTGTGAGTCAGTCTCTTCCCGGGACAACGTGGAACATCACCGCACACCAGTGACAGATGCTCCCCGCCAGCACGAACAGGTGCCAGATACCGTGAGCGAAAGGGATGCGCTCCATCACGTAGAACAAGACGCCAACCGTGTAGGCGAGTCCTCCACTCACCAGCAGCGCCCGGCCTCCCAAAGGCAGGACCGCAAACAGCGGCCGAATCGCCAAGACGATCAGCCACCCCATGCCGAGGTAGATCGGCAGTGACACCAGCTCGAAGCGCCGCGCGATTGTTGTCTCGCAGATGATCCCTACAACACACAGCCCCCAGATGGTCCCGAACAGTGACCACCCCCACCCTCCCCTCAGAGTCACAAGCGTGAATGGTGTGTACGTTCCGGCGATCAGCAGGAAGATGGAGGAGTGGTCGAGGATCCGGAATACGCGTTTGGCCTTACCTTTCCGCGCCAAGTGGTAGAGCATCGAGAAGTTGAAGAGCAGCACGATCGTTGTTCCATAGATACTGCAGCTCACCACATGCCATGCCGTACCCCGCAATGCGGCGAACACCACGAGCAGAACCAATCCGGCGATGCCGACAACCAGTCCCAGTCCGTGAGTGAACGCATTCACGAGTTCCTCACGTCGCGACTGCTCGGGAGATTCTTCCGGCGTGCTGTTCGGGGGCATTCTGGTACGTTTCGCTATCGGCTATACGGGGTTCGTGGAGTGGTCTTTCGCAGGACGGCTGCCCGAACCGCGCACCGGCTTCGACTGAGGAAGGCTACGGGCGGGAATCGTAGGCATACAGCCCCAAGACCTTCACGCTCTTCCCGACCGCCTGCAACGTCACGTGCTGCAGGCCCGGCTTAAGGTCTCGGATGCCACGGCGGTTCTCCATGAAGTGACGTTCCCCTTCGTTGTCAGTAAATGGGGCATTGCAGGGCTGCAGAAGCCGTTCTTCCCCACTCACAGTCACACGGAGTGTTCCGCCTTCCGGCTGGTCAACGTAGGCCACCGCCAGGTCCGTTGCTTCGACGACAATGCTCAGGGATTGCCCAGGGCCGAGAGTGATCACCCGATCACCGTAGGGAGCCCCCCATTCTGAGCTCCAGGCAACGGGCGCCGCCACATCTCCTGACGTGGTCCACTCCTTGCCCCCGACCGGGAAGTGCATGCGTTTGTCGCAGACCTTGCAGTCGAGAGCTGCAACCGTGACGACTTCTTCGCCCTGTCCAACGAGCTCGAGAATGTGTCGGTCTCCCAACGACAGACGGCCATGTACGAACGACGAATTCCTCGCGTCACGTGACTTCATCTGACGCCCGTTCCCGGCCGGTCCCTTCTTGACCGGGGTTCCATCGATCGTGACGGTCATCCACTTGTCGTGGCCATCAGAACACCAGAGATTGAACGCCGTGTCGTCGATGACCATGCGTGGTCCGCGGATCCGCGGGTTCGGAGCTGTGTAGGTCACCACATCGCCTTCCCATCCGTAGCTATAGGGATTCATACGTGGCGGGAGTCGACGCTGTGGTTCAAAGGGCAGGAGCGGCGCAGCTATCTCGAACATCTGCTCCAACTGTCTGAACCAGATGGTGTGGGCTCCGGCCTGGGGGTGCCCACCGTCGGGGCACAGTGCATAGTGGTTGCACCAGTCGGCCAGCAGCGCAGAAACCGTTGGGATGGTGTTAATGAAGGGAATCCCGTAGTAGTCGCACAGCTCGCGGCGTTTGGGGATCGGAGGGATGTTGCCGTCGCCGGCGCTTCTGTGCCATTGGCAGAACAGGAATTCGACATCCGGGAAGCGTTTCTGGAACCAGCGGATCGCTCCTTCATAGACCGCGATGCCATCCGGCGAATCGATGCGTTCGTTGTGCCCGTGCCCGAAGACAACCAGGTCTGGAGCTGGCCTCTTGCTGTCAGTGAACAGCTCTGGATAGAGTTGCTCCCACGTCTTTCCCCTCGGGTGACCATTCGCCGGTCCGGGGGGCCATTCAAGGGCCGTGTAGACGTCGAAGCCGCTATGCGATTCCCCGATGGAAGATCCACCGCACGACATGGCGTTGATGAACACGTCGTCAACGCTCAAATTAAACTTGCGCATGAGTTCGCGGTGCAGACGTCCCGTGTACTTGACGTACTGTTTCGCTGCTCCGATGTAATCCGCGAACTCCGGGCGGCCCACTTCTTCCGCACTGAAATTCCCCTTCCACAGGGGGCGTTTGTAAGTCGGACTCGTGGGGACTTCGTCATAGATGTACAGGCGAGGATTCGCGTCTCCTGTATCAATGCTGGAGCCGAGGGCGAGGATGTGGATCGGCTCCCCGCGCATCAACTTCCCAACCGTGCGGGGGAGCTTGCGGTAGTGCTGGGGAACGGGGCGCCCTGGAGCGAACTCCGCAATCGTGGCAGTTCCTTCTGCCAGCACCGGAGCGCAAACCGACACCGTCCCTGTTGCGGCACTGTTCGTGAACTCCACCAGGACGGCGACGGAGTTGCTGTACGTCCCCGAGCTCTTCCGTTGCTTCTCGAATGCTGTGGTCAGTTCAAGCCCCTCGAGCGTCAGGGATACGTCTCCTTCGTGGCCCGGGGCCGTTTTCTCCTGGTGTGGGCCACGGACCAGCTCACCCCTGCCATGTTGGCTGAACGTGCGGTTATCGTTGCAGCCGAAGTTTTTTGGGTTCCACTCCCCATCTGCGCTCTCGATCCGCAGGAGGGTCAGTCGCGCCGTCAGGCGTCCGCCGCCCGACTGGTGAGCCCTCGCCGCAACCGTGAGGACATCGCCTGGTCGACATCCCAACTCCGGCAGTGTGTTGAACTGGTACAGGCGTTTCCCCGGGGCGATCGCCACAATGCCCACAACCCCATCAACCTCGGCGCGATCGTCTGCCTGCACTACAGGCCGCACCGTGATGTCGCCCCACGCATCGGTGTTCCAGCAGGCCACATTGTGCGATGTTTCTCCACCCGGACGACCGGACGCATCGCGCGGCTGGAAACGGAACTCCGCGTTCCGAAGCAGATTTGCGGACTCCGCAAGCGCACTTCCCGCAGTCACCATGGCGAGCAAGCTCCAGGTAAGTTGTTTTCTGTTCACGTGTGGACCTCGTTTTATCACTTGTGCATGGGGCCGAACTCCAGATCATCAATCCAGGCTACCTGGTTCTCGGCCGTTGGCGTTTCGAAGACACAGTGCAAGCGCACAAGGCCCGGCCGGAGTTCGACCTCGTGGCGGTACTCGACCCACTCATTACCCGGTTTGATGCCCACATGGAATCCACCTGCGGAGTCCCATGCGTTCACACCCGCACCCGGGCCGGTAGCCTTGGCTTTGAAACGGAGAACATAAAGGCCGGCTTCATCCAGCTCGATCCGGCGGCTGTAAAGTCGGATTCGGCTGTTTTCGCTGAAAAGCTTGAGGCAATGCGTTCCTGAGGCCGCGTCTTCGTCACTCCAGTGCGGGAAGCTGAGGTCTGTGTTGCCGAAGTGGCGCACCCACCAGCCGCGTGGTTGGAAACCTGGCGTGCCCACCTCAAAGCCACCGTTTTGCACGAGGTTAATGATCCTGCCTCGGTGGGATTTGACCAGCTCGGCTCTCAGCTCTCTAATCGGCCGATCCCCCTGCGAGCGCACAATCAGGCGACTGCCTTTGCGGAGAACGCAGTTCGGGCTGTTGGAGGTCAGCTCAGGATCCCATCGATCTCGAACGAGGATCACGCTTGCCTCCGGGACCGAACTGAAGCGGTAGAGCCCGGGCTCACGGGGTGTCACCCGCCCGAAGTCAAAGGTCTCACCCACCGCATTCGACGTTCTTTCCAGGGGGATTGCCATGGTCCCGGCAGAATCCTGAATCTTGAGCTCGACGGGGGCCTGCCCTTCCGCAGGCACAATCGGGTTCGCGACAAACTCCCCGGTCTGAGGTGTGGCTGAGTGGACGAGTTGAACACCATCTGACTTGAGATTCCGCGCCCTGACGAAGAACGCCTGCGTCGGGGGTGCATCCGCTTTTCCTCGAACCAGGCAGACGCACTCGCCCTCGGTGGCGCGGGTATCGCCGGTCGAGAAGCTGACCTCATAGCGTTGCTCCCCAATCGAGAACGCGAGCGCCACACTCTCAGCCGTCTCATGGAGGAGTTTCAGGCCCTGGATCGCTGGGCCCCGGGATGCGTGGAATGGCTCCATGACCGTGAGGAAGGTGAGGCCCTTCCGAGGCTTGAGCGTCTCGCTCCAACAGGTCCACATTTCGGGAAAGGCCTCTGTGTATCGGGACTTCAGCGGATGTGCTCGTTCGTTGTTCTGGCGGTAGGACAGGTTGCCCGGGAGCAGGTGGGTAGCCCGCAGGATGACATCGCGCTCGCGGATCTCCACCTGCTGCTTCGCGGGGGCGATGGCCATTTTCCCAAACGCGTTGATCTGCCAACTGTAGGTGGCCGGCTCCGGTGCAAGCAGCTGGTCGAGGACGATGAACACGCGCGGACGAATGAACAGGATTCGCCGCGTGAAGCGCTCGAGCTGCTCGCCGTAGGCTCCGCCTGCTTCCCCCACCAGATAGCTGAAACCATGCGTATTCGCAAAGCGCTCGATTCGGCCCTGATACTGGATCCCGCGCAGCTGCCCCTTGCCGTTCACGAGGATCGTGTTGTGGGACTTGGAGGCGCGGCATATTTCTCTGTGATATGCATCTCCGTAATAGCCGTAATAGCCTTTGTCGATGGCAAGGATTTCGCCGAAAGCATGGATGACGAAGCTGTTCTGGTCCTCGTGGCAGTGGCTGTGTGACCCCCAGGGACTGCTTTTGAAGAAGAGCCGTGCACTCGAATCGTCCCAAAATCGGTCATAGAGGGCAGCCCACCCGACATCTCGGAAGACCGCGGCCTGGGGAATGTCCACGGGCGGCTTTTCGGGGAGGGTCTCATTGCTCATGTACCAGAGGGGCTGCTTGAGTCCACCATCGACGCGATTGGCCCACCACTTCACGTAGCGGTCACCGTAGACCGAGGCCAGGAAATTCGCTCCATCCCGGTCGTTGCTGTTTCCGGTCATGGGCGTGTGCAGAGCAAAGCTGTCCCCGAAATGGTCCCACCAGTAGTCCATGTTCATGCAGTAAAGCCAGAAGCGCCCGGCATTGCGGAAGCGCGGTTTCTGCAGCAGATCGATCCGGGTAGCGGTCCGGAGCGCTGCTGCGCACTGAACCATGCCATGCCACTTGTAGTTGTAGTAGTGTCCCTCGGAATAGCCTCCATCGTTCTTTCCCCAGGCCAATCGGTTCACATACTGTGGGATGAGGTAGGCGAGCCATGTCCGGGCCTCGGGGAGATCTCCGGCCACGGCCAGGGCCGTGGTGAGCAGCTCGTGCATGTCCTGTTGGGCATGGGACGCCTGGTACTTCCGATGGATCCGGACGACGTAACGCAGTTTGCGGTAGGCCGCATCTCCATGGAACGCGATGGCCGCACACACCCGCGATCGCTCCTCAGCCGACAGCACAGGATAGAGATAGTCGTAGCAGACAGCCAAGCGTTTGAGGCCGTACTCATAGCAGTGCACGGTGTCGTGGTGGGCCCGTTCCTTCTGGTGGGCGTCGACCCTGAAGTTGGCCTGCCAAAGGAGCCGGTGTCTTGCGGACTCCGCAGACGCCGGGGAGCCCGTGATCAGATAGTGCATGGCGAGCTTCTGGGTGGTGACAGAGGCGTTCTCCAGTGTGCCGGGGCTGACTTCGGGAGTGTGAAGTGCCCCCTCCGTCGTGAGCCAGAACGCCTGTCCACGACGCTTCGGCTGCGGGGGAAGCGCTCCGCCCGTCTTCGGCGAATCAGGCACTTTCCCTGCCTGCCCCATAGCCGTTCTTTCAAGATCGGTGAACGCTGACTTAGCTCTCGACGCTTGCCGGCCACGGAATGCGTTCAGCGTCTCAGGGGTGACATAGATGCGAGGGTGCTTCGGGAGCTCCGCCATGATCGTGTCGAGGGGCGGAAGAGCAAAGGGGATCGATTTGGGCGTCACCGCAAACCGGCGCGTGGGGCTCCAGTTGGAGAGGTCTCCCTCGGCGTGCACAGTCCGGTACCGCCAGAACCATGTTCCGGGAGCAAGTTCGGCACTGTGGTTGTACATCGGCAGTTCGAGGCCCTCGACGGTGATGGGCCGAGTCAACTGCGCGTCCTGAGCCAGCTGAACGGTGTATGTCTCTGCCTTCGAGTCGTACCAGAAGACCATGGGCGGGGGATTGGTTACGGCAATCGCGTTGTCGGCGGGCGCGATGGGATGGATCAGCCGGTCCTGCGGGGAGGTCTCGACGTCGAATGCAGAGCCGATGGCTCCCCCGAGCACGACCATGAGCAGTCTGCGGAGCGACCGTGCTTCGATGCCTGAAAGCAATCGGGTCGCTGTGCTCATTGCCACCTCCCGAAGATCCGGCCGACTGTGATTCATGGACACCACTCTTCGCGCTTCGCCACCGAGGACAGACTGGGTATATTACAGCCGCGCCTGGCAATTGGAACTGCAACCGCTTCGGAAGCCGCGCCTTCCGCAAGCGCCCATCGGTGACCCGTCGGTGCCGGACATTGTCGAATACACTACGGAGAGTCGAGAATGAGCGTTCGAGTACGTTTTGCCCCTTCGCCCACCGGACAGGTCCACATCGGCAACATCCGCACAGGCATCTTCGACTGGCTCTTCGCCCGCCACGAAGGCGGAGCGTTTCTTGTCCGCGTCGAGGATACCGATCTGGAGCGGTCCACACCTGAGGCCATCAAAGCCCTGTTCGAGGTCATGGACTGGCTGGGCATTGACTACGACGACGAGCCGCTTTACCAGACCAGCCAGCTCGAGACTCACCTGGCGGCGGCCACGAAACTCCTCGCGGCCGGAGATGCGTACCGTTCAGCCAAAGGCGGAGCAGGCGAGGCAACTGTGTTCCGGATTCCGTGGGACGCGGAGGCCGTTCCCGGGGTGTCGGTCGTGGGACCTGTTGAGCTGGTCGTGCATCCCGATGTGCCGGTCGTATTGAATCACGAGGGGATTAGCTATGCTCAGGTCTCGAGGAAGGGCAAACCCATGCCGCAGGTCGCCTGTCTGGCGGGGTTCAAAGACTTGGAGATCAGCGATGCCGATGGGACTGTGCTGTTCACGCTGAACGACAGCATCCAGGGCATCCTTGCCGGTGATGAGGCGTTCGAGATCCCCGGGGCTACGACGTTCCGCTTCACTCGTCGCCAGGTTGCTTACGACGACATCGTGAAAGGCCGCCTCGCCAAGCCCCTGGACAGCATGAAGGATCAGGTCATCGTGCGGAGTAATGGTTCGCCCATCTTCCATCTTGCCAATGTCTGTGATGACGTCACTCAGGGGATCACGCACATTGTTCGCGGTGATGATCACGTTGAGAACACCTACCGCCACATCTTCCTGTTCGCTGCCCTGGGCGCAACGCCTCCCAAGTACGGCCACCTCCCGATGATTGTCAATCAACAGGGAAAGCCCTATAGCAAGCGCGATGGCGATGCGTTTGTTGGCGATTTCCGCGCCAAAGGCTACCTGCCACAGGCCCTTTTCAACTACTTGACCTTGCTTGGCTGGTCCCCGGGGGATGATCGTGAGAAGATGTCTCGAGACGAGATCGTCGACGCGTTCACACTTGATCGGGTGCAGCATGCCTCTGCTCAGATGGATCTGAGGAAGTTGCTCAATCTGAATGGCCAGTACATGGCGGAAATCCCTCTGGACGAGTTCATCTCCGGGTGTCGTGAGGCTCTGGCAGAGGCAGACTGGGCCATGCAGGCGGACGCCGCCTATTTTGCGCAGGTCGCTGAGCTCATGCAGACACGCACGAAGCTGTTCACTGATGCCGCATCGTGGCAGTGCTTGTTCGTTGATATTCCCGAGTACGAGGCCAAAGGCTGCCGGAAGTTCCTGCAGAAGCCGGGAGTCAAAGGTGCTCTTGAGGCGTTGGTGGGAGCCTTGGCAGACACGACGTTCACGGTTGACACGCTTGAGGCCGCCATCCAGGCCGTCACTGAGAGTGCGGGGTTCGCACCCGGCAAACTCAACCAGGCGATCCGCGTCGCCATCACCGGCTGCACCGTCGGAGCCGGCATCTACGAGACCATGGAACTCCTCGGCAAGGACCGCTCGCTGGCCAGGCTTCAGTACGCGATCGGGAATTGCAGCGACGCCCCCGCCCAGTAGAGGAGAATGGCGCTAAGAAAAGGGCAATCGGGGCATGGCAGCCCCTCCCACGTTGGCTGTACCTGACCTCAATGTGGGAGGCGGTGCCAAGCGGCGTGCTTTTCTGTAGCTCCGCTCTCCGGGCGGAGTTCTTCTTTCATGAAGCCGCCGCTCAGAGTGCGGCGCTACGTCGAACACCCGTTGCTGTCACCGCGGCATTTTCCAGGGCTTCTTCTTGCGGAACTTGCTCTCGAACTTGTTCTCGAGCTTGCCTTGTTCCTCCAGATGAATCATGCAGGCCCGGACGCAACCGGACGCGCCTTCCAGGGCTCTGGAGTACATGTAGACAGGCTCCAGCTTGTGGCGTTGCGCCCGCCCCACATCTTCTGCGAACTCCGCCTTGTCATGGTCGGTGACGGCAAAGGGATTGTGTTGACTGTTGCCGCCGCAGAAGCCTGTTCCGCAGCGCTTCATGTCAATATCCGCCCACTCGATATCCTCACCGGCAACATGCACTTTGACCGTCTTGTGCTTGGGGATCGCGCCGAATGTGCAGGCCTTCACACAGTCCATGCACTTGTCGCAGAGCGTGCCCGGTTTGATGACCGGATCCGGTTCGAGTTCAGCGGTTGTCAGAATGAAGGCGAGGCGTTGACGCGGTCCGAACTGGGGGGTCAGGAACATCTTGCTGTAGCCGATTTCGCCCAGGCCAGCAACGTATGCGGCAATTCGCATGTGCGGGAAGACGTCCGGGGCAGGTTTGTCCGGGGAGACGGGATTGCTTCGGGCCGGATTGTACTTCGCCGTCTTCTCGGGGTCTCGGCCGGAGCCGTCGGAGTTGCCCCAGGGGAAGTTGTTGGGCACGGGCAAGGCGTCGTGCCCGTGGTCTTCGAGGAGTTTCCCCACGTGCCAAAGCACGAGGGGCTGATAGATGTAATTGATGCCGGCATACCCCATGGCTGAGTAAGCGGTGAAAAACGTACCCTCCTCGATACCGCGGAACAGGCCGCGGTAGTGTCGGAAGGCCATGGCAACAATGGACTTTGCGCCCGGCATCATCTGCCGGATATCCATCTGCCTGGGGGCTCCCTCGTAGCGATCGAGAGACCCGATCCCCACGGCATCCGCCCCTTGTGCTTTGGCTTCTTTCTTGATCAGTTCAGACGTCAGCATAGTGGATTCCCTCCGAGATTGGACGTCACGCATTGGGTCCGGTGGTGTCGGACGTGCTCTCGTACCAGTCTCTCTTTGGGAATGGCTCCTTGAACTTATTGCTCAGTTTCCCCTGTTCTTCCAGGTGGCGGATGCAAGCCATCTGACAGCCGCGCATTCCTCCCAACGTGCGTCCGTTCCAGAGGATGGGCCCCATCTTGTACTTCTTGGACTCCGTGTAGGGTTGCTTGGCGAATCCTTCCGCGTCCTTTTCGTTGACCGAGAAGGGGTTGTGCTCCGGGACGCCGCCATGGTAGGCGACGCTGCATTCCGCAAAGTCCAGCTTGCCCCATTCCAGCTTGTGACCGGCAATCTCGACCTTCACGGTCTCATGTTCTGAGATCGCCTTGCCAGGGCACTCGCTGACGCAGGCCATGCACTTGTCGCAGAGCCCGCCCTCATAGATGGGGTCCGGTTCGAGTTCAGCATCGGTGAGAACGGCGGCGAACATCTGACGGGGGCCATACTCAGGAGTCAGGAACATGCCGCTGTAGCCGATTTCTCCGAGGCCGGCACAGTAGGCGGCCAGGCGCAGCTGGAAGAACACGTCCGGAGCCGGGCGCTCCGGATCAACCGGGCGACTCCAGTTGCCATCGGTTTTGCCGTAGACGCTGGGGTTCACATCGATGAATCCCTGGCCCAGTTCATCGGGGTCGAGGTCATCGATGTTGCACCAGGGAAAGTTGTCCGGAATGGGCATGGACTCATGCCCGGCATCCTCAAGGAGCTTGGTGAAACGCCACAGCGTCACAGGCTGGAAAACCCAGCGCGTGCCGGCTACTCCCATCAGGTTGTAGCTCGTGAAGAACGTGCCCTCTTCCATGCCCCGCAACGCACCGCGGAAGATGCGGAATCCCATGACGACCATCGACTTGGCGTCCGGGCAGATACTTCGGGGATCCATGCCCTTGGGAAGCCCCTCGAAACGATCCATTGAGGCAATCCCACAGATATCCGCCCCACATTCCTTCGCAAAGGCCTTCACGTCTGCCGACGTAACCATGTTATGTCCTTTCCATCTCGTCCGTTCGATTGCCGCATGGCTTTGTGCCCAGCCTCGGCGGCATCACGATCCCTGATCGGTATCCCGATACAATCTTACGTCCATTCAACAGCCATGCGAACAGCAACAGGCTGTAAACATCAATAGGTGACGAACACCGGTTTCCAGATGCCGCCGGCTCCCCCGGAGTCGTGGACACGCACCGCAAACTGCTGCGTCGTCCCCGGCTGGAGGTGAGCGGTGATCTCGACGACGCGCGGTTTCTTCCACAGGTTGGTATCGCCAGCCGTCGCGTAGAGAGACTCGTGGACCAGTTTCCCGTCGATGTAAAGCCAGAAGGACTCGTCCACCGCGCCGAGATGCAGGTAGACGTGGTCGCGGCTGCCCCAGGCCTTGGGAACGACGAGGCTCTGACGGTACCAGCCGTAACCGTCGTACTTGCCCAATCCCTGGTCCTCCCAGAAGCTGAGCGAGGAAATACGGCCCCAGGCGGTGTCGTCGAAATCGGCGGTCTGCCAGCCTTTGGCTTTTCCTTCTTCCTTGGGATCGCTCTTGAACTGCCAGTAGAGAAGTCGGGCGAGTTCACGTGGATGACTGAGCTCGTCGAGCAGGGCGGTGCCGTACATGCGTCTGTGCCGGGAGCTGCGCCCTTCGCGCCAGTAGACATGGTCGGCGCCGATGGTGAAGTCATCGAAGTGTGCCGCGAGCAGGTCGCGCTTGCGTCTGAGGATCCGGCTGGCCTCTTCCAGGTTGTCACCTTTGTTCACGTAGCGTTTCACGGCTGGAAGTACGGCGGCCTGAATTTCCGCATAGTCCACCGCGACACCTGCCGCGTCGATGCGTGCCGTCGAGCCCGTGTCATCCTTTGCTTGTTTGCGGGCCTCGGCCAAAAGGGCCCGCAGTTCGGCCAGGAGCTCCGGGTTATAGAATTTGGGAACGTTCTTGTGGAACTTGGGGTTGCGGTCGTGGTCGCCTTCTTCGTCCTTGAAGGTAGCTATCTCGTGGGTGAGTTGTTCCAGGCGAGCCCAGTACCGGGTCATCATCGGTTCGGCCTTGCCGTAGGCCGCCCGCAGAAACTCGGAGTAGAGCGTGTCAACATTCTGAGAGGGATCCCAGAGCAGTGCAGTGAGCACGTAGAAGATCGGGGCCTGAGCGGCGTACTGGTGGGTCATGCTGTCGAAATCCGTCCCGAGCATGCCGGTATCGAAGCAGTGCTTGACATCATGCCCCAGTTCGCGTGCGTAGTTCAGGGGGAAGCCGTGGCCGGCGAGAAGCAGGTTTGGGCGCAGGTAGAGCTTGCAGCCCGTCTGTCGCCAACCCTCCCAGTCTTTCCGGCTGGTTTCGTTGTACTTAGCATCGAGATAGTTGAAGCCCACGTAGCCGATGATGACACGTTTCGAGAGTTTCTCGCGCAGGGGCGGGTTGTTGTAATTGCTGTAGGCATAGGCACCGATATATCGGTCGGGACAGCGGTCGCCCATCCGTTTGGCGAGCTCGTTCCAGAACCAGACATAGCGATCACTCAGGGCCGGGTAGTCGAAGTTCTGGCCCGGGTAGTTCATCAGGCGAAGCGGGGCGTCTGGATGGTCCAGAGCTTTGCACTTGGGGCAGAAACAGAAGCCGCGGCTGTCGTTCGGGCAGGCACTGAACGACAAGACGCTGGGGTTTTTCTCAAGATAGGCGACACCTTTCTCGGCGATGAAGTCGATAAGTTCAGGGTTGGTGATGCAGAGCTTGGCGCGTTCACCATTGGGGTAGGGCTTCTCGGGTGTCACGCGGGTCCCGTCCGGCATCATGGCGAACCAGTCGGGGTGTTCTTTGCCATACTTGTCAAGCCAGTGGTTATAGGCATGCCCGAAACGGAAGGCTGCGCGTCGGCCCAGGCCCCGGCGCAGCGTCCACAGGCGGTATGTACGCACGACGTGCGTGCGCATTTCCGGAGTACGACCAAGCTTAGCGACGTCACCGGTACTGTCCTTCAACCCGCCTCGGATATTTCGCTGGATCAGTGGCGGTTGGAAGCGCCGGTCGAGATCAGGAATGACGAGGGACTTCACCTTGGGCACGAGTGTGCCGGTCTTCCCCGGCCACAGCCACCGCACGCCAACCTGGCGCTGCAGGAAGTCATGAACGGCGTAAAGTGTGCCTGACTGCCCTGTCTGTCTACCGGTGGCAGTGACGGCTCCCTCATCGCCCCCGATCAGGATCAGGGCGTTGTCAACCGTGCGGACAACCAGCGTCTCCGATGGTAACGTCGTTGTCCCCAGTCCGGCTGCCTTCGTTGCTGCCGTGTCCCCGACCAGGAGCCTGGGGCGAGCGTCTCCGTTCGGGAGTTTACTCTCGGTCATCACCTGCAGCGTGGCACCGGTCGCCAATTGGATATGCTCGACCAACTCGCGGACGGCGAAGGCTGCCGTCGGGCTTGGTTTGTCCGCCGTCACGATCGTCGCTTGCGGAACGCCTTCCTTCACGATGGTGAGATCCCCTGCCAGGACCCCGCTGCCTGCCAAGACCACCAGACATGCCGCAAACCATCTTTGTCGCGCTTCCATCGTGCCTCCTGCCGTCGTTACTGAAGATGCGTGTTGCCGGTCGCCCAAACAGTACCGGGAAGGAACGCGACCTGCAAGACACTTGCGTGATGTCCCCGGAGTGGGCACAGTAGGGTCGACAGGGCGGGATCCCCTCGACGAGGTCTGCTGGCGTCCGGGAATCACCGTCGTGCTTGGGATCCTGCCTTTGGTCTGAAGGCCGTTTTACACTCTTTTACGATCCTTTTGCACTGGTTGACGAACAGACTCTGCAAATGTGCTCTGCCAACTCGTATGTATAGGCAGAGACCGGTCACGCAGAGTCCGCATGTCACGCAGCAGCAGAAGGAGACAGTCCGATGAGCACACACCACACACTCACACCCGCCCGAACCGGCAACGCAGGCAGGCGCCCTTGGTGGTTGCCCGCTGTGTTCGCGATTGCGGCCCTCGCGTGCCTGGGAAGCTTGCCTTCATCCGGGCGACAGGTTGTTCTGCAGGCTGGACTGGCCAACCCGGTCCTCCTTGCGGGGGAACGACAGACGACACATCTGAAGGTTGGGCTTACCGGATTCGAGCTGGAACGCGTTGGCGAGCGCCCCCCCGTGAACGTGGCGTTGGTCATTGACCGGTCCGGCTCCATGTCCGGCGACAAACTCGCAAAGGCGAGAGAGGCCGCCATTCTTGCCGTGCGGCGTCTCGGGCGGGATGACATCGTGTCGGTCGTTTCGTACAGCAGCAATGTCACCGTACTTGTCCCGGCCACACGTCTTGAGGACAAGGACTATGTGATCGCCAAGATTCGCCAGGTCAGCAGCGGGGGCGGGACAGCCTTGTTCGCCGGGGTCAGTAAAGGGGCGGCGGAGACCCGGAAGTTCCTGGATCGTGATCGGGTCAACCGTGTGATCCTGTTGTCCGACGGGCTGGCAAATGAGGGGCCTTCGACGCCGGGTGAATTGGGTGATCTGGGACGCGCTCTCGGTCGCGAACGGATCAGTGTCACTACTATCGGTCTCGGGGGAGGGTACAACGAAGACCTCATGGTGCGTCTGGCCCAGAACAGCGATGGAAACCACGCCTTTGCCGCGTCGGCCAATGATCTGATAGCGATCTTTGATCGTGAGTTCCGGGATGTCCTCTCCGTCTGTGCCCAGGAGATCCGCATTCGGTTTCTTTGCTCGCCCGGGATCCGACCGGTTCGCGTGCTGGGGCGGGAAGCGCATATCAGCGGTCAGAACGTGGATGTACACCTGAACCAGCTCTACGGAGGCCAGGAGAAGTATGCCGTGCTGGAGCTTGATGTACCGTCACAGGATGCCGGCACGGTCATTCGCGTTGGCGACGTTGAGGTAACCTATGCAAATTCCGTCACTCGCACGCAGGATCGCCTGACCAGTCGGGTTCAGGCCCGCGTGTCTGCCTCAAAGCGTGAGGTGGCTCAGAACATTGACAAGGGCGCCGCCGCCGCTGCTGTCGTCCAGGAGGCGAATGGCGCGAACATCCGGGCCATGAAGCTGCGCGATGCCGGCCGGGCCGATGAAGCAGCGGCTGTCCTGTATGACAATGCGAAGCTCCTGAGGGCGAAGGCGTCCGAGCTCAACGCTCCGGAGCTTGACAGCATGAGTGAAGTCCAGAAAGAGGATGCCCAAGCGGTCAAGAGCTCATCGTGGAACGTCTTTGGTCGGAAGCGCATGAGAGAGAATCAGTACCGGTATTCCAATCAGCAGAAGAAGTAAGGCCACGGCACAGATTGGTCAGCTCGACGGGTGATGTAAGGCATCGCCCGTCGACGCTTTATCAAGGAAACGCATGTCACGCTTCCGTCTCATCCTCGTGCTGGCTCTCTTGGTGGCCGTGCCAACCGGGCTGTTGGGGTGGTTGGGGAACCGCCTTCGGCAGTCCGAGCTGCACACGACCAGGGAGCGCGTTCAGGAACTCCTGCGAGGGGGCCTCCGAGAACACGATCGCTTGATCCAGGAACTCCTGGCTGAACGTGAGCGAGAGATGCTCACGCACAGTCCTGCCGATGTCCTGGAGCCTGAGACCAGAGCGATTCTTGGCATGCACCCCCTGTTTGACTTCACCTTCGTGCTTGATCCCGACGGTGAGTTCCTGTATCCGAAAGAAGGTTCCGCGGGGCTCTCCGAAGGTGAACAGGCGTTCCTGGCACGGCTCCGGCCCGTGCAGGAAGCGGGAGGACTGCTTTTTACGAGTGCCGAAGTCCTTGGGGCATCGTCGAGCGAGCAACGGTCGGCTGGCCTTACCAATCGCTCGATCACGCGATCCAGGAAGGACATGGGCGCTTCCTCTTACGCGGCACCTTCGGCCCGCAGGGGGTGGTATCCATGGTTCTGGCATGATGGTCTGCATTTGATCTACCGGGTCCTGAGTGCTGACGGTGTGATTCTCGGGTTCGAACTCAACCGTGCGCGACTCCTGGCTGACATCGTCGCCATTCTGCCGGACACACCGGTTGTTTCCACAGGGGGGGCGTCGGCGTCTCGCTCACGCATCGTGTTGCGGAGCCCGAACGGGGACTCGCTGTACCAATGGGGAGACCACGAACCCGAAGATGGCGCCGATCCGCATGCCACCCTCGCTCTGAGTCACCCTCTGAACGCGTGGCAGCTTGCTTACTTCGCGGATGTGGGCACACTTCCCGGCGGCGGGACGACCTACACCCGTGGCGGGCTGATGCTGGCCGTTCTTGTCCTTGGGTTGGTGCTGACCGTACTGGCCATCCTGATCTACCGGGAGAGCAGCCGGCGCCTCGCTGAGGCAACCACGCGGGTGAGTTTTGTGAACCGTGTTTCACATGAACTCAAGACGCCGCTGACCAACATTCGCCTTTACGGTGAACTCCTGGAGGACGAGATCGATCCGGAGGAGGGGGCCGCTCGGAAGTACGTGACGATCATCCGGGACGAGAGCCGCCGCTTGAGCCGCCTCATTCACAACGTCCTTTCCTTTTCTCGCAGCCAGCGCAGTCGTCTGCAGATCCATCGACGTAAGCTGGCTCTGGATGACTTGGTCGCCGAAACCCTGGACCAGTTCAGTATCGACTTTGCGGAGAAAGGGATCGCGCTTGAGATGGACTTGGCCCTTCGCGGAGAGGTGGAGGCGGACCCGGATGCCGTCGAACAGATTTTGGTCAATCTGCTGTCAAATGCATCCAAGTACGCGGCGGATGGGGGATGGCTTGGGGTGACAACCGGCAGGGCCGATGGCCACGTGTTCGTCCGAGTCGTCGACCGAGGCCCGGGCATCCCCGGCGCATCCAGAGAGCGTGTTTTTGAGCCCTTTCAGCGCCTGAGCAACAGTCTGAATGAAGGAGTGAGCGGCACCGGGATCGGTCTCACGATCTCGCGTGAGTTGGCTCGCATGCATGACGGGGACCTCGTGACTTTGGTCTCCGAACAGGGGGCTGCGTTCGAGCTTCGACTGCCGTTAGGAGAGGGAAACGCATGAGAGTGCTGGTCGCAGAGGATGATGCCCGGACGCGTGAAGGCCTTCAGACGATTCTGGAAGGTGAAGGATACGATGTCGTCTGCGCCCGGGACGGTGGACAGGCACTGGAGATGTTCGGGAACGCGACGTTTGATTTCGTGCTCCTGGACATCATGATGCCTCGCTTGAATGGATACGATGTCTGCCGGGCCATCCGTAAGGCGAATGCGGCTGTCCCAGTCGTTTTCATCAGCGCCAAGTCAGAGGAAATTGACAAGGTTCTCGGCCTGGAGTTGGGGGCGGATGACTTTATCAGCAAGCCGTTCGGGGTGCGGGAAGTGGTCGCTCGGATGCGCGCAATCACACGGCGTTCCATGCGGGGGCGCGTCGATGAGGACGGGCTGCGTGACTTTGGTTTTGGCCCATATACGGTGTCCCCTACCGAGCTTCAGGCTGTCGATGGCACCGCTGTCCTGGAGCTCAGTTTGCGTGAGGTGAGACTCCTCAAAGCACTTGCTTCGAGTGTTGGGGTTGTGCTCGGGCGTGGGAGACTCTACCGGGAGTGTTGGGGGGAAGAGCCGCCACTTGAGAGCCGCACGCTTGACCAACACATCGCCAAGCTTCGCAAGAAGATCGAGGTCGACGCCAAGTCTCCCAAGCTCATCCAGACGGTGCATGGCCTGGGGTACCGCTACTGCGGGTAAGTGACTCACATATAGAGGCGGAGGATCAGCTCAAGCATGCCTGAGCAACCCAATTTCCTGATCATTATGGCCGATCAGCACGCCCCGGACGCCATCGCAGCCCTGGGGCACCCTGCGGTCAAAACCCCTTGGCTTGACCGGCTCGTGTCATCGGGGGTCACGTTCCGCAACGCCTACTGTGCATACCCGATGTGCACACCGTCCCGCGCAAGTTTCATGACCGGTCACATGACCCGTGAACACGGCGTGTGGGAACTCGGAACGCCACTTCGATCAGACATGCCGACTTGGGCGCATGTGCTGAGGAAGGCGGGATACGCCACATCCATAAGCGGCAGAATGCACTTCGTGGGACACGACAAGCTGCACGGATTTGAGAAGAGCGTTCATCCGGATCGTGGTGCTATGCTGATGCCCTACACTTACGGCTGCTGGGACCACCCGCAGACCGACGACCACGTCATGGTCAAAGCGATCACGGACGCCGGCCCCACAGAGAATGCCACGAGTGTTGAGCAGTACGACACGGCTGTGGTCGACGCGGCGGTGACGGAACTCTCGGAGCTGGTAGCACATCAGGACCAACGGCCCTGGGCCTTGATGGTTGGTCTCTTACTGCCGCATTTCCCATACGCCATCAGCCAGCCTTACTACGACATGTACGAGGATACTGACATCCCAATGCCACGTGTGCCGCCGGGTGATCAATCCTACGAGGAGTGTGTCCCGCCACAATTTGTGGACAGCCGCAAGTGGTTGGGGCTGACGACAGACGGGGCAACTCCGGAACAGGTGTGCGCTGCCCGACGCTGCTATTACGGGATGATTACGTCCATGGATGAACTGATCGGGAAGTTACTTACGCATCTCGAGCAGAGCGGGGCGGCTGAGAACACCTGGGTCGTGTTCCTTTCCGACCACGGCGACAACATGGGCGAACACGGTTTCTGGTCGAAGCTCAATTTCTACGAAGACAGCGTACGTGTCCCATTGGTTGTTGCGCGCCCGGGTGATCCCAACGCGGGCCGCGCGTGCCACGCACCGGTGTCCCTGGTCGACTGGATGAGCACGGTCCTGGATTTGACTGGTGAGGAGGCAGCATTCGAGCCGCTGCCTGGACGTTCTCTCCTGCCGTTGCTGGACGACCCGACTCAGACTTGGCCCGAACGTCCAATCGTTGCTGACTACGCCTGCGATGGCACCCGAGTGCCCATGCGGATGGTCCGTCGCGGTCGCTGGAAAGCGTCCTTTGCACCAGGTCATCCTCCGGTCCTGTTCGACCTGGAGGACGATCCCCATGAATGGAACGACCTGAGTGGGGAGGCCCCCTCCCAGGCCGTCCTTGCTGAGCTTCGGGCCATCGCCTGCGTCGATGGTTGGGGTGAGGAACCGTTGCTCGAGGAGATCCGTGCCCATAAGCGCAGGCTCACCTACATCAGCACAGCGGAGAAAAGGACGCAAGGTTGAGGCACTCCCCCGGGGGTTGTGCGGCGCCAAGCGGCGACGCGTGCTAGATTACCGGTTGTCACATGGACAACTCGCACGTATGCCGGCGCTTGGACTTCGCCGCCGCCGGCAACCCCTTTATCTGAGGGGCGCGTGAGTGTGTGCATCGGAGAATGGAGAGAACGAACCTTGATCCTGATACTGGCAGAGACGTTGACCGAGAGCCAGAGCACGCAGATCCAGACGGAGTTGCGCTGCGAGGGTTTCTCGTACAAGGAAATCGAGGTCGCTGACCGGCGGCTTCTTGAGGTCACCGGAAATCCTGGTCAGGACCTCACTCGATTTTCGAGCCTGCCGGGTGTGGAACAGGTCATCGCTTCGCCTCCTGCGTTCAAGCTGGCGAGTCGCGAGGCCCACCGGGCTGACACGGTCGTCCAGGTCGGCGACGTGGCGGTCGGCGGCGAACGCATCGTGGTCATGGCAGGACCTTGCTCAATCGAGAGCAGGGCGCAGGCCATGGCCGTAGCTGATGCCTGTCGGCGATACGGCGCTGTTCTGTTCCGAGGCGGCGCGTTCAAACCCCGGTCTTCACCGTACTCCTTCCAGGGCTTGGGAGAAGAGGGACTGAAGATCCTGGCGGAAGTCCGGGAACAGACCGGCATGCGGACCGTGTCCGAGGTCACTTCGACGGACACGCTCGAGCTCATGCTCGAATATGTCGATGTTCTCCAGATCGGCGCCCGCAACATGCAGAACTTCGAGCTGCTCAAGCGGGTTGGGAAGACAGACAAGCCCGTTCTGCTGAAGCGTGGGCTTTCCGCCACTATCGAAGAGTGGCTCATGTCTGCCGAATACATCCTCTCTGAAGGGAACCCGAACGTCATTCTCTGCGAGCGCGGCATCCGGACTTTCGAGCCCTATACCCGCAACACCCTTGACCTTTCCGCGATTCCCGTGGTGAAGCGTCTGACTCATCTGCCGATCCTGATCGATCCCTCCCATGCGACAGGCATCCGCGAAAAGGTCATCCCGATGGCCCGGGCTGCGATTGCGGCCGGTGCGGACGGGCTGATGATCGAGGTCCACAACGAACCTGCGAAGGCCAAATCCGACGGTGCACAGAGCCTCTACCCCGAGCAGTTCGGACAGCTCATGCGGGATATCCATGTCATTGCTCCAGTGGTCGAGAAACAGCTTGACTTCGGGTACCTCGACAAAGCCAGGGCTGTCAGCCAGCCGGTGGATGTCGATGATGGTAACGGCTTGAAGGTCGCGATTCTGGGCGATGTCGGGACGTTCAGTCACCGCGCCTGCCTGCAGTATTTTGGTGAGAATGTGACGGCTATCCCGACCGCCTCCTACCGGGCCGCGTTCGAAGCCGTCCAGGCCGGGTATGCTCGCTTTGCCGTCGTCCCGCTGGAGAACTCGCTGACCGGCAGTGTCCACGAGAACTATGATCTTCTCCTTGATTCGCACCTGAAGATCGTTGGCGAGATCATGCTGCGGATTGTCTACAGCCTCATCGGGCATGACGGGACAGAGATCGGCCAGATTCGCCGCGTTTTCTCTCATCCGGATGTGTTCCGGCAATGCCGGGAATTCGTCTCAGGGCAAGGCTGGGAACTGGTCTCGACGCAGGATGAAGCGACCGCAGTTCACATGCTGACTGACCGGGATGACGTGGCGGACGCCGCAATCGCCGGCCGGGATGCGGCTGAGACGCACGGCATGACAGTCCTCCAGGAAGGCATCGAGACCAATCCCCGCAACTACACGCGCTTCGGGATCATCGGTGCGACTCCACTTACGGATGCGCCGCGGCGCAAGTCGTCATTGATCTATCAGACGCCCAATGAGCCCGGGGCACTCTACGAGACGCTGGGGCTTTTCAGTGAGCACGGGGTCAATTTGGTCAAGCTTGAATCGCGACCGATTCACGGCAAGCCCTGGGAGTACCTGTTCTACGTCGACATCGAGGCGGATGCGGAGTCGCCGGAGTTCGAGCCCACGCTCAAGGCCTTGAAGGAGAAGACGGACTACCTCGCGATTCTGGGCAGCTACTGACTCCCTGGAGATCCAGCGAACAGGGCTAACCCGGATGTTGCACGAGTCGGGGGCGCCCGAGATGCGAGGCAGAGCACGTTGAGCTGTAGTGACTACTGCCAACGTGCTGTAACGAAGCAGGTTGGGTGTCCCCGGCTCGCCCGTAGGGTGAACACGCCTTGCTCTGGGGTGATGGAACACGGTGTACCCTCGGGAATCCATGGCATGCCAGCCGCAATGCTTTGATTGCGAATAGACTACAACTCTAATGTCTGTGTGTTCATGCAACGTTCGGGTTAAGGAGCGATTCCCTTGAACAGCCTTGAACGGTACCGGTCCACGGTGGCGGGGGAGCCCACCGATATCCTGCCGCGTGTCCCGATCCTGATGCAGTTTGCCGCCGAGCACATTGGCTCCAACTACGGGGCGTTTGCGGCGGACCACCGAGTCTTGGTCGAAGCGAACATCCGGTGCCTGGACGAGTTCGGTTTCGATCAGGTCAGCTGCATCTCGGATCCCTATCGGGAGACCCAGGGATTTGGTGCCGAAATCGAGTTTCTGAGGGACACCGTACCGCGCTGTGTCATGCCTCCTCTGGCCGACGCGAAGGATCTCTCACTGTTGCTGTCGCCCGACCCCCTCGTCGCAGAGCGGATGTTCGACCGGGTTCAGGCAGCTCGCGCGTTCAGTCGGCGCGTTGGAGGGCGATGCTCGGTACTGGGGTGGGTTGAAGGCCCCGGGGCCGAGGCCGCGGATCTCCGCGATGTCATGAACTTCCTGATCGACTCGATGGAGGACATCTCCTTCTGCTGTGAGCTGATGGATCGCTGTGTCGACGTCGCGATCGCCTTCGCCGGCGCCCAAGTTGAGGCCGGCGTGGATACCGTGGGCATCGGTGATGCGATCGCGAGTCAAGTCACGCCGGACTTCTATGACGCTCACGTGCAACCTCGTGAGAAGAGGCTCGTCGACGCCATCCGCGACATGGGGGCTTGGAGCAAACTCCACATCTGTGGGGACATCAGTCACATTCTCCCGGGCGTTGCCGATCTTGGCGTGGATGTTCTCGATGTCGACCACATGGTTGACCTGGCCAGCGTGCGTGACGCTGTCGGGGGGGATGTGGTGATCGCGGGGAACGTGGACCCGGTCTCATGTGTCCGGCAGGGCACGCCGTCGCAGATTCGGGACAGCGTCGCCCGTTGCTACGAGGCCGCAGGAAACCCCTTCATGGTGAATGCGGGGTGCGAGATTCCAGCCGGTACACCGCTCGACAATCTACGTGCCTTCTGTGAGCCCGTTCCCTATCAACGTTGAGGCGCACCTCCAGCGCGCACAACATGTACTGCCCATACCCAGGCCGCTGGCCTGGGCTACGTTGTGGGCGCCCCTTCAGGGCTCAAAGCTGCGGTCTGAGCCCCTTCCCACGCAAGGGCCCCGCCTTCGTTCGCCGTGGCCACGGCGGGTATGCTACGGGGACTACCTGTGTTCCATCTCACTTCTCTTCAGCCCAGAACGACGCGTTTTCCCAGTGGTGCGAACGACACCATTGCCAACTTGAAATGCGCCAGGCCGAACGGGATCCCGATGATGGACAGGCAGCAACTGATGCCGGTCAGCAGATGGGCGATGGCCAGCCAGAGACCGGCCAGCACGATCCACAGGATATTGGCGAGTGCGGTGCCCGTGATTCGGTCGTCGCCCACCATCTGTGCATCCACGAGACGTTTGCCGAAGGGGAATGCGGCAAATCGGGCGATGCGGAAGGCTGCCACCGAGAACGGTATCCCAACCACGGTGATGGCCAGTACGCAGCCAAGGATCATCCAGGCCAGCCAGGCGAACAGGCCGCCACCCAGAATGAACCACAGGATGTTTCCGAGAAGTACAAGCATTGTCAGTCTCCACCCGGACGACTGGAGTGGGCCCGAGGTCCTCGCTATGCCAGGGCGAACACCCAGCCGTCCCTGTACGTCCGGGATGCTGTGAGTTTCCCGACGGTTCGTTCGTTGACCGCCATTTTCGACAGCAGTCCCTCCACTTCACGCACCTGGTCCTCAGCCCTGAGTTCGGCAGCCATCGCAGCGGCCGAGCCCTCCCAGCTCTTGTCGCCACGGTCAGCGATCCAGGTCTGCAGCGTGGCCTGCAGGTCGTTGACGGCTCCGCTTGCGAGCTTGTATGCCTGGACGCCCGGTTGGTGGAAGGCGTTGATGTGGATCAGTTCGGCGTAGAAGGCAACGGCCCGTTCGTACAGGGCAATGATCATCCCGATGGCGAAGGCGTCCAGTGATTCGAGGATGATCTGGATCACCTTGCGTCCCTTGCCGCTCAAGGCGTTGACAAGACCGTCCTTGAAGGCGTGGAGGTAGTCACCCATACTCATGCCATCGCCCATCGGGAGTTCCTCAGAGTCCTTGAGTACCTCGATGAAGGTGACGAAGAAATCGTCTCGGCCATCGTTGAGTTGCTGGATGTAGGCATGGGCGTCAGTCCCGCCCTTGTTGCCATAGACGGTCAGCCCCTGGTGAACAACATTGTCGTCCAGGTCGAGCTCTTTGCCCAGGCTTTCCATGACGAGCTGCTGCAGATACTTGCCGAGGAGTACGAGGCGGTCAGAGTACGGCACGATGACCATGTTCCGGTTGCCTCGCCCTTCGCCTGCCACATACCACGCACTCGCAAGCTGGTAAGCAGGGTTGTTCGCCAACTCCGGAGCCCGGGTCAGCTCGTCCATGTACTGTCCACCGGCCACCAGTTGCCCGAAGTCGATCCCCGTGAGCGCCGCCGGTACGTGCCCGACGATGTTTGTTTCGCTCGTGCGTCCGCCAATTGACTCGGCCATCGGGAACACCTTGAGCCAGGTGTTCTCTTTGGCGTACGCATCGAGCTTGCTGCCTGCCATTGTCACGGCCACGGCATGCGCGGCGAAGTTGACTTCATGTTCGGAGAACCACGCTTCGAGAGCGGTCATGTTGTTGAGCGTTTCCCGCGTGCCGCCGGATTTGGAGACCGTCACAACGATCGTCGTGGCCGGGTCGACTGCTGCTTTCAGATCCGTCTGCCCAACCGGGTCGGTGTTGTCCAGGAAGTAGATCTTGGGGAACCCGTTTCGAGCGGCTCTGGGGAGCTCATTCCAGTAGGGACCGTTGATGGCGAATTGCACCAGCTGCGGCCCCAGGGCTGAGCCGCCGATGCCGTTAATGACAACGGCTTCAACGGGTTTTCCGTCGGCCAGTGCCGTCCCGCCGCGGACCTCTTCCGCGAATGCTTCGACCGCTTTGAACACGGCCGAGCCGGCATAATCGAGGCGGTCGCTAAAGTGGGTGACCTGGCGCTTTTCGTCGGGGTTCTTGATCTCTCCCGCCTCAATCTTCCCCATTTCCTTGTGGGCGGCTGCCAGCGGGGGCACGGCTTCCGCGGTATCCGTGTTGCTGAGGGCGGCCGTTGCCGCGGGATCCAGTCCCATGTGGCTCATGTCCAACGTGAATGCTGTCTTCGGGTCAATGAAGCTCGGGAGGACAACTTGCTCGGCACCGGTTTGAAAGGTGTTTTTCATCGCGTTCGGGTTCCGTGAGTAGCTTGAATCCTGTGGGACAAAGGATTACATTTATACACTGGTTCAGACCTGTGAATTCAGGTCTTGACGGCTGAAGACAACCTTCGAGAACTATAGCTTCTCGCCTCCGTCCTGCACGGTGTGTCGTGAGCTGAAATGGATGACTTCAGATCTCGATGCGCTCTGGGAACCCGCCGGAGGCCACGTAAGCTGCCTGATCTACTCGACAAGATCACGTTGACGCGTATGAAGACGAGTATAGCCATATTGGGTTTGTGCCTTGCGCTGACCGTTTTTCTGACGTCTTTGGTGTTGGAGACGAAGTCAAGCCCCGCCCGCCAGTCACGCATTGATGCGACGCATCTGGATGCCGTTCTGACTGACGGTGAGGCGTTGATCGACCAGCTTTCGGCCCCCGCTTCCTCCCCCGGCAGCGCTACTGCTGTCCGTGCCGTGCCGCAATCCCGAAGTGACGAACTCCTCGCCAAAGGGCACCATTTCCGCCGCTGCGGCAATCTCAGTGGGGCTATCGAGTTGTATGAGTCTGTGCTCGAACTGGAGCCGGCTCACGCCGAGGCGCTGAGTGCGTTGGGGGTGGCCTGCTTCAGCAGTCAACGCTATGCTGAAGCCGAGACCCACATTCGACGTTTGATTGAGGTGAGCACCACGGCCGACTGCATGGTGCGCATGCGATTGGCCGTGTCGCAGATGCGCCAGGCCAAGTATGGTCCGGCGCTGGATAATCTGCGGATTGTCCTGCTGGATGACCCCGAAGATGCCGGTGTCCACTTCGCGTTGGCCTGCGTGTATTCCGAGCTGACGGAGACCAACAGGGGGCTGTACCATCTCGAGCTGGCGTATGCCCGCATGGGCGCCACCATTCTCGCCCATATTTCCGACCCTCACCTGAACAATCTGCGCCGTACCAAGCGGTTCCACAGGATTGTTCGCTCAGCCAGGAGTCGTTATAGTAGGGGCGCGATGGTTTCTTCACGTCAGCCCGTACAGGCCACTCAATGAGCCAGATCCGGATTCTCTCCGACTCTCTTGCCAATCGTATTGCCGCCGGCGAAGTTATCGAACGCCCTGCATCGGTCGTTAAAGAGTTGGTAGAGAACGCGTTGGACGCTGGAGCTACGCGCATATCAGTCAAAGTCACTCAGGGGGGACGACGGCTCATTCAGGTCTCTGACGACGGCTGCGGCATGAACCGCGAAGACGCCATGCTCTGCATCGAGCCGCATGCCACGAGCAAGATCCGCGACGAAGCCGACATCGACCGCATTTCCACGCTCGGGTTTCGTGGGGAAGCCCTCCCAAGCATTGCCTCTGTCTCCCGTTTCCAGCTGCAGACCCGTATTCCTGCCGAGATGTCCGGAACCGAGGTGTTGATCGAGAATGGAGCGCTGCGGGATGTGCGGGATTGTGGTTGTCCGGTGGGCACGACGGTCCGCATTGAACACCTGTTCGCCGCCGTGCCCGGACGCCGGAAGTTCCTGCAGAGCCCTCCCACCGAGGAAGGGCATATCCACGAGTGTGTGCTGATGCAGGCATTGGGGAACCCCGAAGTCGCGTTCGAGCTGATCATGAACGACCGGGAGGCCGTCCGGGCGAATCGCGCACCGGAGCTCGGCGCGCGCATTGCCATGCTCCTGGGCCGTGACGTTTTTTCCGCTATGATCGAGGTCGATTACGAAGAGGCGGGGATCCAGGTCAGCGGGTACATCGCGCGTCCAGGGCTGACGCGGTCGTCACGCCGTGAGCAGCGAGTCTTCGTGAATGGACGTCCAGCCGCGGCGAATACCATCTACTACGGCATCCGCGATGCGTACCACACGATGGTGATGAAAGGGCGTTATCCTCCGGCTGTGCTGCGGATTGAGGTTGATCCACATCGTGTTGACGTGAATGTGCACCCGGCCAAGCGGGAAGTCCGCTTCCGCGAGGCGCGCCTGGCGGGCAAGGTGGTGACTGCGGCGGTAGGGCGAGCTCTTCGTGAGTTGGCCGGCGAGCTCGGCACTCGAGCGAGCGTACCCGGGGGCGTGTTCCCCGGCGGTGCGTTCCCCCCGCTGGAGTTTGGCTCAACGATCGAGCAACAGCGTCTGCCGCTACAGACATTTTCTCCCGCTCCGTCCGCTGCTCCTCACGTTCCCGACGGGGCAGATCTTCCGTCTGCGGCAAACCCCGTTGAGGCAGGGGGCGAGGAACCGTGCCCTCTTCCTCCCGAGGGCGGGCAGGGGACGTCTCCATCCGTGGCGACTCGCGGGGAAATCACCGCGCTCGATATCCTCGGCCGTCTCGGCGACCATTACCTGGTGGCTCAAGGCAGCAACGGGCTCGTTCTCGTCGATCAGCACGCAGCACACGAAAGAGTGCTTTTTGAGCAGCTCCTTGCGACGGCTCGCGGCAAACCGGGGCTCCAGCAGCAGCTCCTGCTCCCGGTCACCATCGACTTGCCTCCGGATGATGCCGGCCTGCTGCGAACGCACCTCGAGCGATTCCAGACGCTCGGCTTCTGTCTGGAGCCTTTCGGAGGGAACACCTTTCTCATTACCGCTGTACCCAGTCGTTTCCCAGAGGAGAATGTGACGGGACTGGTGCGTGATATTTTGGACGATATCCGCGAAGGCGGCGCCCCTTCGTCCAAGGCCAGCGACATACGCATCGCGCAGGCGGCATGCAGGCATGCGGTCAAAGTGAACGATTCGCTCAAGAATGAAGAGATCGGGCAGCTTTTGGGGGATTTGGCTCGTGCTGAGATGCCGTATACCTGTCCACACGGAAGGCCGGTCATGATAAACATCACGTTTGCGGAGCTTCAGAAGCGTTTCGGCCGCCACTCTTAGCCGCCATTCCAGGCTTGAGGAAACACGCCATGACCAGACGAGCCAATCCCGACGCCCGCGCTTCTGCCATCACTGAATCAGCGTGTTCCGTCGAGGGTGATATCACCGGCCCCGCTCAGGCGCTGACCCTTTGGTACCGGCAGCCTGCTGCCGAGTGGGTTGAGGCGCTGCCGATTGGCAATGGCGCCTTGGGGGCCATGGTCTACGGTGGAGTCAATCGCGAATGGCTGCAACTCAATGAAGAGAGTCTGTGGACCGGCCGCCCAATTGTCCGCGATCGTGAGGGAGCCTTTGACGCCCTTGGCGAAGCCCGGCGTCTCCTTTTTGCCGGCAAGTATGCCGAAGCCGAAGCGTTGATCGAGGAGCGCTTCATGGGGCGTCGCATCGAACGCGGAAGCCACACGTACCAGACGCTCGGTGATCTTGAGCTCTGTTTCCCGGAACGGACTGCGGTGAGCGAGTACCGGCGAGAACTGGATCTGGACCGTGCCGTTGCCGCGGTGCGCTACAGCGACGGTGAGGCGGTTCACACTCGGGAAGCTTTTGCCAGTGCCCCGGATCACGTTCTCGTTCTCAGACTGTCGTGTGATCACCCGGGAGGCGTCACCTTTGACGCGTCGCTGACCCGGTGCCCGAGTGCCGCCGTCACCCCGGTTGGCGATAACGGCGTGCTGATAACGGGCCAGGCTCACGCTATCGAAGAACTGCAGGACGAGGGCGATGGCAGCGCGCGAGAGGGGGTGTGCTATGCCTCCGGAATCCGTGTGGTCGCGCATGGCGGATCGGTGCGTTGTGAAGGGAATTGTGTCCGCGTGGTTGGTGCGGATTCGGCGGAGATCCTCCTGGCTGCTGCTACCGATTTCCAGGGGCAGGATCCCGCATCAACCTGCGCTGATCGGCTCAGAACGGCCAGCGCCCGTCCTTTCGCCGATCTCCTTGCCCGCCACGTTGAAGACTACCAACGCCTCTTCCGGCGCGTATCCTTCGAGTTGGGGACGCCCGCTCCCGCAGCACTCCCGACCGATGAGCTCCTGGCCCGGGCCGAGGAGGGAGAGTGTACTTCTGCCCTCCTGTCCCTGTATTTCCAGTTCGGCCGATACCTGTTGATTTCGTCCTCACGGCCAGGTGGCCTGCCGGCCAACCTCCAGGGCATCTGGGCGGACGGCTTTGATCCCCCCTGGAACGCTGACTACCACACCAACATCAACCTCCAGATGAACTACTGGCCGGCCGAAGTGTGCGCTCTCACCGAGTGCCATGAGCCCCTCTTCACGTTTGTGGATGCGCTTCGTCCCCGTGGTCGCGAGACCGCACGTGACGTTTTTGACTGCCGCGGTTTCGTCGTCGGGCACACGACGGACGTCTGGCTCCATGGCAGCATCATCGGGAAGCCGGCCTACGGGATGTGGCCCTACGGGGCAGCCTGGTGCGCGTGTCATTTCTGGGAACACTTTTCTTTTGGCGGGGATCGTGATTTCCTGGAGACATTGGGTTACCCGGTCATGCGCGAGGCCGCCGAGTTCCTGCTGGATTTCCTTGTCGAGCACCCGGCAACGGGGCAGCTTGTGTCCGGCCCTTCCACATCACCTGAGAATCGCTTCCGGACTGCTGATGGTCAGGTCGCCCATCTGACCATGGGGCCTACCATGGACCACCAGATCATTCGTGACCTGTTCGGGCATTGCATCAAGGCGTCGCAGCTGCTGGGGACGGATTCATCCTTCAGGGCTGAGCTCGAAGAGGCTCTGGAACGGTTGGCCCCGCCACGGATTGGCTCTGATGGTCGGCTGATGGAGTGGCCTGAAGAGTTCGAAGAGCCTGAGCCGGGGCATCGCCACATCTCGCATCTCTACGGCCTTCACCCGGGAGCCCAGATCACCCCTGAACGCACACCACATCTCGTTGAGGCCGCTCAGCGGACCCTCGACTATCGGCTCGCGAACGGTGGCGGACATACGGGGTGGAGTCGTGCCTGGATCGTGAACATCTTTGCCCGGCTCCACGATGGCGAACGGGCTTTGGAGAATCTGCAGGCGCTGCTCGCTCAGTCCACGTTGCCGAACCTGTTCGACAACCATCCGCCTTTCCAGATCGACGGCAATTTCGGGGGCTCAGCCGGAATGGTGGAGATGCTCCTGCAGAGCCATGAGCTGTTGTCTGGGCAGTCTCCGGAGCCGAGGTATCTGGTCCGACTTCTCCCCGCGTTGCCGGGAGCCTGGTCAGAGGGGCGCGTCACGGGGCTCCGGGCGCGCGGGGGCCTCGAAGTCAGCATGGACTGGAACGAAGGCCGGCTGGAGAAGGCGACTTTCAGCTCAGCCAAGTACATGGACGTATCTGTCCAGTACCGCGGAGTGCGCCGGGAGTTGACGGTTGAGCCGGGCATCCCGATGGTCGCCAGTGGGGACGACTTCAGGTAGATAGGAAGTCGGTGTTCCCATCGCCCCCCGTTCCTCAGTCGGGAGTCAAGCTACCGAACTCGTGGGCTGCCTCGAACATGGTCAGGAGATTGTCCACGGGAACGGTCTGCTGGATGTTGTGGACTTGCGTGAAGACGTATCCGCCCTTCTGCCCGAAGGCCGCGATGTTGCGCTTGATGTGTTTCCGGATCTCTTCCCGACTTCCCTTGGGGAGCACGGACTGCGTGTCGCAGCCGCCGCCCCAGAACACGACTTTCCCACCGTAGGCTTCCATGAGCTCGTCAGGATCCATGTTGGCTGCAGAGATCTGGACCGGGTTGAGGATGTCGATCCCCGCGTCGATCCAGTGCTCGATGTAGCGGAATATCGATCCGCAGGAATGCAGGTAGGTCTTCCACGGCGTATTGGTGTGGACCCAGTCACAAAGCCTTGTGTAGTGGGGTTTTATCATTTCTTCGAAGAGTTCGGGCGATACGAGTTCACTGCGCTGTGTCCCGGCGTCGTCCGACGCGATTCCCCATGCTACGCACCGGTTCCCGACCGCCTCGTGGTAGAGTTTGAGGCAGGCGATGACGGCATCGACATACCGGGCCATCATGTCGTTAGCGGCCGCCTTCTCGGTCATCAGCATGCAGAGCCAGTTGTCGAGGGATCCCTGAGTGATGTTGTCTGAGAGGAGTGCGCTCATGCCGAGGAGGCTCAGGCTGAACCCCCAACCGAGGATTGCTTTGTCGGTCTCCCGGAAGAGGTAGTCAGCCCGGGCGCGCAGGGCCTCCAGCTCTTCGTCAGGTACGGTCGTTGGTGGCCGGAACGCATCGGGGTTGATCTGGTCGCCGCTCATCGTGGAGCGCACGTAATCGAAGTAGTAGCCATCCTTTGGCATGTGTGCGAAAGCTGTCCCCGCACTGTCACAGTGCATCCAACTCCCATCCGGTTCGGTTCGAATGGCCGTCCCGGGAGGGAACGTGACACGCTGTCCGCAGAAGAGGGTCACGGGGACGCCGTCGTCAGCACGTTGCCCGGCCCATCGGGAGAGCCCCGGCTCCAGAGGGACGACATCTCCATGGAGTCGGTCAAGTACGTCGAGTTCCACCTGGGCCAGAATCTGGAGCTTGTCCCAAATCTTGGTTGGGGTGTGGATCCCCAGTCGCTGTTTGAGCTCGTGGTAAACAACCGCATTTATGCCGCTCGCTCTCATGCCGCCGAGATCGATCGGGACGCGGTCCGGCGTCCCGAAGTTCACGGCTTCCGCAACTCGCTCACGTGATGTCATCGTCTCGGCCTCCTCGGTCGACTTGTCTCCCACACGTGTCAGGTGACAGGATATTGGCTCACACCGCTTGCTGCAAGCCGCCTCCTTTTGGACTCGAATCACCGGGATCTCGCGCTATAGTTTCGGGCTCGCAATGACATAACGGGGCCAGGCACACCGTGGAGGATACGTGAAGGAAATCGGGCAGCGACCGTGGCACAAGCATCCCGTCCGTCTGGTCGGGTTTGCGCTGATGTGCTATTTCCTCTTGCGCCTGTTGATGGTGTCTCATCTTGCCCTCATTGGTCGCCCCGTCCCCGGCTTTTCCGGATCTTTGAAAGGCAATGAGATTCCTGAAGCGGGAGCTCCGGTGCTGTATGTGTACCACGTTGCCGGCACATCCTCGCAGGATCCCCCCGGTTTCGGATGGCGCCGTGGCATCCAGTGGGGCGGGCAGGAGATCTCGGTCTTCTACTCCCCGCTGCACCCGCGTATGCACTTCGCTTCGCTGACTCCCAGACTGACCGACCCCTCCGGGCTCTGGTGTGATGTTGACTTCCTGTTGCGGATTGCCCTCTTTGGGGGACCTGCCGTTCTTTGCCTCATTCTTGCGCTTTTCGGGCACCGACTTCCCACCGCCCTGCCGCACGGGTGGAACTTTCTGCATGGGCTCGAGAGGCACCGGCAGCATTAGTTCTGTTTGCGGGTGGAGACACCATGGGTTTGGAAGGAAAGACCGCAATCGTTACCGGCGGAGCCCAGGGGATTGGCAAGTGCACGGCACTGTCTTTACTCCGGGAGGGAATGAACGTCATCATCGCCGACGTTGACACGGAAGCCGGCCTGGAATGTGTCGCGGATCACATGCCTGCGGGCCAGATTCAGTTCGTTCCCACCGATGTCGGCAACGAGACCGCTGTGGCAAACTGTGTCCGCAGAGCGGTCGAGTTGTTCGGCGGCGTGGATGCGTTGGTCAACAATGCGGGGGTCGGGATCGAGCGCAAGATCGAGGACCTCTCCCTGGACGAGTGGAACAGGGCGATCAGCACGAACCTGACCGGGTGCTTCCTGATGGTGAAGTATGCCATTCCTTACCTCAGAGAGAGCCAGGGAGCCATCGTCAACGTTGCGTCCGTCAAAGGGCTGCAGGCGGTGGTGGCTGAGGCAAACAGCGAGTGCTACTGCGCCGCAAAGGGCGGACTGATCGCCCTGACGCACGCCCTCGCTATCAGCCAGGGGCCGAACGTCCGAGTCAACTGCATCAGCCCGGGATGGATCAACACCGCTGCCGCGGGGGGCGAACGGCTGGCGGCGTGTGCGGAGTACGCGGCTGCCGTGGACGCCGAGCACCCGGTTGGTCGAGTTGGCCAACCCGAGGACGTCGCAGGCATGGTCAAGTACCTGCTCTCCGACGAGGCCGGGTTCATTACCGGTCAGAACTTCATCGTCGACGGCGGCATCTCCAAGAAGATCGTTTTCCCGGTGTAGCAGGGGATGTGGGCGTAGAGGCACCGCCGACTTCCCGTGCCTGGAGGGACCGAGGACACTGGGAGTGCGGACGAATGGCACCGAGTTAAGGGCTGAGGAGTTCGGTGTTCCCGGCGGATTAGCGCGATTCCGGCAGGATCTACGTCCCCGGCTAGCAAGAGGTACACCTCATCCCGAGACCTCGGGCACGCTCGCCGCAGTCTTCCCTGGTTCCGACTACTGAGTACGCGGGATGAAGACACCGGGCCAGACCCCAGTGTGCGTGCCGTGGTCCAGGACGACCTTGCCATTCACGAGCACGTAGTTGATGCCGACCGGGTAACGATGGGGGTCCTCGAAGGTCGCGAGGTCCGCGATCGTGTCCGCTCCGAACACCGCAACATCAGCCCATGCCCCGGCCTTGAGCACACCACGATCACTGATCCCAAGCCTTTCGGCGGGCATCGAGGTCATTCTTCTGACCGCCTCCTCGATGGGGAATAGCGCCTTCTCTCTGCAGTAGCGAGCGAGAACACGCGGGAACGTGCCGTAAAGTCTTGGGTGCGGGTGACCAGCGCCCACGTCCACTCCCCATCCGTCAGACGCAATGATGGTGTGCTCGTAGCGCATGATACGCTCGACATCGCTCTCACTCATGCTGTGGGACGTACACATCGTGTCGCAGGACGCGGGCCTGTCCTTGGCCAGCTCCAGCACGAATTCAGCCATATCTGCGTACACGTCTTCGGCTCCACGTTGATCTGCGATCTCCGCAAACGTCATCCCCACCAACCCCGGTTCGATCACCGAACTGGCGATCAGGATGCGCTCCAGTTCTCCGCCGTAGAAGCTCTTGTAGAGCTTGACAACGGCCTCTTTGATCTGTGCCCGAGTCCCGGGATCCCGCAGCCTCGCATGGGCCTCCTCGTCTCCGCTTGAGCAGACCCAACGTGGCATGATCGTGCCGACGCGGGCGCACGATGCCGTGTAGGGATACTGATCAGGAACAACATCAATACCCTCGGCTCGGGCCGCGTCGATGACCCCCAGCGTGGCCTCGCTCTTCCCCCAGTTCGGAACACCTGCAACCTTGTGGTGCGAGATCTGCACCGGCAAGCCGCTTGCCCGGCCAACCGCAATGGCCTCTGCCATCGCCTCCTCCACGCTGTCGGCCTCGTCGCGCATATGGGTGCTGTAGAAGCCTCCGTATCCCGCCGCGGTCTGCGCAAGCTCAGCCAACTCCTGCGGTTGCGCATAGCACCCGGGCACGTAGTAAAGACCGCTGGACAGAGCAATTGCGCCGCGCTCCATGGCTGCGCTGACCAACCGTTTCATTTCGCTGAGCTCAGCGACGGATGGCGGCCGATCGGCCTGACCCATCACGGCCCCACGCACGGAGTTATGGCCGATCATCATTGCCAGATTGGTGTTCTGGTCGATGCACTCGAGGTCACCCATCATGGCCTCGAAATCGACTGGGCCAAAGCCGCAGTTCCCGCCGACAACCGTGGTCACCCCCTGCTGGATGTAGTTCATGCTCCCGCCGCGCCGTGAATGCTTGGGATCAAGCCCGCAGTGCGTATGGAGATCGACGAAACCGGGCGACACCACCTGGCCTCGGGCATCCAGGCGCTGCCGGGCTTCGGCCCGCCCCAAATCCTCCAGAGCCGCGATCCGCCCTTGCGATATGCCCAGGTCAGCACGCCTTCCAGGGCGCCCCGTGCCGTCGACGATCGTCCCCCCCTCAATCACCAGATCAAACATACCCGTATCCCTTTCCACCTTTCACGTGCCCCGTGCATGCGGAGTCGGCGATGGTAGTCTACAGTGTCTGTGCGAACGAATCACGGCCCCACACAGGCTCGACTGTCACTTTCACGCCGGAAGGAACGCTCAATGAACGTGACAATTCTCTACTACACCAAGACAGGGCACACACTGGAAGCGGCAACCGCAGTGGCGGAAGGGATCCGCTCAGCCGGAAGCGAAGCAGAGCTCGTGCCCATAGAAGATGCTGTACTCGAATCGCTTGCGGACTCCGCAGGGCTGATCGTGGCCAGTCCGTGTTGGGCAGGCTCCATCACGCCCTCCGGTGTCGCCCGCCCCGTGGCCGAAGTGCTTGACAGTCTTCCTCCCGATTGCCTCTCCGGCAAGCGCTGTGGCGGGGTGGCCGTCCATTCCACAACCGGCGGCAAGCGAACGGTGAAGACGCTGGGCAGACGTCTCGCGGACAAAGGCTGTACCGACTACCGGGCCGGGCCCGCCGCCAAAGCCGGGTCCGCGCTCAGCCTGTGGAAAGGCCCGTCAGTCCAACCCGACGACGAAGAGCGCTTCAGAGCTTACGGCGCCGACTTCGTCGCGTAGTACACCCCTTCTGCATCGAGGAACGAGTGAGTCCTGAACGGAGCACCGACCACACCGAGGGACAGACCATGAAACTCGGAATTGGCCTAATTGGCGGAATGGGACGGGGGGCGTTCGTTGGACAGCTCTTCAACGAAACCGGTGAGGCAGAGGTCCGGATCGTCTACGACATCGCCCCGGGCTCCTTTGCGGTGGGGCGCGAACGCTTCGAGACGGGCGGAGCCAAACCCACCTGCACCACAGACCTCAACGAGTTGCTCGGACGAGACGACCTGGACTGGGTCGTCGTCGGCACCCCCGATCACACTCACTATGCCCTTGCCCGGCAGGTGATCGAGGCAGCGAAGAACGTGTTCATCGAGAAGCCCATGACCTCGACCACAGCCGAAGCAGATGAGCTCTGCGCCCTGGCCCGCAAACACGGCGTCCAAGTCGTCGTCGGTTGCGAACTCCGCTACAGTCCTCCTGTGGAAACCGTCAGAGAGGCGCTTTGGGCCGATCGGGTCGGGAAGCCCGTCTCCGCAGTGTTTGTCCACCAGGAAGCACGTGGCTACACTTACTTCCTGCGCAATTTCCGCAAGCGCCGCTGGGGTGGCGTGATCATGCAGAAGGGCATCCACTACATCGACATGATCAACGACTGGGCCGACTCCCCTCCGATCCGCGTCACAGGGACAGCAACGCAAGGGGTGTTTGGGGGCCGCCCGGAAGCAGCGGGCCAATACTGCCGGGACTGCAGGGAGAACGGGACGTGTGCCTTTTCGTTCGACACCGTGCCCTCCCCAACCTGGCGCAAAGGTGGCCCGCGGGAGAAAGGTGAGCATGCCTTCGACCACTGCGTCTTCATGCCCGATTCGGACACGGAAGACAACATGCATATCCACATTGACTACGCGAATGGCCTGCGGGTGAGCTACTCGGCCATCTACTTCGCCCCCATCAACCGCAAGGAAGTCTGGCTCTGGGGCAGCAAGGGCAGTCTCCATGCCGTGCTGGATGGCCCCGAGCCCGTGGTGGAGTTTACACCATTCGTTGCAGGCATGAGGGAAGGTCAGCCTGAGAGACTGCCCATCGAGTCATTCAGTGGTGGGCATGGCGGAGGCGACGCCAGAATGGTCCGCGCCATCGTGGCCGCCAGCCGCGCAGGCCAGGTCGTCCGCCCGCACGCCCTTGACGGGCGTCACGGCGTCGCGGTTGCAGAGTACGCAGCGAAGTCAATCCTCAGTGGAATGCCCGAAGCGATTCCGCTTCCCGGCGACCCGATCACGCCCCCGGACTCGCTGTAGGCAGGCGAAGGGCATGGCATTCCGGCCCTTCGCCTCAGCTGAGAGCTCGAGCGTTGCTCCGGCATTCGGGGATTCCGGCGTTCTATTATCGCCTGCAGTTTGACCTGTGCTGAGCAAGTGAAGGAGCGTTCCTCATGAACAAACCGAACATCATCTACATCCTGGCCGACGATATGGGCTACGGGGATGTGTCGTGTCTGAATCCGGATTCAAAGATCCATACACCCAACATCGACCGGCTTGCGTCCGAAGGGATGGCGTTCACGGATGCCCATTCCAGCTCGGCCGTCTGCACCCCCTCCCGCTACAGCATTCTCACCGGGAGGTACAACTGGCGTTCCTCTCTGAAGCAAGGCGTCCTTCAAGGATACGATGGTCCCCTGATCGAGTCGGGGCGCGAAACCGCTGCGTCCCTGCTGCGTCGACACGGGTATCACACCAACTGCGTAGGGAAATGGCATCTCGGCTGGGACTGGCACCTCAACAGTTCTGATCCCAAAGACATCGATTTCGCCAAGCCCATCAGCAACGGACCACGGGATCGGGGCGGGTTTGACCGCTTCTTCGGTATCATCGCGTCCCTCGACATGCCACCGTTCGTCTACGTAAACGACGACCTGCCAACCGCGATCCCGGACCGCATCATTGACGGCAAACGCGAGGAGCAGGTCATTTGGAGCCAGGGCCCCATCGCTCCTGACTTCACCCACGACGGCGTGCTGCCGGCATTTGCCGAAAACGCTTGTAACATCATCCGGGAACGAGCCGCAGCCGATCAGCCGTTCTTCCTCTATTTCCCGCTCAACTCACCCCACGCGCCATGTCTCCCAACGCCCGAGTTCAAGGGCGCCTCCGGCCTCAACGACTTCGCCGACTTCTGCCTGATGACCGATGCGGTGGTGGGCCAGGTACTGGACACCCTTGCCGCGTGCGGTCTGGAGGAAAACACGATCGTCATCTTCACCAGTGACAATGGCTGCACCCCGGTAGCCGACTTTGAGACCCTCGCCCGTTTCGGACACCACCCCAGTTACGTATTCCGCGGCCACAAAGCGGACATCTACGAAGGGGGACACCGTATTCCTCTGCTGATCCGCTGGCCTGAGCAGATCGAGGCCGGTCGAGTGTGTGATGAGACGGTGTGCCTCGTGGATTTCCTGGCAACCTGTGCAGATATCGTGGGTGAAAGCCTGTCCGACAACGCCGGTGAAGACAGTGTCAGCAATCTCCCTCTCTGGCGTGGTGAGACCCCGGGTTCGACGCTCCGCGAAGCAACCGTGCACCACTCGTATTTCGGTGCCTTCTCGATTCGACAGGGCCGTTGGAAGCTCGAGTTCTGCCCGGGCTCAGGTGGTTGGAGCTCGCCGAGGCCAGGACAGGAGCCGGCAGGATCCCCCCTGACCCAGCTGTACGACCTCGACGCGGACATTGGTGAACGAACGAACCTGGTCGATCAGCACCCGGCCGTGGTGGCCCACCTGACCAATCTGATGATCCGCTATGTCCGCGAAGGACGCAGTACCCCGGGTGCCCCTCAGGCCAACACTGGGCCCGCCCACTGGCCACAGCTTGCCTGGATGAGTGGATCCTGAGGCGGGGAGGAGAAACGCCGGGGACCTCTGAGATCTATCGGATGTAGTCCTGCAAAGCAAAGATGGGCAGGACCATGCCGATGACGATCGTCCCGATGATTCCGGCCATGACGAAAAGAAGAGCCGGCTCAGCCAGGGCAACAGCCATGCGCAACCGTCGGTCCACTTCCTTCTCGGTCGTGTCAGCCAGGCGAATCAGCTCATCGTCTAGGCGCCCAGCCTGCTCGGCCACGGAAATGATCTCCACGACCGATCCGGGGAACAGGAGCGTACACTGAGACAAGCTGTCTGCGAGGCGACTGCCCTGTCGGACGTGCTGTCCGCCTTCGTGTACGGCATCGACGAGGACTTGATTCCCCAGAGACCTTTCGGCAACATCCAGGGCGCTTACCAACGGGACGCCAGCTTTGAGCAGCGTCCCGAACATGCGACAGAAGCGCGTCATGGCCAACCGGGCCGTCAGGACGCCGAACACGGGAAGTCCAAGCAGCAGGGCTTCCCAATGACGTCGCCCCCTCTCTGACGCCCCCCATTCGCGGATTGCCAGCAGCGCGCAGGCAACAACCAGGGCGACGACCAGTCCCCACTGGCGGATCCAGGCACTCGTGCCCATGATCAGGCGGGTAAGCAGGGGGAGGGTAGCCCCGAAATCACTGAACATGGCTTCGAAGCGCGGGATGAAGAAGGCAAGCAGGAAAATAACCGCGCCGACCGAGAGAACGGCCAGGACGGCAGGATAGACCAGGGCGGCAACAATTCGGCCGCGCAAGTCACGCTCCCTGGCCTGGAAATCCGAAATTTGCTCCAGCACCAAGGCCAGGAAGCCGCCTTTCTCCCCGGCGCGTACCATCGCGATGTGGACGCGCGGGAAGACGCGCGGGAACTGATTCATCGCGTCAGCCAGCGATGTCCCGTCCGCGATCAGGTCATGGATTGCCTGCCAAACCCGCCCGGCCACCTCGCTGTGGGCCTCCTTTGCGAGGCGGTACAGCGCGGTGGCGAGAGGAACACCTGCGGCAAGCAGCGACGAGAGCTGGCGTGTGAATGATTCCCGTGAGGATGCCGGGACTCGCCCGGCCTCTGGGACAAGCGCTACGCCTTGCTCCCCCGGAACGCCCCCGCACTCGTCAAGGCGGACCAGCGTCAGGCCCTCACTTGTGAGCTGAGCCACAGCCGCTTTCCGCGAGTCCGCCTGAAGCGTCTTCGCAACGGTGTCCCCCGCCACGGTCAGTGCTGTATACTCATAGTCTGGCATACGTGGGTGTTTGCCTGCTGTCCGTTGTGCTGTCAGTCTCTGAGGGCCATCGCGGCGGACTCAGCATCCGCGAAGGTCTCACGGGTCAAGGCGATTCAACGGTCGCTCCGTTGCCGGTCGCAGCGGTGTCACGGCTGACTCGGAGGACTTCCTCCAGAGTGGTGACGCCGTCACGCAGGAGGCGCAGCCCATCCTCAAAGAGGGGGCGCCACCCCTGCTCGACGGCCGCCGCGCGGATCTCCCCCAACGGGCGTGAGGCGGCGACCATCGCGGCGATCTCTTCCGTCATCGGCAAGAGCTCGAAGATCGCGTGGCGCCCCAGGTAGCCTGTGTTCCGACACTCCGAACAGCCAACAGCCGCATAGGCCGGCCCGGTTGCGGCCACGGGCGAAACGGCAGCCGCTTCTTCCCGTTCCATGTCGGTCACCGGTCGCCGACAGTGCGGGCAGAGCAAGCGCACGAGGCGCTGAGCAAGTATGGCTTCCAGCGACGATGCCACCAAGTACGGCTCAACCCCCATGTCCACCAACCGTGTGAGCGCACTGGGAGCGTCATTCGTGTGCAGCGTCGAGAACACCAGATGCCCGGTGAGTGAGGCTTGCACAGCGATGTGGGCCGTCTCCGCGTCACGGATTTCTCCCACCAGGATGATGTCTGGATCATGCCGGAGGATCGAGCGCAATCCACGCGCAAACGTGAGGCCTGTCTTCTCCGACACCTGGATTTGATTGATCCCGTTCATCTGGTATTCAACCGGATCCTCAACGGTCACAATCTTGCGCTCCGAGTCATTGAGTTCCTGGAGGGCAGCGTAGAGCGTCGTGGTCTTCCCACTCCCCGTTGGGCCAGTAACCAGGATAATCCCGTGCGGAACTCCTAGAAGACCACGCAGATGATCGAGAGTTTGGGGCGCCATATCCAGCTCGCCGAGCCCCATCAGAGCAGAATCCTGACGGAGCAGGCGGAGAACCACAGCCTCGCCATGCACCATCGGGATGATGGAGACACGGACATCGACATCGCTGCCCCGGAGTCGAAGCTTGATACGCCCGTCTTGCGGCAGACGCTTCTCCGCGATATCCAGATCACTGACAATCTTGATCCGGCTGACCACAGCCGGCTGGAAACGCTTGAGCTGTGGAGGAACGGGAACATCCTGCAACACACCATCGATGCGGTAACGGACCCGGAACTCATCCTCGAAAGGCTCCAGGTGGACATCGGTAGCACGCTGCCCGATGGCATCGACCAGCATCTGGTTCACAAAGCGGATGATCGAGGCATCCTGCGCCGATTCATCCAGGTCAACGCCGGCCCGAGGGCTGTCTTCGACAACCTGCAGGAACGCGGAGGACTCAAGGCTGTCGATGGTGTCGGCCCCAACGCCCAGATGAGTCTTGATGCAGGCACGAATGGCGTCGCTTGGGGCCAGGACAGGAACGACCGGCTCGCCAAGCGTTACCCGTAGTGCGTCTGTTCCTCGCGTGTCGAAGAGTCCACTGACTGCGACCTCCACGCGACCATTGTGCCGCCGGAGCGGCAACACATCCCATTGCAGCAGCAAGCGCGCGGGGCAGGCAGCAATCAGAGCCATGTCAGGCTGGAGATCGCCGAGGTCCGAGAAGGGCACGCCGTACTCAGCGGCGACTGCCTGCAGAACATCCTGCTCGGCCGCCCCTCCAGCACGCTCCCGCAGTGCGTCACGAATACGCAACGCATCGGAAGCGGGGAGCTGCCCCGCACGAACCATATCGGCAATGACGTCGTCCATTGGTCCGAATTCCTCAGTCGAGGATCCCCATCAGGACAAGTTGGGCTTCCTGCTTCACAGTCAGAACCTGGCGCAGATTCTCTCTTGAGGCTTTCAGCTCGGACTCCTTCTGAGTACGTTCAGCTCGCAGTGCGTCCAGCTTAGCCTTCACTGCCTCGGCTGAACTGTCGTCCTTCTCTAGCAGGCCACGCAATTCGGACGTTGGGGTTACGGGTTCCTGCTGCTGATCATCGCCACCACGACGACGGCCCCACGACCGCATCCCGCGCATCATGCCTTCGGCCCGCTTCTTGAGCACGTCCTTGACCAGGGGTTCAATGGCCGTCCATTCTGCTTCAGGGGCTTTGATGGCTTCCTTGAGGCGGCCGAGCATCATCTGCTCCATCCGTGCCGGGTCCCACCCACCGCGTCCACCGCGTCCGCGGCGTCCGCCGCCCTGTCCACCACGATCACCACCGCCAGCGCCAGCGCCGCCCTGTCCCATTGTGGGAAGTGCCAGTGCCAGTGTGAGTAAGGCGGCGATCCACGTCATGCGAGTTGACTTCATCATCGGTCTCTCCTTTGGTCTGGTTTCTGCCTCAGAAACGTTCGGTTATGCACGTCACCTGTCACCCCATTAGAGAGTTCCGTGCCAGATCCACCCACAACAGCACAACCTGCTTTGCTGCAAGCTATTGCCCGGTCATCAAGGCGCACGATGTCACAGCGTGAAGCGAGGCAGGGTTGCCCTGAGCCCCGAGGAGGGCTGCGCAAGAATTGCTCACGTTGCGGGAGGAGACACATTGGTGACGCACAACGAGGGAGGGACGTGCGTTGAGGACGCAGGCGGCGTAAACGCATCGACATGGAGCGCGGCAGGCTGTCGCGAAGCCCCCTTCCCCCAACGGAACGACCTCACCATCTTCCGTCGTTGGCCTGATCATACTGCGGATTGCGGGCGGGGATCGTCGCTCCGGTTGCCTTGCGCCAGGCGATGAGTTTAGCCCGCAGTTCACTGAGAAGCTCCGGACGATCGCCGGATAGGTCGTTCCGTTCGCCAATGTCTTCCCGCAAATTGTAGAGTTCGAGTTTCCCGTCTTCGAAGAACTCGATGACCTTGTAGTCGCCTGAGCGCATTGCATGGGCAGGGGCTTGCCGGCCGGGCAGGTACCCGGGCATCCACCAGAAAATGTCTGTGCGTTCGAGCGTCCCCCGTGAGTCTCTCAGAAGCGGAACGATGCTCTCGCCGTCCAGTTCCTGTTCGGATGGAGCCTGGGCGCCGGCCACTTCGACAAACGTGGGGTAGAGATCGACTCCCGTGACGGGAACCCGGCACACCGAACCAGCTGATGTGATCCCCGGCCAACGGACGAACATCGGGACACGAATCCCTCCTTCGTAGAGCATGCCCTTCATGCCGCGCAGAGGCACGTTTGAGGTGAGACCATTGCCCGGCCCGAGCCCGGGGTTCTTCGCGGTCCCGCAACCCCCGTTGTCGGAGAAGAAGATGACCATCGTGTTCTCCGCGAGTCCAAGCTCATCCAGTTTGCTCAGCACACGCCCAAAATTGGTGTCAAGCGTCTCGATCATCGCGGCGTAGACAGGATTCCGGTGCCCTCCCACAGCCGCCTTGGCTTTGTACTTCGCAACAAGGGCTTCTTTGGCCTCCAAGGGAACATGCACAAGGTACTCCGCGTAGTAGAGGCAGAACGGCCGGTCTCGGTTCGCCTCAAGAAATGACAGCGCTCGCCCTGCCAGGACGTCACTCAGATAGGCTTTCGGCTCGTCTTCGCTCTTCCGTCTCCCCCCGTCCGGCCTAATCCAGTGAGTTTTTGATGTCGGGATAGGGAGAGATTCAGCAAAGCCCTGGCCGGCAGGCGACTCGCCTGCACCGCCACCAAGATGCCACTTCCCGAAGTGCCCGCACACGTAGCCGGCAGCTTTGAGGGCCTCCGCAAACGTCACCTTGTCCCCCGCGAGCCCCTTCTCGTTGTCAGGTGCAAGGAGCTTCCGTTCATGCCACTTGAGGAGTCTCTTGTTGGTGTCAAAACGCCTTTTTCCTCCGACGGTGTAGACGCCATGCCGCGGGGCGTACTGCCCGGAGAACACACAGGCTCGAGCGGGCGCGCAGTTCGCGGCAGGACTATAGGCGTCGGTGAACCTCATGCTCTGGGCGCAGAGCCGATCGAGATTGGGCGTCTCGTAATACCCGCTGCCATAGCACCCCAGATCGGTCCAGCCCAAGTCATCCGCATATAGAAAGACGATATTTGGGGGACGTTTGGGAAGCGGAGCGGAGCGGAGTAACCCTGGAAGGGCCAACCCTACGAGTAAAGCGAGACCAATCTGTTTCAGGAAGTCGCATCTGCCAATAGCCATTGTACACCTCGCAAGAACGGACTCGATCTGGCAGTAACGTAGTACGCTGTCAGCATCCGGTCGCCCAGTATACCGACAGGAATCGCCCGTGGCCCCGTACCGTCTTGCATTTGTCGGTCGGATTGCCTACGTTGTCGAGCCTTGACGGAATGGACTGACGTGCCTGGAATCGGAGGGCAAATTGTGGCGCGAAGCAACGCAGAACTCGTAGGACGCAGCGTGTCGGAGCTGGCGACACCTTGCTTGATTGTAGACGAAGCGGCACTCACAGCCAATTTGGAGTTGCTGGCCTCGTATTTTGAGGATCGGGTGTGCAAGATCCGTCCCCACTTCAAAGCTCACAAGTGCGTCAGCCTCGCGCGACGGCAACTCTCAACGGGGAGCTGTGTTGGCATCTGCTGCGCCAAGCTGTCTGAAGCAGAGGTGCTGGTAGAAGGCGGTATAGAAGACGTGCTGATCGCGAATCAGGTCGTTGGCCCGGACAAAGCCACGCGCCTGGCCAGACTCAACCGGACGGCAACGGTGCGCTGTGCAGTTGACGACTGCGCCAATATCGCCGAGCTTGGCGCCGCAGCCGCAGAGGAGGGAGTCACCGTCGGCATCCTCGTGGAAGTCGACGTGGGGATGAAACGCTGCGGGGTGCCGCCTGGCCAGCCGGCTGTCACAATGGCGCAGTTGGTCGCTGCCACTCCGGGCCTGCGTTTCGATGGACTGCAGGGATACGAAGGACACGCCGTTGTCCTGCCGGACTACGACGAACGGAAACAACGTGTCACTGAGGATCTCGGGATGCTCGTGGATACTCGTCGCGCCATCGAGTCAAGCGGCCTGCCGGTCAAGATCGTGTCCTCAGGAGGAACCGGAACCTACGACATCACCGGCAACATCCCTGGGATTGACGAAGTGCAATGTGGTACCTATGCCCTGATGGACGTTTTTTATGCTCAGGTGAGGCCGGAGTTCGCGATCGCGCGATCGATTCTCGCCACCGTCGTCTCCAACAAGCACGACCAGGTGGTTGTGGACGTGGGGCTGAAGGGCATCGGTGGGGAATTCTGCGACCCCGTCCTACTGGAGTACCCAGAGGCCAAACCGCGCTACGTCTCGGAAGAACACACCCCCTTTATGGAGGTGACTGAGGACGTCGGGAAGCGAGTTTACATCCTTCCGCCGCATGGATGCACCACGAACAACCTCCACCGGGAGCTTTACCTTGTCCGCAACGGCAAGGTCGTCGATGTTTGGCCCATTGAGGGCGCCGGGTGCCTCGAATAGAGCACTGGATACCAGACACAATAGCAGCAGCACACCACTGGGAGACAAGGAATGGCCACGTATATCGAGATGCGTTACCTGGAAGACGACATCGCCGTCCGTGCCCGTCTGCTCGAAGACGACATGCCGCGAACGTGCGCGGAGCTCCTGAAGGACCTCCCGCTCGAGAGCACAGCCACTCATGCCCGATACTCAGGCAGCGAGGTCGCGATGCTACTCTCCACCGACATCCACATCGAGCGCGAAAAGGCGACGTGTGCAACGCTGCCTGGGGACGTCGCTTACGTCTGGCTCAATGAAGACGATCACTACGGGCTGGATGGTGATGTCTCCGAAATCTGCTGGTTCTATGACCGGGATTGCTGCCCGAGTATGTTCGAAGGGCCGGTTCTCGTGAATATCTTCGCTCAGATCGAAGGAGATACCAAGGCATTCTACGACGCATGCGCCGACACCCGGATCAGCGGCGTCAAGACCCTCCGCATCAGCCTGGTCAAGGATGCGTGACCCGGAAAAGGAGAAGCGTTGGTATGGGTGAGCAAAGCAAGGCTGCGGGAGTTGGGACGGTCGGTCTGGTTGGTTTGGGACTGATGGGGCGCGGCATTGCGGCCTGCCTGCTGAGCCACGGCATGCGCGTGGTTGCCTTCAATCGTACGGCTGAACGGGCCAGGAAGGCCCGTGAGTTCATCGCCAACGCAATGGACGAGGTGGTGGCACGCGGCGTGGCCGAGGCCGAAACGGTGGCTGATTGGGCCGAACGTTTCACAATCGTTCCGGCCATTGACGGCTTGGCCGAGTGCCCCTTCGTGGTCGAGTCTGTCAAAGAGGACATCGTGCTCAAACGTGACCTGTTTGGCCAGCTTGAAGCCTGCCTGGCGGCCGATGCGGTCATCGCTTCGAATACCTCGAGTTTCCCGCTGACCATGCTCCAGAGCAAGAGTCAACATCCTGAACGGTTCGTGATCATGCACTGGTCTGAACCGGCTTGGATTACCCGCTTCCTGGAAATCGTCCGCAACGAGGTGACATCCGAAGCCACCATCACCCGAACAAAGGCGTTGGGCCTCGCGTGCGGTAAAGAGCCGAGCTTCCTGAACTTCGATATCCGCGGCTTCGTCGCCAATCGCCTGATGTACGCGTTCATCCGTGAGGCTTGTCACCTGGCTGATATCGGCGTAGCGGACGTTGCCACGATCGATCGATCATTCCGGAATGACGTGGGCTGGTGGGCAACCATCGCCGGTCCTTTCCGCTGGATGGATCTGACGGGCATACAGGCCTATGGACTGGTCATGGAAGGGCTCCTGCCCGAGCTCTGCAACGACGGGAAACTCCCGGAAATCATGGAAAAGATGATGGCAGAGGGGGCCGAAGGGACAGGAAACCAGACAGGGTTCTATCCCTATACCCCCGAAACAGCCAAAGTGTGGGAGGAGGCCTGGGTGGAATTCAGCTACGATGTGCGCGAGCTCCTGCAGAAGCACGAAGCACGACTCCGCGAACGTGGAGCTCTCGAGTAAGCTCCCCCCCCTGACACGTGCCACGGATGAAAGCACATCGGGCCCCAGTCGGCAACCCCATGGCGAAGAACATCTCCATCCGAGTTCTGGTCGAGAACACCGCGGAGGAAGAAGGGACATTGGCCGAGCACGGCTGGGCGGTCTGGGTCTGCGCGGGAGATCATCGCGTTCTCCTTGATGCCGGCCAGGGCGTTGCGGACGTGCTCCTCCGCAATGCGATCCGCCAAAACGTCCCTCTGGCAACGGCCGATGCCATCGTTCTGAGTCATGGTCATCACGACCATACCGGGGCCTTGGCGCAAGCCCTCCCGCTAATGTCCCGGCCGGCCATTTTCGCCCATCCCGCTGCCCTCGCCCCCAAGTACGCCAAACGCCGTGGGACTTCTGCGCGGGAAGCCGGTATACCGGCAGCGGCGCTTCGCGCAATTGAGGAGCATGCCGGGCAGATCGTGGAAACGACCTCGCCCACGGAAATCTGCCCGGGTGTCCACGTCACCGGCCCTGTTCCCCGTCTGACGACCTTCGAGAAGACCAACCGTCGCTTCTTCCTGGATGAAAATCTGACGCGCCCTGATCCACTGCATGATGATCAAGCTCTGTACGTGGACAGCAAAGCCGGCACGGTGGTTGTGCTCGGGTGTGCCCACGCCGGCGTAGTGAACACCCTGATATACATCCGTGAACTCACGTCAGGCCGGCCTCTGCACGCCGTCCTCGGAGGACTGCACCTCGGCTCCGCATCGCAGGACTGCATTGTGCAGACCATCGACGCTCTCCGCGATTTGGGCGTACAGCGTTTCTGCGTCGGGCATTGTACCGGGATAGTCGCCCAGACGGCGTTGTGGGCCGCATTCCCGGGAAAATGCATGCCCTGTCATGTCGGGGCACGGTTGACGGTCGAGCAATGAAGGTCCTGCCGCGTCGGTGCCGGAAAGGGAATCCATGGACATTTCCAGAACGTATGATGTCATCGTTGTTGGGGGCGGAATCTCCGGGACAATGGCCGCCATCTCTGCCGCCCGCGAAGCTGCACACACACTGCTGGTTGAACGATATTCAGCCCTGGGCGGCATGGGGACGCTCGGACTGGTCCAGCCTATCACCACGTGGGGCCTCGGCAAGAACTATGTGGTAGGCGGAACAGGACGCCGGATCCTGGAAGAACTGGCTCAGTCTCACCCGTACGCAGCCACCGGCATGACCACCTACGGCCCCTCCTGTGACAGCGAATACCTCAAGTGGTGCCTGGAGTGTCGGGCCGTCGATGCAGGCGTGGATCTGCTCTATCACAGCTGGGTTCGAGATGTGACGACCGCTCAGGACGGCCGGATAACCAGTCTGGTCGCGCTCACCAAGGCAGGCGATGTTGTCCTCAAGGGCAAGACCATCATTGATGCCTCCGGCGATGCGGATGTTGCCGCTTTCGCCGGCGTCCCTTTCGATGTCGGCTCCCAGGGAATAACGCTGATGTTCCTGGTCGCGGGAATCGATCGCCAACGCTGCGGAAAACGCAACGAGATCAGCCGGGTCTATGGTGAACGCCGCGTGGGGTACCGAGGACTGGCGCTCTTCTGGCACGCCAGACCGGACGCGGCCTACTTCAATGTGACCGAGGTCGAAAACCACAACGCGCTCGATCCGGTGGACCTTACACGAGCCACGGTGGACTGCCGACGGCAGGCATGGCAGATCCTCGAGATCATGAGAAAACACGCCCCGGGATTTGAGGAGGCCTACATTGCGGAGACCGCACCGGCGCTGGGGGTGCGCGAGACACGACGGATCAAAGGGCTGTTCACACTGGGGCTGGACGACGTGAAACGCGGCGGATCATTCCCCGACGCCATCGCCCGGGCCGGATGTCCGGTCGATGTGCATGGGAGTGCGGACAACGGGAAGGGGGACTACTGGGGGCTCTCGGCCAGCTATGCGATCCCCTACCGCTCCCTGATCGCGGCGGAAACGCCGAACCTGATCGTGACCGGCCGGCCGATATCCGCGGACCACGCAGCCCATTCCTCGCTCCGACGCATGGCCCCGGGATTCGCTCTGGGCGAAGCGGCCGGCGTGGCTGCAGCACTTACCGGGGAGGGGGATGTACGCGAACTCGACACCGGAGCCCTCCGGGAAACACTGCGCCAGTACGGCGCCATACTGGACCCGGAGGATGAGATACCGTCAGGCTAAACCCTCCGCGTTCTTTTCGCGGAGGGTCAGGCTAGAGCTCTTTCCCGCGGCCTTGGTCGACAAGCTTGAACTCTTCCATGTGCAACGATGCTTCGCCCCGGAAGGACAGTTCTCCACCGAACTCAGACTCCATGGACATCAGCAGGTCCGCATCCTCGTTCCGAAGACGCTCGAGGATGCTGGGATGCACCATGACACGCACATGTTCAGGCTTGCGGCGCTGACGCAGGATATGCTGGAGTCGGCGCTGGATCTCGACGCTCATGCTCGTCGCGGACTTCACCATGCCCTTGCCTTCGCAGTAGGGGCAGGGCGAGTAGATGGCATCCAGCAGGCTCTCGTGCTCGCGCTGCCGAGTCATCTCCACCAGACCCAGCGGGCTGATGGCGTAGGTCTTGGTCCGGGCGCGGTCCTCCAGCAGGGCCTTCTTCAGAGTGGTGTAGACTTCGCGCTGGTCCGGCTTGGCCCTCATGTCAATCAGATCCAGAACGATTAGACCACCGAGATTGCGCAAGCGCAACTGGCGGGCAATCTCGTCGACCGCCTCAAGATTGGTCTGCTTTATCGTTTCAGGATGATCCTTGCCCTTGCGGTTTTTCCCGGAGTTGACATCAATCGCAATCAACGCCTCAGTCTCGTCAATGCAGATGTATCCGCCGCTGGGAAGCGGCACGCGACGGCCGAACACGTTCTCAATCTGTTGGGTCAGCCGGTAGCGCTGGAAGATCGGGACGGCGTCGCGGTGGTACTTGATCTTGACCCGCTCCCGGCGACTGAGTTTCTGCAGCTTCGTCTGAGCAAGCTCACAGACATCCTTGCTGTCGGAGACAACTTCGTCCACATCTTCGGTCATCACATCACGCAGAGCCCGTTCCACAAGGTCCGGCTCCTGGTATACGCAGCAGGGAGCCCGTTTGTTCTTCAGGTTGTCCTCGAGGAGTTCCCAGGCGTCGAGAAGCATGTCCAGATCACGCTGGAAAAACTCTTCTTTCTTGCCGGCGCCGACTGTACGGCAGATCACGCCCATGCCCGAAGGGATGTCCAGATCCCGCAGGATCTGACGCAGTCGAGAGCGTTCTTCATGGTCCTCGACCCGCTTCGACACACCGATGTGTGAGGAATTGGGCAGCAAAACCAGGTAACGCCCGGGGATACTGAGGTTCGTGGTGACTCGGGCCCCCTTGGTGCCAATCGGCCCCTTGGTGACTTGCACGAGTACTTCAGAGTTGACCTTGAACAGATCCGGAATGTCCTCGACCGTGAAGTTGTTCTTCTTCCGGGCGGGTTTCCGGCGACGCCGCTGCCGTTGCGGGGGTGGCGGGGGGGCCTCCTCCTCAGCTTTCCCGAAGAAGCGGCTCCGGATACGCCCGATCAACGTCTCTTTGACCGGCTCGACCTCAGGCTGGCGCCGCTGCCGCTGCCGCTGTTGAGGGCGCTGGGAGTTGCCCTCTTCCAGCATCTCCTGAGTGGCGGGGAGCATGTCCCAGTAGTGGAGAAACGCGTTCTTCTCGGCTCCCACATCCACAAACGCGGCCTGCAGAGAGGCCTCCAGATTGCGGATCTTGCCTTGGAAAATGGAGCCGACAAGACGCTCTTCATCACGACGTTCGATGAAGAAATCCCGTAGCCTGCCGTTCTCGACAACGGCAACACGAGTCTGCAGTTCTTCGCAGTTAATCAGTATTTGTTTCATGGGGTGGTAGGCACGGGCCCGGCATCCAGTCCCGGTCAGAGAATGACCGAGGACACGGCGAGCGGACTGCCACGGAGAAAATCAGCTGCGCTCATCTCACTGCGGCCCTCGGGAATGAGGCGATTTACCCTCAACGTCCCGGTACCGCAGGCAACGACCAGACCACTTTCATCCGCCTGCAACACAGTCCCCGGCGGAATGCCGGCCGCGTTGGAGGCATCAATGACAGTGGCAGCAGTCAACTGCAAGCGCTTCTCTTTCTCTCGGATTGCGACGCGGCAGTAGGCGCGCGGCCAGGGGCTCAGTGCCCGGATCTTCCGTTCAATATGTTGAGCTTCTGAGGACCATTCGATGGCCCCATCCTGCTTCTTCAGTTTCGGTGCATACGTGACGCCGGTCTCAGGTTGAGAGTGCTCCGAGAGCCCTCCGCGACACACGCGCCACATGCAATCAACGATGTGCGCTCCGGCCAACTCGGCCAGGCGCCCTTCCAACTGGTCGGCCGTCTCGGCCTGACCAATCCCGATCTCCACTTGTTCATATACCGGCCCCGTATCCAATCCCCTGTCCATTTTCATGAAGGACACGCCGGTCTTTGCATCGCCAGCGAGAATCGCCTGGTTGATCGGTGCTGCCCCGCGATGCCTGGGGAGCAGTGATGCATGAACGTTGAGACACCCCTGAGTCGGCAAGTTCAGGAGAATCTCCTTCAGCAATTGTCCGAAAGCCACGACTACAATCAGTTCGGGGGCAAGAGCCCGAATCTGCTCAAGGAAGCCCGAGGCATTCACCGATGCCGGTTTGTCAGGCCTCAACCCAAGCGTTCCTGCGTAATCCCCCAACGGCGTCGCTTTCAACCGGCGTTTGCGTCCAGCCGGCCGGTCCGGCTGTGTTCCGACTCCCACAAGCTTGACGCGAGCGTTCTCTGCCATGTTTCGCAGGACGGGAATGCCCAGTTCGCCTGAACCGAGGAAGTAGGCGGCTACCGGTGCTTGGGCATCGTTGTCTCTGCTGCAACTCGTCATTGTGGTCGTCTGTCGGTGGCACAGGCAGGCACGGGCAAAGGATCCAGCAACGTGTCCGTCGCCGCCTGTCCAGGAAAAAATTGTCTGTTCCTCTATTGTGTCTATCGGCGTTCGGTGACCGATATGACCGAGTAACATAGCGTCACGGCCTCTCCTTTGAAAGCCGTTCAGGCCGGCGCTGTAACGGACGTCGGCTCGGGCGTGGAGAGATCGGGCGCTTTTTGCGCTCAACGATGTTATCTATTTCCTGATTGTGCACCTCGGTTGGCTTCCGCACGAACGGGGATTAGGTTCATGTTCCATAACAGGAAAGCAGAAGTGCTGACGATGACGAGCGGAGACCACGAACAGCGACGGGAGAAGATCCGCGGTCTGCGGGCACAGCTCGACGCCTTGCGGAAACGCACATCCGGTCCCCCGGAACAGCGTGCGGCTGAATCAGCCATCAAACGCTCATTGCGAAAGCGTTCGTCCGGAAGACCACGAAAAGACGAAGCCCCTGCTCCCTCGGCAGGCCCACCCGGAACCCCGGCTGTCATCTCCTACGAACGCGGGGTCCCCAGACGCTCACAGGTCCCCACCCAACCCCCAAAGCCCGGGACGGACCGGCCGCCGGTAGTTCTGGCCGATGCTGTTTCGGGAAGTGAGACAAGCCACGCACAGTTCGGCCCGGCCTATCTCGTCGCTCAAGTGGTGGACGACTTGGAGGATAACGATGGCTTCAGCGCCGCGTTTGAGGCGGCTTTAGCGGCGCGAGAGACCTTCCTGGGCGAGCGGCTCGAACTCCTGTGCCCGGACTGCCCGCCAACTCCCCGGGACATTGTCTTCATGGACATCGAGACGACAGGCCTCGGCAGCGCCCCCCTTTTCCTGATCGGGGTGATGCTGTGGGACGAGCGAGGGTTGGAGGTCAGGCAGTACCTGGCCCGAAATTATGCTGAGGAGGCCGCTGTGATCGGCTTCTTCGCCGACGACTGCAGTACACGGCGCGTACTCATCACATTCAACGGGAAGAGCTTTGATGTCCCTTTCATCCGCAATCGCTCGCTCGTGACCGGTGTTCCATACACCCCTGATCTGGCGCACTTTGACCTGCTCCATGAAAGCCGCAGGGTCTGGAAGGATGTCCTCCCGAACTGTAAGCTCCAGACGCTCGAACGCTTTGTGTGCAAACGTATCCGCCATGGTGACATTCCCGGGGATCAGATCGCTGACGCCTACCATGCCTACGTACGCAACGAAGATGCGCGTGACATTGTCACGATCCTCAAGCACAACCTTCTGGACTTAATCACTCTTGCTGACCTGATGATCCACTTCGACACCAGACCATGAACGTCGCCGCATTCCTTCATGAGCTCCAGACGAGCGCTGAGTACTCCGATCAGATCGTGCATGTGCATGAAGTACCGGCTCGCCCGGGTACATTTGCCGACTTTGACCTGGGCGGGAATACGCATCTTCAGGCTTTAGGGGCGTCGCAGGGCATTGAGCGGCTTTATACCCATCAGGCAGAAGCCATAGAGGCCGCTCGCGCCGGAGAAAATGTCCTCATCGCGACAGGCACAGCGTCCGGCAAGACCCTGTGCTACACCGTACCTATCCTCGAGTCCCTGGCAGCGGATCCACAAGCGCGCGCCCTGCTGCTCTTCCCCACCAAAGCGCTGTGCCAGGACCAATTCAGCAAGTTCCTCTCTCTCCTCGAGGGTGCAGGGCTGAGCGACAGATTGGCGGGGGTGTACGATGGAGATACCCCATCTGCGCTGCGACGAAAGCTGCGCGATCAGGCGTCAGTCGTGTTCAGCAACCCCGACATGGTCCACGCCTCCCTCATGGCGCAGCACGCACGGTGGGCCGACTTCCTGGGCAACCTGAAACTCCTGGTCATCGACGAGCTGCATGTCTACAGCGGAATCTTCGGCTCGAACATGACTCACGTCCTTACCCGTTTCTCCCGTGTCTGTCGCCACTATGGAAGCAACCCGCTTCTCATCGCCTGTTCCGCCACAATCGCCAACCCAACTGAACTTGCCAATGCGTTGACCGGGAGGCCATTCCATCTCGTGGAACAGGATGGAAGCCCGAGAGGGCGGAAGTACTACGTGCTCTGGAATCCGCCGCGAGTGCGCACCGGCCACTGGAGGTCACGGCGCAGTGCCAACGTCGAGGCGCATGAGATCATGGCCAGACTCGTGGCCAGAGGAGTCCCGACGATCACCTTTTCCAAGGCTAAGATGACGGCAGAGATGATCCACAGGTATGTCACGGAGAAGCTCCGCAGCACAGCGCCGCACCGAGCACAGAAAGTGACGCCCTACCGCGGTGGCTACCGACCGGAAGAGCGGCGGGAAATAGAGAAGAGGCTTTTCAACGGCGAGTTGCTCGGAGTCAGCACCACCCGTGCTCTCGAACTCGGGATCGACGTTGGCACGATCGAGGCCAGCATCATCGTAGGCTATCCCGGCACGCGTGCGTCGTTCTTCCAGCAGGCAGGACGAGCCGGGAGAAAGGCAGCCGACTCCGTTGTCTTCCTGATTGGCTTGGACACCAGTATCAACCAATACATCATGACCAACCCCGCGTATGTGTTCGAAGAATGCATCGAACGGGCCGTCATTGACCCGGGAAATCCATTCCTGGCCACGGGGCACCTACGCTGTGCTACCCACGAGCTCCCTCTTCAGGATGGGGAAAGAGGTCGATTCGGCCCTCATACTGACATGGCCCTCAAGGTGCTCAGCGAGAACCGGAAAGTGCACCGAATCGGCCTGGAGTGGTACCATGCCGCATCCGAGACCCCGCAGCATGAAGTTTCGCTCCGCAACTACGCTGACAGCAACGTGCTGATCGAAGACGTGGGCACAGGGGAAATGCTGGGCGAAGTCAACATGTTCGACGCGGAACCTATTCTGCACCCGGAAGCCATCTACATGCATCGGGGGGACACCTACCGCGTCCTCAAGCTAGACTTGGAACGGAACATCGCCAGCGTCAAACGTGTAGAGGTCGACTACTACACACAGCCACTCGGCGGAACGGACATTCATCACATCGACAACCAGCTACGGGAGAGGGCCTTTGGTACAGGACGCATCTACTGGGGGGAGGTCACCGCTTACTTCAAGACACACGCGTACGAGAAGGTCCATTTCTACTCCCTGGACGCAATCTCAACCCACGACCTGGACCTGCCAACCATGGTCCTCGAAACGCTGGCCTTCTGGATCGTGCCCCCCGATGACCTCCTAGAGCGCGTCCGACTCGCTGGCCTGGACGCTCACAGCGGATTGCGGGCTGTCGGCTATGCGACCAGAATGCTGCTGCCGTTGTTCATGACCTGCGATACGCTGGACTTCTCCCACACGGTGGGCAGTGTCAACTCACCGTGGCAGGCCGTGTTCATCTACGAACGCTTCCCCCACGGCCTGGGATTCACCGAGAAAGCCTACGAGATGATGGCAGACATTCTCCCTCGTGTCCGTCAGAACGTGGCCTCCTGCCCCTGTGAAGCCGGGTGCCCCTGCTGTGTCGGCAAGCCCTTGCGGCAGTATGCAACCTGGAACGTCGAGCGTGGGGAGGCGTCGATTCCCTGCAAGCGGTCTGCCCTCATGATTCTCGACGGAATGATCGCGGACGGCGATCACCTGACAGAGCCTGATGACGGAGCACTGACGGACTCGGATCCCGCCTCTGCCATCCGTCTGGAGAAAGCCCTGCGGCGACGCCTGGAGCGAGGGAGAGAAGCGCAGGTCTTCCACCCGATTCGTCCGCGGCCGGAGTTGAAAACGGCCTACCCCGACACTGAAAAGCAGGAGACACTGCAGACCCCTGACGTGAGCAAGCGTTCGGAGCGCCGACGGTCCTTCGATCGCGACCTGCACAAGCGACTGGCAAAGCGGATGGAACTGGGAGGCATGGATCCCCTGAGTGCCGGGCCTGGAGTACCCAACGGGATGGCGCGCCGGGGCAGCAACCTGCGGCCAACCGACTTTGCCGGACACCCCGCGGGCGCGATGCCGGAGGGCCGACCGACAACGCCCCCGGCAGCAGCGGACGCGGACGAGAGTCCATCGACCATCGAGCTCGGGGACTCTCTGGCCGCGCGGGCCATGAAGCGAATCAAGAGGAAACGCGCCGACTCCCAGGACGACTGACTGGTCCCGTCACGGGCCAACGATCATGGACAAATGGTCCCGGAGCAGGATGCGAAGGGTGTCGACGATCAGGGGGGAGGCAAAACGGTTGGCGTCGCCGATGCTCGCCCGGGTAGGTGGTTTCGCGTGGTGTCCGGCCGCCTCGCCGGAAACGACCGCCAATGCGGCAACTCTGCAGCCCATCCCCCGGGCAAGAATCGCCTCGAGCACCAAGCTGGTGCCAAGAACAGCGACATCACTCTGCCTCGCCGCATCCACCTCCGCCGGGGTGCTCCCCTGGGGACCCATGGTTGCCTCGTAGATCCCCAGCCGCGGTGTTACACCAATCTCATGCGCCGCGTTGACCAAACCCGAGATGATCTCCTGGGAAAACGTCTCGTTCATGTCGAGGAAGGGATCATCTATCAGGTCGAGATTGCCGACCAACGGGGATACCCCGAGGCGATTCACATAGTCGGTGAGGATCAGCCAAGCCCCGGGATGAAGCTCATCCCAGACGGCTCCGGTGGTCGACCCGATGAGGATAAATGTCCGGACTCCGGCCAGGGCGGCCGCGGCGATCGGCAGAATGCACGGCATCACGCCATGCCCTTCGTAGAGATGGCGACGGCCATGAGCCACGAGGATCTGCGTATCCCCAACGCACGTGCCGAGAGTCAACGTCAAAGGGTGCCCGGCAGGGGATGGGGCGTCCGGCATCCCGGGAAGCGCGCTCAAAGGCAGAACGCCCTGCTCCCGGTCAAGCAGACCCGCAGGAACGAAACCGGCCCCGAACTGAACCATAACCCGAGGGTCGGCCCACTCCGACAGTTCGGAACGAAGGCGATCGGCGGCTTGTTCTGCACATTCACGCAGCGCTGGCATCCGGCCCCCGCAGCTTAGAGATCCAGCCCCCCAAGGAGGTCGCCCAGACTCCCAAGCGATTCTCCTGCGGAGTCGGTCATGTCCTTCGCGTCAAGCTTCTCCGATTCACGCTCCAGTGTCTCCGGAAGGGTCAGAGAAATCCGGTCTCCCCTGATTTCCCGGACAACCACCTCGATGCTGCTCCCCGGAGGGAACATGTCGAAGAGAGCGCGACGTTGATTGGTGGAGCCGCGCAGTTCGATCTCGCTGACGTGCAGCAACCCACTTCGCTCATCCGGCAACCGAACGAAGGCACCGAAATCACGCACGCCGTCAATCACGCCAGTCACACGACTGCCCGGCTGAACAACGATCCCGGGCAGGTCGTCAAACTGCTCAATGTCAGCGCCCAGCGTGCCGTCCATCGTCAGCGCGATCCGGCGGCGCTCAAAGTCAATATTGGAGATCACCACCTCGACGCGGTCACCGATACTCACGACTTCGTCCGGATGATTGATCCGCTTCCCCGCCCCCAACTGCGAAACATGCACAAGCCCTTGGATGCCCGGTTCCAGCTCAACAAACGCCCCGAAAGGAGCCAATTGGACGATCGTGCCCTCGAGGCGCTGCCCGACCAGGTAGTTGTCTGACGTCTCGACCGTCTCCCAGGGATCTCCCGCAGCCCGTTTGAGACTGAGGGAGAAACGTTCCTCTTTCCAGTCGAGCTGCAGAACCACAACGCGGACAGACTGCCCCGGCTGCAGGACGTCCTCAGGTTTCGTGCCATGCCCCCAGCCAAGCTCGCTGACATGGACGAGTCCCTCGACGCCGCCGATATCGACGAATGCGCCGAACGGCATCAGCCGCGTCACTTTGCCGTCAACAAAATCACCAACCGCGAGCGACTCCTGAAGCTGCTCCCTCTGCTGCTCCCGCTCACGCTCGAGAAGCGTGCGCCGGCTCAAGACCAGGTTACGGCCACCCTCGCTGTTCTCCGTGATCACAAACGCAAACCGCTGCCCGATGTAGGTCTCGGGTTCGCGCCGGAATAGATCAATCTGGGAGTAGGGGCAGAACGCTTCCTGGCCCGCCAGTTCAACCGTGTACCCCCCTTTGCGCTCCTCGGTAACCTTCCCCTCAACAGGGATGCCAGTTTCATAGGCATCATCAAACGTGGCTTCAGCCACGCGACCTGCCATACGGATGCTTAGCCGGATCCCTTCCTCATGGTGGAAGCCAACGTAGTAGGCCGTAATCTGATCGCCGACTTCAACGGTGAGATTACCGTCGTCGTCGGTCAGTTCGGATCGCTCGATGATGCCGTCGCTTCGTGCCCTGATGTCCACGAATACGGATGTTCGACCGGTTGCGGTCACGACACCCTCGATCTTGTCACCGACGTGGAATTCCGTTCTGAGCGAGGCCAGGTTGGCTTCGAGGTAGGCCCCAAAGTCCTGTCCGGAGGATTGGCTGTCTGCCATCATGCGTCCTTTCGATACTTCAGGCCCGCCACTCCCCGCATGATGAGGGGTTGGGTCCCGTTCAGTTAGGATATCAGGTGCCTGGTCTTGCCCTGACAACCCGTACGTGTTCAGTTTGCATTGCCACGCGGCAATCTGCAAGCGCTCCCGGCCAAAGCCAGCAGGACCCGCGGGTTGCCGAAACTGGTTCTTGTCCCGGGGCACGGAGCGATGCCGTGCCGTCGAGGACGAGCAAGAGGGAGACTGTACCGTCAGAAGCAGGCGAAAACTCATCACCCGCGTCTCCCTCCCAAAGTTCCACAGCGAAATCCGGGACTGGGACCTCGAAGCAACGGCCGCCGCCGGGGAGAGCCCCTCCGCGCCAAATGCGCGGCAGTCCTTCCTCGTAGGTCAGCATCTCAAGCAATACCGGTACGTCCATGAACTTCGGCGTCAAGCCGGCTCGTACAACATTGTTGGAGTTGGCCATGCACTCGATGATCGTTCCGTGGAGATAGGCATGCGGCTCATCGGGGGCTAGGAAGATCGCTTCCCCCGGGGCCAACTCCACAGTGTTGAGAAAATAGGCGCACAGGGCTCCCCGGTCTCCCGGGTAGTGTCTGGCGAGATCACTGAAACACCGATCCTCCGGGCTGGGGGACTGGGAGGCGGCCAGCGTGTCTGTCAGCGTCTTCAACGCATTGCCGATTTCGGTGGAGTCGGCGCCGAACAGCCGACGGTAGGCACGTCGCAACCACCTCGGTTCAGCTACATCGTCGAGCTGTTCCGAAAAGAGCGTGGAAAGAGCGGCATGCCGAGAGAGGTCGCCCTGGATCTGTGCGCGCTCTCGGAACCTGCACAGGGCCTTGAAAGGCGTCAACGCGATGGCGACTTCAGGCTTGTGGTTCGCGTCGGGGTAGTGGTCGGGGTGCCGCTGGTGGAGGGTCCGCGCCAGGGCCCTGTTCGGGTGGGCCTGAATAGAGAGCGGGGCCTCACAGTCCAGAATCTTGAGCAACAGCGGCAGCGATCTGAGTCCGGCGTCCACCAGCCGGGAACCAAGGATCTCTTCTGGGAACTCGGCAATCGCGTCGTTCAGCTTCCACTCGCGGCCGGCGACGGAAAACGTGCAGGGAAGTGCGGGATGGGCACCGACCCAAAGCTCAGCGTAGGGTTGGTCGTCGTCAGGGGCTCGACTCAGCAACTGGGCAATATAGGGTAACTCGTCGCCATGACGGCGTGCTCCCCAGGGGTATGCCTGGACACCGGGATTCAGTCGGTAGAAGCGGTCCCACATCATCGCGAAGCTCTCCACAAGCGGCGACGATCTGCCTGCCCAGGGGTGAAGGCGCGGAGGCGTCTCCGTGCACGACCCGCGATAGAGGGATCAAAGTACAACGTCTTCACGCGTAGTCTCTCCCCTGAACTTCCTGGTTCAGTTGACCGAAAAAAGCTACCATGAAGTCATGCCTCCCTGCGGCCATCCGTTTGCCTTCACCGGTCATCATGCGCTCATGAACGTGTTCCAGCTTCACGAGGTACTCCCGGTAAGCTGTGTCCTCGCGGCTGTAACTGGCCGAACTAACGGCTTCCTCGGCCGTGTTGTGGACACGTGCGCCTGTGCGCCCGGCAAAGTGAAAGGACCGGCCGATGCCAATGGCCCCAATACAGTCAAGCTTGTCGGCGTCGAACACGATCCGGGCCTCGAGAGTGGCGGGGAACGTGCCTTCAGACCGCCTGCGATAGCGATGGGCCCGTACGCAGTGGGCGACTTGCTCGATGAACGTTCCGTCAGTAAGACCAAGTTCAGGCAGGAGTCGCAGGACCATATCGCCGCCCCGTTCGGCGTGGCACGTCTTGCCGGTGTCAGCCAACTCGACGGGACGCCCAATGTCGTGGAGAACAGCCGCAAACTCGACCACACCCGCATCCCCGCTCTCCGCCTCGACCAAGTGCCGGGCGTTGTTCAACACACGCAAGGTGTGATCCCAGTCATGGCAGGCAGGACTAGCGTTCAGGATAGATTGTGCCTTGGCGATAAGGCGTGGAAGTAGAGCGCTGTGGGCGTGTTCTGTCACGGTCAATGGGGCTGCGCGATCAGGCGAAGCTGTTCCGTAAGTTACTATTTGTCAGCGGCAAAGACACCAATATACCGCGTCTCGATTGCCTGGCTATTCGGGGAAGCTACTTCCGCCGCGAAGCTCCCACCGACCGCATTCGCCTCCGGACCAAAGAAATCGCCTTGAAGCTGACTCGTCACCGGAGTGACTGCAGCCCCTCCTCCTGCTGTACCCGCATTGACGGACGCAATGGAACCGCTGAATCCGTTCCCAGCCGGATCAACCACGCCCGTTGCGTTGAGACTCAACTCGGGAAATGCCAGTGTCCCGTTGACCAATCGGGTGTCAAAGAAGACGGTCAAGTTCGACGTGCCGGTCATCTCCTCCGGGGGAAGGCCGTTCTGCAGGGTAGTGCAGAGGGCCCCGCCGCTGTAAACGCCCATCGCCCCCGTAGTCCCAATGAGGCTGCGGATGTAGCTCCGGGGAGTCGGCTCGCCGGCGACCCAATAGGCTCCCGGCATGTGCACGTGCCGGATCTCGCCGTTGGCCCCCTGGTAGGACGCGGCCCAGTATCCCCAAGTCAGCCAGTCGGAAACCTGCTCCTCGACGGGGGCAGTGACCATGTAATTGCCGTTCTGATTCGTGCTCAGGGACCGGACGGATTCGATCGCGGCCAGTTCGGCGGCGAACCCCTTGTCACTCACGTAGGCTGAGTTGGATCCGGTCGCAGCCGCGCGGCCACCGTCAGCCGCGGTGGACGAAGTTGTGGCTGTCCCATCTGCCGACTGCGAGGGACCGCCGATCTGTAGGACGAACGGTTCAGCGTCCCCTTCCGGGGTACTGAGACTCATCCACCCGGTCACGGTGCCATTGTCACGGTCAAGCTGCAGAGACAAACCCGTATTGCTCCCACGGGCTGCCGTGTCGAGCGCGTTAAGCAACAGGACCGGGTCTTGGTCGGGGGCCTCAATATCCTCGGCCACACCAATGACGAAACCGGACCACGCCACCTGGCCACCGGGAACTTCGAACAACTCGCTGGCCAGATAAAGTCCACCCGCCAGGCTCAGATCCCCAACCGAAGCCTGATCAAGAAGCGCCAGTTCCTCTGCCTCAAGATACAGGCCCAATCCCTGATGGGCGCTCCCATAGAACTGGCCGAAGGCATCTGCTGTGTTCAAGACGAACGGCATGCCCTCAGCACCTCCGGCTCCCCCGTCGGCCACTCCCCCGCCGAGGAGCACCACATTCTCCAATCCGGCTCCGGAGATGTCCCCCACGAATGTGAGCCCCGTCGCCCCCTGATCGGTCACAATGTTCCCCATCACCTTCCCTGAACGGAAGTTGGCGCGGGCAGTGATGGCACCACTGAGTTCGGAGAATGTCGTGCCATCCGGCTGCCCTTCGACCAGCAGCAAAGGCCCGGAGTATGCCGCCAAACCGGTCTTGGGGAGCACATAGGATGGGATGCCGGCAAACCCAAGCTCAACGAAGTCGTAGCCCTCCCCATCATCCAGCATGCTGAGATAGGCCCCCTCGACGGCATAAGCATCCGGGTTCTCGGCGGGGTCAGGCGGCTCGCCAAGCTCGTTCACGGTTCCCCGTCCACCTCGGGAGTTGCCATACTCAGCCGATTCCAGACCGGCCGTGAATACGAAGAACTCACCCAAGTTGTCATAGGCATGGGAAAACGGGACTCCAAGCTCGTTGCCTGACAGAGAGACGGTGTGCTCGCCGCCCGTGGTCGCCGTTCCCGCATAGATCCCCCCGGGCTCTGCCGGGGCGACTCCATCAACACTCAGACTGAAAAGAAGGTCTCCCGCGGCCCTGGCAGATGCTTCTCCCACATCACGCACATCCAAACTGACGCCGCCGGCCGCCGTCTCACCATCAACCCGGCCAACCGATTGCGCGCCGGCAGTGGTCACCGTGAGTGCATCGGCAAAGTTCTCCTGCATCGGGTTCCCCAAGCGATCGGTCGCTGCGACAGAGACGTCGTAGGAACCATCGCTCAATGGGGTCGCGATGAGAGCCCCGGCGAGCCCCCACGTCCCGTCTCCGTTGTTCTCGGCCTGGTACACGACCCCATTGACGGTGACCTCAACTGCCACTTCAGGGTCATCGATTGTGCCGGTGAGAGCCGGGGTGAAATCACGGCGGGTCAACGGATCAGCCGCCGCAAGAGGGGGAGTGGTATCGATGAGCAAACTCCCTTGCCCTTGGCCGGGGTTCCCTGCCGCATCCAGGGCTTGAGCAACGACCTCATATGTGTCATCAGCCAATGGAGCACCGGCAAAGGACGCACCGTCCAGTTCCCACGTGCCGTCTCCCTGGTTAACAGCGTCGAATGCCTGACCGCCAATCGTGACAGAAACCGTGGCCGTAGGGTCGTCGACCGTCCCTGTAAGGGTGGGGGTTGCATCACGCGTTTCCTGTGCAACGACGGTCACAATGGGGGGCGTCGCGTCGCGGTCCTGAGAGTCCCGCGTTGACTCCTGCTGGACCTGACTTGCCGGATCCTGTTCGCCGCTGTCCTGTGTCTCTGCCGGTGGTATGGGCGTATCATCGTCGTCATCGTCATCATCTCCGTCATCGATGGGAGGGAGGCCACCGTCATCGTCGTCGTCATCCCCGTCCGGAGCGGGGCCGTCGTCGTCCTCTTCCTCGCCAACCGCCAACAGGTCGTCAACCAGGCTGGTCAGCTCCTGAACCGCATATCGCCTCGGGGCGGCCGGTCTCTCACCGGGGCGAACCGACGTCCCATACCCGGGCGTCTCAATGTCTTCCCCGCCGTGCTCGTTCCGCACCCAGATACCCCGTCCACCAAGAAACACGACCTTCAGCACCTGCTGGTTTACGCTGCCCATGTAGAACGATCCCCGGATCCCGATGGTGGCCGTCGGTGTGACGGTTCGGAAGTTGTCGGGAGCAATCTTGGTGATCGCCCCTCCCATCACCCGAAAGACGCCGCTCTTCACGTGGGTCACCATCTTGCCCGAGCTCTTCTCAGCACTGTACTCGTACTCATCAATCAACATTTCAGTGTTACGCCCAAGGTGCACGATCGTCCCGTCGCTGAAGCTGATCTGAACCCGCCCTCTGGCACCGGTGTTCACCGTGTCCCCCTCAAAAATCGACTCTCGAATGGCGAGAGCACGCCGGACATTGGTCGGAGAGACGGCTTCCACCTTACCACGTACAGCAACGACCCTCCCGACCGGCTTGGGAGCGGCGCTCCCAGCTACGGGTTGTGCATGCAACCCGGGCACCGCAAGGAGTATGCAGCCTGAGAGCAAAATAGAGCGGAGCGTGGCGAATGTCTTCATTGTAGTCTTGCCTCCATTCTCACGCGCTGTCGGGCAGCCCTCCGAACGGGAATCGCCCGTCAGCACGATGGTCATTCTTGTCAGAACACTACACTCCAGGCATCACGATTCACAGCGTTTTCCTACCGGGAACACTCATTCAACCGGCTCTGGGGTCCGTATCCCACCCAGACTGAAGCTCTGTCCCCGCCGGACCTCCATCCAGTAACCCGATCCGCAGCGGAGCTCATTGTCGTTGACGTAGCCTGTCCCGTCCCACGCGTAAGGACGAGGCGTTGCCGCCCCGTCGGGACGAACCAACCACTCGGGGCGCGAAGGGGCAAAATCGGGCGCCGAGACGGCCCCCACAAGATGCCACCCCGGGGGCAGTTCCCGGGCTGCATCGCGGACAGCATGCCCGTGGATGGGAATGGTAGTCGCATCACCATCGTGGAACACCCAGTAGCCCATCCCCGGGGAGAGGGCCTGCACGCTCACGTAGTCGCCATCTTGCCACCCCCAAACAGGCCCTACTATTGTGCTGCCAAGAACCGCTTCAACCGACGAATCCAAGGGAGCCAGCGGGACTGAAATCAGGTTCCACCCCGTCTGCAGGGGGAGATTAAAGACAAGCTCCGACCGGGTGATGGAGATCATCACCGTAGCTTGCCCGGGCGCATAGCCCTCCGCCCGCACCTCATAGGTGAACTGATCACTCTCTTCGGCAGTGTCATCGAAGCTCAGGGAAGACGGATCGGACACATAGACGAAGCTGCCGTCCGCACTAAGGGCGACCGTTCCCTTCGCCGGTTCAGTCAGGAGCGTCACTTCGCGCACCGAGGTTCTGGTCACACTGTCATTGGCCAGAACGCCCGGGGCTGAAGGCTCAAGTACCGCGAACTCCTCTGTGGAGTAAGCATCATCGGTTGCCGGCACACGTCTTTCGTAGATCGAGACAAAGGTCGGGGGGCTGACAGCAGTCGCCCCGTCACTGTCCGTTACTCGGATACGTACCTCGTGGACCCCAACCGGGAGATCCTCCACAGTAACGGTGAATGGTCCATCTGCGAGGAGGGTGCCCTTCGGCCCCCGTCCCATGTCAGCGGGGATCTCCTGCTCGCCGATCAGGAACACGACGTGAGTAATCTCACCGTCGAGATCAACCCCATCGGCGGCCAGCAAGAGCGGTTCGCCAAGCACTCCCCAGGCCCCAGCCTGCCCGAGCACGTGTGGGGCCTCTGCCATGGCCGGCAAGTTCGCAGCCGGGACCGCAAATCGGAACGCCTGAGTCACGCCATCTCGAAGCCCGTACCCAACCACGTCACCGGCATCATTGATGGCCGTAGCGCTCTGAAGGTCCCATTCTCCAGCCGCCCCCCAAAGCAGTCCATTGAGGTCCAAGACAGCGCCACGTGCATCCCACAGAACAGCGTGCAACGCCCCGATCTCATTCTCGGCCCAGCCGACGGCGCGTCCTTCTGCGTTGACCGCCAGGGCGCAACTGTAGACTCCGCCCAGCCCAGCCAGCTCCTCGGCCTCACCCTCCCGCCAGCGAGTCGCCTTGAGGGCGCCATCCGCGTCAGCACGTTGCCCCACGATGACACCACTGTCGCTGATGTCGTACGCGACGCTTCGATAGGGTGGATTCGGGTCCAGCGGGACCATCTGGCCATCGCGATAGAGAAAGGCCGTGGTGACACTGGTTGCGGTTGCTGACTCACCAACAATCTCCCCGCGCGCATTGATCGCATACGCAACGCTCTGGGCCCCACCCAATGTCCCGAGGTCAAGCCGCTCAACACCCTCCCAGACGCAAGCCTGATACACGATCGCTCCGTCCGGTACCGCAGCGCCGGCACTGCCCACCACGGTGTCCCCGTAGATCGCCCATGCCATGCTCGCCTCAGAGCCTGCCGGCAGGATCGTCCGGGGTTCGGCGGACTCCGTGTCCCAGACAAACGCCTGCGGCTGGCCTGTAGAATCGAACAGATGACCAACGGTCGTTCCCGAGTCACTGACAGCTGTCGCCGTGCCCCTGGCAGTGCCCCCAACGGGAGATGCTGTCCCTACCGGGCTGCGACCGGCAGTAGAGAGCTCTCGGAAAGGATGAACGCTATCGTCGGCCCAACGCTCGAAACCGACCACCGCTCCGGCTGCCGAGATGTCCGTTGCCCTGGACACCACGCCCCCGGGCAAGACTGGCGAAATGGCGTCAAGAACCAGGCCCAAATCCCACCCCACGTCAATGCTTCCCGATGCGAGAACGATTGCGGGGGTTGCGTGGCTTGCCGCATCAAAGCGACTCCCCTCGGCCACGGGATTGGTCAGCCGGTACCCATGTGGAAGGAGAACCTTGACAGCATAGCTGCCCACACTCAGCGCTCGGAAACTATACGCGCCATCCGCATCCGTCACTGTGCTCGGAAGGGGGCCGGCCGGCCCGAGCAACACGAGAGGCAGGGAAGCGAAGGCTGGCTCATCATCGTCGTGCAGACCATCCACGTTAACATCAAACCAGGCCCGGCCATGAATTTCAGCAGTATCGTCACCCGCACCAGCACTTTCCGAACGCTCAACGGCCCCCAGATCAACGTTGGCAATCTGATCCCCATCCGCGTCGAGGGAGCGAATGTAACCGGGGCCCCGCTGATCGTTCTGCATCCCGGCAGCTTCCGAATCTGAACCGGCATCAATGGCGGGACTGCCAGAGGCCAGTTGCCGCGTCTGGGTAGGGCCGCCGTTGTCGGCCAACGGCTCAAGCATAGGGTCGGCACTGATGTTGTTTGTCCCTGCCCAACCTGCAGTGATGGCCGTGTACTGCACGGCTGCTGTGGAACCATCGACGAGAACGAGTTCATCAGGCTCTTCTCCCACCGTATTCCCCCACACGATGGCATTTGCCAGATCGACCGTCGCGGCAGACATCCCGAAAATCCCTCCGCCTTGCGTCTCGGCGCTGTTGTCGGTCACGGTGACGTTGCGAGCGATCAGGGCACCCCCTCGCACCATCAGCCCTCCCCCGCTGGCCGCGCTGTTCCCGTGGATCGTCGTGTTTTGGACAGCGGCCTCTCCCATGTCGAGCCGCAGGCCGCCACCATCCCCGGCGCTAGCAGCGTTCTGATGGAGAAGAGAACGCTCGACGACTGCCGTAGGTACGTACCAGAGCATGATTCCCGCCCCATCCCTGGCGGTGTTGTCTGAGACCAGTGTATCCGCGATCTTGATCCCGGCCATCGAGCAGTAGATCCCCCCACCTGTGAACTGGGCGGAGTTCCCGGTGACCCGACACAGTGACATGTGCACGCCAACCTTGGGCTCGTACCCCGCCGGGGAAGGCGACCTGCTGCCGCCCGTGGTTTGAGTATAACCCCCATCGTCAGGAACCATCTCGACGAAGACACCGCCACCCGTGATTTCAGCCGTGTTGCCTCTGATCTCGCACTCAATCAGATCGGGACTCGCGTCGCGTGCATAGAACCCGCCCCCGAAGCCCAGATCTCCCGCAACAGCGTAGGCGGTGTTCGACTCCAGGACACACCGCCGGATCGTGGGAGAGACACCGTCCTCGCATGCGATCCCCCCGCCGTAACTGTGGCGACCATTTCGGATGGTGATCCCCTCCAACAGGGAATCAGTGGTCTCGCCAGACTCGAAGTGGACACCGCGGGTCCCGTCCTCGCCCCCACAGTCAATGATCGTGCGCTCCGGGAACTCAGGCGAATCGGAACGCACGGTGATCTCCTTCCCTCTGAACGTCAGGTTGACGTTTCCCGGGCCGGTGAACACCGCCGGAGCGACGTCTGTTCCACCGAAAATGACAACGTCGCCTCCGGGCTCGGCCAGATCGATGGCCAGCTGGATAGTCGCGTAGGGCGCGTCCGGCCGTCCCGTCCCGGTGCCGTCGCTGCCGGCGATGCCCACATAGACCACACTGTATTCGAAGGCACCCATGTCCGGGGCCTCAGAACTGTCGGGGTCTGCGTTCGGGGCGCCGGGATCATCGTAACGGGGTCTGTCGTAGCGATCGGTCTGCTGGTAACCGGCAACTGTCGTGAGGGCAGCATCGATGCAAGGCGAGCCGCTCTGCAGGCTGAACTCCAGAGCTGCGGGGTTCATGAAGAGCGGGTCAGCATCGAGGTTCCCGCCCTGGTCAGTCCCAAACGCCGCGTCCCACGCCCCACTGCCTCCGGCCCCATCCACGTTGCAGGTGGTGAAAGAAGCAGTCGCTGCGCCGCCATCCGCCGCAAACTGGGGGCCGATCGTGGAAGCCGTATTGCCCCACAAGATCGAGTTCGCCACCGGGATCGTCCCCCCGCCCTGTGCCCACAGTGCGCCGCCTCGGTCAGCCGTGTTCCCGGCAAGCGTGCAGTTCGTGAGTATCGGCGAGGCAGCAACCGCTGCAAGCCCCCCTCCATCTGTCGCGCTATTCATAGCGAGAAGCGTATTGACCAGGGCAAGGGACCCCGAGTTCACGTCCAGGTTCTCAGCCGCCACTCCGCCGCCGATCGAGGCTGAATTTTCGCGAAAGAGGCAGTTGGCCAACGTCGTCACCCCGGTCCCGGAGTGCCACGACCCGCCGCCGCGAGAATCGGCGGTGTTCCTCAGGAAGCCACAGCGGTCAAGCGAGGGAGATGATCCGGAAGCGCTGACACCCCCGCCGGTTCCCGCTGTTGCATTGTCCACGAACTTGCACTTTCTGAAAAAGGGAGCCCCACCTTCGATGTGAAGCCCGGCTCCGGCGATCAACGACGTGTTGCCGGCAAATTCACAGTGAGCGATAATCGGCGAGCTGTTGAGAAGCAGAGCGCCTCCTCCTCGGTCACTGGTCGGTTCTGTCAAAAGTCCTTGAGACAGAACCGTGCTTGATCTTCCTGCTATTCAGTTCGGTTCTGTCCAGACAAACCTGTTTCCCTGTTTTCTTGACTACTTGAGCTGTTGAGGGAAGAGTGCGGACCTCCACCACACA
>JABHEG010000125.1 GCA_018676675.1 Lentisphaerota bacterium
CTTCCTGCATCCACAGTAAACTACCGCTAGATATAGCTGTAAGTGCTTGGTAAACGAGGGATTAGGCATAGGAGGAGAGAGAGGGGGGAATGGTACGCCCGGTAGGGCTCGAACCTACGACCCGCTGATTAAGAGTCAGCTGCTCTTCCGACTGAGCTACGGGCGCGCCAGAGCCCATAATATGCCATTCGGGCGCGCGTTCTCAAGTCCCATCTTGACTTTCTTGTGGGTATGGGAAGGAAGACCGCTTCCGGTGGTCACGGCTCGGTCGGAGAAGAGAAGACCGCTTCCGGTGGTCACGGCTCGGCCGGAAGACGAGAAGACCGCTCCGGGTAGCCGCGGCTTGGCCGGAAGACGAGATGGTCATCGGCGCTTGGCTCGTGGGATCAGCAGGGCATGTTGTTTTTCGCGTTCGCGGTCTGTCCTGGCCACATGGATTGACGTCCCATCGGGTGCGTGTTCCGAGTAGAACATGGCCGTAGCGATCGTCCCGGGTGTGGGCACAAAGCACTGAACTTGCTGAGGGCGCCAGCCTTGTTGGCGGAACCAGGTGGCCAGCGCCTTCATGTCCTCCACGCGGCACCCGGGAAACGCACTCATGACGTACGGGACGATGTACTGCTCTTTGGCTGCTCGTCGATTTGCGCTGGTGAACAGCTTCCTGAACCGCTCAAACAGAGTGAAGTCGGTTTTTCGCATGAGTCGCAGGACGTGAGCAACGCTGTGCTCAGGGGCGAGCTTGAGTTGTCCCCCCACAAACTCTGCCGTCAGGCCGTCGCAGAATGCCGGGTCCTCGATGGCCAGGTCAAAGCGGATTCCACTTCCCACACGGACATGTTTCACGCCGGGCTGGCTTTTGGCCTGGCGGAGCAGACTCAGATAGTCTTTCTGAGAGAGTCGGAGATGGCGACAGCGCGAGGGAAACAAGCAGCTCGGCCGGTGACAGTCAGTGGGGGCGATGTCACAGGTTGCTCCCCAGAGATTGGCTGTCGGGCCGCCGATGTCGGAGATGGCCCCCTTCCACTGGGGGTGTTTGGTCAGGGCGCGGACCTCCTTCAGAACCGATTGAGATGATCGCGAACGCACCCGTCGCCCCTGGTGCAACGCCAGGGCACAGAACGTGCACCCGCCGCCGCAACCTCTGACGGCAGTGATACTCCACCTGATCATCTCCTCCGCCGGAACCGGCAAGGCGTACGAAGGGTGCGTACGCCGAGTGAAAGGCAGGTCATAGACATCGTCCAGGGCCGCCGTGTCCAGAAGCGGTGCCGGTGGATTGATGACGAGGTGGCGTGTGCCGTGCGCCTGAACCAGTGTGCCGACGCCGTGGTGGACCTGTTCTTCAATGGCTTGGCTGGCACCCAACAGGCATTCGGGGGTGGTCTGGATTTCCTCAAACGAAGGCAGGGCCCTGGCGTCTGCCGGCGGCGTCCCGAGACCACATGTTCCGGGAATGGCTTCCAGTGGCTCTCCATTTCTGACGCGATCTGCGATGGTCATGATGGTCTGTTCACTCATGCCGTAAGCGATGAGATCGGCCTTGGCATCCAGGAGAATGCTCCGCCTGAGACGGTCAGTCCAGAAGTCGTAGTGGGCGGCTCTGCGTAGGGAAGCCTCGATTCCTCCCAGCACCACGGGGAGTCCGGGGAAGGCTTGGCGGATCAGGTTGGTGTAGACGATGGAGGCCCGGTTCGGGCGTGCCCCGGCTTTGCCGCCCGGTGTGTATGCGTCATCGTGGCGTTTCTTGCGGAAGGCCGTGTAATGGGCCAGCATCGAGTCCAGTGATCCACCGGAGATTCCGGCAAAGAGTTTGGGGCGCCCCATCCGGGCGATGTCATCCGGGGTATCCCAGCGTGGCTGCGCAACGATTCCGACGCGGTAGCCCTGTGCCTCGAGCACTCGCCCCAGCAACGGTACGCCGAACGCGGGGTGGTCGATGTAGGCATCGCCTGAGACGAGGAGGATGTCAAGCTCGTCCCAGCCCCTGCGGGCCATGTCCTGGCGGCAGATCGGCAGGAATGTGCTGCCGTCGGGGCAGGACTGCCTGGCGCGTTGTTTTAGGGAGGTTCCGTGCATCTTCCGGACGATTGTTAACGGCGTGTCAGCGCATCGTGTTGGGGAGCCACAACGTGATCTGAGGAACGAGATTCACGAGGACGAGGGCCAATACCGCCGCAGCGAGGAGAGGCCAGGATTCACGGACCGTTTCGCCAATCTCGGCCTTGCTGAGGCTGCAGCTTACGAACAAGTTCACCCCGACCGGCGGCGTAACCTGGCCAATCGCGAGGTTTACCGAGAAAATAATGCCCAGGTGGACGGGATCGAAGCCCGCGTGCGTAAGGGCCGGAAGCAGGATCGGGACCAGAATGTAGAAGATGCTGATGGCGTCCAGGAAGCACCCGGCTGACAGGACCAGAAGATTGACTCCCAATAGAAGCACCCAGCGGTTGGTGAGTGTCTCGGCGAGCCAGGTTCCGACGCCCGCGGCCACTCCCTCAAGCGTGAGTATGCGGGCAAACAAGGCGGCACAGGCCACGAGAATCATCACTCCAGCAGTAATGCGGGCCGCGTCAGCGAGGCAGTGGACCAACGTTCTCAGATTCAGATCGCGATAGACGACCGCACTGACGAAGAGGGCGTACACAACGGCGACTGCAGCCGATTCGGTGGGGGTGAAAATCCCGAGGTAGATTCCACCGAGGATGATGAAAGGGAAGAGGACCGCCCACCCCGCTTTCCACAGGGCCGGGAGCAGGGCACCATGTGCCTCCGAACCTGTGGGCGTTCCGGACGCTTTCCGCGGGGCCAGTCTCGATATAGTCAGCGCCAACAAGCCGCCCATGAGCACACCCGGGCCCACGCCTCCCAGGAACAGCCGCTCGATTGAGACCCCAGGTGTGACCGAGCCATAGATGATCAGAGCGATGCTGGGAGGAACGATGATCCCGATGCTTCCGGAGAGTGCCGTCAGTCCGGACGCGACACCTCGGCGGTAGCCTTGCTTCAGCATCATCGGCAGCATGATCGTCCCGAGGATGGCTACATCCGCCGGTCCACTTCCGGAAATGCCGGCCAGGAAGATACCCGCAATGACCATGGCGATCCCCATTCCGCCCGGGAGGCGACGCGTCACGATTTCCGCAAGCGCGACGAGCCGTCGCGACAGGGTTGACTCCGCCAGAATTGTCCCCGCCAGTACGAAGAAGGGGATGGCCAGCAGAACGTGAGACTCCGTGGCGCCTGCCATGCCGGTCGGAATGCTGAGGTATTGGGTTGGGCCGAAGAAGCAGGCGACCGTGAGCATCGCGCTTCCCCCGAGTGCGAGGGCCACAGGGGCTCCCACCGTCAGCAGGACGGCGAAAGCTCCGATCAGGGTGACGACTAGAGCAATGTTCATTCGCTGGCCTCCCCCTGCGTGGCGGAGAGACTCTTGCGTGCGCGAAGATCCCGGATGTTCTGGCAGGTGCGCCAGAGAACGAGGGCAGCCCCCAATGGTATACTTGAGGCGACGGCCCATTGTGGCAGCCACTCGAGGCTGGTCATCTGTCTTCGCTGGGCCACGGTCGCGGCTACCCCAAGCGCACACAGAGCAGCGAAGAACCCACCCCAGGCAACCCAGGTCACGATCTCGAGACGCCGCCGCGCGCAGGCCCCGAGCCGACTCGGTACCAAGCCGATCCTCAGCAGGTCCGCGCGGCGAGTGACCGCACCGGCACCGAGGAATGTTAGCCACGTCAGGCCCGAAGGGAGCACCTCAGTCGCGTGTGCCAACCACGCCCCCAGGGCCGTTCTGGCTATTGGAGGGACGTTCCGCGCCATGGCCTGAGTGAACATCAGCAGGACCATCGAAGCCAGCAGGGCGGCGCAGATCCACTCCTCCGCTAGCAGGTCGCGGCATGGCTGGGCATCCGGCCCCGAGTCAGTCGCGTCCGGGGCAGTGCCACTGGAGGCAGAGGCAGACATCGGGGGTCTCCTTGTATCGTGGTGGCTACCGGCACTGGAGGCCGGCCCGATTGATCAATGGCAGCGGCCCGGGCCCTTCCGGGGGGCTCACGGCTACTGAGAATTGTCGGCCAGGGAATTGCAGAAGGATACGGCCTGTTCGGCAATCTCTGCCTTCCACGGCACAGACGAAAAGTTGTGGTTTGCTCCGGCGAGTTCGGTGAAGGCGATGGGAAGGTCGTGGGCTTCCACGTAGGTCTCGAAGTACCGTCGGCCCGCCGCTGCATCCGGGTCGGCCGATCCGTATATCATCACCCCCCGGACACCCTCTTTGAGGCTGACAAGGTGCTTCTTCGGTGGCTCTTTTCCGGATTTCCGGCTCTCGCCCTGGGTTGGGGCGCTCTGGGCTCCGGTCTTCCGCGTGGCGTCCTCCATGTCCTCTTTCTTGCGCTTCCGCATGTAGTGCCCAAAGAGCACGTTCAGCACCTGGAACACTCTGACGTCTCCCCTGAATAGCCGTTTCCAGGTCTCTGGTCGCATTGCTTTCTGCCAATACTGCCGGGCAAAATGCCACGTCCGGTGGACGTCGCGACTGAATGCGTCTCCGTCGGAGAAGGGATAGACGGACAACAGGATGAGTCCCTCAACTCCCTTGAGACGGGGTAGAGAGCCGACCGCGACGTTCCCTCCTGAGCAGATCCCAAGTACAACAAGTCGTTTCGCGGACGCGTTTTCGGAGGCGAATGCCACGGCCGCTGTCAGGTCGTCTGCCATGGTCGTCAACGTCGTTTCAAGCCCCTGACCGCCACTCTCCCCCCGGCCACGGAAGTCGAAGCGCAGGGATGCGTGACCGTGCGTCCCCAGCGTACGCGCGAGTTGGGTGACCAGGTCGTGTGGGCCGCTTCTGTTGCCACTCCAGCCGTGGGAGAACACCACAGTCACACCAGAAGCCGAGCCTGGCGTTAGCATGTTACCGCACAGGGCCGTATCCGCTGAAGGGATGCTGACCGTTTGCTCGGTGAGACCCGGGGCGACCTCGATCACTGGAATGAGGGCTTGGCTCATGGTGCCTTGGCGTCTTGTGTGTGTGGTCTGATGGCGGGTTGGCGGATGGCCTCGCCCTGGCTCTCTACGGGCTTGGGCGCTTCCTTGGCGGACGCCCTTCCTTGAGGCGAGGGTGGGAAATGTCTGTGCAGGAATCGCGTGTGGCGTTCGAATGCATAGCGGGCAGCCGGTGAATCGTAAGCCAAGACGAACGTATGGTGGCCGTCGGGAACGACATCATAGGTCACGTCGCGCTCAAGGGCTGTGAGGCGCGCCACCAGGTCTTCATGGCTCAGATGGAACACACTGCCTTTGTAGCCCCCGCCGATGAACAGCAGAAGCGGGCAACGCAACAGGTCGGCGTGATGGAGGACGCTACGGCGCATCAGTCCGGCTAACTGCTCAGCCACGGGTTGGTTGCAGTAGGACTCCCAGGACCACCAGTTGTTCGCCCCGCGGCGCATTCGGTCCCAATAGAAGCGAAAGGGATCCACCAGCCAGGCATCATAGCTTACAGCGCAGACAACGTTCGGGGATCGGGCAGCGGCCAGGAGGCCGACACCGGCTCCGAAACTGTGGGCCAGGATCGCGAACGAATGCCCGCTGACACAAGGCAGTTTCAGCGCCCCGGCGACCGCACTCAGGGCATCGTCCACTTCGCCTCCCAGATTTTCTATTTCGCCCTCACAGTGGAGATCGATCTCGCGAGGGATTCTGGAATAGGTCGAGAAGAGCGGTTCCCCCCGCAGGGCGGGCCCGACGATTGCGTATCCTGCTCGGGAGATTTTCGCGAGCCAGGGGAGGGCATGAAGCGGGACGCCGAACGCTGCTCCATGGAGATAGAGGACCAGTGGGAATCGGGCGGACGCATCCTCGGAGTGAGGAACCATGAAAACGCCGTACTGTTTGAGGTGGTCGACTGACCAGGTCGCGATATGGCATTCCACCCCGTCCATTCCGTTGAGCTCTATCCGGCGCAACAGCCTGAAGTCCGTTCCGTTCGGCGGATCCCAGTCCGCTTTGGGCAGGTTCTTGAGGTCGGTGAGCTCTCGCCGACCAAGCTGCCAAGCCGCTTCTGCTTTGGTGAGGTCTCCTGTCTCTGCAGCTTCGCGCCCCGCGAACCAGGCCGCAAGCGCGCCTTCCACGTTTTTTCCTGAGAGTAAGGGGAGCTTCAGCGCAGCGATTAACGCTGCTTCTTCCCGACCGATATTGCCAGGGCCCTGTTGCTCGATGGACCTCAAGCCCGGGCGTGGTGGAGCATCTTTCGCCCCACTTTGGCAGGAGCTGATCAGACAGAGAACCAGGCAGCCGGCCACCACCATCCGGGGGGCACTGAAGCGCGGGGTTCCTCTCGTGTTCGTACGCGTTCTCACGTGCCGGCTTCCTCAGTCGCACCGTCCCGGCTCGGCGGAGCGGACCCAGTTCCGGTGAGGGACTCCAGAATGGCGTCGATCACGGTGTCTGACTCGTAGTAATCCAGTTGGCCCCAGAAGGGCTTGTCACGCACAATCCTGACACCTGACTCGGTCCGAGATGCGAGCGCGTCGGCCAGCGCCTGCCAGGCAGGCGGGAGTTTCTTTGCCCCGGTAACGCGCAGAACGGAGACGCAGACGTCCGGCGGTAGTCCCGCGAGGTCTGAAGCGAGATCGAGTCCGGCCATATCAGTTCGCAGGTTCGGCCCAATCGGGAAGCCGCCAAAGTCAACCGACAGGCCGGCCTTCCAAGCTTCTTCCATCGCTTCTTCCGAGGACATATCTCCCTGAGTGCCGCCCACGGCGGCTTTGATCAGTTGTCGCCTTTTCAGGTCGCGGAGGCCATCTTCGCCGCTAAGTAGTGGCTCAACCAGGACCAGTCGGTGGGGTACTCCCGGTGCGGGAATGCGGGCGGCCAGGTTGGCGCCGAAGCGCGCTCCCACCACGTTCCAGTCGCGGATGCCCGCCCCGTCCAACAGCACGTCCCGGGCGGCCTCGAGGTCCGCCACCCAGCGCGCCACATCTGCGTCGGCGTGGCTTCCCGTGCTTTCGCCGGTTCCACTCAGGTCCAGGCGCAGCACGGCAATGCCGGCCTCGACGGTTCGTCGGGCCAGGCGAGTCAGAAGGCGGTAGGCGCACTTCCGTTCTTCGCCGAAAGGGGGAACCAACACGACGCCGCTCACCGGGGGGGACTGCTCGGGAGTGTGCAGACATGCGTGGAGCGCGCGGTCGGGGAGCTGAATGTATCCGTGTGTCTCGGTACCGACCATGGGCAGGGCACCTGGATGTGGGGGGTGGGTTTGGCGCGGTACCGTCAGAGTGCCAGAAGGGCGACTACTTATTCAACTCATGGGCGTCGCGGATTTCCTTGGCACGTTGACGTGCATCGTTTGACATAGGCAGGACCATTTCGCCGATCACTTCGTAGATCCGCGTTGCCTGCCTGAACTGCTCATCAAGCACAAGAAGCCGGGCCGCGTCGTAGCTGGCCCGCAGCAAGTAGAGGGGGTCCCTCACGATCCCCTGCTCAACGTCCATTTGGTACTGGTAGTGAACGTCGGTGTAAGCCGTGATGGCCGCCTCCGTCAAGCCCTGCCGTTCGTAGCACTTTCCGAGCCGGTACTTGGCCAGTTCCTGCAGGTCGGCTGGAGTGGCGTCGTTTCCACAGACTGCGAGGAAGCAGGCAACCGCTTCGTCCAACTCCTTGGGATTGGTCGCTCCCAGCGAGTAGTACATCTCCCCTCGTCGGCCCAGGGCGGCAATTCCCTGCGGCGTATCTCCCGCCAATTCACGGGCCCGGGTGAAGTGTGTGAGCGCATCGGCGAACGAGCCGTTCTTGCTGAGGATGTCGCCCTGCAGGAGTTCCATCTGGGCTTCTACCTTAGCTGAAGCCTTCGGGTGGTCCGGGGTTTTCTCGCGATCAACGTATGTGGCCCGCAGTTGCTGCAGGAGGAGTGCGGCTCCGGTCATGTCTTCACGCTCGTACGCACTCTTGGCGGCTTCGTAAAGGGCGCCGGGCGCATAGGAGGAACGTGGGTGCGAGGTCACGAGTTTGAGGAAGTGTTTCTCGCTGTCAGCGGATCTGCCGACATTGGCGAAGTGGTCGCCCAGCCAGATCAGTATGTCCGTGGCCATTGGGAGCAAGGGGAACGTGTCCAGGAACAGGCTGCAGTCTTTCACGGCATCGTCATAGCTGCCTTGGGAGAAGTTAACGAGTGCGCGTTGGTGGATGGCATGGGGATAGAGCTCAGCGTCGGGGTAGCTGGCAATAACCTGGCCGAGCAGTTTGAGAGCGTCGCTGATGTGGTCCGGTCCGATGGCCATGGCTGCCTGGTATGCCTCCATCAGGGCTCTTGGGGCGTGGGAACTCTCGGGATACGACGTGGCGAAGGAGCGGAGGCGATCGAGCGCTTGGACGTTGAGCCCGGCGTTGCGGAGAGCAATTCCCCACTCCAGTGTTGCGTCCTCGATGAACTGCGTCTCCGGGAAATCCTTTGCCAGGCGCCCATAGGTTTCGGCTGCGCTGCTGAACAGTTTTGCGTTGGCGAATGATCTGGCCTGATGGAAGCGTGCGGCCTCTGCCGAGGAGGATCCCGGGTACTGATCAGCGGCGCGTCCATACAGGGCCGACGCATCGGTGAATCCATCGATCAGGAAGGCCGTATCGCCGGCGAGGAAGAGAGCCTTTGCCTTCTCGTCATCCGTCTGGCCCAGGGCCTCTGCCCCGCTGAAGGCATCAACGGCCTGGTTCAGTTGCCCTGCGTCCCGGAGACACCACCCACGGCTGATCGCGGAACGGTACCGGAATGCCGGGGAGGCCTTGCCATTCTGAGCGACTTCTCCGAAGTACTCACTCGCGGTCATGAAGTTCTTCGTCTGGCGCAGCAGTTCCGCCAGCTTTACCTGGACGGGGACGACATCCGCGGAGTCAGGGTATGTCTTTTTGAAGGTCTCCAGTGAGTTGATGGCAAGTTCGACCTTTCCCAGGGCGATCAGGCACTCCGACGTGCGCAGGTGGATTTGCTGGCGCTCCAGCGGGTTGGCGGCCAGTGCCTCGGCCTGGGGAAGGACTTCGAGCGCCTCGGCGTGACGTTTGGCACTGAGCAGGCTCTCGGACAGGTGGGATGCGGCGGTCCACCAGTCTGCATTCGGGGTCTGAGGTCGGTCGCCGTCAATGTTCCGGTAGAGCGTGTAGGCATCGCTCAGCCTGCTCTCCTGCAAAAGCAACAGGACCCGGTATATACTCAGCAGGAGCACGGGGGCATCCGCATGCTGCTCTTTGACACGCTCAAGCATCTGTGCCGCGCGTCGTGTCTGTTCAGTGGCGAGGAAGACTCGGGCAAGGCCGAGGCGGGCGCGTAGCGAGTTCTCGGCCTCCGGGAACTCGCTGAGGAGTTGCTCAAAAGCCGTCTGAGCCTGGGCCCAGTTGTTCTGAAGGACGGCCGTGTCTCCGACCAACTCCAGGGCTCGGTTGCGGAATTCGGCGACAGCTGTTTTCTGCATTAGGGGCGTCGCTTTGGCCGTTGCTTCCTGCCAACGACCGTGGCTCAACAGAACCGCGGCGGACCAGTAGGTCAGGCCGTCTCTGAAGTAGGGATCCGTGACTCCAACGGAGTTCTTGCTGTGGTGTTCGAGCGCTTTGTCAGCGTCGGCCAGCGCGTTTTGTTCGAGGTAGGCGCGGACGAGAAGAATCGTCGCATCAGTCAGGGCCGGTTCCTGCCCCTTTGCCGCTTTGCGGTACGCAAGGAAGAACCGGGCTGCAGCGGCGTAGATGCGGTCGCCCATGGCCCGGAGGCCCTTCTCCCGGTGAGCGTAAAGCGCAGCGCGGGCCTCGGCCTCTGCCTTCTCCCTGGCTGCTTTGGCTGCTGCCGCTGCCTGTTCCCTGGCTGCCTTTGCCGCTGCCGCTGCTTTGGCCGCTGCTGCTGCCGCATCCGGGACAGCCGGGGCCGGTGTGATGGTCGCCGGTGCGGCCGGAGCGACGGGGGGGCGGGCTGCCGGTGCAGGAGGGGCAGCCTGCCCGTAGACACGTCCGTAGATCAACAAACAGAGCAGGGAAGCAGCGGCGGCAGATCTGCCGACCGCGCGCACGGCTCCGGGATTGTCTTGTGTGAATGAAGGGCGCTCCATAGGCTCCCATACTCCTTTCTCTGCCCGCCCAGAACCACGAGGTCTTCAGCTCTGTCGGCGCTGGTTGCGGGTATCGGCGGCAGCTCGTACTATACCAGCATTCCGCCTTACACGCTTGAGTTTGCCGTCAGGAACCCGCTTTTCTCGCTGCCCGATGGTGTTGGACGGCGTGAGCTGGGGGTGCGCAAACCCCCAATCTGGGGCTAGATTAGTTCCTGATCATGGTGTGAAATGGGGACCGGCCGACCTCATGCGGCAGGCCGAGTCTCGTCTTGTGTCCGGCTTGTCTGTGGGGCCACGGAGGTCTCAGCTGTCACACACATCACCATGCTGCCCCTTTCCTCGGAGATACGATCGAGGGGGGAATGAGATTTGCCAATGTCGAGTTTTTCTCGCAGACCCAGGGAATGACAATGAGCACGACCCCAGAAGCCGCCTATGTGCCTGCCGACATCGAGCCCAAATGGCAGTCGTTCTGGCTGGAGAATGGGACGTTCGAGGCCGTCGACTGCGACACGACACGCCCCAAACTCTACGTTCTCGACATGTTTCCCTATCCCAGTGGCGCCGGTCTTCACGTTGGCCATCCGGAGGGGTACACCGCGACTGACATTCTCTGCCGGTTCAAGCGCATGCGGGGCTTCAACGTCCTGCACCCGATGGGGTGGGATGCGTTCGGGTTGCCCGCCGAACAGTATGCGGTCGAGACTGGGACGCATCCGCGGGTAACAACGCGGAAGAACGTTGAGACCTTCAAGCGCCAAATCCAGTCCTTTGGTTTCAGCTACGACTGGAGCCGTGAGGTGAACACCACCGATCCGGAGTACTACCGCTGGACCCAGTGGATCTTTCTGCAGCTCCACAAGAAGGGGCTGGCTTATATCGACGAGGTCCCGGTCAACTGGTGTCCGGCTCTGGGGACGGTGTTGGCCAACGAGGAAGTGATCAATGGCCGGAGCGAACGCGGAAACCATCCCGTCGTCCGCCAGCCGATGAGACAGTGGATGCTCAAGATCACCGAATATGCCGAACGTCTTCTCGACGGGCTGGATGGGCTGGATTGGTCTGAGGGCATCAAGGCCATGCAGCGCAACTGGATCGGGAAATCGACCGGTGCAGACGTGGAGTTCACGGTGGCCGGCTCCGACGAGACAATCCGTGTCTACACGACTCGGCCGGACACGTTGTTCGGTGCGACGTATATGGTTCTGTCGCCGGAGCATCCGATGGTGGACACGCTGACGTCAGCTCAGCAGCAAGCCGCCGTGGCTGCCTACCGGCAAACTGCAGCGACGAAGAGCGACTTGGAGCGCACCGAGCTGAACAAGGAGAAGACAGGCGTCCACATCGGGAGCTACGCCGTCAATCCTGTCAACGGTGAAGAGATCCCGATCTGGATCAGCGATTATGTGCTCATGGGTTACGGCACCGGGGCGATCATGGCCGTTCCCGCTCATGACACCCGAGATTTTGAGTTTGCCCGGGAGTTCGGCCTGGACATCCGCTGCATCCTGCAACCGGACGCCGCCGAAGTGGCCGCCGAGGGTGTCAACGTTGATCTGGTTCTGGATGGTAAGGCGTGCTGGACGGGGAACGGTGTTTCCATCAATTCGTCGAGCGACCGGGGCCTGGATATCAATGGACTGGCTGTGGGCGATGCCAAACAGCGGACCACAGAGTGGCTGGAGGAGAAAGGGCTGGGGAAGGGAGCGGTCAACTACAAGCTGCGCGATTGGCTGTTCAGCCGCCAGAGGTATTGGGGCGAGCCCTTCCCCATTGCCCACATGGAGGACGGCTCCATCAAGGTGCTGGACGAGACGGAACTTCCGCTGGTCCTTCCGGAACTGGAAGAATTCAAGCCTTCAGGAACCGGGGAATCGCCCCTGGCCAATGCTGGAGACTGGCTCGACTACGTTGACCCTGTAACGGGAATGCGCGGCCGGCGTGAAACCAACACGATGCCCCAGTGGGCGGGGTCATGCTGGTACTACCTGCGATATATCGATCCGGACAACGATGTGGCTGCCTGGGATCCTGCGAAAGAGAACTACTGGATGCCTGTCGACCTGTACGTCGGCGGCGCGGAACACGCCGTCTTGCATCTGCTATATGCCCGTTTTTGGCACAAGGTCTTGTTCGATGCTGGTGTCGTCAGCACGGAAGAGCCCTTCCAGCGTCTGGTCAACCAGGGGATGATTCTCGGACTGTCTTACCGGGATTCCCAAGGGATTCTTGTGCCTAACGATCTGGTAGAGAAACGCGGTGATCAGTTCTTCCACAAGGAAACAGCGGAGGCACTCGAGGAGTCCCCCGCGAAGATGTCCAAGTCCCTGAAGAACGTCGTCAATCCAGACGTCATCGTCGGACAGTATGGGGCCGACAGCTTCCGCATGTATGAGATGTTCATGGGGCCTCTGGAAGCGGTGAAGCCGTGGCAGACTGCCGGCGTGGAAGGGGTGTATCGGTTCCTCCATCGTGTCTGGCGTCTCATTGTTGACCAGGACGGCAATATCTCGGCTAAGATCACTGATGCCCCGTTGACCAAAGACGCTAACCGGACGATGCACGCGACCATCAAGAAGGTCACCGAGGACTTGGAGAATCTGGACTTCAACACCGGCATCAGCCAGATGATGATCTGCCTCAATGCGTTGAGCAAGGAGAAGCAGCTGAACCGTGATGCGGTTGAGGCATTCGTTCTCCTGCTCTCACCTTATGCCCCGCACATCTGCGAAGAGCTGTGGCAGCGCCTGGGGCATGGTGAGACGATCGCCTACGCCCCGTGGCCGATTCACGATGAAGCCTGCCTGGTAGTCGAGGAAGTAGAGATTCTGATACAGGTCAGCGGTCGCCCGAAAGCGCGCCTGAACGTCCCTGCGGATGCCGATCGCGATGCCATGGAACAGCTGGCGATGGCCAATGACGACGTCCAGGCCGCTTTGGCCGGGAAGTCCATTATCAAAGTGATTGCGGTCCCGGGGAGACTGGTGAATATTGTTGCGAAGTAGAGCAAACTAAGGGAGCATTGGCATGTCACCATCACGTCAAGTAACAGGGGTTGTGTCGTGGGTCGCGTTCGTGTTGGCCGGAGCAGCGCTGGCGGTCGCTAGCGTGGCGCTCGTGCAGCAGAAGCAGAGCAAGGCGTCTGCCTTCCAGGCACAACAGGCGCTCGAGCAGGCCAACGAGAAGCTGGCCGTGCTTGAGACGGCTTCTCGAGCAGCGGCCTCGCAAGAGAAGGTCAACGCGTCTCTGGCAGCGGTGCGGTCCGAGACGGCTGCCGTGAGCAGTGCGATGACGGCGGTCAAAGCGGCGCTTGACGCTCTGATCAAACAGAGCGAGGACCTCGCCGGCGGCATCTCGGCTGCAAGCGAGGGCATCAAAGCGTGCAGTTCAGGAGTTGATAGCACGCGGAAGCAGATGGCGGCTATCAAAGGGGACGTTGACGGCTTTGCCGCCCAACTGGAAGAGATGGGGCGCCAGACACGCATGCTCAAGACTCAGGTGATGCTTGCGCGCGAAGCGCCTCCGGCCCTTGCCCCTCGGCCCGCTCCCGTCGATCTTGCGGCCCAGGCCGAGGAGGGCGCTGCCCAAGTGTCTGAAGCCGCATCTGCGGCCCAATCATTGACCGAGGAATTGACCGGGCTCGCCAAGCGGGTGGAATCGTTCTCCGGGAAGCTTGCAGCGCTTGAGAAATTGCAGGGGCAACTTGCCGGCAAGCTCAAGAGTCTGCGCGACGAGAACGCCGAGTTCCTGGAAGGCGTTTTTTACAACGTGCTCTGGGAAGAGGCGGGCGTTGATACGGACAAGGGGAAGTAGAAACGAGTCCCGCGTCGGTGCCTGGTCAGGTTGGGTTCACGAAGAACACGCGCTCGTGTCGACACTTTGGGCAGCGGATAAAGAACGTCCTGCGCCGTTGCACGAGTTCTCCTTCAGCCCCGCAGCCGGGGCACTTCACGTCGACCGGCGTGATCGCGTCACAGTCCAGACAGACGAACTTGCGGGTCGCTTCGGTAAGCTCGAGCTGAAGACGGTTGGAGGCGCAGGTTCGACAGAGATGGAAAACGGCCAGCGAATCGGTCGCCATCGTGTCGCACGGCGCCCCTCTTTCCGTATCCTCCTGAATGCGCCGGATCACGTCCTCCAGCGCCGGGGGCAGGGGACGACAGCGTTGCGAGATCGTCCGGGCTGCGGCGAGCACGGGAGATACCGCGCTGTCATGATCGACGAGGAAGTCAACCAGACTCTTCAGCTCTTCTGAGGAGAGGATGTGTTTGGGGGGCTTGGGCCGGTTCTTCCTGCGGAATGAGAATTTCGGCCGCTTTGGTTTCTCAAAGTGGTGGAAGGTGAGAATCGGGTCAGTCAAATGACTCGCCGGTCGTATAATCTCGGTGTGTGACTTTGGCCGTATGCCGGCGATTTCAGCTCCTGGTCCGAGGGAAGCGTAACGCTGTCTTCGGAAATCCGCGTGAAATGCCGCCTCCCGTTCAGCATCATGTTCTCCGAGCGCTCGCCCCATCTGCGTGGCGAGGTAGTCAATCAACACGTTGAGTTTCTCGTCGCACAGGGCGAACGGCGACTGAACCGGGAATCGCTGGTCGTTGATCACGCGCGCCCACGAGCCGTCTTCCTCAAGGAATATCGAGACGGCGGCGGTCTGTGAATCGATGATGGAGATGGCGTCCCTCGATATGAGAAGGTGGTCGATGTAGGCAATGGCATCGTTGTGGGCCAACTGCAGATGGTTGAGGACGTGGACATCTTTGATCTTGAGGAACACGTTGGACAGCGCTGCAGCCATGTCCTTCTGGCTGTCCAGGCAGGAACGCTGGATGGCGAAATTGGCTTGGAGGCGCTCTCCGACCCCTGCTTTTGCCAGGGCGGTCGCGTACAGCGAGCTGGCGGCCTTGTAGTTGACGTGTTTGGCGATCATCGGGTCGAGTTGCTGCCGCTCCTGTGCGATGGCGTCCATGTTACCGGTGGGTAACACGAACGCCGATTCATGTCAAGTGCTCTTCTTACGCTCGAGAAAGGCCACGTTGCGCCCTCCCTCCAACGTGGGAGGGGCTGCCGCGCCGCAACCCCACATTGTCTGCTCTTCCAGCGTGGGAGGGGCAGCCACGCCGCGACCCCACATTGTCTGCTCTTCCAGCGTGGGAGGGGCTGCCACGCCGCGACCCCACATTGTCTGCTCTTCCAGCGTGGGAGGGGCTGCCACGCCGCGACCCCATCTCCGAGAAAGCTAATAGCATTGCGCGCCCCCTCCTCCTAACCCTCCGCCTTCATGCACGCGCGTCGGAGGTCACGCCTCAGTGCCTCCGGCTTGCTCCTAGGTACATTAGCACGGCGTGTACCAAACGGCAGTAGGAAGAACTGAAACGTTCGCGAGCGGAGAGAGTCGGCGACTCCGTCAGCAGCGGTGTTTCTGGCGTAGACTCATTCTTCGCTGAGCATGGGCCACACAATTGAGTGCGTGCTGGAGGCAATGCAGAGTTGCACTCGCCACACGCTCGATTACTGTGCTGCACTCGTCCGTGTTTCCATCGCTCGAGAGGAGCTCCTTGTTGATGCCGTACTCACCTCGCGCAGAACGGTCGGTTTGCTCCCGACTGACACCATCACATGTGGCGGCCTGCGAGCGCCCTCGTCGGATCATCCTGCAGGAAGATGCGAACATGCCGATGGAGGCATTGGGCATTGACTTTGACGAGTGGATCGCTTTCCGTTTCCAGCACTGTGATGCACCTGGTAGCCAGATAGACGGTATCTGGTGGGACATTGGTTTCGCCGAGGACACCTACGCTGTCTACGAGAGCAAACTGTTGCCCCGACTGACCCATCCGGGGCTTCAACGCTGGTGGAGTCAGGGGATCGATTGGGTGGAACGCCTTGTCAGCGAGTCTCACGCGCGCGGTTTGGAGGCGTTTTGGAACAACCGTGTTTGCCCAGTGGATTTTGCCCCTACCGGGCCCGCCCCGATCCCTCATGATGACCCGCGTCGTCGGAATCCGCTGAAGCAGCAACATCCTGACTGGACTGTGCCTTGCTGGTGGCCTCAGGGGCTGTGGAATTTGGCCAATCCCGAGGTGCAGGAGCGCAAGGTCGCCATCCTGCGGGAGTTGCTCGAACGCTATGCTCTGGATGGCATCCAGCTGGACTTTGCCCGGCACACCCCTTGCCTTCCTGCGGGAAGGGAGTGGGAGCTCCGTGGTCAGGTCACGGCCTTCGTCAGCAAGGTACGCGACATGATGCTGGATATCGAGGCCGCCACTGGGCAGCCGCGCCTGCTTTCGGTTCGGGTCGGTGAGACCATCGAGGGCAATCACCGCGATGGCTTTGAGGTTGAGAACTGGATCGCGGCGGAGCTTGTTGACATCCTCAATTTGGGGGGGCGGACGACGACCGTGGATGTCGCGGCTTTCGAGGAGCTCACGCGCCAAACACCGGTCAGATTGTGCGCTCCTTTCGATGGACACCACACGACTGACGGGTACTACTTCCCCGAAGCCGCTTACTTGCGTGGCGTGTTCACGAATTTCCTCCATCAGGGTGTCGACTTTGTCTCTCTTTTTAACTGGGCCTGTGCCTCGGGGGAGTGGTACGATCGACTCGGTTTGCCGCCGATGATGAAGTGCCCGCAACATGTGCAGGCAACCCGCGAAGTTGGTTCGCTGGGCGCGATGGCCGACGGGAGTCGCACATATGCTGTAGAGCGTAAAGGGGGATATCCCTGGGCCCAGAACTATCTCTACCGCAATGATGACCGTCCGCTTCCTGCTGCCCTCCCTGCTGGCGGCTCGCACCTGGAACTGCCCTTGTACATATATGAGGATGCGACGGCTCGGATGGCCGACTGGGACGTTGACCTGCGTCTCGTCGTCCGGGCGAATTCGGTGCTCCCTCCCTTGGAGGTGAGACTCAACGGGCATTGTCTGCCCGAACTCCGGCGCGACAGCAACTGGCATGACGGACAGATCTACGGGGACCACCCACAGCCCAGTTCAGGATCTCACACTTCTTATGACCACGCGTTCCCTGACGTAAAGCTGACCATGGTCGAATTTGCCGCCTCGGCGTCCCAGTTTGTGCGTGGACAGAACTGCCTGGCCATTGCGCGTTCTGACCATTCTGCGGGGGACCTCATGCTTGAGAAAGTCGAGGGGCGTTTCGCGCCGGCGGGCTGAGTTTGTTGTCATTGACCAGTAAATCGGCGATAGAAGCTGCGAGAACCGCCAACGGCCCGGCAACCACAATGGGAACGTCATCTGATGCACGAGAAGATCATCGCGAAGAAGCTTGAGCTGCTTGCGCCACGAGCCGTCTTGAGCGCCGAGGAGATCGCCGGGTGGGACGGACGACTGGCCACCTACCGGGCCCCGGGAGTCTATGATGCTGAGACGGCCTGGGCGCCCTGGAATGGTGACCCCGGGATTCCGGCTCTGAAAACGGTGTTCCTGCGCACGTTCCTCGACATGCCCCCGCCTGCCCATCCGGACGCTACGCGCTGGATTGAGTTTCGCCAGCAGGGGCTTGAGGCGCTGGTTTCACTCGATCAGACACCCTATGCCGGGCTCGACGCCAACCATCCGAGGATTCCTGCTCCCCCGCCGGGACGCTACGCGCTTGAGATCGAAGGGATGGCCCAACTCCGGGCGTACTGTCAACCCGAGCTGAAAGGCAGCACAGCCAGCTTCTCCGGCGGCCGAATCCTGGAGGTGGATCCAGACATTCAGGGGTTGATCCTGGACCTCCAGTTCCTCTGGCAGGCTGCCATGAACACATCCGACTCCTACCGTGGTCAGCGGCTCGACGCGGTGCTGGATGAGGTGTTCCATCAGATTGATCTTGGAGTTGAGACGACCGTTCTCCGAGAGGATGCCAAACGAGCTCGGGAACTCATGGCTGAGCGCCTCTCTGAGATCGCTGCGGATCCGGAAGGAGGACACGTCTATCTGGCCGGGCACACCCACATCGATACGGCCTACCTCTGGCCCATCCGCGAGACTGTACGGAAATGCAGCCGGACATTCGCGACCGCTGTTCGGCTTATGGAGCTCTATCCCGAGTTCCATTTTTCCTGTAGCCAGGCCCAGCTTTTCGCGTTCACCAAGGAGCACTACCCTGAGCTGTACGAACAGATTCGCGGGAGAGTGGCGGAAGGACGTTGGCACACGACTGGCGCAATGTGGGTCGAGAGCGACTGCAACGTGCCGTCCGGGGAATCGCTTGTTCGGCAGTTCCTGCACGGCCTCAGGTTCTACCGCGAGGAGTTTGGGACGCGTCCGCTGAGCTGCTGGTTGCCGGACGTGTTCGGTTACCCCGGGAACCTGCCCCAGATCCTGGCCGGCTGCGGACTCCGCTACTTCATGACCTGCAAGCTGCATTGGCAGGCCACTAACCCATTCCCCTACCACCTCTTCCGCTGGCGTGGGATCGACGGTTCAGATGTCATCGCTCACATCCCGAAACTGAAGAGCTACTACAATGGCTATCCCAACCCCGAACAGCTCACCATGGCCTGGGAAGGCTACAATCAGAAGTGTGAACATCCGGAAGTGCTTCTGCCGTTCGGCTATGGAGATGGCGGAGGCGGGGTGACGGCCGAGATGCTTGAGTTCTCCCGGCGAGCACAGGGATTCCCGGGGCTCCCTGGCGTGCGCCATGGCGGTGAGGAGGAGTTCTTTGCGGGAGCTGAAGCCGACGCTGGGAAACTCCCTGTCTGGGATGGCGAATTGTACTTGGAGACGCACAGAGGGACCCTCACCAGCCAGTCCCGAACCAAAGTCGCGAACCGCCGTGCGGAATGCGATCTCCGCGACGCTGAAGTTTGGGCTGCGATTGCGACTGCCCTGGGGAAGACTGTGGACTGTGGACCGCTGAGGGGCGCGTGGGACCGGGTGCTGCTCCAGCAATTCCACGATATTCTCCCCGGGAGCTCAGTGCATGAGGTGTACGATGACGCCCCGTGTGACTACGCAGAAGCACGGGCATCTGCCCAAGCGGTTCGTGATGCTGCCCTGCGTGCTTTGGCAGGCGAATCGGGTGGGCCCTACTGCATCTGCAACAGCCTCTCCTGGAACAGAACGGACCCAGTCGAGATTTCCCTGCCAACGGACGTGTCGGGGGATCTGCTTGCTCGCTTCCCCGGTGGCGGCACAGCTCTTTTGCAGATCCTCGATCGAGGCACTGAAGGGGTGCGCTGCGTCCTTGAACCGGAAGAAGTGCCCGCCTTTGGTGTGCTGCCGTTCGAGCTTGAGCCCGGCAGTTGGGACGCTGACAGCGTGGCCCCCCGCGCATCCGAGTCTTGTCTGGAGAATGCCCTGTTCAGAGTTGATCTTGGTCCTGACGGCACGATCGAACAGATCTTGGACAAACGGGAGAACCGCGCCCTTGTGCCGGAGGGCTTGCGGGCGAATGACTGGCAGTTCTTCCAGGACGGCCCCGAGCGTGAGTCTGCCTGGAACATCCATGAGTCGTTCGAGACCCGTCGCTATGAGAACGACGCCTCTCCCGCGATACGTGTTCTGTGTGCCGGTCCGGTGATGGCCTCCGTGTTGATCGAAGGACGGTTCCGGAGCAGCCGTTACAGACAGACCATCACGCTTTACCGTCAGACTCCCCGGATCGACATCCGCGTCTGGATTGACTGGCAGGAGCGGCACGTGCTTCTGAAGGCGGCGTTTCCCATCTGTGTCCGCAGTGCGCGGGCGACATACGAAGTGCAGTTCGGGGCAATCGATCGCCCCACCACCCGGAACACCAGCTGGGAACAGCAGAAATTTGAGGTGGCAGCACAGCGCTGGGTCGACGTGTCGGAAGACGGTTACGGGGTGAGTCTGTTGAATGACGGGCGCTATGGCCATGATGTATACGGAAACACCCTTCGTCTGACATTGCTGCGAGGGCCTGAATACCCCGATCCACAGGCGGATTTGGGGGAGCACACATTTGCTTACTCGATCTATCCGCACCAGGGAACGTGGGGTGCCGCCGGAACGGTTCGGCGCGCGGCCGAGTTCAACGTGCCGATGCAGGTTGTCTCCGGGAACGGGAACGGGCCGGCTCTGGTGCAACTCACTCAAGGGGTGTTCTCCGTCGAGGGACGCGGAGCGGTTCTGGAAACGGTCAAACCGGCAGATGATGGCGATGGGATGATCCTTCGCTTCTACGAGTCCCAGGGAGGCAGAGGACGGGTGACGTTGACCACCCCGCTGCCCGTTGCGTCCGTTGAGGCGTGCAACTTGGTGGAGGAGCGAGGAGATCCCATCGAGTCTGACGAGCACACCTTTGAGTTTGAGCTGGATCCATACCAGATCAGGACGTTCAGGGCGCGTTTCGGGGCGGTTGAGGACTGAGGTCTGCTTCTGCGGAACGGCAGTAGGCCCCCGGGCTGCTTCTTCGCCTGGTATCCAGGATGGCGGCTGGGGGCCATCCGCCGTACAAGACAATCCCCCCGGCGGCATCTTCTGCTGGTACGCCGCACGGCCCCGGGCGGCAACCCACTTTGGCGGCCGGGGGCCGCCGTACCAATGAATGCTCGGTCGGCGACTGGCGTCAAAGGAGGGAGGGGCGAACGGGCGACTACAGATTTGGAGGTACTGATATGTCATTTCTCAGGATGAGTTTCCTGGCTGCTGCGGTTGCGGCTTCCAGTTCTGCGAGCGGGGACCCGCGAGGTCTCTGCGCGCGATGTCGCGGCATGATGTTCATCACGAGTGTGGGCACGTGCGCTGAATGTGGAAAGGGCTCGAGCAGTGGAGGGCATAAGCTCTGCAAAGCGTGCTCGGGCCGACTTCGTCAATGCGTGCACTGTCGGGCTGACCTGGCTTCCGGTAAGCCTGCCCCCGGTGCTTCTTCCCAGGCACCGCTCACGGTTGATGAGTCGGTCCACGGGAAGACAGTAGCGCTGATCGTCGGACAGCGGCTTGCCGTTCAGTTGGCGGGAAATGCAACGACGGGATACCGGTGGGACCTGACCCGCATTGAGGGGAAGGCCGTTGTCCGGGATGGCGACCTTACTTACCAGGCAGATCACCGGAAGCGGCCCTTGGTCGGAGGCGGAGGGCGCTTTACGTGCTTCCTGCTTGCGAAATCCCCGGGAACGGTCAAGATTGAGCTGCACTACAGACGTTCCTGGGAGAGCGCGGTGAAGCCGCTGAAGCGCGTGGCATTCACTGTCGAGGTAACTAACGCGAAGGAGAAGAAATGAGCGCAGTCGGTCGGATCGCGGTAACGGCCCTGGTATTCGTCATGCAGCCTGTTTTCGCTGCGACGTACCATGTGAACAACGTGGCTGGTGACGATACCAACGACGGTACAACACCGACGGGTGCGTTCGCTTCCCTGAACCGGGGCGTTAAGGAACTCAGACCGGGGGATTGTCTCATCCTGGCCGCGACGGGAACGGCGTACCGGGAAAACCTGCCGATTGGCCGGCGGTCCGGATTGCCGGGGAAGCCGATCGTCATCGAGGGCAACGGTGCTGTCCTTACGGGGCTGCGTCCCGTTCCTGTTGATGCGTGGGAGACCGGGGATGACGGCGTGCTCTTCTACCCTTTCCCGCGAGTCGGGGCCAATCGGCCCTACCTCGTCTCCGCAGGTCAGGCCGTGGCGCGGGCGAAGCAAGTTGGTGACGTGACCCCAGGTACTCACCTGTGGACGAAGAAGGGGGCCTATTTCCTGCCGGAGGAAGGCAGGACCATCGCCGATTACCAGATGGAAGCGACCCAACTCTCTGCAGGGGTCGCGATGAGCGGTTGCTGCTACGTGACCATTCGGGATCTCACCTGCGAGTTCTTCTCCAACGATGGTTTCAACATGCACGGTTCCTGCCGCGGGCTCGTCTTCGAGAACATCGTGGGACGTCACAATGGCGATGACGGGTTCTCGATACACGAGGATGTTGGGGCCGTCGTGCAGGGCGGACACTTCCACCACAATACGTACGGGATCCAGGATGTGAATGCTGGGCGCGGCATCTATAACGGACTGCTTGTGGAGGATAACCGAATCCACGGAATTGACCTGTACGGTGGGTATCACCGTCTTGTGGATGTGGTGTCCCGCAACAACGCTCAGTGCCAGGTCCAGGTGGGCGCCAACCCCGCCCGTCACCTCGGCTACCCCGATGACAGTCCGCTGTGTACGGGCTTTGCCTTTCTGAAGAACGTTGTGGCCATCGGCGGGCGAGCCGGGTTGCGCGTCAATGCGGCATCGAGGGTCGTCGTCTCGCACTGTGCGTTCATGGGGGCTCGGGAGGGCGTTGTCGTGGCCTCCGGTGCTGAGCTGCATATGCATGATTCCCTAGTCACGGAGTGCACGGGGAAAGAGCTGACCTGCAGTTCCGCCACTGTGGTGCTGGACCGCAATCTCTATGGGGCTGCGACGGTTGAGTGGCAGGGCACCGCTCACGATGGGGCAGACGCATTCGGTGCCTATTGCAGTGCTTCCGTCCAGGACGCCAACTCTGTTAGCGGTCCGGCTATTTTCTCCTTCCCCGGGGCATTCACCGTCCTTGGGCCTCGGGTTACGCGCGGGAGTCGGGAGATTGCTCCCGGAGTCACGCCTGATTTCTGCGCTTCGCTAGGCGGCGTCGACCTCACGAATCCGTGGGCGGCCGACGGGAGCGTTGGGGATCCAGATGCCTCTATGGTGTATGACTTTGAGGAGGTGAATCCCTGGTCGCGAGTCTACCCGGTACCGGTCAAGAGCAAAGCTGGGGAAGCCGTGGTAGGGACGTCTGAGCTATCCGAGGAACAGGCCCACGGTGGGACGCGTTCTGCCAAGCTTCACGTCGTGTTCCCTCCTTCAGAGCGGAAGCGGTGGCTCATCAAGCTCTTTTCTCTGAAGATGGGATACCGGAAGCCCGTACGGGCTCTGCGGTTCTGGCTGTACGCGGGCGGGACAGGAGCACGTTGCGTGCCGCGCGTCCGGGATCGCTCAGGAGAGTGCTTCTATGGTCCCCCAGTCTCCCTTGACTGGGCCGGCTGGCGCCAGATTGAGTGGGATTTGGCGGAGACTCCCCCGGTGAACATCGCCAACGGTGACCGAAATCGCGTCCAGGACACTCCGCCGCTCGAACTCGTGCTTGAGTTGACGCCGAACGCAGGGCCGGACGGCAGCGAGTTCACGATTTTTCTGGACGATCTGGAAGTCGAGTTTCAGTAGGCAGCGGGTGGTCTTCTTGGGGGGCGCGCCAGCATGCGCTGTCGGGGCACCATGCCCACGTCCGCATGTCAGCCGCCCTGTACATCGGGGTTCAGGTATCGCTCCAGAAGGATCTTGCTGCATAGCTCGACCTTCTTCCTGTCAGTGACGTAGCTGACCAAGCGGTGGTAGCTGTAAAGAACCTTGAAAAGATGCCCGGATGCGACCCAATCGCCGTTGGGATTGTCCTCCACGCTGAACCCACGTTGCCACCAGCCTTGGTTTGTCTTGTCGTCCCAATAGGCTCGATCCATGACGGTTTCCAGGTTTGCGTGTTCTGTGCTCGTCTCGCATGAGCTGTCGACTTGGGGAACTGGAGCGTCAATATGGACGCGTTGGGCCGTGTAGCCTGCTCTGGTCACGTCGGGATACCCCAGCAATTCCAGAGTCAACAGGGCCTCCGTATGCGTCAGCATGTGAGTGAAGTTCGGGCGGCGCACTGCGGGATGGCCCAGCAGGGCGCCGAATCGTGCGATCCCGTCAAAAGCTGCATCGACCATCGCTTGGGTGTCAGGATAGGGGGCGGGCGGGACGGCGGCCTCTCGCGGGGGGATTCGCGATATTTGGTGGCTGAGACGGCAGAGGCCTCGGATGAGAGCCGGTTGAGCCATGTGCGGAACATCACGAAGGGATTTCACGGACAGGGCAGCGAAAATCACAGCGTGGCCATGGGCACGCAGACCGCCTTCCATGGCCGGGAGCAGTGCCTTGGGGACATCCTCGATCAGGCCCTCATCCGCCGGTTCTTCCGGCAGGGAAGCAAACTGCGCAGCGCGTCGCTCGAGGACCACGTCCAACTGGCTTTTGATGCCGTCGACCGTCCGGTGGTCGAGTTGGTTCTCCCGGCACAGGTAGCAACCTGCGAGGACAGCGGCACCCCAGTGGGCGTCGAACCAGCCATCGGCTCGAGCCATTCCCGTGAGTCCCTTTTCCAGGTAAGAGTCGCCCAACCGGGCATTGCTTTCGGGGGTGTCGGCGGAATCGATGGATGCCCTGCAATACGCGCCTTGTTCCATGGTACGGGCCTCTCTGTTCCGTCGCTGGCTTGTCTGTTTCGTCCTGCCCTGTGTCTGATCGTGAACCGATCTTGTGACCACGAGGACGCAGTTGCTCCAAACGGCGGAGCGAGGGACCTGTTCAGCGCACGTTGGTGAGAACCAGTCGCCCCACGCGCCCGCCCTGCGAGATCCCTTCCAGACGGAGTTCGCAAGCGGCCTTTGGGATGCTGACCGCACCGACCTCGATCCACTCCGGTTCCCTGGCAATGACACTCCGAGCCAGCACCGCTTCCCCGAAAGAGATGCTCCCCACCTCGGTCTCCTGAGCGATCTGCAGCCAGAGCATGTGGTCGCCCGTGCACGTGCTGTCAATGCGCCATACTGCCGTTCCCGGGCCCGTCACTCCGAGTTGCCCTCTGAACTCAGGAACTGTCTCGGTCTTCGCACCACCACTGAGGGATGCCTGATTCGGGTCGAGCCGGATCAGTGAGGGCGTGTTGGAGGCCACCGCATCGACGGGGGTCAGGTGCACATCGTCGAGGTACATGTCCACATCGACGGTCTTTCGGGTGTTCGTGTTCAGGGCGATGTAATTCCGGGTGTTCCATTCAGGAACCTTCATCGTGCCGGAGAGTTGTTGCCATGTGCCTGGACGACTCAGGTCATAGGCTGTGGTTTTCTCGGATGTTCGTGACCCGGAGGCGTCCCGGTAGGCTAAACGGAGTTCGGGAGCCGGGGTGCCAGGGGTGATTTGGTCTATGCGGAGCCAAGCCGTGAGGACATACGCTTGTCCAGGCTCGAGCCAGGTGATTTCGAGTGGGGAGCCAGTGCTGTCGTAACGCGTGTTCAGGTATTCGTTCTGACCGCTCTTCTCCCCTGAAATGCGTAGCGATGCCGTTCCGCCATGGCGGACCTTGGTTGTCCGCTCTACCGTCCACCCGCGGGTCGGCCAGCCTCGTATGTTTTCCTCGAAATCGGGATTTGGGACGCGCGTCGGCAAATCCCGTCGGGCGGGGCTGCTGAGGATCCGCTCCTGTTCGTTGCGGTACTCACGGAAGTCCTTTCCCGGGAGTTGGGCCACCTGTTGCAGTGCCCGCGGTGCATTGCAGAGCACGTAGCCAGCGCTTTTGCCGGAGCGGGGCAGTGAGCGCCATGCTCCCACCATGGCTTCGCGGCAGGTGTCCGCCAGGGCTTTATCGCCCGCGTGTCGAGCCCCAAATGCCAATCCCTCCATCATGATCCAGCTGCTGCCTCCTGAGGCGCTTGTCTCTGGGCAGGATGTGTAGCGGAAGCCACAGTCCAGGGGCTCCCACATGGTATCCACGACAAAGCGAGCCGTCTTCGCGATGTCGTCGGCCACGGTTTCGCTACCGGTGACATCGTAGTACATCTTCATTCCCGTCATAAGGACGCCAAGCATGAAACCGGCTTCCCCGTAGTGCTTGTGGTCTTTCACACAGTTGCAGTGGCCTTTAGGCAAGATGTGGTAGTAGAACCCGTGGTCATCGGTTGCCAGGGATTGCGCATGCGTTGCGTCGAGCATGAGGGTCGCTGCGTTAAGGTAGAAGGGATCCTCAGTGCTGGCGTAGGCGCTCATGACCAGCTTCGTCATCCAGCCCGGCTCCCGGGCATTGCCGAACCGGAAATTGGTCGTTTGTGGGCCTGCTGCCCAGTCGGCGATGAGGAGAGCTGTTTCCCAAGAGCGAGTGTCGCCCCCAAGCAAGTAGTGTTCGAACATCCCCTGGGCCCAGATGTGGCCACGGTTGTCGCTCCAGCCCCGACCCGCGTAGCTCTTCATGTCCTTGTAGGTGTCGGGGTAGTAGCCGGCTGTGTGGCCCATGCTGTGGATCCACTGTTGGCCAATGCGTCGGGGATCACGGGCGTAATGGCGTGTGTCCACATCGCGCTGGTGGCGGAGAATCTCATCGGCGTGGCGACGGAAGGTAGGGTGCCCGGTTCGGGCGTATTGCATGAGGAATCCGTGACCGAGGTCGTACTCGAGATTCCCCCAGTTCCAGCGTCGTTCCCCGTACCAATCGCCGAAGTTCATCATCCCGTACTCGCGTCGGCGGTCTCGTCCGTCCGCGTATCCGTCGATTGCGTCCGCGAGCGTTTCATCGTACCCGGGGAACTGATCCCGCACGCCGACTGCCATCAGGCCGAAAGCGTCGCTTGTCTCAAGCCACTCGGGGGCGACGCACGCCACGGGTATGGCGCCGGCGAGTGCGTCCGCCGCTTCCGTTGGCCCCTGCCAAAGCTCCCACGTTTTTGACCAGCCCTGCCGGAAGGTGTGAAGCCCGTCCCGGATGTGGTAGTAGAACATGTCTTCGTCGTTTCGTCCCTCGTACTGGGCGCTCGGGAGGGTGGGGCACAGGCCGACCGTGAGTTGACCGTCCTGCAGCTCGATGGAGCTGGGCCATTGCTCCCAGAAGTGGCGCAGGATGATGGCGGGACCGGCGGCGGGGCGGCAGATGCCATCGATGCGTTTGCCGCGCTGGGCAGACGTGGTTGTCTTCCACTCGAAGTCTTCGCGCTGAAGGAGCCCGTCTCCTGATTTGAGCTCGACTGCATGTCCGGTGCGGCCGACCCGAACGCTCTGCTCGGGCCAAGCCAGGTTCAGCTCTGCGCTTCTGATGGTCGTCATCTCCTGCTGGACAGCATCGTTTTCGAGCGTCACATCCAGTCGGGTAACGGGCAGGCCCTGCCAAGCATGCATGCGCACGATCGCCTGCCCAAAGGCACGACCTTCATCGTCTTTGAGCGGCCCACTGAACTTGGTCACGGCCTTGACGGCGCCCAGCTCTTCTGTGTCAGGGCGTTTGCTGAGGGCGAAGGAAAACTGCTGTCCTTCCGCATCGGTCACGGTGATGCTCGGGGAGTATGCCAGGCCGGTCCACTTTGTGGCACGCGGTGTGAGAGTGGACACGGATGGCCCGTACTTCAGAACGAGCGTCTTCTCGGTTCTGGCAACGATTGTGTCCACTCGAAGCCACTTGACACTGCCATCTCGGTGCCAACGGGTCACAGCTCGTGCTTGTGTTGGATACGCACCGTCTGTCCCGGTGGCCTGGACCTGCGATGCTCTGTCGAGCGTTCCCGGGGGGAATGGGACGCCAAACGTCAGTGGCATCGACTGAAGTGGCCAATCACCGGCGTCGACCATAATGAGGATCTCCCCGCCGTCTCCGGTGACCATGCCTTGGGCCGGGGCTGGGACGGTGATCGTGTCGCCTTCGAGTGGGTTGCCATCGCGTGTCGTGCCTCGGATCCTGGCGAACACAGGCCACTGACCTGTTCCCTGGAAGTCTGCCCGATGGTTGTTCGCCCAGCCTTCCCCCGAGTCCCGGTTGTTGGTGGTCCCGCGCAGGCAGGACGAGTCTTCCTGGACGACGCGGTCGAGCAGGTGCGAACGTGTTCCCCACTGCACATGTCCCTTGGCTGGGGCCTTGGTCGTCCAGCGGACATGCACGTGTCCCTCTCGGTCCGCCCAGGCATGGATGTTCTCCGGGGCGTCGGCACAGCTGACAAGACTCCATAGCGAAACCAGACCGAACAGAGCGAAGAGGCGGCGCGTTGTCATGATTTGCTCCTTTGGTCGACAGGGGTTCTGTCAAAAGTCCTTGAGACAGAACCGTGCTTGATCTTCCTGCTATTCAGTTCGGTTCTGTCCAGACAAACCTGTTTCCCTGTTTTCTTGACTACTTGAGCTGTTGAGGGAAGAGTGCGGACCTCCACCACACA
>JABHEG010000381.1 GCA_018676675.1 Lentisphaerota bacterium
TAGTTGCGGAAGAGGTTGTTCCATGCTTTTCCTGCAAAAAAAAAGGGGGGGGCGTGACAAGGAGCTTCACTGCACGTATAGTTGGTCCATCGAAGGCGCGGTGTAGAACCACGCCGATGGGGGTTTTGCAAGAGCCTCGGAAGTAATCGCCGACAATGCTGCGCGGCATCGGGCCAAGACGGTACCAGTTCGAGATGCGCTGAACCAACTGCATCAGGCGACTGTGCTTGAGAGCGTCCAGGAACTCATTCTGCCCCACAAGGACAATCTGCAGCAACTTCTCCTTGTTGGTCTCCAGGTTGCCCATGATGCGCAGCTGCTCGAGGGCCGAAATGGGGAGATTCTGCGACTCATCCACAATGGCAACACACCGTACGCCATTCTCGGAGCGCTCCGTGAGGAAATCGGTGAATGCGTCCATCATGCGTTGCACTTCGGCCCGGCTGCCACTCGTCTCTTCCCCGGGAGCGACATCCGACAAGCTGACCCCAAAATCATTCAGCAGAGCGCGGACAAGTTCCTCCTCACTGATGAAGGGATTGACCAGCAGGGCCGTCTCTATCTTATCTCGCTCGAAGAGCTCCAGAAGGGCCCTGCAGATAAGCGTCTTCCCCGTGCCGATGTCACCGGTCAGAACCGCGTACCCCTCCCCGCGCCGAACGCAGGAGTAAATGCCCTGTAACGCCTTCTGATTCGCCTCTGTCGGGAAAAGGAAGTGCGGGTCAGGGGTCAGAGCAAAGGGGGCCTCGGTCAGACCGTAAAAATGGATGTAGTCGTCCTCGCGAACGGTCGTCATGAACTCACCACTTTTCTTCGGTTAGAGCTCCAAAATTCTCGGCGTGATAAAGATCACGAGCTCCATTTTCCGGCCTTCTGTGCGATCGGTCCGGAGAAGGCGCCCCAAGTACGGCAAACGGCTGAGGTAGGGGACGCCCGTAAAGCCGCGGCCTTTGCGCTCCAGCGTCAATCCGGCAATCATCATCGTCTCCCCGTCACGCATACGGGCCACGGTGTCGACCTCTCGCACGGTCAGCTCAGGCACACGGTTCCCGTCGGGGCCCACCTCTTCCCCAATCCTCTCTGTAACGACCGGATGGATGTTCATCGTGATGATGCCCCGCTCATCAATGTGAGGGACAACGCTCAGGGAAACGCCGACATTTATCGACAAGGGCTGAGTTCGCTGACGAGTGACATTCCCAGTATCGGGATCGATATCCTCCTCCAACTCAAAGTAGACTTCCTCCTCACCCAAAACGATCATCGCCGGTTGATTGTTCATCGCTGTGACCCGGGGGCTCGACTTCACTGCGACCTGATGACGTTCACTCAGGGCCCGGAGAACCGACTTGACGCGATCCTTCTGGAAAACCGCGTTCAGGACTTCATCTCCCGTACGGCTCGTGACCGTGACCTGAGCATTGGCAAGCATGAGCTCCCAGTCAACCCCCATCTCCATCTCTTTGTCAATACTGATCTCAACCAGCTTAACCTCGATCTCAACCTGCCGATACAACAGTTCCTGGAGTTTGTCGAGGTACTGACTGATCCTCCGAATGTTGACCTTGTAGTCGATGACTGTGATCAGGCCGGTGTGCCGCTCGACCTCAATCTCCCCCACATCAGACAGAAACATGGACAGGGACGTGTCAAGGTCGTCAAACACCGACATCTGCTCGGAGCCACCAACAGAATCCGTGCCGCCACCATCGCCGCCACCGCCACCATCGCCGCCACCACCGCCGCCACCACCGCCGCCACCACCGTCGCCGCCGCCGATATTGGAGCTGCCCCCGATGCTCCGGCTGCCATGCCGCTCGGTGATGATGTAGTTGAGCGTGAACAGCTCCGCTTCCCGGTGCGGGGGCTGAACCCAAATAATGTCGTCCTCAATGCGATAGGTGAGGTCCGTTTGCCGAAGGATGGCCTGGAGGAGCTTCTCAAGGGGAGCGTCCGTTATGTCGATGGTGATTCCCCCCGACGCCTCCGGAGCGATGACAAAGTTATAGGGGGATTCACGCCCAATGGCCAGCAGAAGGTCTCGGATGTTCCCATTCCGCATTTTGACGGAATAGAGCCCTTTCTTGTCAAGCCGGCCGTCATCGACCTGCAGGGTCTTGATAACCAGGGCTTCCGTAGGAACAAGTTCGGCCAGCGTGTCGTCCTCGATTACAGGCTCAAAGGCCGCCATCATATTCACCGGCTGGGGCCGCAGACGACGGGCCTCCTCACTGCGAAGTTCCCTTTCGCGGCGAAGCTCGTCCTCACCAATAATGGTCACCGGGCGGCGCTGGCAGCCATAGCCGATGATGGTTAGGAGGAGACAGCCAAGCAGAATCTCGTTCAGTTTTCGTATGCCCATGGTGTGTCGCTCATGTCCTATGGTTGGTGCCTCGCCGAACAAGCTCGGGGACAGTGGATCCCTGTTCAGCCGCATCATGTGACTACTCGCCTCGACTGAAAATGACGGTCTCATGAGTGATTTTCAGTACGGTCACTCCGCCGACATCATCCCCAACGGAGACGATGTTGCCGTTAACAACAGCCACGTACTCTCCGTTGCGCTCGAGGATGGCCGAAACACGGAACCTGCTGGGGACGATCGTCGGAGCGGCGACCCTGACCGCGGGGAACGGATCTCCCCCCGTAGGGACGATACCCGCCGGAAGAGGATCCCGCAGGCGGTCGAGATGGTATAAGCGCCCCGCTGCCGGCGAAACCGAAAATGCGGGAGGCTCGGAAGCGGCGCCACCAACTTCTGCAGCTCCTTTGCCACTGCTCGCGATGGCAGGTATTCGTATGGAAACCGTCATCTCATGGACCTCGGCTCCGGGTGCCCCTTCGACATGATCGATGAGAATGGGGGAGTAGGCCTTCGAACAGCCGCTCAGAAAACGAGTCCACGATGCATAGTCGCCCGTGAGTTGCAGCGTTGCCGGATGATAGACACCGGTAACTGCCCCTGCACGGAACGCATTGGGGGCGACCTCGGTGCCTTTTGCAGTGCCTTTGACTGGCCTCGGCCCTGTCCCTCTTGCTGAGGGAGGGGGAGCAGCCGATGACTTCCGCGGAACGGGACGAGGGCGAGGACGAGACGCAGCCTTGGCCGTGCCCCGGGACGAAGCCGGTGGTTGACGAGTAGTGCTGCCGGCAGACCTCGCTTGCGGGCCGGGAGCACTTAGGAGATTGCTCCGCGTCGGAGTCGAAGGTGTGGAGGCTGCCGAGCTATCGGCACCCGTGCCCGGCTCCTGGAACGTGACGGATACGAGGCTGGCTCCGGCTTTCTCGGCAACGTCAGACAACCCCGCGACGACGGACGCCAAGTCATTGCCGCTACAGAAGGTCGCAGCCAGGCGATGATCGATCGCTTTCCAGAGGCGGACCTCCTCTTCCGGCACCACCCGCAATGAGTTCAGGGTCGATTGCATCCCGGCCACAGCGTTGTCCAGCCCCTCGACGGTGCGATGGGCGTCCTCGGCCTTCTGGAACCTGGGACGCAAGAAAAAGAAGTAGAAAATGATGCTGAGAACCAGGAGCAACACTAGGACGGAGACGAGTTTTCGGAGAAGGTACGTCATGGTTGAGTCCTCCCGTGCCAGGGGACCGGTCCGATAGCCGTCACCCTGAACAGGAAGAACTTCCGCTCTTTGGGGGGCGTGTAGACGACCTCTTCCTCCTTCTCCTCGACATGGTTCTGTCAAAAGTCCTTGAGACAGAACCGTGCTTGATCTTCCTGCTATTCAGTTCGGTTCTGTCCAGACAAACCTGTTTCCCTGTTTTCTTGACTACTTGAGCTGTTGAGGGAAGAGTGCGGACCTCCACCACACA
>JABHEG010000382.1 GCA_018676675.1 Lentisphaerota bacterium
AAAGGGCAAAAAGCCCAGAAATGCCAGGGAGTGACCAGAGGTGACAGGGAGGGACTATTGTGTTGCAACATACTGGAAACAAGAGAGAAAGGATGGTACCCCGGGCGAGATTCGAACTCACGACCTACGGTTTAGGAAACCGTTGCTCTATCCTACTGAGCTACCGGGGCTCTTGGGCCATCAATATCGCCGCTGCACACCGGAAATCAAGCTCAAAAGGGGCACTCAAGGAGACGGCTGAAGGCTGGGACACGGGCCATCGTCTCAAGTGTATCATCCAAGCCTGAGCCCTTGACAGCAGCCACGGGGAACGGCAAATTCTCTACAGTCCATCCCACCGGTATGTCAGCACGCGTGTGCTCAAAGGAGGCGATCTCATGGGGCTCTTCGACAAGATACGATCTCAGTTCATCGACGTTATCGAGTGGACCGACGACAGTAGCGATACACTTGTATGGAAATTCCCGCGGACGGATGACGAGATCAAGAACGGCGCCCAGCTTATCGTTCGGGAGAGCCAGGCCGCTGTGTTCATGAATGAAGGCGAGCTCGGCGATGTGTTCGACCCCGGCCGCCATGTGCTGGAAACCAGCAACCTGCCTATCCTGACCACGCTTGCCAGCTGGAAATACGCGTTCGATGCCCCGTTCAAGTGCGACGTGTTCTACGTCACAACGCGTCAGTTCACGGACCTGAAATGGGGAACGCAGAACCCGATCATGATGCGCGATCCCGAGTTTGGTCCGGTTCGCCTCCGTGCATTCGGGTCGTACTGCATTCAGGTGACGGACCCCGGAACGTTCATCAAACAGATCGCCGGCACGAACTCGCTGTACCAAACGGATGAGATCACCGGCCAGTTCCGCAACATGCTGGTGAGCCGCTTCGCCGATGCTCTGGGCGAGGCCAAGGTCCCCATGCTTGACCTGGCAGCCAACTACAACGAACTGGGGGATGCCCTTCGTGCAAATCTCCAGGCTGACTTCGACCCCTATGGAGTCACTCTCACCAAGTTTCTCATCGAGAACATCTCGCTACCCCCGCAGGTCGAGGAGGCCTTGGACAAACGGTCGGAAATGGGTCTGGTGGGCAACCTGAACGCCTATACGCAGTTCCAGACAGCCAACGCGATCGAGGATATGGCGAACAACCCCGGTGGCGGAGGCAACATGATGGGCGTCATTGCCGGCGTTGGGATGGGCAACACGATGGGCGGGGCCATGCAGGGAGCCGCTCAGGCCCCCCAGCAACCCGGCGCCATGCCCCCGCCCCTTCCTCAGCAAGCCCAATGGTATGCGGCAGTCGGTGGACAACAAACAGGCCCATTCGATCCTGCCGCTCTGCAACAGCAGATCCAACAAGGCCGCATAGCCACTGACACTCTGGTCTGGAAACAAGGCATGGCGAGCTGGACCGCCGCGGCCCAGGTCCCGGAATTGGCTGGGCTGTTCGGCAGCATGCCGCCGCCGCTGCCAACGCCCTGAACCGCTCTACAGGCAGGTTCCCCGCAATTGAAGTGCCCACGAACGCACCCGACACCGCCTCCAGAGTGAGCGTATGAAACGCGTCCATCGCCTTCTTACCCCATTCCTCCTGATCAATCCCCTTGTTCTTCTCTTCCTGGTTGTAGGGGTCGCTGACGTTTTCGCCCGCGCTGGAGGCGGAGGACGGTACTCAGGCGGACGCTCCAGCGGAGGCGGCGGCGGAGGAGGAGGAGGAGGAGGAGGAGATGGCCTCATCTGGCTGGTTTTCCAGTTGGTCCGCCTGTGTATCTACTACCCCAAGATTGGCATACCCGTGCTCGTGATCGGGGGGCCGCTGGCCGTGTTCATCTTCTACAAGAGCGGGAACGCCGCCAAGGGCTACCACGAAAGCTCGGTGATCCGGCGAGGCCGCCAGATGCAGGGACACGACCAGCGACGGCAGAATGTCGCCCTGCTGAAGGCCCGTGATCCGGCATTCACAACCGAGGGCCTCCTCGAGCGCGTCAGGTCTGCCTTCATGCAGATTCAGGACGCCTGGTGCAATCAAGACATGGTCCCGGTTCGCCAGTTCATTTCAGACGGCGTCTTCGAGCGTTTCTCACTGCAATTCGATGAACAGAGGGAAGCCGGCTACCGCAACCAGATGGACCGGATTGAGGTCCTTGATACCAACCTCGCTGATGTGCGGTCTGACCCGGTCTTTGACACCGTCACGGTCATGGTCCGAGCCAGGGCCGTCGACTACTCCGTTGACCGAGAGACCGGCAAAGCCATATCAGGCTCCCGCAGGGCGGAGACGTTCACCGAGTACTGGTCGTTCCTCCGCCGGCCCGGCGCCCAGACGCTGTCCGGAGGGGGACTGATCGAGGGAAACTGCCCGAACTGTGGGGCCGGGCTCAAGCTGAATGAAGCCGGGAAATGCGAAGCCTGCGGGGCCCTCGTGCGCAGTGGCGAGTACGACTGGGTATTGACGGAAATCACTCAGGCATGTGAATGGCGCGTCCATGACGATCGAGACCTGCCCGGGATCAACGCGCTACGCAAAGCTGATCCGGCCTTCTCTCCTCAAAGCCTCGAAGACCGGGTCAGCGTCATGTTCTGGCGAGGCATAGCGGCACGTCGTGGCGGAACGCCGGACCCGATCAGGAAACTGGCCACCGAGGAGTTCTGTGCGGACATCGCGGAACGCTGGGAGCTGGGGGTCAGCGAGGAACGACACATTCCGGTTGACTGTGCGGTGGGAAGCGTCGATACGCTTGGCATCATCCTGGATGACGCAGGGGACCGCGCCCTCCTCGAGATCCGTTGGAGCAGTGTTGATGCTGTTCGGAAGGGAAGTGCCCCCCCGAAGAAGACGAGCGCAGCGAGACTGTTCGACGAAATCTACGTCCTGCGCAGGAAACACGGTGTCACGAGCGATCAGGAGAAGGCTCTCTCATCGGCTCACTGCCCAACCTGTGGAGCCGCTGTCGCCTCGAGCACGGCCAATGCCTGTGAGTACTGCGGTACGGTGCTCAACGACGGTGCCGCCGACTGGGTGCTTGAACGCGTAGGGCCACTCTATGATCCACAGATTTCGGAACTCCGCGATGCCCTTTCGGAGCAAGTGGAAATCGCTTCTGCTGCAGGTGGGAGTACACCTCCCACTGTTGGAGGCACAGCCAAACAGGGGGGCCTGGAGCTGGCAGCGTGGATGGTTCATGTCATGCTGGCTGACAATGAGGTCGACAGCAAGGAACGCACACTGATAGACGGATACGCTGAGTCACGGGGCATCCCCGCGCAACAGATCGACCAACTGATCAGCGCCATGTCGGAGGGCGAGCTCGATGCCCCAATCCCCGAGACGACAGACCAGGCAAATGCCTGGCTCGCCCAAATGGCCGAAATGGCGTTGGCGGACGGCTTCGTGGACAAAGCCGAGCGCGAAGCGATATTCGCCCTCGGCGACTATCTGGAGCTTTCCCGCTACGACGTCAATCAGCTGATTCTCAGAAAGCGCCGGGATCTCTATCAGGACAACAAGGCCAAGATCCGCGAACTCCGCAGAAGTCAGTAAAGCTGGACGGGATACACACGAACGGATGCCCCGCACGATTCGAGAGAAGCTCATCATTTGGTTCACGTGATAGCGCACACAAGGAGGACATGACCGTGCACAAAGGAATCTGCCTGGGACTGGTACCTGGCTCGAGTGTCGAAGAGAAGTATGCGAACGCCGCAAAGCTGGGCTTCGCCTCGGTGGAACCGGCGACACTGCGTACCGCGGACGAACGGGAGCAGCACCGCGAGTGTGCCGAAAAGAACGGCGTCGCTGTTTCGAGTATCATGAACAGCGACCATTGGGGCAGTCCCCTCTCCGACCCTGACCCGGATGTCCGCAAGAAGTCACTCGACGGAATCGCCCAGTCCATCGAGTCAGCCGCCGTGCTCGGGGCCGACACCGTTCTGGTCGTCCCCGCTGTCGTGAACGCCGAAGTCAGTTACGAGGACGCCTGGGAACGCTCCTACGCGTCGCTGCAGGAAATCCTGCCACTTGCGAAAGAGAAGGGCGTCTGCCTGGCGGTCGAAAACGTCTGGAACAAGTTCCTCCTCAGCCCCATCGAGTTCGCGGACTATGTGGACGGTTTCGATGATGAATTCCTCGCCGCTTACTTCGACGTCGGCAACATCGTCGCGTACGGAATCCCACAACAGTGGATCCGGACTCTTGGCAAGCGCCTCAAGAAAATCCACATCAAGGGATTTGATGGCGGAACACACGCCTGGGTGCAGCTGCTTGCAGGAAGCATCGACTGGGCAGCGGTGATGAGCGCGCTGCGTGAGGTCGGGTACGATGATGCCATCACCGCTGAGCTCCGTGGTGAAGGCGATGATCAGATGGCGGGGATCGCCCAGATCAGTGCGGACATGGACGAGATCTTCGCGATGGAGTGACCGCCCTCCGCCCGACAGAGCCCTGACCAACGGGAGAGGGAAGACCGCTCACGGTGTGCGCGGCTCGGTTCCGGCAGAGCCCTGACCAACGGGAGGGGGAAAACCGCTCACGATGTGCGCGGCTCGGTTCGGGCGGGGGAAACCGCTCACGAATTGCGCCCCCTCCGTCCGGCAGAGCCCTGACCAACGGGAGGGGGAAAACCGCTCACGAATTGCGCCCCCTCCATCCGGCAGAGCCCTGACCAACGGGAGGGGGAGAACCGCTTACGATGTGCGCGGCTCGGTTCGGGAGGGGGAAACCGCTTACGATGTGCGCGGCTCGGTTCAGGCAACGTACCCCCCTACTTGTCACACACCGAGCAACCGCTGGGCGTTGCCATGTGTGATCTTGTCGAAGACCGTTTGGGCAATCCTGCCGGCGGCCAATCCCTCTTCGAGAAAGTCCTTCAGCAAGGTCAGAACACTGTCGCCGTGCTCAACCTGGTTGACATCGGTCCCGAACAGCAACCGGTCTTGGAATTCATCCAGGAAGGCGTATCCGAACTCCGGGTCTCGACTGACTGCATTGTGCCCACTGCCGGCGGAAAGGTCTCCCCAAATATTCGCGTACCGACGCATCAACTCGGGAATCCGTCCACCCTCGATGACTGGCCCGCGCGGATACCCTCCCCAGTTCTCAAGGCTCACATCCGCACTGATGTGCGCCCAGAATGTCTGGGAGTGGCACAGGAAGACGAGGTCAGGATGACTCGCGGCCTGGGCCTCGAATCGCGGTAGGCCCAGATCGTCGACAAGGCCGTAGATATTGCCGTCCCGCGTGGCGACATGGAAGGTCACCGGCAGACCACACCGTTCGGCATGGTCAAAGAGGTTCGTGACGCGCGGGTCATCGAAGGACAGATTCGCGGTGACCTCGCCAATCCCTTTGCAGCCCGCATCCTTGTACGCATTCAGCACAGCCGAGAGATCGTGATCCGGGCTGTTGACCGATTGCCGTGGATCGATGCAGCAGAACGGGATCAGTCGATCGGGGTGTTGACAACAAGCCGCCAGGATCTCATAGGTCGACTGGATCACATCGCTGCCCTCCGGGCTCACGATCGGCAGGAGGACACCACGGTCGATCCCAACGCGGTCGTACAACTCGATGAGCTGCTCAGGCGAGAGAAAGCTGGTCCTGGCATCTCGCGGCGACTCATCAGGCAGCAGGGAGACATGTGTGTGAATGTCGATGTACATGCGGTGAATCCTCCAGTATGCCACGTTGCTGTCTCAGCCGTCAACTCCACGCCGGGCTACTTCGGCAACTCGTAGGGCAGGCGATCCGGCACAACGCTGACGCCGCTGGTCAGGGTGACCGTTCGCCCGGCCCGATTCGGGTCCGGGAACACGACCTCAACCAGGAAAGCGGACCAACCGGTTGCCGGTTCGGATAGCTCTGCCGAAAAGACACCCCCGCCCTTCGATGTCAGCTTCTTCCTCCGCCAGGTCTCGCCTATCGACTCAAGCCGGAAATCACGCGCCTTCGGGTTGTGAGCCGACCACATTGCCACGCTCAAGGGGATGTCCGTGGTGGTCACCACGATGCGACCAGCACCCTCCGTTCGCCACTCAAGACGCGGCATCTTCCGGCCCGTCAGTATGCACTCGTAGAACGTCTGGAGCGTCTCGTCGGCGCTCGCATTCAGCCCATGCCGCGTGTTGGGGAGCGTCCGCATGTGCTTTAGCCCGGGGAGCTCATCCCAGTAAAAGCGCCATGAATCGGGCAGGAAAAACTCGTCACCAGCGGAGTTCAAGATCAGCTTGGGCATGGTCAGGCGCTCGCGATAGGAGAAGGGATCGATGATTCGGGCCACTTCGGCGAACTCAGGTTTCTCCAAGACGTCCATCAGTCCGTTGTCCACGTAATCATGGACGGCTGCGGCATACTGGCCATAGGCTCGGAACTGATGCTGCAGGGACGCTTTGACATTCAGCATCTCAATCACAGCCGGGGCCGCCCCCGCGACCCGTGAGTCAACAGCCGCCGTGAGCCATGTCGTCCAACCTCGCTTCGAATACCCGTGAAGAACGTACCGAGCCACCTTCGCAGGATGGTCCGGAAGACCCGCGCTGAACGTTGTGATGGCATCCATCGCCCCGGTTGTGCTCTTGACCATCGGCAGCAAGGCCAGCCACGCCGGATCGTCAGACTCCATGAACCGAGCAAACGAGAACGCAAGGATCTCATCTTCAACCCGGGGGCTCAGGTCGGGATCTCCCATGAAACACAGTGGCTGGTTCGGGACATCGTGCAAGAAGGCTGTGACCGAGTTCGTCTCAAGAGCCAGGCGGGCCAACCCTCGATTCGGCAGCTTCGGCGGTTCATCGCCGCTCACGCCGCCGCCAATCCTCAGGAGCGCAGCGTCGTGCCTGGTGTCGTCCGGCACATATACCTCGAGCCAATGGCGCCAGAGAATCCTGTCCACCTCGGCTCCCGTCCGCCAGGCTTGCGACAAAAACGTCAGTAGATAGGCTGTTCCCCCGTCCCCCCGCAACGTCTGGACCACACGGAAGCCGTGGTTGGGATCCGGCTTCTTGACATAATCATCCAGCGGTGTTGCCTGCAAGGCATCGCCTCCTGTAAGAGCCATGCACAGAGCCATGCCGATCTGTGCAGTCAGACGTCTCATCGGTCAATTCCTCCCGCCATGGGGACCTGTCAGTCATCCAGACGCTCGACCTCCGCACCAAGCAGCCTCAATCGCTCGTCAATACACTCGTATCCACGATCCACAAGCTCAACGTTCTTGATCGTGCTCTCTCCATCTGCACACAGAGCCGCCCCGATCAACGCCATGCCCGCACGAATGTCCGGGCTGCTCAGCGAGATGCCGTGAAGCCGCGACGGGCCACAGACGACCACGCGATGCGGATCACAGATGACCGCGTTGGCCCCCATCGCCACGAGGCGGTCCACAAAATACATCCTGCTCTCATACATCTTCTCGAAAAACAGGACCGTTCCTGAAACCTGTGTGGCCAGCACAATCATCACACTCATCAGGTCCGAGGGGAACTGCGGCCAGGGACCATCGTCGATCACCGGAATACCACTGCCGAGGTCGCCGGTGACGCAGCGCCCGGATTTTTCCCGGACGCGGACACTGCTCTCACCATACTCCAGCCCGACGCCGAGGCGCGCAAGCACGCGCTCCGTCATACGGTAGTGCTCCGGATCAACCCCGGTGAGCTCCACCGAACCACCTGTGGCGGCGGCCAACGCAAGGAAACTCCCCGCTTCGGTGTGGTCAGAAACGATTCGGTGTGTGCATCCCCCCAATCGATCAACCCCCTCAATCCGGAGCACATTGCTGTCCACGCCGGTGATGCGTGCCCCCATCGTCCCCAGCATGCGAGCAAGATCACTGATGTGCGGCTCAGTGGCCGCGTTCCGGATGACGGTTGTCCCGCGGCTCAACACAGCCCCCATCAGCACTTGTGCCGTCGCCGTGACACTCGCCTCCGGGAGAAAGATATCAGCTCCGGACATCCGCACGGGGGCCCTGAAGCGGAAACGCTCCTCCATCTCAACGGTCGCCCCGAGACACTCCAGACCGTAGACATGCGAATCCAACCGACGTCGCCCGATAACATCGCCACCCGGAGGGGACATGATGGCAGCGCCACAGCGGTGTAGCAACGGTGCTGCGAAGAGAATTCCGGCCCTGATCTCACGGCAGAGGTCGCGAGGAAGTTCACCGCGGCCCACTGCCGCAGCCCGCAGGCAAACGGTCCGGCCGGCGCTATCCCGTTCGACGCTCACCCCGAGGGCCGCAGCCAACTCCAGCATGACGCCAACATCATCGATGTTCGGCACATTGGACAGCCGGACGTCCTCGTCGGTCAGAAGCGCTGCCGCGATCATCGGCAAGACCGCGTTCTTGTTGCCAACCGCGGCGATCCGTCCACTCAAGGGCTTCCCGCCGTTCACACGCAGCATGCTCACGGCTGGGGCTCCCGCGGAATCAGGATGACGCGCACGTCGGCATCCTTGCCAGGCTCAGTCTTCTCCGGATTCACGTAGAAAGTCCATGCTTTGTTGCCCCCCTCATCGGGGATATCCAGGACCGTGGCCCCGCAGGAATAGGTCACCACGACATTCCCCTCAACTTCAGCTAGGAACATGCCGTCGCGAATGTCTGAACCCACGAAAACCCAGCCGTAACGCGTCATCGGTTTGCCGGTCCTCTCGTCACACATCCACTGTTCGATGGGTTCCCGCGTCGTCTCCCCCTCGGCATTCGTGTAGGCCAATTCGATATCGACCAAGTCTCCCTGGCGGCCATCCTCCTGCTTGAACCGAGGACCGTTGCGGATCCGAAGCAGGTACATGAGCGTCTGGAGATGAAGCGGGCGAACGTCGGTCCGGAGCAGACTCTCATAGAGACGCCCCTCACCGGTAGAAATCATCAGGTCAAGCTTCCCCGACATCAGGTTGACCTTGGCAGGGAACGAGATTTCCCGTTTCTGCCGATGGACGGTCACTCCCCCCAGACGAATGTCTCCGTCAGGTAAGCGCTCGAACTTGGGGATCTTGCCTACTTTCCCAGGCGTATGAGGAGCACCGCCAGATCCCGAAGGCGGGGCGACTTCAACTGCCGCCGTCTCCCCCCCTTGAGGCGCTTCCTGAGCAGCAAGCCATCCCTGGAAAGCGGGGTTCAGAAGGCACAGGACGGCCAACGGAATCAACGCTCTGCCAGGCGCCTTCACGCACGTCGGGAACGATGTCATCACTCCGCCTCCGCTCTCGCTCTGCGAGTCATCAGGCCGTGAACCGCCTCCAGCGGGTCGCGTCCCTCGTAGAGCGCCGCGTGAATTTCGTCGATGATGGGAGTCTCCACCCCGATTCGAGCAGCCAGATCGTGAGCGCTCTTGGCGGTCGCAACACCCTCTGCGACCTTCCCGCCCATAGCCTGCCGAATATCCTCCAGCGGCCGTCCCTTCCCGAGCTGTTCCCCGACATGGCGGTTTCGGCTGTGTCGACTCATGCAGGTCACGATGAGATCACCAACACCGCTCAGCCCTGCAAACGTCTCAGGACGCCCCCCGAGAGCACGCCCCAAACGAGCCATCTCAGCAATGCCTCGCGTCATGAGAGCGGCTTTGGTGTTGTCCCCGAAGGCCATCCCATCGCACACACCTGCGGCCAGCGCATAGACGTTCTTGAGGGCACCGGCCAGCTCCACCCCCGGCACATCCTCGGTCGTGTAGACTCGAAACGTCTCGTTCATGAACGCGTCTTGAACGGCATCGGCTGTAGGAACGTCGAGCGCTGCGGAAACAACAGCAGTCGGGGTCCGTCTCGAGACCTCCTCAGCGTGACTTGGGCCCGACAGGACGGCGAAAGGCACATCCCCCAGAATCGCTGCGGTCAGTTCACTCATACGCCTAAGCGAGCCGATCTCTATCCCCTTCGAGACACTGGTATAGACCGCCCCGGGGGGTGCCTCTCCCTCGTCTCGGAGACGACACAGCAGCTCCCCCATATGCTGAGCCGGTGGAGCCAGGACGATCAACTCCGCGCCATATACAGCTTCTGACAGATCGGCGCTGACTGAAAGCGCATCGGGGAGCGGAACACCGGGCAGGTAGCGCTCATTCTCACGAGCCGCCCCAAGGGCGCGAACACGGTCAGGGCTACGCCCCCAGAGCACGACGTCATGGCCGTTTCCGGCCAGGACGATAGCCAACGCTGTGCCCCAACCCCCATCACTCAGTACCGCTGCCCTCATGGTCTACAACTCCCTCGAGCCGCCGTCGGCGGGTTCATTCCTTCTCATCCACAGGCAGTGAGGCCTCAGCACTCACATCCTCAGAGGTGGCCTCAGCTTCTGACGTGGAAGCGGTCTGTTTGAACTGATACTCCTCACCGCGGATCAGTCGACCAATGTTGCTGCGATGCCGAACGATGATCAAGGAACCAAGCACGACCAGGAGCCCAAGTCGAACAGAGGAGGGCCCACCGTTTCCGGCGAACCGCAACACCAGCCCACTGATGGGGAGTACAGCCGCCGCGATCAGGCTCGCAAGTGACACGATGCGCGAAGTCTTGAAGACCACGAACCACGTTACGGCCGCAACCAGAATCGGGACCGGGGCGAGAGCCAGAACGACGCCAATCGTTGTCGCAACCCCCTTCCCCCCTTTGAAACCCATGGCAAAGGGCCACACGTGCCCACAGACAGCAGCGGCGGCGGTGAGCACGACCAGGAACTCGCCACCCGTTCCTCTGTCTCTGCCCACGGCCAACGCGAGGAGCACCGGGACCAGACCTTTGGCGAAGTCGAGAAGAAAACAGGTCAGCCCCCAGCGGAAACCCAGCACACGGCGGACGTTTGTCGCGCCAAGATTCCCGCTCCCGTGCTGCCGCAGATCCACGCCGTGGGACTTGCCGATGAGGAAGCTCCAGGGAACGCTGCCCGACAGGTAACCGCAGACCACAACGAGGATATCGATCAATATCACAGTGTCGAACATGCAATCGTTCCTGGTTCTCAGCTGGATTCCTGACGCAGGCGGAGGCAATCGGGGCAACGAAACACATCCAGCCCCAGAACACGGGTGCTCTGCTCGCTCTTGCGAACAGTGACGTGGTCACCTTCCACCAGCGGGATGCGAACGGGGTCGTTGTCCGCGAGCATGACGGCCGGCCCGCGGATGATCTCCACGGTCACAACACTCCCTCGGTCAATCACCAAATGGTCCAACGGCTCAGTGGAATTGTTGAAGGCCAACCCAATTCCCACACGGAACAAACTGTGGGTGATGCTCCGGTAGTATCCGGTGCTGCCAAACGGAGTCGCGATCACCAGCCCGTCGCCGACAATCTGGTTCATATAGAGCTCGCCATCCAGCCACAGTCGGTAGCGCACCGCGCTGGAGATGGTGTGCTTGTTGATCAAAACGTCGTTGATGCCGACGATCGACTTGCCGTCCTGAGTCTCCCCCACAAGCCGGGCAATCCGCTCCTCAGACAAGCCCCCGTCCACAAGCTGACGCAGCACGGATTCCTCCGAATGAGCAGCACACTTCGGATTCGCACGGGAATCGCGCAACGGACACTTGGGGACGCCCGGATAGTCGCGCTCCGCACCGAGTAAGGCGCCGTCGCCACCATAGGAGATGACCAGTTCCGGATCCACGTCGACACACGTCACAGGCAAAGGAGCCAACAGCTCCCGGAGATCGCCGAGATTCCGACCGCAGAGCGCAACCCGCATTGTGTCGTGGCCTCCTGGAAATGCCCCGGCCGAATCGCTCTGACGGGGGAGAGAACTGCTTCCTGCTCAAGCTGAACAAGGACCGCGATATGATACCATGGAGGAAGCCAAAAGCAACGGTTCAGCCTCCCCCGCCTCGTCTGGCTTCAGATGCGAGTAAGGCAACCCCAACAGTCTCCCGCCGAACTCGTCAATCAGCCTCGGCTTTCGCCTCCATCGTGCCTATGACGGCTTGGGCGGCCCGTTTGCAGACGTCGCTCCTGCCGGCTAAACGCGAGACGGCCAACGCCATTCCTTCCTCTGCCCCAACCCGCTCGGGCTCACCGGGAAGCAGTTGCACGAGCGCGCGGCTCAACGTTCCGGGATTCGCGTCTCCCTGCAGAAACTCAGGATATACAAGACCCTCGGCCACCAAGTTGACCATCGTGAAGTAAGGGATCTTGACGAGGCGCCGAAGCAAGGCAAACGTCAGAACGTTGAGCCTGTAGGCCACAACCAGCGGAAGCCCCAGAATGGCCGCCTCAACCGTTACGGTCCCGCTGGCCGCTATCCCCACGGACGCACGGCACAGCCACTCACGCGTCTCCCCCTCCACAAGGCCAATATGGGGGCAATCCGGTACAGCCAGGACCAGCGAAGCCAAGAGCCCGCGAACGTGACCGGAAACGGACCCCGTCGGTACGGCAACCACGAAATTGAGGTCCGGACGCTCAAGCGCGAGGCGCGCACTGGTTTCCACAAACACGGGCAGCATCCGGTCCACTTCCGATCGGCGACTGCCCGGGAGGAGAAGTACCGTACTCTCCTCCCGCTCGATACCCCGCTCCCGGTACGGGGCCAGGACCTCAAGCAACGGGTGGCCCACAAACTCCACGTCCAACTCCGTTCCCGCGTACGCCTCCGGTTCGAATGGGAAAATCGTCAGCATCTTGTCGACGACTTCGGCGATAACCGGGATACGCCGTTTCCCCCAGGCCCACACCTGGGGACTGATGTAGTAGATCACTGTGATCCCGAGCTTGTGGAGTTGCTTGGCGAAGCGGAGGTTGAACCCGGGATAGTCGATGAGAACAACAGCGTCGGGACGCTCCCGAGATGCGCGCTCGACCAAGCCCCAGAAGATGCGCCGAAACATGGGGTAGTGCTTCAGCACCTCCACCAACCCGATGATCCCCAGATCCGAGGAATCGACGATGATGTCAACTCCCGCTTCGGACATGGCGGTGGCACCCATGCCGCGAATCACCAAGTCAGCATCCTGTTCCCACAGCCGTTCGGCCAACAGAGCCCCGTAGGCCTCGCCGGACGACTCACCAGCCATGATCCAGATGCAACGCTTGCCCTCGGCAGATTCGTTCACGGCTTATTCCTTACGATGAGAAAGGACACTCACGACGGGCAAAATGGAGACACCCATCAAGTCGTGAGCCCTTCGCGATCCACAAGCGTCAGTCCGAGAGGAAGAGAATCCCCGATCACTTCTGCCTGATAGGACTCGCTGTTCTCCGTCACGGTCTCGAGCTGCCGCTGCCATTCCGCCGGCGCGTCACCGGCACGCAGCAGCGTCAGCGCCCGATTCCGGGCGCCACTGGAAACGTCAAGAGCACGCACACCGCAGAGACGACACAACGCCCCCACAGCAAACAAGACGTTACGGTCACCTTCCCCCCTGTCCCCCGCAAAGTCAAACAACCGGCTCAATACTGACTCGAGCTGTTCCGCAGGAACAACGGCGTTGTCCGGCCCATAGAAAAGCTGCCGCGCCCCAAGACGAGCGACGACCCAGTAGTGATGCCCTTCCAGGCGCTCCTTGGCCATGAGGAGGGCTCGAATGGCTTTCATCTTCCCCTTCACGGACAGCCGTTCCATTGCCCCCAGGCAACGCCACATCTCCCGGGCTTCCTGGGGGCCGCGCTTCCTGGGGCCAAGACGTCCTGCCGGTTTCGGGATCAAATCTCGCATCAGGCCACTCGCCAACTGCTGCTGGTGTCCTGTCCGGAGCCCCCCGGCCACGCGTCGCCAGAAGACCCACCACTCGGCAGCCACCTGAGCATCTCTCGGAGCCAGCGGCCCTGAGTGCCAGAGCTTCCACAGCTCCCGCATGCGCCACTCATCTCCCGGCACACCCCACCCGGGGCGCATCAGGAAGCCCATCATGTTCAACCAGCGGGCCTCGTGGCGCGATGTCTTGCCTCGACTGTCGCAGAGCTCCAGCAGGTGGTCTGCAAATGCGCGAAGCATCTGCGCCCCCCACTCGGCTCGCACCATCCCGAGAACACTCTCGATATCCCCCATCGCCTGGGATAACCGCTGCCCTTCAGAAAAGGCAGCGCCCAGGACCTCTCGCGCCGTGTTGAGATGGGCCTCGTCAACCATCACGTCGGTCCGTCCAGACGCCTCATCCGTATCCGTGGCTCGAAGGTCAAAGGACAGCGGGTATCGGTGCTGACCGTCCAGGGTCGCGCAAGCCAGATCCAGCGTGCCTACCTCATTCAGCTCGGCGGAGATTTGCACGTCGAGCAGCATCTGCTTGCCCTTGCCAAAGGTCAGAACGGTCTGGAGTGGAGGCAAATTGCTGATTTCTTCCCGGTCCGCAAGTAACTCGCCGGGACGATCCCCTAGCCGTGTTGCGCTTGAAAACAGAGGAAAGCGGACGGCCTGATTGGCCGCCAGTTTGAAGGTGAATTCTTCCAGCTCAACCCGGCGCCCTTCCTCGGCGTCACGCGGCATAACACACACCAACTCACTCGATGTGCTCCGGCCGACTTCCAGGTAAAACGACCGGGCAATGCCTCCGCGAACACGGACGCCTGTCCCCTGGCGCACCAGCCCGTAGTAAGCAGCTCCCCGCGAAACAGCCAAGTTGAGGTCACGCGCGGCCAGTTCCGGGACCGCACTACCGTCAGCCCACCCTCCAACGACTTCCGCAACGCGCTCCCGAAGAAGGGAAGGTAACATCGCGCCGCCGTTGTAGAGGATATGATCAGGAAGCACGAGCGATCCCGGCTCACGGCCTGTGATGTGGGCGGCCTGACGAAGGAACTGAAGAAGGTGCTTCGTGACCGCCGGGTCCGCCGCATAGGGCAACCCCATCTGACGGATTCCGGAACGACGTTCAGGAGCAGCCGTATCGACAGATACGACCGGGAAGAAGCCGTCACGAATGGCCTCAACCACGGCCAAACGGGTGAGATCCTGAGTGCGGGTGGCCGCGATCACCGCGCTCCCCCCTCCGGAAATGGCCACGGTGTCGCTCTCCGGCGCATCCTCCGCCAAAAGGCGCTCCTTCACACACCGGCAGGCCTGACACAGCATACCCCAGTCGCGGGCGGACAGCCCTCCATCCCCCCAGGCTGTCTCCACGTTTCGTGCCAGGGACATATCCATGTTGTCGCCCCCAAGCAGGAGGTGTTCACCAACAGCCGTGCGTCGAAGCGTGAACCCAGGCTCAATGGTGATCAGGGAGAAGTCAGTCGTTCCCCCGCCGACATCAACCACAAGTACCGTCTCCCCCTCCTGTAATCGCTCACGCCAGTCTTCCTCATGCTGCCAAAGCCAGGAGTAGAAAGCGGCAAGGGGTTCCTCAAGCAAGACCAGGCGTTCGATCCCTGCATCGCGAGCAGCCCGAACCGTCAGCTCCCGGGCCACCTCATCGAACGATGCCGGAACGGTCAGAACAACCTGCTGCTCAGCAAGAACACATGGCGTCCCGTGGCGATCGGTCACATCACCGAAACGAGTATCCCACGCCGAACGAACATGCTCAAGATAATAGCGAGAGACATCAACGGGTGAAACAGCGGAGTCGCCCAGGTCTCCTCCCCAGGGAAGGATGCCTTGAGTGCGATCAACCCCGGCGTGTGCCAGCCACGACTTGGCGGATGCCACCATCCGGCCGGGGACGGCGGCCCCCTGATCCCGGCCGAATACACCCACAGCATGCCCCAGCTCGCGGCTCCAGGGCAACTCCAATGCCCCTTCGGGCAATTCATGCGCCCCGGGCAGGTAGCAGAATGATGGAAGGAGGTCCCGATCACCCACTTCGCCGGCACTTACCAGCTGTGGAATCGCGAATTGCTCCAGCGCGCTCTCCCCCTCCAGGTCAACGTAACAGACGGCAATGTTCGTCGTCCCCAAGTCGATACCGACAACGAAGCGGGTATCGCCATCCTGTTTTTGGGTAGCAGGTAGCACGTTTGATTCCGGACTCAGCGTAGGATCTCAGGTCACCTGTCGGACGGCGGAGGCCATCTGACAACGAGAAGCAGGAAAGATAATGTCCGGGGTCTCCCCTTACCAGGGAGCAACGCCTCTTGTGGCGCGGAGACATCTCAATGTGGGGGATTCCCCAATGTGGGAGGAGCCGCTGTGCTCCGACTGCCGTTCTCCCAACAGACAGGAAATCGGCGGGTGGCACCGCCTCCCACGTTGGCTGCTTCCTCTTCAAAATGTGGGAGGAGCCGCTGTGCTCCGATCGAGGCGGCATGCTCCGCCTACTGAGAAGACAGCACAGCGTTGGTCAGTTCCCCTCCCCGGCTGCCCATCTCATACTCCCGGATGTTCGCGACAGTCGTGTCGGCAATATTCGCAAGAGCGTCAGCAGTGAGGAATCCCTGATGGCTGGTGATAACAACGTTGTTGAACGTCGTCAACCGGGCCAGCATGTCGTCCGTCAAGATGCGGTTCGAGTGGTCCTCGAAGAAGTACCCGCTCTCTTCCTCATAGACATCCAACCCAGCAGCACCGATCTTGCCGGTTTTGAGCCCGTCAAGCAGGGCCCGTGTGTCAATAAGTCCCCCTCGACTCGTGTTGATCAGCATGACTCCCCCCTTCATCCTGGCGATCGCCTTCGCGTCGATGAGGTACCGTGTCTGCGGCGTCAAAGGGGCGTGCAGGCTGATGATATCACACTGTTCCAACAACTCGTCCATCGAGACAAATTCAACCCCGAGACGCGCGACCAACTCAGGCTTCTCACTCCTGGAGTTTACCAGGACGCGACAACCGAACCCTTTCAGGATCTCCATGGTGCAGACGCCGATCTTGCCGGCCCCCACGACACCCGCCGTTCGCCCGTGCATGTCGAAACCAACCAGCCCGGCCAGCGAAAAGTCACCTTCACGGACCCGGTTGTTTGCCCGATGCGTCTTCCGATTCAGCGTCATCATGAGAGCGACAGCGTGTTCCGCAACCGCATAAGGCGAATAGGCCGGCACACGTGCCACCGAGACGCCCAGTTCCTCGCACGTGGGAACGTGGACGTTGTTGAACCCCGCACAACGCAACGCGATCAACTGCACCCCCATCGCTGCCAACTCCCCCACAACCGAAGCGTCCACATCATCGTTCACGAACACGCACACAGCCTGACACCCGGCGGCAAGAGTGACTGTGTCGGGCGTCAAACGGGCATCAAAGAAATGCAGGGCGTAACCGTGACAGTTTGCCGCACGCAGTGCCTCCTCCATGTAAGGCTTGGAGTCGAAGATGGCCACTTTGAAGCGACGATCGACGTCACGAGCAATCAATTTGGCCAATAACGATGTTCCTCGTGAGAGATGCCCACTGAGGGTTGCGAGCAGGCCCTTGGCAATGCTGGGATACTCGCTGAGCGCCGCGTCCAGGTCGTCGTGAGTCAGCGTCCACATTGCGACGTCGCTCTGTGCAATGAGGTCCGCAGAGCGAGGCTGCTGCGTGAAGAGACTCATCTCCCCCGTCACATCCCCATCGCTGAGCACGGCGACCTCGATATGCTCTCCGTCATGGTCGTGTTTCATCACGGACACAGTGCCGCTCTGAATCACGAACATCCGATCGCCTTCATCGCCCTCCGAGCAGAGATGCTCTCCTTCCGGGAAGGAACAGGTCCGCATCCGCTCACAGAGCACATCCAGCGCCTCGTCATCCAACCCGGAGAAGCAGCGCGTGCGGCGCAGCAGTTCTTTGAGCTCAAGCTGTGCACTCATCCCGTATTCCCTCCTTCAGAAACAAACGTACTGGTCGTCATCCCTGCGGGGACGCCATATGTTCTCCTGCAGAACAATGCGAACATATCACATCGGCGTTCCCTAACAACCGGCCGAGAAACTGGCAGGCCGTTGCTGGGCAGTTATCTTCCCGTAAGGAGTACCACCATGTTCTGTCGTGCCTTGCTTGCAGCGGTCCTCACGGCGACCACGGTCTCCCGTGCGAGTTCTCCCGGATCTTCCCAGGATGCCATGCGCCGCATCCGGGAGTTCGTCCCTCCGTTGTCCAACCCCCTGGGGGATCGTCTACCGATCTTGACCTGGCAAGGAAGGGGCTTCCCTGCCGCGATCGCCGAGAACAAGGTAGAGGAATACCATGGTGATTTCATAGCCAGAGGCTTTGTCCCTCTCGCTAACGGCTGCAACAATGCGGCCGCCGTCGAACGTCACCTGCCCGTTTTCCGGTTCTGGCAGGAGCGCGGGATCCCTGTCTGCATTCTGCCCCAATCATGGATGCAGATCCCGTTCATTGTCGATCGCAAGGGACGCTTCCGCGGGGCCCACCGCCCTCCCGCAAGCCAGGACCACGCCTACCCCTGTCCCGCCATCATGGAAGACCCCAGGCATCTCGCAGGGCATCACCGTCACATCGCTGACACATGCAGAGCTCTCGCAAACAATCATGTCGCCCTGCATTTCCTGTGCATCGACTTTGAGGCCGGGGCCTATCTCCGCAATACACATGATCGTGACGCCAGCGTCCGCGAACAGGCAGCCGCCGCCACCACCTGCCCCCGCTGCCTGGAAGCCTACGGCAAGGAAGCACTCGGTTCCCCTGAAGCATACGCTCAGGTCGTCGACAAAGCTCGAGCAGCCACTGTACGCACCACGTTGGCCGACCCCCTCCGATCCCTCTTCCCCAAGGCCCATCTGGGGAACTTCTACGCCTGGCCAATCAACCGTGTCCCAAAGCCCGAAGGGCGTTGGCCGGCATACGGATTCGAAAACAGTGGGATGAATGTCGCCATGCCGCGCCTCTACATGAATGCGGGTTGGGGAGGAGCCGGGAAAAGTCAGGAGACGATGAACTGGAATGCGCTCTACTGCTGCCTGGAGGCATTCTCACCTGCCGCCTCTGTGCTGAAGGAGGGAGAAATGCTCATTCCCTGGGTTCATGTCTGGTTGGGGGGACGGTACCTCGATTTCGTCACCAAACGTGGACGGAAGCTGCCCGAACCGTGGGCTATGGGAGAAGTCGCCTGCCACATGATGCTGCGTGGCAGTGAGACCTTCGCTATCTGGATGGACGCCCAGATCGGCGAATTCCCGGAGGACTATCCGTACCCGGAGTACGCAGCAATGGGACAGTTCGTCTACGACCTGAAGGGAGTTCAGGCAGGGTTCAACGAAATGCTGGCCTTCAATGGGTTCCTCAGGGCGGCCCGCCCCATGACGTACGAGGTGCGGGGAGAACGTGGCGCCATCGGCCCGGAGACAGCGACGTGGTCGGGTATGCAGACCGATCACAGAGCACTCGTGCGCACCGTGCTCTTCAACCAGGGGAAGTCAGAGGAACGGACGATCAACGCGTTCGGCAAGTCGGTCAGACTCACTTTCGCCCCTCGCGGAAGGATGTACTGGGTCCACTCCGACGGCCGCTCAGAGACAATCCGGTAGTGGAGTTGAGCGGTTTCCTCCGCCCGAACAGAGCCACGCACATCGTGAGCGGTTTCCTCTGCCCGAACCGAGCCGCGCACAATGTAAGCGGTCTTCTGTCTCGCCCCCCTCCCGTTGGTCAGGGCTCTGCCGGAACCGAGCCGGGCACATCGTGAGCGGTCTTCTGTCTCGCCCCCCTCCCGTTGGTCAGGGCTCTGCCGGAACCGAGCCGCGCACAACGTAAGCGGTCTTCTGTCTCGCCCCCCTCCCGTTGGTCAGGGCTCTGCCGGAACCGAGCCGCGCACAACGTAAGCGG
>JABHEG010000282.1 GCA_018676675.1 Lentisphaerota bacterium
CTATTGATGAAGGCTGCACGCTACACCTACGCGTGCTTCGATGCCACAAGAGGGCAATACAACGACGCGTAGATCTTTCCACTTGAATGAGAGAAGGTTGCAGATCCCTCTTCCTGCATCCACAGTAAACTACCGCTAGCGCGGGACAGCTTCGGGATAAAATCCGCGAACGTGTCGCGCATCATGGTCGTGCGGTTGAGAAACAGGTCAGGGGCAAAGAAGGCGCAGACGACTAGGACGAGCACAACGTACGGCCACGCCGGGTGCGCCCGTTGCCACATCTCTTGCCTGCGCTGAACCATCTGGCATGATCGCCTTTTTCAGGGGGCTCTTGGCTCGGTAGCGGTGGTTGGGGGGACTGGTGCCGGCAGACCGCTGGTTGTCTCCGCTGGAGCATCATGCCGGCGCTTGAGGACGGCGAACTGCGAGTCCCAGAGCAGGTAGTTCCGTCCCGGAATTGTCCGGTACTGCTCCAGGCGGGGAGTTGCATCGAACAGCTTGGCGACCTCATAGGCGTCCAGTACGCCCGGCAAATCGCCAACATCATTTGCTCTTTGGCGACGCAGAACCAGCCAGTCGGGTTTCAGGCGCGGAATGACCTCCCCAAAACTCAGGTTTTCGCGGGACTTGAGCTGAGCCACTGACGGTGTGGCCAGTCCCGGGTAATCGAGCATATGGGCATTGCTGAAGTAACCGATGTAACCCAGGCACTCCAGGTAGACGGTTTCATTGGGCTTGACGTTCTCGCGTAGGTACAAGCCGATCGGCACCCGGGTCCCAAACTCTATCTCGCGCTGTTGGATACGGATCTGGATGACAGTCAGTGCGTAGAGGATCAACATCGGGACAAGGAAGAGCGTTCCCAGGCCGCAGGCCCATGCCTGAGCTCGCGTCGGTGGCGAAAGCGACGCGACTCGATGTATGGCCCGAGCCAGCACGAGCAGACCGCAGACTGCAACTGGTGGCATGTACCATGGGAAGACCAGCCCCACTTTGAAGTCGATCAAAGCCAGGTAGAGGCTGAGCATGATGAACATCAGGGACGCTGCTCGTCCCAGTCGGTCTTGGCTTGGGATTAGACACCAGACGCAGCCGATCAACGCGCAGGCGGCGCCGAAGAGGCCTACCCACGCCGGCCAGCCAAAGAACAGATCGGCGTAAATGGGCTGGAAAACGACACAGGCACTGTGCCAGAAGGAGGCCAAGTACGTACCCAGCGCTATCAGGGGAGGGAGGCCTACGGTTTCCGGGTTCGTCCCTTTGGCGAGGATCGTGTGTGGGATGGGTGTGCCGTAGTACCACCAAGTCCAGGTAAACCATGGTCCGTAGAGTCCCGTGCAGACTGCTGCGGATTTCGCGATCGCGGCCAGCACCTGTTGCCAGGCCTTTGGCTCGAGAACCAGCGACAGCACAGCGAAGGCGGTCACGTACACACAGCCATCAGGTCGTGTCCACATGAATGCCCCCCATCCTACTCCCATGAGCAGCCAGCGCTGCTGCATGCCTTCCAGCGCACAGGTGAAGCAGATGGCCAGGCAAAGGAGCATGAAGGCCGCTTCCTGGCCGTTCATCGAGTAGGCAATAGACTTTGCTTCAGAAAGCAGATACAGAGCGAAAAACACCTGTGTGATGCGGTCGGCCCGCCGGTCGCCCCGCATGAGTCGGAGGAAGACCACGCCGGCAGCCGCATAGGCCGCAATGCTGATCATGCGCCAGAGCCACAATGCGGGAGCATACGTGCGGCAGCCGGTGATGTAGTGGAAAAAGGCCGGCAGGAGCACATTGATGGGGGAGGTGAAGCCGTGGACGCGTTCGCCTGGGGTGTAGAGAAGGCCATGGCCTTCAGCCAGGTTCCGACTATGTCTGAAGGTGATGAAGTAGTCTTCCCAAACATGTTGGGTCTGGAGTGCATAGGCCAACAGCACGAGGATGACGCAGCCAACGAACGTCGCAACGGCCTGCCGGTCGTCCCATCCGCATGTGCCCTCGGCGTCCCTTCCCGGTGCCACGCCCATGCCTGGTGAACCCTCGTCAGCGTGTTCGGTTGTGGACTCGTTCATAGTCGGATGGCCCTGTTTGCTTCCGCAGGTCGAGAACCTGCCTGTCGGCATGACTGGGGGCACGCTGCGCTTCTGTCGCGCCCCAATGCCGAACGAGCACGCCCACTATAGCTCGATTCGTTGGGAAAGTGTCCTCCGGCTCGAGGAGAGACAGCGCCACAGGGAGCGACGCTCGACAAAGGAAGCAATCGCGCGGTCTCGAGCCTGAGTTGACGACATCTCGCTCCGGAACCACTATCTTGGCAACGTTGAGCCTGCTCTGGTCTGCCAAGGAGCCGGCCAACGCCTTGAGCAAGCGCTGCCGCCTCGCGCCCAGGAAATCGAACCTGAAGAGAGTGACGAATGAGCAAACGTACCATGGGCTGTCCCCCGATAGCGAAGATGGCTTGGCGTATTGGGGACACACTCGACATCCACCGGCAGTTTGACTGGATTGAGTCGGCCGGCTTCGATGGCGTCGGCTTCCATGCTCATGCGGGAACGCCGGGGCAGTGGTGTGGGATCGATCCAGCCACCTGCGGCGAGGCGGAGCGACAGCGGCTCCGTGAGCGACTGAGTGCCTTTGCTTTTGTCGAAATCCACGCGCCGTTCGCTTTGACGTTGGCTCCGGACGCGACCGTCCCGATCGTGGATGGGTTGGCACCGGTCTTTGCGTTCGCCGGGGATGTCGGAGCAACCGTTGTGACTGTGCACGGCAACCCGCCTCCTCCGGAACGGGTCGAGGTACCGTGGCTGGATGCGCTCTCTCGCCTTGACGCCATGGCGCGCGAGAACGACGTGGTCATCGGATTGGAGACGACCGTGAACTTCGCAACCATCCGCAAACAGGCGTTGCCGAACATCGGCATTACTCTGGATGTGGGCCACATGTACTGCAACGGCCGAAAGCCGTTGGAGCCGTTCGGATCGATTGGTGCGGTGGTGCATGACATCGGACCGGCCATGATGCACCTGCACTTGCACGATGTCCGTGACGGTCGCGATCATGTTGAGATCGGGACCGGTGAGGTCGATTTCCCTGATCTACTCGGCGCACTGAAGGCGACCGGCTATGGCAGAACACTGTGTCTGGAGCTGAATCCCGACGCGGTTGCACCGGAAGCCATGCAGCGCAGCCTGGCCGCTGTGCGCCGCGGTTGGGGCGTCGCCTGACGATGGTGTCCCCCCGCCTCCTGTGCAGTGCGGCAGGTGGCCCGGGATGTCCCGGACCGGAGGCCGTTCGAACTGGGGCGCCGTGCTTCTTCTGAAGGACCACCAATGAGACGATTACTGATCGCTGACATCCATGCGATGCTGCCCGCTTTCGAGGCGGTATTGGGGGCAGCCGACCACGTTGACCAGATCGTGTGCCTGGGGGATCTGGTGGGGTACGGTCCGCATCCCGCGGAATGCGTGGATCTACTGATGTCACTGGACGCGGTATCGGTTGTCGGTAACCATGACGCCGAAGTCATCCATGAACCCACGTATGACCTGAACTCAGCCAGTTCCCCCCATGAGTACTGGCTGCGCTGGACCTATGATCGTCTCACAGCGACGCATCGTGAGTTCCTCGCCGGGTTGCCGGCTTCCTTGCGAATCGAGGATTCCGTTCTGGGGGCGGTCCACGTCGTCCACAGCGTTGGGGACGGCCGTCTCTACCACGGCATGGATGACGCAGCCGTCGCAGGCTGCATTGCCGACGCGCCTGGGCATACCGTTCTGTGCGGTCACTCCCATCGCGCGATTGATCGCGTGGTTGGGTGCCGTCGGCTGGTGTGTTTGCCCGGCGTCGGGCAGTTCCGGGACGGCGAGGCCAAGCCAGGCTTCGCGATTCAGGAAGGGGATGAGGTCAAGTTCAGGTACGTTGACATCGACCTGGGGGCGGTGGCCCGTGATGTACAGGCGATTGGCTTACCGGAGGCCTTCTGCGAGCGCTGGTGCCGTTTCATCACGACCGGCTACGACCCCGTCTGGTCCCGCCCCAACGGCTGACCGGCTGGATCAGCGGGGATTTGTGCCATCTCATCAGGCTCGTTTCCGAGCAAGCACCCGTTGCGGATGGTACATTCCACGTCAATTCCCGGCAGATCCGCTGCCGAGAATGCTTGGGGCCGGCTTTCCGGCCGGTCACACCTGTTACAGGAGAGCGATTCATGGTCATGGCGCGCGGCACAATGTGGATTCGCGTAACGATCGCGATCGCCGTGGGAGCCATCATCGGTGCTGTGGCTTTGAACGTCTGGACTCAGGGGTTCCGCTATCGGGGACTCGCAGAGGAGCGATGGGATCCCAGGAAAGCCGAGAGCAGCTACGCGGGGTCCGTCAGTTGCCGAGAATGCCATGAACGGTTCTACAAGCTGTGGGCGCCCTCTCATCACGGCAGGGCGATGCAGCCGGTCACGGCAGCCTTTGTGAAGGAATCGCTTCCTCCCCTGGCGGAGCCGATCACCATCGGAGCATCCCAGTTCAGCGTCGACCTCGACCAGCAGCAGGTCATTGAGGAGAAGGATGGCAAGCGCACAGCGTACCCAATGCTCCATGCCATGGGGGGGAAGAATGTGTTCTTCTTCCTGACGCCTCTGGACCGAGGGCGCCTTCAGGTGTTGCCGTTGTCCTACGATGTTCGGCGTGAGGAGTGGTTCGATACGACTGGCAGCATGGTCAGGCATTTCAGCGAGGAACCAGACTCTGCCATTGACTGGAGAGACCCGTTGCTCACCTTCAACACCGCCTGCTACAACTGCCATGTCAGTCAGCTGGACAAGAACTACGACGCATCCACGAACACGTATCACACCACGTGGCGTGAGCCTGGCATCAACTGCGAAGCGTGCCATGGCCCAGGCGAGGAGCACAACCGCGTCTGTCGCGAGGTCCCGAAGGGAACCGTACCAAGAGACATCAAGACCGTCCGCTGGGGTGACTTCACTCGCCAGCAAACCAACGATGCCTGCGCCCCGTGCCATGCGAAAATGCGACAGATCACCCCCACCTTCATGCCTGGAGACAGGTTCTTCGATCATCACGATCTGGTCTGCCTCGAAGATAGAGATTTCTATCCCGACGGACGGGACCTGGGTGAGAACTACACGCAGACTGCATGGCTGATGAACCCCTGTGCCCAGTCGGGTATGCTTGACTGCATCGATTGCCATACCTCGAGCGGCCGCTTCCGACAGGAAGAAGCCCCGAGTACATCGTGTTTGCCTTGTCACGCCCAGCGTGTCCGAAAGCCCGAAACCCATTCGCATCATCCAAACGGTCCGCAGACGCCTACGTGCGTTTCCTGCCACTTGCCCATGACCGAGTTCTCGCGGATGAAGCGCAGCGACCATTCGTTCCGGCCGCCCTGCCCGGAGGCGAGTATTCGCTTCAAATCACCCAATGCCTGCGTGCTCTGTCACACCGATAAGACCAATGACTGGGCAGCCGCCAAAGTGAAAGCCTGGCACCCCACCAGCCACTGGCGGGAGAAGATCCTGCTTGAGGGAGCGCTGGTGGACGCGGCCCGCAAACGTGACTGGGGACGCCTGCCTGAGATGATAGCACACATCCGGTCGAGCTCATCGGAGTCCGTGGTGGTGACCTCTCTCGTCAGACTCCTGGCGTCGTGTCCCCGGCCGGAGAAGTGGGCGGCCATCCGCCAGTGCATCAAGCACGCTTCCCCGCTCGTCCGGGGGGCTGCTGCAGGCGCTCTGGCCGACGATCTTCAGACCCCCGGGAGCGCTGAAGAACTCCTCCAGGCTCTCCATGACGATGTTCGACTCGTCCGCGTCCGGTCTGTCGTGGCGCTGGCGCGGTACCCGCGTGAAGCGATTGCTCCCGAGCACCTTGTTGCTCTCAAGAAAGCCGAGGAGGAGGCGTTGGCGTCTTTCTCTGCTCAGCCCGATGCGTGGCACAGCCACTACAACCGGGGGAACTACCGCAGCGCCCGGGGAGACCAGAAAGCGGCACTCGCCGCCTACAAACAGGCGATCGCGTTGCGCAGCGACATTGTCCAGCCCTATGTGAACGCGTCGGTCATTTCTTCGCAGCTTGGCGATCTGTCGGCGAGTGTCTCGTTTCTCCGCAAAGCGCACCAAGCCGCACCGGAGCATGGTGCTGTCAACTTCAACCTGGGCCTGGCTTTGGCTGAGAAGGGTGACAAGAAGGGCGCCGAGAAGCACCTGCGCCTGGCGGTGAAGGTGGAGGATACGCGCGCTCAGGCTGCCTACAATCTGGCAGTGCTGGTTGCCGGACGGGACGAGAATGAGGCCATTCGGCTGTGCCGAATTGCTGCCAAGAGCGATCCCGGGAACGCTCGCTATGCCTACACGTTGGCCTTCTATCTAGCCGGCCGCTTCCCAACCGAGGCCACCGGAATCCTGGAAGCGCTGATCGCCCGGCACCGCAGCTACGCGGATGCCTGGATTCTGCTCGGGCGCTGCTATGAGACCACCGGAAACGGCAAAGCGGCGAGCCAACACTACCTGGCCATGGAGAAGGAGCCCGCCCTTCCGGCTGAGGTGCGCAAGCTGGCTGGAACGCGTCTCACGGCGGTCCCCAAAGGGCAGTAGCGCCAGAATCGGCTATTCTGGCACTGGCCACGCGTCAACTCCCCCCCCCGCCCGGATAGCGACCAGCGGCCCTTCGGGCATGACGATCAGCGCTTCGTAGGTGCCATGGGCGATGGTACGTTCAGTGGCCAGACTCGGGTCGTATGCTGTCAGTCGATCGGCCAACGCAGCGATCACCACTCCGTTTGGCCCCCCTGTCACCGCGCGAACGGGTTCACCAATCCACCGTGAGGCGGCGAGCTGGCCGTCACTGTCCAGGAGCATCAGATAGCCGTCGCACTTGGCGAGGGCCAGTCTTGGTGTGCCCTTCCCCATGACGATGGCTGCGTCGTTCAGAGGCCGAAGCGGATTGCTCCAAGCGGCTCTCCCTTCCGCCAGGTCGATGAGTGTCACGCCGTCTTCCGTACAACAGATTGCTTTGGGGTGGTCACTCGTCGATGGCCAACGTTCCAGGAGAATCCCTGCACCCCGGCTAATCCTGATGCCTCCGGTCCGCTTGCAGGCCGCACTGAACACGCCCATGCCACCCCAGATTCCGGCGGTCAGCGTTTCCTCAGTCCCATCTCCGTTGAAATCGCCTCCGCGTTTCATCGTCAGCGTGTGGTAGGCCGATCCGCCGGGGATGTACCCAAGCGTCTTTCCGGTGGCGCTTAGGAACGTCACCAAGTGGTAGTTGCCTAGGACGATCACCGGCTCGCCTTGCGATGTTCGCACCAGGCCGATCGAGTAGGCTGTCGGGTGGTCGCCATTGATCTCGGCGCTCGGGAGGAGGTCGGCGCGCCACTCCTCGGAACCGTCCGGGCGGAGGCAGTATACGAGCGCTTCCCGTGTGGTCGCGAGAAGTCGTGGCCCGTCGGCGAGCTTGTGGAAGCATGCCACAGCGGTGACGCACCCGCCCAGTTTCGCCCGGAAGGCTTGCGTGCCATCAGCTCGCAAGGCCAAGATCTCGCCTTCGTTGGACCATAGCAGCAGCTCGGGCTTCCCGTCACCATTAATGTCGTCCAGGCTGTGCCCCTGGAGCTTGGTGCAGCCCTCGCCGCCACCACGGACCACAATCTCGTTCAGGGCCAAACCCTCGGGCCATGCCTCGGGATCAAACCGGAGGCGAATGCGCTGCGCTGTTCGCTCAATGTCTTCGAGGCGCCACCGCAGTACGGGGTAGACCGAGCCTTTGTGGAGATCCTCAAAGGTGACGTCGGCGGTGAACGCCAGGGCCTGTTCTGGTCCATCGTCGAAAGACACCTGCACGATCCGCGGCGTGGGGATCTTGTCGGCGGTCGGTACGGCGTTGCGCGGGCCGTGTTGTCCGCGACGCAGGTCAATGCGTTCCACCAGCTGAGGGGCACGGAGGTCAAGGCTCAAGGTGGCCTTTTTCCCCCGAGGCCAGCGGCAGTCGGGATAGACCGGCACAATGCCGTCGAGGAGCGCGTTCAGGCGTCCGGTTGGGACTGGTTCTGTCGACAGAACCGGGGCAGCGATCGGGTCGGGAACTCGCGCGAATCCAGTCATGGACCAAGTTGGCCTGGTCGCGGACGGGGGTGACGTGGTGCGTGAGCTCACCAGTGGTTTTGCCTCGTCCCAAAGCGTCGCGAGAGATGCGGACATCGCAGATGTCGTATCACCCGACTCGCCAGCGAAGGTTGCGTCCCCGTAGCGCATGTGGCTGCCGCCCGAATGAAGCCACCCCTCCTGGCCGATCTGCAGCATCACGGCGTCGGAGACGAACGGCCCGATCCGGAGTTCCTTGCCGTCCACCTGGACGGCGACCAGCCGCAATTCCTCTCTGCCGCGGATAGTCCCGCGAACAAGGATCGCGTTGGCCCCGACAGGCCGCACACTGAGTTCACCCGGATGCTCGGGATCGGTGGCGTATAGTAGGTTCCGGAACACCTTTGTGGTACTGAGACCGGCATCAAGTCGTTGGGTTTGCCGGAGCAGTCGGGGAATTGCTGCGCCGCGGTCGTCACGTTCGGTGTCCAGGGAAAGGCCAATCCCATCCGCGTTCCGGATCCGGAATTCGGCGTCTCCCTCCCTGGCCAGCATTCCATCGGGAGTGAGAGTCGCGTGCTGTGGGGTCCGGAACGTGCAGACCAGGCCGCGGGGGGCGCTCTCGGTCTGCTGGATGGCGTCGATCATCACCAAATAGCGTCCACGGACCCACAGCAGGTGTCGTGTCCAGTCGCTGCCGTGGTAGTCGGCCAGTCGACTGGAAACCAACGCCGTGCGCTTGTCTTGTGCCAGCCCAACCAGATCACAACCGGAGGGATGGCGACCTTCGTTAGCGCCATCGGTGCACGTCACGGCGGTGCGATTGAGATTGCCGGATTTGGGGCAGTTCGCGTGCAGCCAAACGTGCCCGAGGTCGGTATAGCGCACGATCGAGTTGACATCGTCAGGCAACACGTTGCTTGAGGTCGGATCGGTGTAGCCTTGCAGGCAAAGGTACTGACTGTCCGTGTCGAAGCCGTCGCGGAAGCACAGTTTCTCGTAGGCACGTTCGCGGGTAGCCAGTAGGTAGCGCCCCCCTTTCGCGCTTTCGCGATCATGAGCGATGCGGTCGTAACGGTAGTTTCCCAAGGGCACGACAGTTGCGCCGAGAAGATGGTCCGGGCGATGCCTCTCGCCGCCAATGGCGAACGTCCGAGCCCCACCGAAACCCCTCTGGACGGCCCAGGTACGGGTGCCTGCCTCGGTGAATCTGTCGAACAGCCAGTCGAGTCCCTGGCCAGGCGCGAAGGCGTTGGCTGCCTTCAGGAACCAGCCCAACGGTGTCCGCTTGTACAGTGTTCCCGGCCGGCACTCCTCGTACGTGCCATCCCCCGCATAGCAGCCGAGGCTGTCGGTCACGGCGATGAGCCGCAGCGCAGCGCGGGGCAGGTGTTCCCGGACATACGCGTCTACACCTAGTTTCAGAGCCCAGTCGAGGGTGACGTCCGGGCAGTAGAGCGTGCCGACACCAGCACCATCATGGTTGAACGTCGAGCAGACATTAAGCCAGTAGGCCTGGCATTCATTGCGCCACCGTTCCAGCAGGACTTGGGCTTCACCATTTGGGTTCCCCCGGCGAAGCAGTAGATCGACTCCGGCAAGGAAACAACTCGTTCCCATGATCTGGTGCCGACCGCCGATGGAATTGCCGTTGCGTCGGCGCCAATACCGGTTTTGCGTTGCCACAAGCGTTCGCAGCAGGGCGTTATCGAGCGTCACAGCATCATCTGGCGTCACTCCAGGGGCATCCTGAATCAGCGCGTACCGTTGTACAACTACCTCCATACTGTAATCGCTGCCGTTTCCCCACAGTTGCTTCTCGCCCGACTGGGCCAGCAGAGACTTGAGCGCTGCTGCTGCGTTGGCCGGGTCCCCGGTCAGGGCGTACCGGGAGGCGTCGGGGCGCAGTCGCTTGACGGCCGCGGCCCGTTCGTCAGAGAGTGCGGCCTCCATGGTCACCGGGAAGACCAACTCCTCCAGGTCGGAGAGCATCTCACAGAACCGTGACACGGCCCGTTCTTCCCCGGCGGGTGAGCTTGCTTCGATCGCGATTGCCATTGTGTCCTTGCCGAACGGCCGGGCGATCGTTCGAATCACCGCACCATCACCACCCGGGTAGGCGACGTCGCCGTATGCCAGGTAGTGTGCGTAGAGCGGCAGCATGGCGGGGTTGTTGTGAATCCCCCCGATGACAATGGCCGTTGCGTCCAGGAGCGTGTTGTGCCAGGTCAATCCGGTGTCGTTGCAGGCCTCCTTGCCCCCCAGCACCGTTGCTTTGGCTCCTTTCGCTTCAAGCGCCTCGACTATCCGTGTCCCGATAGCTGTGTTGTCGGTCACGACTACACAACGGCCCAGCGGGACTGGTTCACCCCAGTCGCGAGATAGCATGGCCGGTTTAGCCGCCAAAGACATCGACACCAGCAACAGACTCAGACAAAGCGGCCAGGATCGATCAATTGTGCACATTGCTGGGATTGCTCCTGTCATCGTCTGCTCTCAGCTTGACCAGTACAGAAATGCCGGCCGGACATCCGGCCGATGCGGCTTCTCGTTGTTCAGCGCGCGTCGCGTGCACATCGGGCTTCAAGAATACCACCACTCATCCAGGAATGCGTAGCGGCCGGGCAACGCGGAGCCGAATCCGCTGTCGGCCTCGGCTCTCGTTTCTTGGGAGGAGTGTGGGATACCGTTGCGCATAGAGTTCGGCTGGCCAACCAGTCCCGAGCTCGATTGTTGCCATGGACGACACCACCGGTGACAGTCGTTGTCGCAGGGGTGCGGTTTCCGCAATCAGCGACCAGCCTTTCCCCATGGGCAGACGGATGGCATCCGCCGGTTTGACGGTCCGAGCCTCTTGCCATTTGCCGGCCGCCGCAGGAAGGAGGATGCAACGTAACGGGTCAGTCTCGTGAGACGAAGCCACCCACAACTCTTGATCCGGATTGGGCTCCCCCTCCGTAACTGCGGCATTGCCATGCAGCAGTCTTTGGGCCGTTTTGGCCTGCATTCTCCACAAACTCGGGTTACCGTTAGGGGGTGGAGGGCGGAGGAACAGTGACACTGTCAGATATGTTTGGCGGGCAGCTGCTGACGGAGGTCCTTGTTCGTAGGGACCACCGTTGCAGAGCCACAACTCGAAGGACTTCGGCATGAGAATGCAGGTGAGTCTTCGCAGGAGCTGCTCGTTGCGGCCTCTGCTCGTGGTCGGAGTATCGTTCGGTGTGATCACGGTCACAGCCCGGGATTTGCACGTCGTCTCGGGGGGGGCAGCATCTGGGACTGGGACGCCCGAGGCCCCCTTCTCCAGCATCGCCTCTGCTCTGGCTGTAGTTCAGCCTGGAGACACCGTTCGAGTTGGGGTTGGGATCCACGTCGGCCGTGTTGTCGTCCCGGTGTCCGGTTCGGCTGATAGACCGATCGTGATCCGCGGAGAACGCGGGGTGGACGGCACGTGGAAGGCCATCATCGACAGCACAACCCCGCTGACGGTTGATTGGGAACGCGCCCCGGAGATTGGCCCAGGGGTCTACAAGACACCGTTTCCCGGTTTCGAGCCTCGCCAGATCCTGGTGGACAGCAGGTTTATTCCACGCATTTGGCAGGACCACATGGCCGATGGCTCCGGCTTCAAAGGGTTGGCCCATCCCGCAGACCACGTGATCAAGACCGACTATGAGAAGCAGGATATCGACTATTGGGACACGATGGAAGCGATGTTCGGGACGCGCGAAGGTGTCGTCTACCTGCGCTTCCGGAATGGCGATGACCCTAATCAGAAGACGCTCCGGGGCGCGCCGGCGGGTGGCGGCGTTCACATCGAGAACCAGAGCCACATCGTCTTGCGCGATCTGCTGATTCGCGGCGGCGAGAACTGCGTGCTCATCAGCGGCCCAAAAGCGACACACAACGTGGTTGAGAGATGCCGCCTCCTGAATGCCTCAAATCGTGTCCGGATCACGGATGGTGCCGCGCACAACACCATCCGTGAGAACGAAATGTCGATTGAGTTTTACGCCAGGACGTGCCGGACCGGGGCTTGGGGATGTGCTCCGGTGAATGGCGTTGTTCCCTACGAGTTTCGCCTCAAACAACAGTTCTACCGCATGTACAAGCTGTTCTTCGGTCCGAACGCGACCTCTGACTATGGCGTCAGACTCTACCAGGTCGGGCCGGGGAATGAAGTCTGTCACAACCAGCTCTACCGTGGAGGGCAGGGGATCAGCGTCAATACCGGCCGCGAGGTCCGCATTCATCACAACATGATCCGCGGGTTTTCCAGCCTGGGCATCATCTGTACACTGAACCGCATCGAGGATGTTCATGTGCATGAGAACACGGTCTACGACTGCAACATCAATCTGCGTATTCACCATGTGAACGAAGCCAACCAACCGGCTCCGCGCAGCCTATACGTCTATCGCAATCGCTTCTGGAACAAACCTGGCGTAGGGACGCATATCTACTTCCACTACAACGCGAAACCGCCTATCCCTCCAGGTGATCATCCCCGCATTGGCATCTATCACAACACGTTCGTCGGCGGGCGCTGTGGAATCAGCGTCTCAGGATGGGCCGACGAGCTGGGAGGACTGCGCCAGACGCTGGTATTGAACAATATCCTTGCCACCGGCGTCGGCGTTTGGGCCGCTCGCCCGTTCATTTTGGGTGAGGGAATGACAGGCATGTTTGACCACAACTACTTGACTGGTGGCTTCAAGACAAACCATCCGGAACATGACTACACAAAGGCGCCGTGGTATGGCCAACAGAATGTGCATCGCCCGGATGACACCCCCTGGGATGCGACTGCGTTGCCCGATTTCCGCGTTCCAGCATCGGTGACGTCGTTGCCAACGGCGCTCGATCTCTCGCTGCCTGTCGAGTTGAACGGCCGCCAGATCGAGCCCTTGCCCGGTATGGCGGCGTCCGTCTCCCGTCCCCTTGGGGCGTTCTGAGAAGTCGGGTGGCCTGGTCTCCGTGCCATTCGTCCCACGCGCATGTGTGTTCACGAGGAGTTGAGCCGATGATGAAGAGAGCTGCAATCCTGATCGGGATCGCTCTGATCGTGTCCCCTGCGCTGGCTGAACCCGGGGACCTACGCGTGGCCACGATTTACAGCTCCTGGAACCAGGGCGCCTTTTCTTTCAAGGATGAATGGGATCGCCTCCTGGAAGCACGGGGCGCCTCACATGACTGCTACGAGAACACGCAGATCACGGAACTGGCCGGGAAGCTGGACGGGTACGACATCGTGATCGGCTGCAGCGTCCTGAATCTCGAGAACACACAGGACTTCGGCCCGGTCAAGGAGCCGTTCATGCGTTTCCTTGAGAACGGCGGCATCTTCCTTTTGACGGATGCCAGTTACGCGTCGTCTCACGCTGTGATCGGGACGTGGTCCCCGGACTTTGCGCTGTCATCGGCAACAGCCAGCGCCCACAGCCGTCCATCGGAGGAGACGAGACGCATTTCGCTTGGGAATGCCCCTGGTCTTGCCCAGGTCCCGCACGATCTCCTTCCCTTAGCCCAAGCTGCGGGCCATTGGGCGCACATGGTTTGTACATCTCCATCGTGGCAGCAGGCGCTGGTGGATTCGGACGGGAAACCAGTCCTGGCTTGGCAACCGGTGGGAAAAGGGGTGCTTGTCGCCACCAGTTACTACAGCTTCAAGCGACAAACGGCTTCTGAGTTCGGTGAGGCTTTACTCGACAATCTGTTGGTCTTGGCAGAGGGGACCCAGGCAGGATTTCAGATTCAGGAGCTCAGTTGGGGGCAGACATCGCCTGGGACGAACGTTGCTCGCCTGAGGGTCCGCCACGCGCAGGGCAGAGCGCGGAAGACAGCCATCCGATTCCGCGTCTCGCAGGGCGACGAGATTCTCGGTGAAGACCAGATCCCACTGCCGGTTCAACATCACGCGACTGCGACTGCGGAATGGCCTTACACCATCCCCCGCCGCGGCCCGATCCAGCTTGAGCTGGCAGGGCTGGCGGAGGGTGAAAATGGCCCTGTTTTTCGCTTCACGAAGCTCGTCGACATTCCCAACCTGCTGGAGCCTTTCGCCTGGAAGCGACATTACTACCGTTCCGACACACATGCAGAACTCCGGGTGGATTTTCTGCCACAGCAACCATTCGTTTCCGCCGGTCATCGGCTGGAGGTACAGGCAGTAGTCAAAGGCGTTGTTGGGGCTGTCGTGACCGTCCCCCCTGAGTCACAGGATGTCAACGTGCCGCTTGTCGGCCTGCCCGTCGGCAAGGGCGTTCTCGCCGTGAGCCTTTGGCGGCAGGATGAGAAGCTGGGGGGAGCTGAGCAGTCTTTCGAGATCGCTCTGGATCCCTATGTGCGGATTCTTCCGGATCGTTCCTGTCAGGTTGGGGGGAAGCCGTTTTTCCCCCTCGGCATGTACATCGTCAGCTGGAAGCTCAAGGGAACTGAAGCGATCCTCGAGAAGATGCAGGCCATCGCGGCAGGTGGATTCAACGTGGTGCATGTGGGCGTGCGCAGTGAAGAGGAGTTTCGGGCCGTTCTGGACGAGGCCAAACGTCTCTCCATCATGATCATCCCCGAGGGAGGCATAGCCGTCAAGAATCCGGGCCGGTTCAAGGAGCACCCCTCGATTCTGGCCTGGAATCCAGGCGACGAGCCGGATGGCCGAGGTCGGCCGCCTGAGTACATGGCATCCGTCGTGGGGAAGATCAAAGATCAGGACACCAGCCGTCCTACTTACATGACCCTCTGCGTTCCTTCCACCTATGAACGTTACTGGCAAGCGGCCGACATTATTGCGCCGGATCCGTACCCCATACCCCGGAAATCGATTGCCTACGTGGCCGACTGTGTTGAGCGTCTCCAGGAGGTCATGCAGAGGGGCAAGCCGATCTGGGCCATTCCCCAGGCCTTCGGTGGGTACAGCAGCTGGAAGCGTGTGCCAACACCTGAAGAAGAGCGCAACATGACTTACCAGTGTCTGGTGCACGGTGCCCGAGGCTTGATCTATTACACCTATTGGGACGGGCGCTTTGACATGGCGGAGCATCCCGAACTCTGGGCGATGATGACGCAACTCGCACGGGAAGTACGGCAGTTGACACCGCTGTTGCTGGACGGCAGTCCGGAGCAAGTCCTGAAGCTCGGGACTGACGGGGCAGTGCATGTCCTGCTCAAGTCGGCCCAGGGCCGCCACTACGCGATCGCCGTGAACACGATGTCAGCCCCCGTGGAAGCGGTCAGTGTTCCCGTAACTCAGGTATACACCGGGATCATCAAGGAACTGTTCGGGGATGGAGAAGCGACGGCCCGGGACGGAAGACTCACGCTCAAACTCTCCCCTCTCGGTGTGCAGGTATACGCCTGTCCCTGATCCGGGATTCTCTGTAGCACGTCAGGTGGGGGGGCTACACATCCTTCAGGAAGGGGACCAGTGCACGGCATTCGGCAAGGAAAGACTCTGCATCCGCGATCGCCTGCTGAGCGTCCTCTCTTGAGAACTTCGCGGCGGGTCTGTAGTCGCTCAACTCCCGGTTCGTCTCCAGTTGTCCCAGGAGACTGACGGACTCTCGTGATAGACGATTCGTCTTGACAAAGTGCAGGCTGATCAGTTGGATGACCCCGCGGTGTGTCTTTGCCTCAATGCCTTGCATGACAAGAAGTGCGCGTGCCCAGTGGAACGCCGCATAGTAGGCCCTTGATACGGCCCCGCTGTATAGCGCATTCTCCCAGAGAACACGGGCTTCTGTCAACGCCTCGTTTCCTCGTTCGGCCTCTTCCAGGGCATTGGCTTGAGCGTTCTGGTCCGTCACAGATCAATTCCTTCCCGCTCAATCTCCCGCGCGAGGAGACGCTCGCGCTCTCCAAGCTCGACGAATTCGGCCTCGGCCATGGGCAATGGCTGTAGGAGGATGCCGCTGTCAAAGACGCCTAGCTCCATGGCACGTTGAACGAGCCACGTCTGGTCCTGTCGATTGACTCGGTCGAGGAGAACCAGTACGTCAACATCGGATTGTCTGGACCAATCGCCTCTGGCCGCTGAACCGTAGAGGCAGACGCGGCGGCTTCGGTCGCCGAAATGCGCTCTGACCTCTCCGGCGTACTGCCGGGCAAGACATCGTGCCACCTCTAGGTCAACATCAAGCATGGAAGTGGCGGATTGTTCGGGCATTGCTCGCCAGATGGTTGGGGCCGTCTAGGAGTCGGTGTTGGACCGTATCATCAGAACGTAACCTGGAGGGTGCGTAACCGCAAGTCTGCTGCTGCTCAGCATGGGGAGATGCTGATGTATCGGTGCCTGTGCCTGGGTTGTCCACAGGCCCTGGGAGTGGCCCGGGATTTGGGCACGTTGTATCTTGAGGCCAGAGCAGGAACCTGTCCCCGCGAGCGATAGCGTTGTCGGTCGGGATGGATGCATCTGGGCGGGGCAGGCCAAGGCACGCCGACGGGGGCAGCAGCACCGATGTGTGGAAAACCAGAGAGACATGCACCCATGACATCCTCATGCGGTGAACACCACATCCGAGTCGCAGACGTGTTCGAGGGACGCTGGCCGGACCGGACGCCGCTCTGTGAGCAGGTCATACCCTCCTCGGTCGCCACTGAGATCCTGGGGCGGGAGGCGTTCACCGGCTCATCGGCCCTCCGCTACCAGGAGGCCCTCTCCTGGCTGCGCAGCGATCAGGCTCATGCCGAGTTCGTTGAACAGGTCTTTGAGGATGCGGTGGCCGTCCATCGGGCGCTGGATCTGGATATTCTCTTCTTGCCAGGCGTTGGCATGCAGAAGCCCACCAAGCAGATCGACGACTGCACGCTCCTATTCGGCGATCCGGACACCGACAACTGGAATTTGTACACGTTCGATCAGGATTCACAGCAGTTCGGCGTTCTGAAGTCCGGGACGCCACCGCTCAACGTCGAGCAGGTGGTTGCCCAGATGCGTGCAACGATTGCGGGATACGATCCAGCCGCACAGCCGGCGAGGCTCACCCCCTTCCAGGAGAGAGCAGTCGCCGAGTGTGCTGACGAGTTCGTGATCGGCGGGAGCTCTTTCATGATCGTCCCCATGCAGCCGGGCTGGCTTGAAGCGTCGCTGCTTGAGCCCCAATTGGTGGCCGAGCACCTGGACGTTGTGGTGGAACGCAATCTGGCCTCGATGGCCCTCCAACGGCAGAACGGCATCTGGCTCTTCAACGGCGGCGGCGATTTCGCCTACAATCGTGGTCCTGTCTATTCTCCGCAGTTTTTTGAGGAGATCATGGCTCCGCGCTGGAAGCGCCTGTTCGACTGGTGTCGTGAGAATGACGCGAAGTACGTCTTCCGCTCCGATGGCAACCTGTGGCCTGTGGCTGACAGCCTTTTCGGCTGGGCGAACCCGCATGCCTATTACGAGATCGACCGTGACGCAGGCATGCAGCTGGACAAGCTGCGAGCCCGTTTCCCCGAGCTTGTCCTTATGGGCAGCATAAGCTGTGACGTGCTTCAGAGAGGGACACCTGAAGACGTGAAGGAGCAGACACTCGCATGCCTTGAGGCCGCTGCTCCGCGATGCATCATTGCCAGTGCCAATTCCATCCTGCATGGAACCCCGCTGGATAACCTGGCAGCTATGTATGAGACGGCAAAGAGCTATAGGCCTCGTGGGTGACTACACCGCAGTTGAGCACGGGAAGGTCGCCGGGTGGCACCGCCTCCCACGTTGAAGAGGGCGTCCCCCAATGTGGGAGGGGCCGCCGTGCCGCGACCGGCCGCCGAGGCGGCCAAAGTTACACCCTCCGATATGTCTGTGCGCCTCAGAACGCCATCCGTGGCCGGACCGACTTCCCCGTCCTGATGGATTCCTTGGCGGCTATGGCGACGGCCAGCGTTCTGGCTGCCTGGACGGCGCTGACTTCAGGGCACTCCTCGCCAATGATGCATCGCTCCATATGTCGGAGGATGCGTGTCGTCTCGCTCGCGTGGCCGCCACCGGCAGAGTCTTCCACAGGGAGTTCGCTTTCCTCGACGCCGTCCGGACCATCCCGTGACACGCGTGAACCAACGACCGATCCCCGGGTGCCGCACACGCTGATCGTGCTGAGTCCCGGCGGGGGGCGAACCGCGCTGAAGAGGGCCAGTACACGCCCCACCGCTCCGTTCTGGAAAGTCAGATTGATCAGGAAGTTGTTTCCTCCTTCCCGATCCGGAAGCACATTGCCGTCGTTGGCGTAGGCGCTCACTGTGTCGACATTTCCGCCGAACCACAGGGCCAGATCAATTGCATGGCAGGCAGCGCCCACGAGCCAGTCTTTCTTGGCGGGATCTCGGCGCCAATCGCGTCCCGGTGTGGCCAGGACGGGGCGCATATCGTGTACGTATCCCGTCTGCACAAATACGACATCACCGATCTCCCCTGCATCAAGAAGCCTCTTTGTGGCCATATTCTCAGGTCGGTACCGCTGTGTCTGGGCCACGAGTAATGTCTTGCCACTGCGGCGTACGGCTGCGATGACCTGTTCGGCTTCGGCCATGCTGTTGACCATCGGCTTCGTCACCACGACGTGCTTGCCCGCGGCGAGAGCCGCGAGGATCTGATCCGCATGGAGATGGTCGGGGGAGTAGATGCCGACTACCTGGATGTCATCACGTTCAAGCAACGCTTCGTAGTGCGTTGTGGCCAGCTCGATGTCGTGTTCCCTGGCATGGTCGGACAGCTTCCTCTCGTCAAGGTCGCAGATCCCTCTCACGATCATCCGGGATGTCGCATCATGGTTTACTCGCAGCACATGCTTGCCCATGCCCAACCCGATCACGCCGAGTTCTATGTCCTTTCTCATAGCTGTTCTCCAACAAACGGGTTGCCGATGGATGCTCGACTGCACGGGGTGAGGCGGGCGTCACGTGCTACGGGGCAGGGCGAGCAGTACAACTCCGACGGCTCCCGTCCCCACGCCAAACCACGTCATCGCACTGGTCTTCTCTTTCGCAACGAGCTGGGAATAGAGAGCGAAGCCTATGATGCTCCCGCCAATACCGATGGGGAACACGATCCCCGTCAGACCATGAACGGCAAGTTCGTCCGCGGCTCGATACAAGGTATACTGCCCACTCAGCATGCAGGCAGCGATGGGCAGAGCGTACCGGAACGAGTCTTCCGTGGGGCGTTGCTTACGGACGGCCAGCAGGGTCAGGAACAATGTGGCCGACGCGACGAGGGCTACCGTCACGCGCAGAGGGCCAAGTGGTCCCAGGTCGCCCCATTGCGATGGCAGGAGTCTGAGGGACTGTCCACCGCCGAAACACGCGAAGCTGCAGCCGGTCACGGTCAGCCAGAGGGTGAAGCGCGAGGCCTGTGACTTGTGTTCCGCAAACCTGCTGGCGGCGGAGAAGCCAAGCGACGTGAGCACCAACACCAGCCCGATTCCGCGAGACGCCCCGACACGTTCATGCCAGCACAGTGTCGCGACGAGGAAGGGGATGGAGATCGCCGATTGACCGACGGCCCAGGTCACAGCACTGTGACCGAGTGTCATGGCCCGGGCCAACAGCAGAATGCCGCTCTGGTTGAGTGCCCCCGCAGCAACCATGATAGCGACGAAGCTCCACAGCCTCGGGTGCGGATTGGTGATTACAGAGCCCCAGTCTACCCAAACGCACGACACAATTGCCCCGATCGCTGACACCGTGAAACCGAGGGGCAGAAGCGGGGTCCGTGCCTTCCCGGCTCGGCCGTAGAACACGGCCACTCCTGTCCACAGGATCGCCGTGAGGAAGGCGTATGAAAGACCGGTTGCCATGCTGGTCAACTGTCTCCTTGGCGGGCGTTCTTGAATCTGTTCTCATCCGCTGGGACGTACTATACGGTTCGGGAGCGCAGGTGTTGGTCGCTGCGCAGGGAATCGCCGTGAGTCTCGTGAGGCGGCTCGACAGAGTCTCTCCCTCCATCGGACACAGATGGCCCAAGGAGCCCCTGGAGGGAGAGACTCTGTCGAGGCGTCTTGAAGTTCTCCCCCACGGAAGGCGTTACAAAAACAGGACCTTGCGGCGCGCGAAAATGTGGCCGTGGCGGTACCGTTTGTTTGCTCGACTATATCAAGCACGCAGTGCGGGAGTGATCCGGATGTTGACGATCTCCATGGGAATGAACATCTTCCCGCTGTACCACGATCCCGGCCGAACGCTGGCGCAGCTCCGGAGCATCGGGTTCGGTGGGGTCGACTTCAACTACACCGATTACGCATCGTCACCTGAGCTCATGACGTCCCGCTTTGACCGGTGGACAGATGCCCTCGGCACGGCGGCAGAGAAAAACAGGATCCGTATTTTCCAGGCCCACGCGCCATGCCTTGCGCCTTGGCATTCCGCAGAGGAGCGGCAACTCCTGCATGGACTGACGCGCCACTGTCTGGCCGCATCCGGGCGTCTCGGCGTGCAGTGGGTGGTTTTTCACGCTCTGCCTCAACCCGATTTCCTCGGCGGTCCCGCTCAGAACTCTCTGCTTTGTGCCAACGCTGACTACTTCCGCAGCATCCTTGATCTCATGCCGGATGGGCCCGGGATTGCGGTTGAGAACGGATCGGGCGAGCTCACCAGGACTGCCGAGGAACTGTTGGGACTGGTGGACCGCGTTGGCTCTGAGCGCTTCGGCGTATGCTGGGACACAGGGCACGCTCATCTCGACGGGGTGGATCAGGACGTGGAGATCGCGGCTTTGGGGGCGACGCTGAAGTGCCTGCATGTGCAGGATAATGACGGCGTGTCCGACCAGCACCTCCTTCCGTTTGCGGTCCGCGGCGGGATCAAGTGGCAGGCCGTCACCCGCGGCCTTCAACGAGCAGCCTACCGGGGGGCGTTCAACTATGAAGTGCACAACGCCTTCCACGACCGACCGCCAGAGAGCATCCCCGTGATTCTGAAACACGCCCATGCCGTTGCACGCGTGATCCTTGAGCCGCTGATGGCGGATGGTCAAGGCGAGTGAGAAGACCGCCCGGGCGGGTGGGTACTCGATCTGTACGCCCCACCCACTGAAGAGGAGCAATCTGCCCCCATGAACGACGATGCAAGAAGACCGAATATCCTGTTCATCATGGACGACCAGCATCGGTTTGACTGGTTGGGATGTGCGGGGACTGAATTTCTCCACACCCCGAATATCGACCGGTTGGCAGCCCGCGGCACGCGCTTCACAAACTGCTTCACGAACAGCCCGGTCTGCTCGCCTGCACGCGTGTCCCTGGCAACGGGGATGATGCCGCATCGGCTTGGGCCTGTGGGTAACAGCGTGTACTTGCCTCGGGACGTCCCCACCCACTACCAATACTTGCGTGACGAGGGCATGTACCGGGTGGGGTGCTGCGGCAAGCTGGATTTGGTAAAGACGGATGGCTACAACGGGAAACACGGCGACCGCCCACGCCTCTTCCGCTGGGGATTTACCCACCCGATCGAATGCGAAGGGAAGATGCACGCGGGGAACCACCCCGAGCCGAGGGGGCCCTACGGCTTCTGGCTTCGTGAACAGGGTCTGTACGATTCGTTCCATGCGGACTATGTGTCCCGGAGCGCGAACGACTATGCGTTGAGTTGCCACGACTCTGTTCTGCCGAAGGACGCCTTCGAGGACACTTACATCGGTCGGCGTTCCGCTGAGTGGATTCGCGACATCCCCGATGACTTCCCCTGGTATATGTTTGTCAGTTTCGTGGGGCCGCACGACCCGTTTGACCCCCCTTCCGAGTACGCTGACCGCTACCGGGATGCGGATATGCCGGTGCCCATTCCTCACTGTCCGGAGAACAAACCTGCCCGTTACCGTGCACGGACGACCGACCCGGACAAGATCACGGAGACGCGTCGGCAATACGCGGGATCGATCACCGCAATCGATGATGCTGTTGGCGAAATCATGGCAGCGTTAGAAGCACGGGGCGAGCTGGCCAACACCTACGTTGTCTTTGCCAGCGACCACGGGGAAATGGCAGGCGATCACGGGCTTTACACGAAGAGTGTGCCCTACGAGGCCGCGATCCACGTGCCGCTCATTATTGCCGGGCCGGGACTGCCGGAAGGCAAGGCCAGCGACGCCCTCGTCGAGTTGATGGATGTGAATCCGACATTGGTCGAGCTTGCCGGGTTGCCCGCACAGGAGGGCGTCGAGGCGCGAAGTCTGGTGCCCGTTCTTCAAGGCAACGAAAGCGAGCACCGGGACAGCATCGTGACGACGATCAGAAGCTTCGAGTGCATCCGCACTGAACGCTACAAGTACGTGAACAACCACGGGGACATTCGTGAGTTGTATGACCTGCAGGAGGATCCTGGCGAACTCCGCAATATCTGCGCGGAGAGCCCGGACATTGCTCGCGACCTGGGAATGAAGCTCGCCCAAAGGCTGGCCGCGCCGAACGACGTGCATTGAGAGGCTTGGCGACAGTCTTCTTTTCCGCCCGAGCCGCGCACAGCGTAAGCGGTCTTTTTGTCCGTCCGAGCCGCGCACAGCGTAAGCGGTCTTCGTGCTTTGGAGGCGGGACTGAGAAGCCTCTCCCGTTGGTCAGGGCTCTGACGGGCGCTGCATCAGTCGTTTGGGGCGACGCGCAGGAGAGCGCCGCGGCGGGCGGGCACTGTGATCGTAGTCGTGCCTTTTGCGGCAGCCAGCCCGTCTGCGAGCCAGACTGGGGTGAACGTCCCGGCAGCGGTGAGAGTCCCTGTCTGTTCCTCTCCGGTGAAATTCGCCACGACCACGAGCCAGGCGTTCGGCTTCCTCCACAGGCTCACGCGCAGCTGGTCACTTGAGCAGTTCACCGACTTCTGGCGCCAGAAGGGTTCGAAGGTGCTGTTGGCCATTCCGAACGCTCTTTGTGCTGCCCATACCTCTTCGACGACCTGCTTGTTCAGGCTTGCCCAGAGCGGCACGCCGTAGGCCATGGCTGCCGCGATGCATGATTCACTGGGCCCTCGCTCTTCCCGCTTTCCCTTGTCTCCCAGTCGACCGATCTGAGGCAGCAGGAACGTGGGCACACCTGTGGTGGAAGAACAGAACTCGCTCCGCCACACGCGATCCGGGAGCTCTTCCATGTAGAAATAGGGATTCTTCATTGCCTTACTCGAGTACTGTTCGCCCGGCGCCCAGCCGTCGTTGAACGCGTTGAACAGTGAGTACCAGTTGCTGTGAGCATGTGAGTAGTAGCGTTTTCCCGCATCGTGGCACGCCTCGTAGAGTCGCCGCGAGACCCCTCGGTGCGCATACAGGGGCCACGTACGTCCGGTACGCCCGAATGCATCCGTGAAGCCGCAGCCATGTCGGCGGTTGTCACAGGGCTTTGCACCATCGATGTCGGTGTAGATTCCGCCGCTCCAGTCATTGCGTATGTGTTCGCGGACGCACCAGACCAGGAAGTCCGAGAAGCTGCTCTGAGGGCACACGCCCACCATGCTGTAGGGTGTGCCATCATCGCCTCTCTTGTATCCGGAGAAGGTCGCGCCATAGGGCTGATTCCACTCGTCCTTGAAGAACACATACTCGGGGGACGCATTCGACGTGCACTGGAGGCAGGTGTAGGAGCGCGTCTCCATGCCCTTGGCCCGCCAGCGATCGACGAACGCGCGCTGGTGCGCCGGATCACTTGCCAGCAAGCGACCGTTCAGGTCGCAAATCTGGGTCCGCCAACCGTAGACAAACGTGTTGACGCCTTTCATGTATGGCCCTCCTGCCCAACGTGTCGTGTAGAGGTCTGTTCCCAGAGGACGGACGGGTGTTGGCTCGAAACCAAAGGTGTAGTGCAGGTTCTGGTCAATGCGCGTGGGCTTCGAGATGAGGTGCAGGCGCACGACGATCGAGTCGCCTTCGGATGTCAGGCTGATGTAGGGCTTCCCTTCACCTACGCGCCAGTTGGCCTCTGACTCCATGAACCAGGAGAGCCCCCGCTCCTCGTTGCCCAGCCAGCCATAGGGGAGAAACCGGTCCTCCTCAAGGGGTTCGCCTGACCACTCGGTGCACGTCGGGTTCCGATACCATGTGGCAACCTGTTTTGGGACCGGGATTTCGAGGGTCAGTGTTGCGATATTCGCACCGCCCAGAGGAGGCAAGAGGGTCACGTCTGTGCGGACAAGTCCGTCGTACTCCACGAGGGTTCGGTACGTCAAAGAGCATCCTCCCAGGCGGCCTCGTCCGCCGTAAGTGACGCGGTGTGGCTCATTCTCAAGGACGGTTGGTCTCCCCCAGGTTGCCGGCTTCTCCGTCTTCAGCCGAACCGGTGCTGCCAGAACAGCCTGTCCGCGACTGGTGATTCGCCCGGGCAAGGCGCCCGGCAGCTCAATGTCACCGTTCCAGTAGTGCACGGTCGTCCCGTCGCATCTGAGAGCTTCCCAAGGCTCCACTTCGCGCGTAGCCCGCCAGTCCATCTCGCGCGGCAACCAAGGGGTGGGTGGCTTTGTCAGCGTCTCCACGGCCTGAAGCATATCCCTGCCGCTCCGCAATGTGGCTCTGACGGTGTAGTCTCCGTCTTGCCATTCACCCACCTCGACTGCTATCTCGGTGACCGGTGCCGCTCCGTCCGCTTCGGCTCCGGTAGTGTTCAACACACGTCCCGTCGGATCGCTCACCACGATCTCGGGGCGAATCCCCTCGGACACACGTTCCTGCCATCTCTGATCGAGATGCGCGGCAGTCACAGTTACGGCGATGCGCTTGGCGAAGAAGTCGGGGACCACGGCGATCGTCAGTCTGGGTTTCAGGTCAGGCAGGCCTCCGGGCAGTTCGGCTGCGTAGAGTGCGAGGGCCTCATCATCGCTGAGGGGGTGATCGAAGACGCGAATTTCGTCGCAGATCGTCTTCTCCTCCGGGTCGCTCCACTGCGCGTGTCTCCAGAACTCGATCGGGCAGACTGTGAAGGTCCCTGTGTCAGCCTTGGGAAGCGGAGCTGCAACGAGTCCCTCGCCAACGCGTTTCCCGTTCGCGTAGAGGCGGACCGCTCCCTGTCCCCATGTGCTGACCAGGTGCGTCCATTCTCCGCGCTCGAGTATGTCCACTGGCGTCCCTGCGCGCCAGGTCGCCTCGTTTGGCTTCTTGCCATTGACGCGAATGTAGTTGAAGACCGCCTCGTCCCCGATGGGGTAGAGGTAGAGCAACATCACATAGTCATCGACTCCGGTGACGGTGAGGGCATGGCGGAATTTCCGACTGTCTCCACTCCAGCTCAACGGTTTCACCCAGACCGAGAAACTCCCCGAGTTGGTGTCCAGATTTCCCGGGACGCTATAGCTGCACCGTTCGCCTGGCTCCTGCAGTAGGCCAGCCCCGATGATCCCTTCAGCTGGCCGGAAGTCCAAGTTCGCGTCCAGTGTACAGCTCTTGTCCCCCTTCGCGGTGTCCGCATCGGTCACCTGATTGTTGAAGGATGCGTGGAACAGCAGTCCGTCAGGGATGCCGGCACCGGCATGGACTGCTGTCAGCAGGATGGCTGCACCGAGGCCAATCAGTACGAAGAGTCGGCGGTCACACATCGTCATCTCCACACAGCAACTGAACGAACGGCCCCCCACTCAAGGAGAAAGTCCAGCGGGAGGTAACTAATGTACCAACTGTACTCCCAGAACGGGTAATGACTCAGTTACGTGGGGGGAGAACTCCAAGATGGCTCGACGGAGTCTCTCCCTCCAGGGATTCTCTGGGCCATCTGTGTCCGATGGGGGGAGATACTTTGTCGAGCCGCCTCACGTAACTGAGCGGTTACGGAACGGGTGCGTAGCCCGACGGACTCGGGATACGTTCCTGCCAGACGTCTGGGCAGAGCTGAATACTCACGTGTGCGTGGCAAGTCTGAAGAGAGCTGGATTTGGGTGTGGAAGGCGCACCGTGTTCCGCGAGAATTGGTCATCGAACCCCGAGTGTCGGGGGCCTCGAGACAGTCGCGGCACACCGTGCCCTCCCACACCGATCTGAGAGCCCACTCGATATGGAGGCGTGGCATGTTGAAGTTCTTTCTTTGTGTGTTGAGTGTCCTGGCCGCAGCCTGTGTCCCGGTTGCTCGCGCGGAAGCGGCAGGAGGGGGGCTCTCGGGACCTCTGGCGGCCATGGTACACGCCGAAATTGTATCAGCGCCGGAGTACTGGGAGAAAAACGCGGTTAAGGATCGGTCCTGTGACGGGGAGAAGGTGGCGGAGTTGCTCCTGCGTTCGGGACAGGCGTTCGGTCCCGCGGAGGAGCTAAGAGAAGCCCTTGAGATATTGTCTCAGCGGAAGATCATCTGGAATGACTACTGGGCGAAGAACGCGGTCGCCGGGCGCAACTGCAACGGCGCCTACGTGGCGACCGTGATCCGGTTGGTCGGGACACAGCTGGCTGACCGTGAGCTGGCTCGGAAGCATGCCCCCCTTCCTGGAGTGATTGCTCTGCCCGAGCCCTCTGCGTTCGTCTCGGCCCCAGGTGCTGACGGTGCCCGACGACGCAATTTCATCATCGGGACTCAGACCTTCGGTGCGGCGTACCAGTTTACGGACCAGTCACGCTTGCTCGAGACGGCTTCCGTCATCCGCGACATGGGGGCCACCGTCATCAAGTTCCAGCTCTCGAAGCGGTACGCCGGCAAGAGAGGCAACGTTCCTACGGCCATCCCCGCGATCCGTTCGTTGACCGACCTCGCCAGGGATGAACCATCTCATCGGCAGGTGCTTGATATGCCGTTCTCGCACATTGTGCTCTGGGCGCACTGCTTTGACGGCAATCCCCTGCCGAGTTGGCGCGGCGGCTTCTCGGCGGAGGATGCCGAAAACGAGTACCGGGAAATCCGTGATCTGACGAGCCATCTGCTTCGGACCTACAACGGTAGCGGCAAGACCTTCTACCTTGGGCATTGGGAGGGAGATGGCTGGCTGCGCCGCAATATCAAGCCGGAGAACGATAGTCGGGTTACCCCTCAAGCCGTTAAAGGGTTCACGGGCTGGCTGAACACGCGGCAGCGCGCTGTCGATGATGCAAAGCATGCCGTCGAGTACAACGGCGTCGAAGTCTGGCACTATACCGAGGTCAACCACGTCTGGCTGGCCATGGAGGGCCGTCCGGCGCTCGTGAACCGTGTACTCCCCAACACGACCGTCGATCTGGTCTCCTATTCCAGCTACGACACCGCCGCTGACCCGGCCAAACTCAAGGCAGCGCTGAACTACATCGAGAGCCAGTTACTCCCCAAGCCGGGGATCAACGGACGCCGGGTATTCATCGGCGAGTATGGGTTCCCGACCAGCCTCCACACCCCTCAGGAGCAGGACCGCCGCACCCGGGAGGTGATCACAGCCGCCCTCGAATGGGGCTGTCCCCTCGTGCTCTATTGGGAACTCTACAACAACGAGATCAATGACGACGGCAAGCAGCGCGGATTCTGGATGATCGATGATGAGGGGGCGGAACAGCCCGTTTACCACACCCATCAGATGTTCTACGCTGCTGCCCGGGAGTACTCGCACGCCTACCGCGCGGAACAGGGACGCCCGCCGGACAACAACGCATTCCGACGCTGGGCGGTCGGCTGGCTCGCAAGAAGAGAGTAGGTACAGAGAAGAAACCGCCTCCGCCAGTTGTTCTGGCGCTCATATCCGAGATCGTGACTTGCGGCTGTTCGGCGCCTGAACAGAGCCGCGACTTCCGGGAGCGGTTCCCGGTGGCAGTGCCAAGCAAGACCGCTCCCGTAAGTCGCGGCTCTGACGGACAGCCCAGACTGCGATTCGTGCTGAAGCCACACACGAGCCTGGCCTTCGCCAGTTGTTCTATCGCTCATATCCGAGGGCGTGACTTGCGGCTGTTCGGCGCCTGAACAGAGCCGCGACTTGCGGGAGCGGCTTCCGGCGGCAGTGCCAAGCAAGACCGCTCCCGCAAGTCACGGCTCTGACGGTCACCCCAGACTGCAATTCGTGCTGAAGCCACACACGAGCGTGGTCTGCAGTTCGTGCGCCCGAACCCATTGCGGTCTCGAGACTGGGTCGTACAGTACGTGCTTGCGCCAAGCCATCTGCCGCTTTCATCCTCGCCCTGAACGCATCAAGGCTCAGGTTGGCGTCAGAGGATCTCGGTCGGGCACGAAACGGAACGCGAAACTAACACGATGAACCGAAGTCGACACATGACAACTGATCCGTCGGTGAAACGCCTCTTGCCGGCGGCTTGTTGCGCGCTGGCCGCCGCAGTCTGTCTGCTTCCCGGATGCGGCCGCGAAGGGACCGCGCAGCAGAAGGCTCCCCCGCCCCCTCCTGAGCACGAGACGGTCTTCTCCGTCACAGTCGCGCCGGTCATCGCCGGTGCCATCACAGAGACCGCTTCCCTCATCGGATCTGTGCGTTGGACCCGCCAGACCCAGGTCAGGAGCGAAGTCCCGTGTGCCATCACTGAGGTCAATGTCCGTGAGGGGGATGTGTTTGCCGAAGGCGATCTGTTGGTGGGCCTGGACAGCCGGGACCATGAGATTCGGGTCAAACAGGCACAGGCTGACTTGGAGAGGGCCAAACGCAGTCTGGAGGAACTGAAGGCCGGGACACGAGCGGAGATTCTCCGCCAGCTCGAAGCAACCGTCAGAGTGCATGAAGCCCGGCTACTGCAGGCGGACGATGAACTGCAACGTACCCGGAAGCTCTTCGAGCAGAACGTCCAGACCAAAGCAGACATGGTGCGTGCCCAGGCGACTCGTGCGGAGACCGTGGCGCTCCTGGATCAGGCGAAGGCGCGACTTGAGGAAGCCGAAAGCGGGACACGGCCGGAGACGATTCGTGTTGCCGAGGCCCAGGTTGATGTGCGACATGCCGCCGTGCTCGCGGCGGAGCTTGAGCTGACAAAGTGCGCGGTTCGTGCCCCGTTTGCCGGGGCTGTCCTGAAACGGTTCATCGAGGCAGGGGCGTACGTCTCCGACGGTGATCCGCTCTTTGAGATCGCCTCTATCGATGCCCGCGAAGTCGTGCTGCAAGTCCCGGAACGCTACGCCCGGCATCTTGCCCCCAACACAACGTTCCCGCTTCGGGCTGATGCCTTCCCCGAGGATGTTTTCAGCGCCAAGATTCTCGCGGTCGTGCCGATCGCGGATGAGCGTTCCCGCAATCTCCGCTTGCGTGCAGAAATCCTCGATGCTCCCGCGCAACTCGTCGCCGGCATGTTTGTTCGCGGCGAGCTTTCTGTGGCAAGCCGCATCGCAGCAAAGCTCCTGCCCGTGGACGCCGTGACATTGCGCGAGGACGAGCCCGTGGTTTTCACGGTGCAAGACGACCGTGTTCAACTCGTCCCCGTCAGGCTGGGACTGCGAAGCCGTGAACACGTCGAGCTGCTGGACTCGACGCTCGCCGAGGGGACCACTGTCGTGACGACAGGCGGAGAAGTGCTGTTTCCCGGTGCGAAGATCCAGACCCTCTCGACATCCTCACCTGATCCCAGTGCAAACTGAGGACAACCGGCCCTTCCGCAATGAAGCTCATCGATGCTGCTGTCAGACTACCGCACACGGTCCTGGTGATTGTGTTGCTTGCGGCGATCTTCGGATTCCTCGCACTCGAGCGCATCCCGATGCAGCTCAAACCTTCCGTTGACCGGCCGGAGATCACCATCACAACCACGTTCCGCGGTGCCTCCCCCTACGAAGTAGAGGAGCAGCTCACCCGCCCAATCGAGGATGAGATGGACAGTGTGGAAGGGGTGAACCGGATTACGAGTGCCAGTCAAGACGGCAACAGTCAGGTGACGCTCGAGTTCGATTGGGGAGTCAACAAAGAAACCGCGATGATTGACGTCATCAATAAGCTGAATCAGGTCCCTGATTTGCCTGAGGAAGCGGATGAGCCGGTCGTGAACTCGGTGACGTCTGATGAGCGCGAACCGGTGATGTGGCTGGTGGCCGAGTCTGAGACGCGGACGCCAAACCAACTGTTTGAGACGGTTGAGGATGTCATCGAGCCGCAGCTTCGCCGGGTTGCCGGGGTCGGGAATCTGTGGGTTTTCGGGGGAGAGGAACGGGAGATGCAGGTGATGATTTCCCCAGCGGCGTTGGTCGCACGCGGGATCACGATCGGGCAACTGATCCACAGCCTTCGCGGGGAGAACCTGAACGTGCGCGGCGGCTTCTTCGATGAAGGGAAACGCCAGTACAACCTGCGCACCGTCGGGCAGTTCACGACACCCGAGGACGTGGGACAGGTGATTGTCGCGCGCAACGAGAAGGGAGCGGTGTACCTGAATGAACTCGCGGATGTGCGTCCGGGGTACAAGACGCGTCTTTCCGAAGTGCGCACGAATGGTCACCCGACCGTCGTCTTGGGGGTGATCCGCAAATCAGGCGCGAATGTCGTCGATCTGTGCCATCGGTTCGAGGATAAAGTCCAAGTCCTCAATGACGAGTTCGCCCAGAAGCGGATGGACCTGCAGCTCCAGATCGCTTACACGGATGTCACCTACATCGAGCAAGCCATGGGGCTGGCCTGGCAAAACCTGTTGATCGGGGCGTGTCTCGCCAGTGCCGTTCTGCTCGTGTTTCTGCGCTCGTGGCGCTCCCTGCTGGTCGTGGTGCTCACGATCCCTGTCTGCATGGTCACCGTGTTCATTTTTCTGTACGGGTCCGGGCGCTCGCTCAACATCATCAGCCTGGCTGGGCTCGCGTTCTGTTCGGGCATGATCGTGGACAATGCCATCGTCGTGACGGAGAACATCTATCGGCACCTCGATATGGGGAAGAACGCCTTCGCTGCAGCGCGCGAGGCCTCTTCTGAAGTCTGGGGAGCCATCGTGACCAGTACGCTCACGACACTGATCGTGTTTGTCCCCATTATCTTTATTCAGGACGAAGCCGGACAACTGTTCAAAGACATCGCGATCGCCGTCTGTCTGGCGATTGCCCTGTCGCTGATCACGGCCATCACACTGATCCCGATGCTGGCATCGCGTCTGTGCAGGCGGGTCAAGAAGGCCGAGGGCTCACGCGGAGGTCTGACCCGTGCGCTTGGCCGTCTGGTCGATGCCCTGGCCCTGGTTTGGGTTGGGCGTCTTTCACTGGCCTTCTACCGTTGGGCGCTTCGCCAGATCGTCGGCCGGTCAGCGCGCCAGATCGCTGCAAAGCTCGCGGTCGCGATCCTTGCCGTCGTGGTCTTTGCGGCCAGCCTGCGCCTGCTTCCGAGCGCCGAGTATCTGCCGTCGGGGAATCGCAACATGATACTCGTGTTTGCCCAGCCTTTGGTCGGCAGCAACCTGAACAAAACGATCGAGTCCATCACGCCGCTGGAACAGGTGCTGAAGGCGGACGAACGCGTCGAACGGTTTTTCTCCGTGTTCAGCCAACGGTTCAATGCGGTTGGGCTCATTGTCAAACCCGAACACGCAGGCGAGCGCAGTATGAAGGCGTTTGTCGGTGAGATGTTTGGGCGTTGTCAGGGGCTGGCTGGATTCGAGTCGCTGTTTCCCATGCAGATGAGCATCTTCCGGGATCCTGGCAAGCAGATCGAGATCGACATTGTCGGACCGTCTCTGGAACGGCTACAGACGGCGTCAGAGCGCATCACAAAGGAGCTCTATGGGACCGACGGTGTCAAGTTCGTGCGGTCCAGCTTCCACGGTGGCAACCCCGAGGTGCAGATACGACTCGATCGCCGCAGAAGCGCGGCCTTGGGACTGCGCGTGTCGGACGTGGCAGACTTCGTCCAGAGCCTGGTAGCCGGCAAGTATGTGGGAAGGTTCAATGAGGCAGGGAAACAGATTGACCTGACACTTTACGCCCAGAAGGACAGGGTCCAATCGCGGGAGGATATCGCGGCCGTTCAGCTCGTGACGCCATCCGGTGAATTTGTTCGGCTTGATAGCGTCGCCGAGGTGCGGACAACGACCGGGCCGACAGCGATCAAGCACGTGGAGAAGGAACGCGCGATCACTCTGACCGTGAACCTGACCGATGCCGTCCCGCTGGAAGCGGTCATCGCCAGTGTCGAGGCGAGTATCCTGAGCCCGCTGCGCCAGTCGCTCCCCCGCAGCTATTCGTTGCGCCTCGGCGGCACGGCAGACAAGCTGGACTCCACGCTGCGAGCACTGACCGGGAGCTTCTACCTGGCTGTGGTCATCGTCTACCTGCTGATGGTTGCGCTTTTCCGGTCCTGGGTCTATCCGCTTATCATCATGGTCACAATTCCCGTGGCCATGACGGGCGCGTTTCTGGGAATCAGTGTCGCTCACACGGCCTCAGGCGGCCTGATCAACTTTGACGTTATCGCGATGCTCGGCCTGATCATTCTCGCGGGAATCGTGGTGAACAATGCCATTCTCATTGTGCATCAGACTCTGAATCTCCGGGATACCGGTATGTCTCCTGATGAAGCACTGCGCGAGGCAAGTGAATCGCGGCTTCGCCCCATCTGCATGAGCGTGTCGACCAGCGTGCTGGCCATGCTTCCCTTGGCGCTGGGCCGGGGCGCCGGGACCGAGCTCTACCGTGGGCTCGGGGCCGTCGTCATCGGCGGACTCGCGGTCTCTACCCTCTTCACGCTGTTCCTCGTTCCCGCGCTTTTTTCGCTCGTCCAGGATATTGGGATGTTGTTCCGCAGGAACGAGACAGCAGAACAGTGATTTTGAGGGGCTGTCCGCAGAGCTCGTCTGCAGCTTCACGCGTCTGAGCGCAGAACAATCGCGGGATGGCACCCGCTCCCACATTGGTTAGACGGTCTTTGACAAGGCTGCTCTCAATGTGGGAGGAGCTGCCATGCTCTGATTCAGCCACAACTGGGCCGAAGCTACACCACTCCGATGTGACTGCCAGACTGTCGCCAGCGGTACGCACTCAGGCCGATGTGTCCTGCGCGAGGAATTTGCGCCCGAAGGTACGGCCGTGTTCGAAGAGGGCTTGGATGTTGGCCAGCGGGGTCTCAGGCAGGATGGAGCTTGTCGGAGCCAGGCAGAATCCCCCGCCGGGAGCTGCTTCGTGGAAGCAGCGTTCCACTTCCGCTTCCACATCGGTCACACTGCCGTATGGCAACGTGTGAACCACGGAGACGCTGCCGAACACGATCAACTTCTCGCCGTCTCGGGTACGCCGCCGCACCACCTCGGTGAGGGGGATGTTTGCCTCGCGCTCCTGGAACCCCTGGAATCCTCTGATGCCCATGGCGATGAGTCGGTCCATGATCGGCAGGACATTTCCATCGCAGTGCCAGACAATCCGGATACCCGCATCCACCAACGGCTGTAGTGCCCTCCCGAGGGCTGGGAAATAGAGGTCGTCCAGCGTGTCAAGTGAGCAGATTGGTCCGTCGTTGAAGCAGATGTCGTCGCCACCATAGACCACCGGACAGAGGTCGTGGTCGCGGATGGCCTGGACGATGGCGACATTTCGTAGACGAGCGTGTTCTCCGAGATAGTCGAAGTAGCGCTTCATGTGGGCGGGGTACAGCACCAGCGCCTCGAGATAGCTTTCGTAGGTCCACTTGCTGTAGCCTCCCATGAACGAGGGCATCCCGAAACTGCTGATGTAGAGCGTACGGTTCTCCGAACGTTGCCTCAGATCCAGGAGGCGTTCCGCGTAGCTCCGGGCTTGCCCATCGATGTCACAGGTGCGTTCCGCATCAGCTGGATCGGGCAACTGCTCCATTTCGTCGCGGACTGACTCCGCACTCACGTTCTCCCGGTGCGAGGTGGCCCAGCTCTTGCCGGCGTCGGGTTTGGGCAGGCTGAACGGGTTGCAGGCTCGGTGTTCCTGCAACGGCGAAGGCATGATGAACTGCGCGTTCAGGTTGCATCCCGCGTTGGCGAACGCGTCGACCGTCGTCTGCACGGGATCGGCGTAGATGTCGCCTACGCCGGCGTAGTGTTGGAAGAACTCGCGCTTCATCACCCAGGCACAGGCAATGCACGGTTCGCTGACCTTCTCCAGCAGCAGCGTTCGCCAAGCGATTTCAGCACCTGTCATGGCCGGTCTCCTGTCATCCCCCTCCTACTCGCGAGTACGACTCTATGTCAGCCCTTTCGGCCCTTCGTTCTTTCGTTCCGAAGCTGACACTGCCGCTTAACCATAGTCCCGCAGGCGCACACCGGTCTCGATGAAGTCGCGGTAGTGGGCCACGTGCTTGTCGCTCAATCCCACCCACGTCGTGGGGGCAGATGTGGGGCACAGAATGTAGCCTCCACCGGGTTTGAGCTGCCGCACAGCATCCTCAACCACCGGGACCATTCCTCCTGGTGCGAGCAGGTCGAAGTCCCCGTCCTGCACCCCTCCCTCGACAGCCATTTGTCCTTGCACGCGGGATTTGAGCTCTCCGAGGCTGAGGCCCCCCATCGGTGGCGGTTCGATCGGGTTGAGACAGTCCACCCCCATTTCCATGAAGCCATCCAGCACAGGTTCCATGTCTCCATGGCAGTGGACCCAGAAGAGCTTCCCAGCATCGTGGACCAGATCAATGATCGGTTTGTCGTAGTCGTAGACAAACTCGCGGAAGTCCGTTGGGGAGGCGAGCGGAGGAATGCACAGCTCCGGGCCGCACCATCCATAGGCATCCCCGACATCGTGTGCGAGGTAGCGTTTGGTTGTGGCCACGGTGCGGTCATAGGCGCGACTGATCATTTCGTGGAGCAATGGCCGTTCGTCCACGAGCCAGTAGCCGAACAGCTCAGATCCCATAAGTCCGTTGACCGCATACATCGGATGCCCCAGGCTGATCATCATCAACGCACGGTCGCTCGTCCGACGTTCCAGCTCAGCGTATGAGTCACATCTGAACGCCGGCTTTCGGAGCGGTATTGAGAGCCACTTCCGGGCATCTTCGACCGTCTCGATATAGTGCTTCTTGCAGTACCCCGGACTTCCGTCTTTGGGCTGGTAGCGTACGAGGGTCAGATCCCCCTTTGGGGTCTCCATGACCGAGACGCTTTCCCACATGTCGGCCTTCGTCGACTCGCGCCGTTCGGATCGTGACTGGAAGGCCGGTGGGTCCGCTTCCTCGGCAGAGGGACTCCAACTTCTGAAGATGTCTAGTTCGTGCTTCTCCGTCATCTCGTACAAGTGCTCCCAGCCGGCCCGTTTGGCGGGGAACATGGGATCCACACCCCAGATGCGGATGGGCATACGGTCCACGGGTTCGCAGCGGAACACGCGTTTGAGACGTTCGCGACAGCTCAGTTTGCTCATCTTGCCACTCTCCTCCTAATTGGGAGAAATACGCGCTGCTCTATTCCAGATCGACTCGGTAGGACCAGGCGTCACGCACAGCCGTTCGGAACGTAGCTTCCTCTCCCACGGTCGTAACTGGGACTCTGGCGAGGGTCGCGCCGCGTTTGTCCAATGCGGTGACCTGGTTTCCTCTGATTGATTTCCCTGGGGAAAGGCGCCCGATTCGGAGCGAAATCGTCCCTCTGTGTCCGTGCGGAATAGGCATTACGCGGAGACTGTTGGGGGCACGATCGATCCTTACTGTGGTGTCCGTGATCAGCGTTCCGAAATCCAGCGATGTTCCCGGTGCGTTCCGGCCGGGGCGGAGGCCACCCAGTGCATCAGGCGGAGGGCTGAATGCAAACCCCGCACCTTCGGGCCTGATCTCGATTTGGGCGACGCTGTAGCGACTTTGCCCATCATCCTCCCCGAGCAAGGCCAGTCGACCTTCGCCCGGACGGAACAGGCCGATCCGGACATCGTAGATTCCCGGGCCAATGCTCGGTGGGACCTCCACCTCGAACGGTCCATCCGTGACGATGGCCCCCGGGGACCACGTGTTCGTCCGCGGGGTCGGGCGGTGATCATTCTGCCAGCAGATCTCGCCTTGGGCATCGGTGAAGTGAACGAAGGCCACATAGTCCTTGGATGGTGTTTCGTTGACCTGCCAGCCATAGGTGATCGCGAAGGTCCGACCCTCAACCGGTTTGAGGGTAGCGGGGAGTGCCCTGACCTTGATCTGATCCGACGGATCGCCGTAGTAGTGCGTTTCGTAGCCGCGCGGATCAGCGAAGATCTGGCCCTCGGTTTCGACATAATCGCCGATCGCCCCATCCGGGAAGAGCGCCGTCCATGCCGTCACGCCGGCGCCCTTGGCGACGAAGCCGTGGGGCGGCATCTGTTTACCGTGGACGCTCCAGCCGGGGCGTTCATCGTTCACCCACAGCTCGAGCCCGTTGTCATACGCGATGTGGATCTTCCGTGTTGCATCGGTACGACACGCAACGCGTGAACTGACCCACCGGTCATCGAACAGGTACTCAATCGTGACTGGTCGGGCCGGCACATAGCGTGACTGCAGCGGCTGCATCAGGTAGTATTCCCGCAGGACCTGGGTCAGATTCGGGAAGATCCCGGTGTTGAGGAATCCGGCGTGTCCGTAGGCGAGTTCCTGAGCTCGGTACTTGTCCATCTCCGCATCTGTCAGCCTTCCCGACCGCAGACGGTGCCAACGTGAGTAGTATCCCATCCCGTGGTTCACGGTAAGCGGATGGACTTTGAGCAGATCATAGTCCACCAACACCGGCTTGATCTCCCCCGCTCGTCCCCCGATCTGGGCTTCACAGCCGTCGATTCGTCCGGCCCAGACTGCATGCATGTTGCCTTCGCCGAACAGAGGCCCATTGTGGGTCTCGCGCATGAAGTCGAACAGCCACGCCGTCTTGTCGAACGAGTAGCGGAAGCTGGCCGCGCCCTCAGCCTTGGAATCGAAGTCCAGCTGCCAGGGGAGGTTCACACTGTGCACGTCCAGATAGGAGGCGGTGGTGTGGTACCAGTCATGGACTTTGGTCGACTGGTCCCTGACATACCGCTCGATCCAGGAGGGCTTCAGGCGGTATGACTGGATTCCTGTTGAGGGCATGTACCAGGCTTCATACTTCTGGCCTCGTGAGGTGAGCGCAACGCCGCCCTCCGTGTATTCCGGGTAGTTGGGGTAGTAGTCGATGTAGTTCTCATGCAGGGAGAGAAGGTAGCCGAGCTGTTTGGCTGTCGATCCCAACACCTGCATTCCCGCGTGTCCCCCCATGCTCTCCATTGCCGGCACATGCTCAGGCAGCCCGTTGTCGTATCCGTGTTTTTGCCAAACGTGGTAGACGATGGCCATCTCGTCCACCCCATAGCCTTTGAGCGCTTTCAAGTAACGGGCCCCGCCCTCAAATCCGCCACCCCAACTCCACCAGTCGAACACGACCTTCTTTGCGAGGACACTTATGAACGGCGATGCCGGATTGGGCAGATTGGGCAGGACCTCGAGCAATTCAGGGGAGACGGTTGCATAGACGCGTTCCCGGAGCGCGTTCCGCGTACCGTCCGTCTTGGGCGCGTATCGGGTCGTCCCGAGCGGCTGGAGACTGCTGCAGCCCGTCACTGTCCAGTCCGGGTAGCTTGACACATAGTGCCCATTTACCAGACGCGCGTTCATGCGGCGTTCGAGATAGGGAATGAAGGGCTCCTCGGCGATGACCCCGTACAGAGGCCCACGAAATTCCCCGAAAGAGGCTTCCTCGGACTCCACGTCCACAATCAATGTCTTGCCTTTGATGCGGACTCGGTAGGCAACGGTCCCGATGTCCGGAATCCGGCAGGTGTAGGTGAGCACATGGGCTTCGAATCTGATGTCGTCGATCGTCGTCTCAAAGCCGCTCAACGGGACAGATTTGCCGCCAACGACCGGGAGCGGCCCGGTTTCATCGGGGTTGGTTTGGTGAACGGTCTTGTCGTTGCAGGTGATGGCCACATCGAACCCCGCAGCCGGTCGGTACGTGTAGCCGATACGGCAATCCGGTCCCAGGTATTCGAACAGGAATGCATCCCCTTTGGTCACTCCGCGGTTGGCGTAGTGTTGCGGGGCAACTGACGGCAGGAGTGTGGGCTCATCCGGCGGGGAGAGTCTTAGCAGGTCGGGGCGCGATTGGTCCTCAATTGCCGTGACTTTCAGAGCGCCTGTCGTCGTGTCGCTTCCGGCCTTAAGCGCATACTCGAATCGGTGCACGCCTTCTGTTGCCAGCGGCGGCAGAGCTATCCGGTTGCCATGGTCGAGGGCGTCCTTTCTGATTGCGGCAATCTTCCTGCCCGCGGAGTCCAACAGTGTGCCTTCCACGGCGCCCTTGAGCCCCGCAGCTGTTGCGTAGAGCCCGAAATCGGGTCGCGGGGCTTCGTTGACCGCATAGACTTGGCGAGGCAGGGCTAGCCAGGCGAAGGCCGAGTCGCAGAGCGTGAGGCTGCCGAAAGACGAGGGATTCTCGCGGTAATTCGGCGAGGTCCTGGGACGCCAGAGCATCTCGTAGTGCCGATCCATCGGCGTGTCGGAGTCGTCGATCACCACCTGGAATCCCAGTGTCAGCCCCAAAGCCGGGGTGATGCCCAGGGCGGCAAACGGCACCATGACCTCCAAGACGTAGCCATCGCCATACAAGGCCGAAGCCACGGCAACTCGGTCAACCGGGAAGTTGGGGTGCCGGTAACCTCTGTAGGCACAGGCCCGCACCATCGGCTTGCCCATTTCTCCCTCGGGGTTGATCGCCAGCACAACGTCGCGCTCAGTGAGTACGTCGGACGATTGGTCCCGGCTGATGCAGACACGGATCGAGTCGCTTCGGGCAAAGTCCTCCGACATCGTGTCCATGAAGAACAACGCGTCGTCGCGTCGGATCTGGGCCAGGTACAGGTTGCTGTCGTCCCAGGCGACATAGATTCCGGCGCTCAGGTCCCTGGGGCCGCGCCAACCCGCTTTGAAGCCCGGTTTGTAGCTGCACACCTCGACGCACATCTGCTCCTTGTCCTGGATCGATAGGAAGGCGTCTGCGATCTTCCCGGGCCAGTCATCGAGAGCACCGTCCACCACGATGGGAGATGCGATCTTGAAGCATGGGGCGATCCCCAATGGGAAGGGAGATGTTGCGGGAAGTGTGACCGGGAGGGGAGGGCGCCTGGAATCAGAGACTGAGGGCGCCCCGAGGACGAGTTTGAATTCCGCAAACCCGACTCCTCCGGCCGCGTTTCCCCGCCACGGCGGGTGGGCAAAGAAGCCCCGCTTCCTCTCGTTCCCGCACGTGTTGTCGCCGGTCAGGAATGTTGCCCCCGTGTTCGTCTGGTCCATGGGGCTGCGTTCCTCACCGTCTACCACGATTCCCGTACGCCAGAGCTTGGTCCTGGTGAAGTCGATCAGCACGTCTTCACCGTCCCGTATCTGCGGTTCGCCCCAGCACGCCCAGTCATCGGTAGTCGTCTTTCCGGGGGCCGTCGAGAAACGGAAAACCGCCTCGTGATTACGGTAGGCGGAGACATCTGCCTCGAGCGGCTGCCATCCATTCCCAAGGTGTCGTTTCTCAACGAGACCGATGGCCGGTCTTCCCGGCTCAATGATCTCCACGCGGAAGGTCACCCCGTCCGAGTTAGCCACTCCGTCTCGTATCCCGGTCCAACAATGGAGCGTCAACGGGCCTCCCAAAACACTGGCGCCGAAGATCAGCCCCAGGAAGGCGACGAGCACACGAGCGGGTGGCGAGTAGTGATGAGCTTCTTGAGCCATGGCGGTTCTCCAGGACGCTTGGGATGCGCGGGGAACAGGTGTAGACCTGTCCCACAGGGCGCTGTGAAAATACGCCGCCGCGCCTGAGCGCGCAACCGATTCAGTCGGGGCAGGTCCTCGCCATTCCAGGTGACTTTCCGGGAAGACTGCCCGGGGACGTGGTCAGAGGTCGTTGGGAGGGCCGGCAAAGCGCTTTCTGTAGGCAGTGGCCGACACCCCCAGGTGTGCTTTGAAGCGCCGGGCGAAATAGACGGGATCCGGCCAGCCGACTTCCCTGGCGATTTCTGCGATTCGCCTGTTCGTCCCAAGCAGCAATGTGGCGGCTCGTTCGGCCCTGCATCGAGCCAGGTATGCCATGGGGGGGAGGCCTGTTCCCGCTTTGAACAGCCGGATCAGATATGATCGTTCAGCCCCGACATGGCGGGCCAGTTCATCCAGGGACCAGAGGCGGTCCACATGGTTCTGGAGCAGGTCCATTCCTCGGGCGACGGCCGAGTGCAGCCCCACTGCCGAATTCGGTTCCCGCAGATCAATATTGCCGTCGGCGATCAGGTCCCCGAGAACCAGCAACAGCAGGCCCACTCGACGGGCGCGTTCGGCTCCGGCGGATGGTTGTGCCGGCAGGTGAGCCAGGGCCGACAGGTGTTCCTCGCATGAGCTAACCGCATCAGGGGCGAGTCGCAGCGTCAGGATCCCGCCATTCCGGCGTGACAACGGGCCGCTGACCAGCAGCCGGCTCAGGGCCGGATCGGCCAGAGTCCAGGCCAGCTCCCGGTGGAGCACTTCCATTCGGAAGAGCAGATTGTAGAGGGATAGGGCTTGGCAGTTGACGTACGCATGCCAACTCCCCGGACGCATGATGATGACGTCGCCGCGTGCCAGCGTCCCTTCGCCGGCAGGGCTGTGGTGCTGGGCTGTGCCACGACTGATCAGCACGATCTCCATGAATTCATGGCTGTGCGTCTGATTGTCAGCATGGCGGGTGATCTCCCGGACCACGATTGGGGCGTCGCTGCCAGTGGGCGATGCCTGTTGCCACTTGATGATGTGATTTGGGTAGCCTGCCATTCAGCCGCCTTTCTGTGACGGGAGGAAGCATGCCTTGGTCAGACTCTCAGATCAACACCGTTAGGCAACAAAAGCCTACCTTTTTATTACTATCAGTCAATATAAAGCGCATTTTGTCCTATGTCATTCCGCATAAGGCGACCATATTTGATCATCCCTTGTGTGGGCGACGCGTCACGTTCACCCCGCTGGCGTGGTCATGGCATTTGGTCAGGAAACGAAAGGCAGGACGATGGCTCTCAAAGTTGGTGTTGTGGGAATGGGTAGCATCGGGAACCGTCATGCGGATTGCCACGCGGCGGATGAACTGGCCGAACTCGTCGCCGTCTGTGACGTACTCGAGAAGCCTGCGGACGATGCGGCGGAACGTCTGGGGGTACCCGCGTACTACTCACTTGATGACATGCTTGATGCGCATCCCGATCTTGACGTGGTGGATGTGACGACCGGTGGGAACGAGAACGGCAGCTGGCACTATGAGCCGGTGATGGAAGCCCTGTCGGCAGACAAGCATGTGCTCGTCGAGAAGCCGATCTCGAACGACATCGAGGAAGCCCGTGAGATGGTGGCGTTTGCCGCCGCGAAGGACCTCTACCTGGGCTGCAATCTGAACCACTATTTCACCGAGCCGGCTGAGAAGGCCATGCAGGCTGTCAAAGACGGCAAGATCGGCGAGCAGGTGTTCTGTCTGCATCGGATGGGTTTCCCGGGGGGAGATATCACCTACAAGCGCCAGAACGCCCCGCGCTCTGAAGCGTTCCCCTACTTCCATGTGAAGGCATTCTTGGCCCATCCCTTCAGTATCATGCGTTACTTCTGCGGGGACATCACCCACATCCAGGCGTTCATGAGCAAGCCGAGCTTCCGTAAAGCCAGCAACGATCTGATGGTGTCCGTCAACAGCATTCACGTCCAGTTCGCTAACGGTTGCATTGGCTACCTGTTCAGCCAGCGCGGCGACGCAACTATGGGGCTCGGGGGCTGGTGGAGCGTTGAGGTTGGTGGGACCAAAGGGACGTTCTGTATCGAGAACTGCGTCGAGAAGTACTCGTATTTCCCTGCTCCAGGCACTGAGGGTGCGGCCAAGCCCGAGAAGCTTGGGGTTGGGGCTGCCCCGCCTCCGGAAGTGTACAACACCGGAGAGACGGACTTCAGTTCGACCTTCCCGCGCCGTATCCATGCGTATCTCGAGGACGTAACCAACGGTGTTCCGAAACACTTACTTCGTTCCTCGGGGCGCGATGCCCTGGCGACCCTCGAATACACCTTCGCCGCGATCGAGTCGTTCGAGGAGGGCGGCGTGCTGGTGCGCCCCGCATCGTTACCCCCGATCAAGCGCGACCCCCGTGCGTAAGCTGACGTTGCTGCGCTGCAACCAGGGCCCCACGTGCGCTCCATCTGCATGGGGACAGCGGCGTTGGTTCTAACCGTCCAAGGAGATTGACATGCCTGATGGAATTGGAATACTCGGTTTCGCTCATGGCCATGTAGGCGCTTATTGCACACGCTGGCGGCAGAATCCGGATTGGGGAGTCCGGGTCATTGCCGGATGGGACCATGAGTCAGGACGCCTTCAGAGCGCGGCCGAGCAGCATCAGCTTGCGGCCTGTGAGTCTGTGCAGCAGCTGTTGAGTCGCCCGGACATCAAGGCCGTGGTCATCGCTGCTGAGACGTCACGGCATGCGGAACTTGTGGAAGCCGCGGCCGCAGCCGGGAAAGCAGTCATCCTGCAGAAGCCCATGGCGCTGACCATGGCCGAGGCCGACCGGATCGTGGCTGCCGTTGACCAGGCAGCAGTGCCATTCACGATGGCCTGGCAGATGCGTGTCGATGCACAGAACCTGAAGATGAAGGAGTTGCTGGAAAGCGGAGAGCTGGGACAGGTCTTCATGGTTCGCAGGAGACATGGTCTGCCCGTTGGGCTCAACCCGACGTTCGCCGAAAGCTGGCATGTTGCACCGGAATGCAACCGAGACATCTGGGCCGATGATGCGGCTCACCCCATCGACATGATCAACTGGCTGTTCGGCCTTCCTGAAACCGTCACCGCCGAGATGGTGACGCTCTACCGGCCCGCCATGCCCATGGACAACGGCATCGCCGTTTTCCGGTATGCCGATGGTCCGCTCGTAGAGGTGTGCTGCTCATTCGTGAATACGGCTGCCGAGAATACGACCGAGATCATCTGCGAGAAAGGCAGCATCGTCCAGAATTACGGTGACGTTCCGAGCTGCAACGTGCCGCGCCCCGAGGGGGCTGTCGGGCTCAAGTGGTACATCAAAGAGACTGGGGAGTGGGTCCACAGTGACCTGCCGACCCCGACAGGGCACGGCGAGCGTATCGGCGGCTTGGCGCAGCCTCTGGCCGAGTTTGTGGCCGGCACCCGTGGCTCCATTGCCACGGCCGAGGAAGGGCGGACCTCGCTGAAGATGGTCCTTGCCTGCTATGTGTCCTCTCGTGAGGGGAGGCGTGTTTCATTGGCTGATCCCAAGATCATGGATGTGTAGTGGTCTGATTCCCATTGAGACCGTATGTGACGACGTTGTGACCAAGGAGAACCTGCAGTGGCTACCAAGAAACCCAATGTGCTCTTCATCGGCATCGACTCCCTCCTTTCCACCCACATGAGCTGCTACGGCTATCATCGGCAGACGACACCCCACATCGACAGGTTCGCCGAAGGGGCGACACTGTTCGAAAACACGTTCTGCCCCCACGTGCCTACCACGCCCGGTTACGGTTCGATGCTGACCGGCAAGGACTGTTTCGGCCTTAACTGCGTCGCCTTGCGACACAAAGGCCCTTTGGCGGACGGAGTGAGAACGCTGCCCGAAGTGCTCGAGGAGGCCGGCTACAACACGACGTGCGTCGGATTCAAGGGCAATCCGGCGTCGCGTGGATTCCAGAACTACATCCAGTATTCAGGCTGGGGCTCCCTTGAGGAAGGCCGTAGTCCAAAGGCGCAGAATCTGAACGATGTCACCGTTCCTGAGCTCGTCCGGCTCGCGAACGAGGACAAGCCCTTCCTGCTCTTCCTCCGGCACATGGACCCGCACTCGCCATACCTGCCTCCGGCACCCTACGAACGGATGTTCTACCACGGCGACGAGTTTGACCCCGAGAACACCTCGATGAAGCCTGTTTTCGATTTCGCCCCGTTCGCGGATTATTTCAGGACGTGGATGCCGCCCGGGATCACTGACAAAGACTACGTGATCGCTCAGTATGACGGGGCTGTCGCCTACATGGACGCGTGCATTCAGACGTTGTTCAACACACTCGACTCCCTTGGGATCGCCGACAACACGATCGTTGTTCTCAATGCAGACCACGGTGAGACCTTGTATGACCACGAGTGTTGGTTCGATCACCATGGCACGTACGACTGCACGCTGCGTGTCCCGCTGATCATTCGCCACCCCGGGAAGATGCCTGCGGGTGTCCGGATCAATGGCTATAACCAGCACAAAGACCTGATGCCGACGCTAATGGAGTTGCTCCGCATCAAGCCGGGGGTGGCGTTCGATGGCCAGTCGCTGATGCCATTGGTCAAGGGTAAGAGGGAGCACCTGGATACAGAGTTCTATATCACGGAGTGCACTTGGATGCGGAAGCATGGGTGGCGCACACCGGAGTGGAAACTGATTGTGGCTCTGGAGCCTGACTTCCACTACAAGCCGTCGGTTGAGCTCTACAACTTGCTCGAAGACCCCGACGAGAACACCAACCTCGCTGCAAAAGAACCTGAGGTCGTGGCGTTCCTGACCGCACGGATGGAGGCGTTCATCGCCAAGCGGGAGAAGGAGGAAGGCCGCCCCAACCCGATGTATACACAGGGCGCCTGGCATGGGCACACGGAGATCGATGCCTTTGAGACCAGCCAACAAGCGTACGAGACGATGCACATTGGCGATCCCGAGCAGGCTCAGAAGCTTCAGGCTCAAGCGCGTAAAGGCTGAGCTGTCTGTCCGAGCGGCGACTGCCGGGAGCGGTCTTCCTGCCCGGGGCTGCCCCCTCCCGTTGGTCAGGGCTCTGAAGGAGCCGAGCCGCGACTGCCGGGAGCGGTCTTCCTGCCCGGGCTGCCCCGTCCCGTTGGTCAGGGCTCCAGAGGAGAAGCCGAGCCAATGTGGGAGCGGGTGCCATCCCGCGATCGTTCGGGACATGGCAGTCCCTCCCACGTTGAGGACGCCCCGCTCCCGCTAATCGCGGTTCGACCGGGAAGCGACGTACATGGTAAGGGAGGGGGGAGGCAGGGAAGGTCGGTTGCGCGCTCAGTCCTGCGCCAAGGTGAACTGGGCGTTGGTCAGCGAGCTCGGCCGCCGCCATTGGACGTGTCCGTCGAAGAACATGACGTTGAGGCCCTGAAGATGACGTCGGTACGCCTTTGACGCGATGTTCTGATAGGGGCGGTTACCATCGTCTTCCACACCGCCATCTGATTCATCGGAATCGAAGAACACGGCTGTTCCGGGGGGATCTACAAAGTCGGTGGTCATCATTGCTCCGCCGTAGCCGCATGCGTGGTTGAAGCCATAGCTCCACCAACGCCCGGTTGCTCCTGATGCAGGCCGCGTCCAACTGCGATCCTTGGGGCACTTGAGGATGTCGTGGTTGTCACTGTAGTAGGGGGCCAAGTTCAAGTAGATCGTGTCCCAGCGCCACTCCGGGTTGCCGCTGTCGGCGTCGTCGTGCGGGCACATGCTTTGGTCGTACTCCTGCATGTAGAGGTGCATGGCCGTCCCGAGCTGGCGCAGGTTGGCCGAACAGGCCACTCGGCGGCCGTTCTCGCGGATTTTCGTGGTGACGGGAAGCAGTATGGACATAAGAATGGCCATGATTCCTATCACGACGAGAAGCTCCACGAGGGAGAAGGGCGAGAGCGATTGGCGGGGTCCGAGCATCTTCTCTCCGGGCTGAGACTGGACGATTGCTGAACTCAGCGTAGCGACATGGTTCGCCTAAGACAAGCAGAAAGTGCTTCATCTGAGTTCCGGCAACCCCGGTGGGAAGCACGGAAAGCTCTTCCGGAACCGGGGTCCGGCAAACCGAACAATGTAGCCCGCTGCCCCGCTGCGTCAACTGGCATGAGGGCGTGACGCACTTCCATACGACTCTGAGCAACCGGCTCTGTCAAATATCCAGAGGGGTGGCCGGGGGCGGCCTCCAGAGCTACATTTTCTCGGCTCGTGCTCCTCTTCTCACTGCTCCAGAGGGCACTCATTCGGGACTGCAAAACCGGCATCTCAGGAGACGACATCGATGACACCCATCACCCGGTTCCGACTGTTTCTTACCGCAGGCATCCTGTTGTCGGGTGCGTTTGTTTCTACTGCCTTTGCTCAAGGCGGTCCGGCTTTGGTGAAGCGATCCGGGGTCCAGGGCGGCGTCATTCTTCACGTTGGCTGCGGTGATGGCGTCTTGACAGCGTCATTGCGAACCGGAGAGGCGTTCGTTGTCCGTGGGCTGGACACGGATTGGGCCAAGGTAAGAGCGGCCCGGGAAGCGCTGCTTTCCTCCGGCCGTTATGGACCAATCGCCTTTGATCATTGGGATGGGAGGAGCCTTCCCCTTGTCGATGGCTTCGTGAACCTGGTCGTGGTGTCAGACGCGGCCCAAGCCGACGTGACGGAGCTGATGCGTGTTCTGGCTCCCAACGGCGTGGCCCTGATCCGGCGTGGAGTAGACTGGGAAGAGAAGGTTAAGCCATGGCCGAAGGAGATGGATGAGTGGGGGCACTACTTTCATGGGGCCGATGGGAACCCAACCGGCAACGACACGCTCGTCGCCCCACCGACCCGTCTGCAGTGGTTGGGGAGTCCCGGCTGGGCGCGGCACCACGATCACATGGCCAGCGTGACCTCTCTCGTTTCGGCCGGCGGCCGGCTCTTCTACATCATGGACGAGGGGTCTCGTGCCTCGATTCAGTTGCCGTCGCATTGGCGGCTGATCGCACGAGATGCGTTCAATGGCACCATTCTCTGGAAGCGTGAGATTCCCAAGTGGGCCAGCAAAGAGTTTGGCTTGAAGAGCGGGCCGGCCCATCTGCTGCGGCGTCTGGTCGCGGTTGGCGACCGCGTTTACGTGACACTGGGAATCGACGCACCGGCTACCGTCCTGAACGCCGCTACCGGGGAGACGGTCGCAACCTGTGAAGGGAGTGCGTTCACGCGTGAGATTGTGGTTGTCCAGGACACGGCTCTCCTGGTGGCAGGTCAAGAGAAATCACGCCTGCCTGACTTCCGGAGGGTGGGGACATACACATGGTCAAATACGAAAGCGTCAAACGCAAAGTGGGGCTGGGAAGGCGCATCCCGGAACATTTTGGCCTGTGATGCCAAATCCGGGAAGGTGCGGTGGCAGAGGGAGTTTCCTGTCGCGCCCTGTTCCCTGGCGGCTGACGCTACGTCAATCGTCTTCCACACCGGGCAGAAACTTGTCTGTCTGGAACGCATCACAGGCAAAACGCGTTGGGAAGGGGAGGACACCGCGCTCAAGTTGCCGGTCCAAAGCAATACAGGCCCGCGCGTGTTGATCTACAACGACATGGTCCTCTTCGCCTCCGGCAATCGGAAAGTGTCAGGCTGGACGCTGACGGAAGGCAAGAAGGTCTGGGAGCAGACCCAGAAGCCCAGCGGCCACCTGTCGCTGAAAGACCTGCTGGTGGTCGATGGGCTGAGTTGGACCGCGGCGATCGCGAGCAACCGCGACGATGGGACCTGGATTGGCTATGACCCTGTCACCGGGGAGAAGAAACGCGAGTTCGCGGCGGACGTCAAACTGCATTGGTTCCATCATCGCTGCTATCCTGCCAAGGCCAGTGGCAGGTTCATTCTCGCGGGACGGAACGGTACCGAGTACGTCGATATGGACAAGGAGCACTGGATCCCTAACCACTGGTTCCGCGGAGGATGCATCTATGGCGTTATGCCCTGCAATGGGATGACGTATGCTTCGATGGATGCCTGCGGCTGCCAGCTTGAAGCCAAACTCAGTGGCTTCAAGGCCCTAAAGGCCGCCCCTTTGCCGACGCCAACTGCCGATGACCTTTCCACCGGGAAGCGCCTTGAGCGTGGTCCTGCTTACGGTCAGGTTGGGGGGGCGGAGGCAGGCCCTGGCGATTGGCCCACATTCCGCCACGACGAAGCACGCAGTGCCGCGGGAACCACGACTCTTGCCCCCGGAGGAGCGACCTGGGATGTCGAACTTGGGGGGCAGCTTACGGCCCCAACCATCGCGGCAGGGAAACTGTTTATCTCGGCTCGGGACACCCACACAGTCCACGCCCTGGACGCGGCAGATGGCACGGTTCTCTGGTCCTACACGACCGGGGCCCAGGTAGACACACCTCCCACGTACCACAGGGGGTCTGTCATTTTCGGCTCGGCGGACGGTTACGTGTACGCGCTCCGAGCAACGGACGGCGTACTTGCCTGGCGCTTCCGGGCTGCGCCGGTTGACCAGCGTATGATGGCCTGGGAGCGGATCGAGTCAGCCTGGCCCGTCCACGGCAGCGTTCTCGTCCGGGATGGGGGCGATGGCAAGGCTCTCGCCTATTGCACCGCAGGCCGCAGTATTTACCTCGATGGTGGAATCCGTTTCCTCCGTCTCGAAGCAGAAACCGGCACGCTGCTCGGAGAGGTCGTTTGGGATGAGAACGATCCGGACAGTGACGAGAGTATGCACAATGCCTATCTCAAGAAGACCCCTGGGAACACCATGCCGGTGGGACTCTCCGATGTCCTTTCCTGCGATGGCAAGAACCTGTGGATGCGGTCACAGAAGATCGATTTGGAGGGCAATCGGTCCGAGATGAAGGTCCTGGCAGCCACGGAGCAACCGCCGGAAGACGCACACCTCTTCTGCCAAGTTGGGCTCACTGACGATTCCTACTTCTTCCGGTCATACTGGACCTACGGTCGGCGCATGACGGGGGGGTACGGAGGCTGGTACCAGGCTGGACGCGTGGTGCCCTCCGGACGCATTCTGTGTTTTGATGATGATGCCGTGTACGGCTACGGCCGGAAGCCGGAGTATATGGTCAATTCCTCAGTCGTTGAGTATCAGCTTTTCGCGGCCAACAAGGCGGTCACGAGAGAAGACATCAAGCGAGTAGGGACTGCGGATCGGGCGATCAGGAAACGCCGCGGTGAGAAGAATGCGACATCTTCCGACTGGCGGCTGCGCTGGTTCTTTCCTCAGAAGGATCTCACCGCGACCCGCTTCGGCTGGCGAGTCGACCAGCCGTCGGTTTTCGTGAGAGCCATGTGTCTCGCCGAGGACAAGCTCTATGTCGCCGGGCCCGCTGATGTTGTGGACGAACGCTACGCCTACTGCAATCCGGATGATCCCAACGTGTTGGCGCTGCTCAAACGGCAGGAGAGGGCGTACGCGGGGCAAACCGGCGGCCAGCTCTGGAGTGTCGACCGAGAGACCGGGGGTGTCCTCACCCGACACGCAATCGATACCATTCCCGTATTCGACGGCATGGCGGCGGCAGGGGGACGCCTGTACATGACCACGGTCGAAGGGCGGGTTATCTCGCTCTCCGCATCCAGTATCTCATCGCTGCCTTCTCTTGCCGATCAGCCGGAAAACACGGTGTGGGCTGAACCCGAGGACCCGAAGTATCTCCTGCCGCCTCCCGAACCCAAGGATGCCGATTTTAGCGTACTCAAACAATGCAAGACGTTCGCGTCGGAGCTGGGATACCGCCTTCAGGCGAATGGCAAGAAAACGGAGTGTCTCGCCCTCAAGAAGCTCGACGAGCCCCTCAATGGGGTTGTCACTCTCCGCACCAAGATCCGTGCTGTCCTGAACAGCAAAGGGTTGCTCCGCAATGGGTATCTGGCGTTCGGGAACAGCGACAAGGAAGCGGAGTTGATCAAGTGCGGCGTTCGGCTGCAGCCCCAACGGGCGGCCATCATTCAGGGGGCGTTCTCCAGTGGCGAGAAGAAGGCGGTCGGCGCTACGGTCAAAGCCCCTGAGAAGAAAGGGATGGATGCGTTGGTAACCGTCGATCTCGATGCCCAGACGGTCACGCTTCTCGCCAACGGGGTCACCATCGAGGCGAAGCTTGCGGTTCCTTTGAAGCAGATTACATACGTTGGCTACTTCATGGAGAGCGCCCTCATCGACGTGACCCCGGTTGTGATCGGGAAGCCGTAGCGGGAACGCGCTTCCCTCTCGGTCCGAGCCGCGCACATCGTGAGCGGTCCCTCCGTCCGAGCCGCGCACATCGTAAGCGGTCCCCTCCCGTTGGTCAGGGCTCTGTCGGGGTGTCCCCTCCCGCTGGTCAGGGCTCTGTCGGGGTGTCCCCTCCCGCTGGTCAGGGCTCTGTCGGGATGTCCCCTCCCGCTGGTCAGGGCTCTGTCGGGATGTCCCCTCCCGTTGGTCAGGGCTCTGTCGGGATGTCCTCTCCCGGAAGTCGCGGCTCTGAAGGACGGGGGCTCAAAACGCCGTCGCTATGGCTGTTCGATGAGCAGGACTGTTCCGTCTTCGCATCCCGCAACGACTGTGGTTCCCGCTATCCGCAGGTGGCTGACCGGGGCTGGCGTTTGCATCCCCCCCGCAGCCTGTCCATGTGTCGTGAATCGTTCCAGTGTTCCGGCCCGCGTTGTCGCGAAGATGTGGATTGCCTCCCCTGTTCCCACTGTGACAAGATCGGTGACGGGGCCAGCTGTCGGCATCCCCCAACAGTACTCACCCGTGCCGGTGAAGGCGTGCAGATAGCTCATTTCCAGTCCCGCTACAAAGCCGTCCGGCTCTCCGTCACGGTGGATGGGCGCCATTGCCGTCACCCCGGTTCCGACCGTCCCGATGTGCACCTGCTTGAGTCTCCCATCAACCCACTGACGTGCGTAGAGAGTTCCGCGATTGGTCGCAAGCGCAACTTCATCTTTGCCATTGCCGTCGAGGTCGACGATGACTCGGTCTCTGACATGGGATGGCCAGCCATCCGTGCTGCTCTTGATATAGGCTCCCTTGAGGCGGAAGTCGAACACGAAACCGAAGCTGCAGACGGGGGCGTAGGAACTGACCTCTTTGATGCCATCCCCATCCACGTCCATTGCGGCGAAGTTCCCGTGTATGGTGGTCTCCCCGTCAACCAGGATCTCGCGGCGCTCGGTGCCATCCCCGTTGAGTATGAGCACGCGGGAGTTCTTCGCCCCAACTGTCACCTCGGCCTTCCCGTCTCCATCCAGATCGGCCACGAGAAGGTCGTGGACTTGTCCCAGGTACCCGCGCCGTGTAGGGAAGACAGGACACTGGAACTGCCATCTTTGTGCACCGTCGGCATCAGTGGCGATGACGTGACCGTCGACCGTGCCGAAGACGGCTTCGGCGCTGCCATTCCCATCGAGATCCCCAACGCCGGCCGCTGATATCGGTGAACCCAGGCTGCCGCGGGACATAACGTGCCCGGTTACGGTCAGCAGCGCGGTTGCGCCGGATTGTGTTCCCACGGCGATCAACCCGGCATCCGTCGCCAAGGCCGCTATGGCGCCGTCGAATGAGAGTCGGTGTGAGGGTGTCAGGATGGGGCGGAAACCGGTCTGGTCGGGTTGCTTTCCTCTTCCGGGGACGCCGGCCTGCGCCATGGCTGCGGCAATCGCCCCCGCAAGCTGAACTGCTCCGTGGTCGAAGCGGATGACCGTCCGCCCCGGCTCCAGAGTCCTGACTCCCCCGAGGATTGTCGCCGTTTCCTCCTTCGAGCAGATCAGCTCAAGTTGTCCCGCCTTTGCATCCAGGTTCAGAGCCGCCACTGCACCGTCCAGAACAACGGTCCCACCAATCCCCACCATCGTGGGCTGAAGAACGCTCAATTTGTCCCGGGTCAGGATGAAGGTGTGCCCTATCACGGTGAGTTCCCCGGCAACGAATGGGGTCTGAGCCAAGCCCCCTACTGTCGGTGTTCCCTCAGTGAGCAGAAAACGGTTTCCGGGGAGTTCTTTGAGTTTGCTCTGCATCCCTTCCTTTGAGTCGCCGGTGACTATGAGCGAGGCGAGTACGGTGTCTTCGCCTCTGCGGAGATCGCAGGAGCGGTCGAGGGTGAGGACATTCACCTGCGGCTCCGCGTAGGGGTACTTCCCCCACCGTGCACTGTAGCGCTCATCCGCAAGCTCGACGGAACTGACCAAATCGCTGTTCCATGAGAGGTCCATGTGCTGTGCCGGGGCGCTTTCCATCTTGGCCTGGCGTGTGGTCAGACAGTTGCCGCTGTGCTCTACTGTTCCGAGGGTGCGCCAGCGGAGGCGTATCCCGAACGTTGCATCCTCCCGGGCGGTCAGCCGGTCCAGGATGAGAACGGGGCCCTCCTTGAGCCACAGGATGTTCCGCTCCCAATCTGTTCCCGCGTGGTCCACCAACGTTGTTCGGGTGAGACCTGCATGGCTGAAATCGGCTTTGCCGTCGAGTCGGGCACAGGCAGGGAGAGGAGCGCCGAGGCCGTTGCGTGTCACCTGGATTCCATTCTGTGCGTCGAGGAACGGGCCTTCTGTGTAGCAGTCGTCCACGATCCATACGCGTCCATTGTCGGTGAACCTGGCGATGCAGTTGGGGTCGGCGTGGCCGTGTGAGCCGCAGGCGATGCCGTCGAGGAGCAGGTACTGGGCATCCGGTTCGAAACGCGTGCGCAGCGACAGTTTGTCGAACGTGTTCGTGACTGGGGTGTTCCAGAGAAGCTCATCCTGGTGTTCGCGGTAGTAGGCGTAATGCCCGGGATCGAGAGGGGCGACGGTCACTCCCTCGAAACGGGCTGGCCGCTCCGGCTGCAGCACGCCATGCATCGCGAATGTCGGGTATGTGCGGAAAACCAGGGAGCGTTCGGGACGCAATCGGTAGTGTTCCTCCAGCACATACTGATATCCGGAATCTCGGTAGTACCAGGCCCCAATGGCGAAGGTCAATGGCGCGAAGCAGTCGGTGTCCCAGCAGTCGCCATGGCCGGAGAGAGAGAAGCGGTTGTCCAGCGTTATCACGCAGCGATCAATGAACGTGCGGCCGACGCCACTGGGGAGAAACGTGTAACCGGGTTCCGCGATGGCATAGCTCAGCAGCGGCCAGAGCGCAGCCGTGGCTTCGTAATTTCCGCTTTCGTCTTTGCCTTTGAAGTGTTGTTCCTGCGCGCCAAAGCAGTAGCGTGCCTTTGCCAGCCAGTCATCCGCATCCGGTAGGTCGTAGTAACGTCCGAAATAGAGCCAGCCATAGTAGGCGTCCATTGCCGCCAGCATCTCGTGGTTGTGGCGCACGGCTTCATAGCTCAGCGACGACTGAAACATGCCGCTGAATACCCCTTCCTTTCCGCGCAGGACCTGGAGTAGGTAGTTTGTCACCTCCAGCCGGACTTCCTCGGTCAGTGCCGGGCTTTCCTCGATGTTGTCCCAGCCGCGTAGTGTTTTCCACAGCTCCATGTGCGTGTCGTGTCCCGGATTGCCTCTCCTGCGGTGTTCGCGCAGCCGCACGAGGAGGTCTTCTCCCCAGTCGGGGTTTCCGGTGTACACATAGCGCATCCCCAGATCTGCTGAGCCGCTCATGAGCGAGCGTTGACTATAGCGCGGTAGTCGTTTTCGCGTTGCGCTCGGATTCGGCTTGCTGAAGTGTGTCTTCATCGCCTCGCCCAGGGCCACCGTAACGGTGTGCGGCACAGTGGTTCCCGGCAGGTCGTCCAGGATTCGCAGGAATGCCCCGACCGCGTGCTCTGTCCCGACGGCGTCACTGCCGGCAAGAACCACGGCGTTTGTTCCAGTTGCCCAGGGGTTGTGGACCGTGCGCACGACCCAGCCGCCTTTGCCCGGGTAACCGGCATCTTCGCGTGTATACCAAAGGCAATAGAGGCGCTCGGTGACTTTGTTCTGGAGCAGGTTGCCGATGGCAATGGCATGGCGTGATCGGTCGCCCACTGTCACCCACTTTTCGTCATTGACAATGGGCAGACGCAGTCCCGTGTGTTCCGCGAGGTTTTGCTGCAGTTCCTCGGCAAGACGTCGCATGGCCGGCTCCCCGGACACCACGATATCGGCAACAGGGCGCCCTTCGACAGCCAGAGGCGTATCGAGGGTCAGGGGCTTGAGAGTCGCGATGCAGCCGGTGTCGGCCCAGCCGATGCGATCGAGGACGACCGGCGCGCCCTCTCTGGCTGTGATGGAGAACGCATGGCTGCCGTCGTTCGGGACCTCGATGTACGCATGGCGCCCCTGGAATGATGTGCCGGCTTGTTGAACGTCCACGGTGGTGGTGCGTCCCTTGAAGCTCACGCTGCAGGCTCCCAGTTGCAGGCCTCCATCGCTCTCTGTGCGTCCGAACAGCTCGATCTCGCGTGGGCCGGGATCGGAGGAGAACGTGAGGGTGATGGCTTGGCCTGATTGGAGGACAAGTCCCTTTCCTCCGCTGAAGCTGCCGTCCTCAACCACTTCTCCCCCCTGGCCTGCAAGGGATTCTGCCTCGATATTTGCCCCGATCTGCCGCAGCCGGGTGTCGGCGATCCACAGCTCCCCAGACGAGTAGGTCAGGCGGAAGGAGACCGTGGCTGAGTCAGCATTGCCCGTCGCGAAACGCCAGGAGAATGGCTTCCACTCCCCCGATTGCCCCATCAGGCGGTGGTCCTGCGTCCCCTTGCCCTCATGTCCGACCACGAAAGCCCTGACCGCCCAACCGACCGAGCCTGGGTCGAGCTTCGTCCGGAATCGACAAGAGAGTTCGTAGAGGGCCCGGGGAGTCAAGGAAACCTGCTGCTGGATGTGGGCACCCGAGTAGCCTTTGGTCGCAGTGACCTTGTGAATGCGGACGGCGGAACGGCCCGCTTCCGTGACCACGTCAACCGTGTCGCCCTCCCCTTTGCCTGATTGCCAAGCCTCCAGGCCTTGAGAGAAGTCCCTGTTGCGGAGCAGTTGGGCCGACAGAGCCAACGGCAGGAGGAGGGCAGCGCAGATCCAGCGGCTATGCATGTGTCAGTTGTTCCAGTAGAGCCCACAAGGCTGGGCATGCGTTGAGGTCCTGTCAGGGGGGAAATAGACCAATCCCAAAAATAGCGGTTTCCCAGTCGTCTGCGAGCCCTTGTCTTGTCGGTTGACTCAGGGGCGCTGGGAATGGAGTTCGACAAGCGTTCCTACCCGTGAGTGATCCCCTCGGCGCTTCGCCAGGAGCGAAACCGGAACTATGGTGGAGTGGCGTTGAGGTAGGCAGGAAGAACGGCACGCCGCCGCGCTAAGTGCTTTGCTACAAACGTCTGCATGCAGGTGAAGAGACGCGTTCGCAGGCTTAGGCATGGGCGATCCCACGGGACTTGTCTCGCTCACCACCCACGGACGGTGGGCGGGGGCGCAGCACCACGTGCGGCGGCTCTCCGGCCCCTATCTGAGTGAGGCGTGAAATCGATGGTCAGAAGTGGTCAAATGGTGCTTCTTGTCGGGATTCTCTCCGGAGTTTCCGCGTTGGCTGATGTAACGGTTGACGCACCATTCCTAGTCGCTCCCAGCGAGGGAGCGCACGTGTCGCCGGGAGTCAAGCCTGTGGAGGTCGACGGGCGTGCGGCGCTGACCTTCGGAGATGGCGGGATTACGCTGCCGATGGCCGGGCATCTGTCGGCGGGGGCAGGCGGTGTTGATGTCGTGTGCCGGCTCCCGGAGGCGTGGCCGTCGACCGAACGTTCCACCCTCTTCCATGTCGGTGAGCAGACGCATGTACACGTCACTCTCTTCTTCCGTGCCCCGGGGCAGTTGGTCTTCGTGTACAAGGCCGGTGAGGAGTACTATGCGTCTATCTCGCATCCGGGCAGCCGTCTGTGGACGCCCGGATCGCGGCATCGGATTGAAGCCAGTTGGGGGCCGTTGGACGGGCGCCAGCAGTTTTGGCTGCGCTGTGACGGCACGCTCATCGCGATGCGGAGTGCCCGCCTGATCGAGACGTGGCCGAGGCAGTGCTATATCGGGAGTCAGCGTTCGATGCGTCGATGGCGGGGATTGGTCGAGCGGATGCGCCTGACATCCACGCCGCTGCCGATTCCGGAACTCGAGCCGGGTGAACGGGAGATCCGTGTAGATGCGGACCGGACTGTGGGGACGTGCCACAACTTCTGGTCGGTGTCGAACTTCACCAGTGAAGACATGTTCGCTGACCCCGCAAAGGCCAAGCGCTACCGGACCAGCCATTCGTTCATGAGGTACGTGAACTGCGTGCGGCTGCTCGGGGGGCGTGAAGACGGCAAGAACCAGTGGTTCAAGGGAGTCAGTGCCGACGGCACGATTCAGTGTGATTTTTCCGGCTTGATCGGCTACTTGCGTGGTATGCTCGACGCCGGATACGTGCCGCGGATTGTTCTCGACAACGTGCCGACGGCGATGAGTGACGCGAAGGAGCTCCACACGTACGGCAACACGTACCCTCCAAAGGACCCTGAGGTCTGGCATGCGTTCATTTCTGCGGCTGTGAGGGCCATGGTGGACGCATTCGGGGACGAGACCGTGAGCGGGTGGCGCTTTCGCGTGGGCACCGAGCCGGATCTCTACCCGGGCCATTGGGCCGGCACAAAGGAAGACTACCTCGTGCACTACGACTACACCGTGGATGCCGTGACCGGAGTCATTCCCGATGCTGACATTGGTCCGGGCAACATCCTCAATCCTGCCAGAATCGGCGCGAACAACGTGAGCAAGCGGAAGCAGTGGGGACTGGAGATCGTGGACCACGCAGCGAATGGCACCAATCGCTGTACTGGGGCTACCGGCACGCGGCTCTGCTATCTGCAGTGCTCCTGGTATGGGCAGGTGGGAGTCGCAATCGATACCTTTGACCTGGCGGTTACCCGTATGCGCGACCGGTTGGCTCGTTACCCGCAGTTCGAAAAGCTCCCCGTGGATGTTGCGGAATTCGCGATCCTGCGGGATGACGCGAATCAGCGTCTCTGGTGCGGAGACATCACGGAGTGGGGTGCCAGTTGGTACGCAGCCATCGCGGAACGGGTCTACGAGCTCGGGGTGGATCAGGTCCACGAATGGGCTCAGACGACCGCTGGAATCAAGCACCCCCGGGCGCTCGTGATCGGGATGCTCGAGGAATTGGTCGGGGGAGACCGTTTGGCGGTCGAGGCAACCGGGACGTCAGCAGCGCGCTGCGGGGCCATCGCCTGTCGCAAGGGCGAAGACCTGTACGTCCTGTTGTTCAACCATCGAGCGATGCGCCGTCCCAGTGTGCCTGAACAGGTTCGCCTCGCGCTCGGCGACTTGCGCATGGACGTTGGTGCCGCTTGGACCGTGTCCGAGTGGCTGATTGACGAGGAGCATGGCGTCTTCGCTTACGAGCTATACCGCGACTGTGAGGCGGCCGGACTGAAGGCGCTGCCCAAGTCGCCGTTGTTCGGGGGCAATGTCAGGCTGCGCTTTGGCCCGAAGGTCGGGACAGTCCTGTGGAAACACCGGAAGAAATACCTGGCGTTGGCGCGACCCAAGCAGGTGCGCCAGGCAGAGGCACTGAGTGTGGCGCACGGTAAGGTGATGGTTGATCTGACCATGCCCGGGCACAGTGTGCGCCTACTGAAATTCTCACCGGGGAAAGAGGGACAGGAGCAGGGCCATGAGTGAGCCGGGAACTGGTGATGCGTTGCATGGCATCACCTTGGAGACGATCGTCAATCGCCTGGTTGAATATTACGGCTGGAGTGAGTTGGGGCGACGCATCGACATCCGATGCTTCAATCACGACCCGTCCGTCAAATCCAGCCTCAAGTTTCTTCGCAGGACCCCGTGGGCACGAGCGAGGGTTGAGGAGCTGTATGTCGCCACCGCGCGGCGCAACTGCTAGGCGAGTCGTTTGGCTGTCTGAATCATGGCGTGCATGTTCTCGGCCGGGGTGTCGCGCGGGTTCATCTCACCCGTGTTGAACACGTATCCTCCGCCAGGCTTGCAGGTCTGCATGATGCGTTCCGTCTCGGCAGCGACCTGCTCCGGCGTGCCGCGCATCAGCACCTCGATCGGGTCCAGATTGCCGCTGAAGCAACACGTCCCGGTCATGGCTTCTTTCACTGCTGCGATGTCCGCATCCGGTCCCGCACTGATGATGTCGACCCCGAGTTTCGCTTCTTCCAGCAGGTAAGGGACCTTTGTTTCCGAGTTGTGCAGGTGGAAGATCGTGCCGAAGTCCTGTTTACAGTGATCGACGAGTTCCTTGCATGAGGGGAAGGCGACGTCGCGGTACTGGTCGATGGAAATCATGCTGCTGTAGGCGTTACAGTCGCCGAGCCAGATGGCATGGGCGCCGGCGTCAACCTGGGCTTTGATAAAGCGGTATTGCTGCTCCACGAAGAACGCGCACATGTCGTCGAGCAAGGCTCGGTCGGTCATGGCCAGCATCATGGTTTCGGTGAGCCCGCACGCCAGCCCCACGCAGCTGTAAGGCGCGGCCGCAGCTCCCTGTACCAGCACGGTGTTGCCGAAATGCTCTCGGATCTTGCGGATGGCTTTGAGCTTCTCCGGGACGCGTCCCGCAGTCAGTGGGTCAAAGAGGCGCCATGAGTCGAGACCGGGCCGTGTACATTCCAGGTGATCCTGAGTGGCCCGCAGAATGTCCCCTTCGCCGGGGCAGCCGACGCCCAGGGGTTCGAACTCAAAGCAGTCATCGACCTGGACCCAGGCCCAGTCGTAATCAAACTCTTCAATCGCGGCAATCCAGACTTCCGCGATCTTATCGCCATCCTGGCAGACCGTCTCGTAGTCCCACTTGCCGTACCATTTGACGTCAAACTCTTCACTCAAAGCGAAGACCGGAATACGTGTCGGTTCACCCAGGGCTATCGCCGTTTTTACATCCTCGATGACGCCGTCGTATGCCATGCTGCTCCTCCTTTGCCTGTCAACAGTGAAGCTATTCGGTACCAGTAATCTGCTATGCGGGGTGAACGCGAGAATATACGGCCGTGAAGGCAAACGGACAGTGCCGCGGCAGAGGGCGCGTGGACGCAACTCTGGAGAGCCCACCTATATTCCTCGCGCGGGACAGCACGTCAGGTCGACCGACGATTGCGGCCCCCGCAGGTGCGGTGCTGTGAGGAATTTCACGGAGGCTCTCCTGATGATCAACACTGAACGAACCGGAGGCGGGCTTGCTCTGCGACGGCTTGTCCTTGCGGCGCTGCTGACTTCTGCCGCGGGTGGCGTGTGGGGCCAAACGCCGGTCAATGGGGACTTCGAGGCCGGTATTGAGGGCTGGAAGGCCTACCGTGGTGCAGAGGCCGGGACGATTCTCTCCCGGACGTCGGGGGCCGGCCACGGGGGCGGACACGCCATGCAGGTCGACACCCGCGGTGCGAATCGACTTGAGGGGGCGTCCTGCACACTCACAACCCTTCCCGATCGGGCGTACCGTGTCGATGTCTGGCTCAAAGGCAGCGGGACGGTCATGCTCTGCGTTTTGCGCGGCGGGACGTGGGTCTATGGCAGTCCTGTGGACGCCACGAGTACCTGGCAGAAGAGCAGCCTCCATTTCGTTTCTCTGGACACGTCGTCGGCGTTCAGCGTGTTGACGACAAAGGCGGACCCCCAGAAGGTCTCGTTCTGCGTTGATGATATCGCGCTCACCGATGAGTCGACGCCAGCTGTTAGGCCGATCAAGGTTGCTCCCTTTGCTGTGCAGGCGGAAGACTTTCGTGCCCCCGGCGCGTTTGGCCAAGTTGCGGAGGACGCATCGGCCAGTCGTGGAGCATGTGTCGAAGGACGGCGCTATTTCTGGTTGACCTATGGCGTGCCGTACGTGCCCCGGACGACACTGCCGTTCTACATCTACTTGCGCACACGCGTATCCCTAGACACGCAGAGCAGCATTGTGGTGATGCGAGTTGTGCCTGGTCAGAAGAGCGAGACCGTTTTTCGGATGCCGGGGCCTGTGTCAACGGAGTGGCAATGGCTGCGGACCGGACCCCACAGCTGTCACATCGGGGAACGCTTCTGCGTTTCTTCGAATGCTGTGGATCCGAAGGCAACGGTGGCGTTGGACGCGCTGGTGATTTCCACCCAGGACGGCCTGGATGACAAGGAACTCGAGGAGGCACTGTCAGATGAGCTCTAAGACGCTGCTACGGATCGCTTTTCTTTCTCTCATCGGTGTCGGTGTGTTGACGATGCCTTTGACAGCAGAACCGGGTGACGGCTCCGTGTGTGTCGGGCGGACCGTGACGCCCCCGGTCGTCGATGGCAGTCTGGCCGATGCCTGCTGGACCAGAACGTTGGCGATCACGCCGTTCGTGCTCCAGCGCCAAAGTGCGTTTGCACGGGAGCAGACGACCGTTCGCATGACGTATGACGACACGAACCTGTATGTGGCATTCCGCTGTGAACAGCGCTGTCTGAACCCGGTCAACAACCAACTGGGCGCGTACAAAGCAGAGGCCCGGGAGCATGATAGCGACCGGATCTTCAAGGACGACTGTGTGCTCGTGTTGCTGGATACGAACAGCGATGGTGACTCGTTCTACGACTTGTGTGTCAATGGCCTTGGGACCGTATGTGACTCGGCCTGCGCGGGTGAGAACCCCTGGGGGAGCCGGGACAAAGGTTGGGAGTTCGGGGGCAAGGCGACTTTGACCACCGGAGATGGCTTCTGGACCGTTGAACTGGCCGTGCCGTTCGCCAATCTCGGCGGCGTCCCGACGCCCGGGACGAGATGGCGCATCTGCCTGGGGCGCATCCAGCAGCAGGACAAGGAAACCAGTGCCTGGGGACCGATGAGCACAGGCTTCCACAACGCTGCCGAGTTCAGCGACGTTGTGTTCGGTACACGTGTCCCGGGAACTGGCGACCTGTCCTTGGGGGCATTCTCGGCGGGAGAGAATCGCTTGAGTGTCACCGTTCAGCCGTTCGAAAAGCCGACTCCGGTCCGGCTTGAGGCGATCACGATGCGCGCCGATGCGGGCAAGACGGTTTCTTTCACCGACGACGCGCTGTCGGCGGCAGAGACGTTGGGCCACGACTACACGTTTGACCAGGAAGGACGCCTGCGTTTCCAATGGAGCCTGCTGGACCCGGGCAGTTTGGCCGTTTATTACCGGTCTCCTGCCTACGACATCGAGGTCACCGTCTCCCGCCTCAGCGCGGAATTGACGGGCGACGGTGTTTTCACGGCGTTTCTGAATGGGAAGCCGATCCTCGCCGGGCGTGACGGGAATGCCTTGGGAGGAGGGGCGCTGGTAGCGGGGGAGAATGTCATCGCGATTGAGGCTGACGGGGGCGTGGAGGGACGATTCTCGGTCGGAGACTTTGTGGTCGAGACCGATCACACATGGACGTGCTCGGAGAAGCCGGAGGCCGGTTGGCAGGAGCGTGAGTTCTCGGATTCCGGGTGGCGCAAAGCAAAAGCGAAGACAGGGCGGATGGGCGCGGATGGGCGGAAACGATGCTACCGGAAAACACTCCTTCTGGAGGCCAGCCACTTTTGGCCCAACTGGTCGGCGGAGTCCCTATCCATCGCCCAGAACTCGGTGCAGCAGTTGCTGTGGGTGCCGCAAGGGCTGCCCGGCCGCAAGCTCACCGACTTCACTCTCTATCTCGAGACGCCTGCGGAGTTCCGGGTGGTTGGGGCCAGCGGCTTCTACGGGCAGAACCACCAGCGCGGGGGCTTTGTGTGCGGGAACCGCGGAGAGGTGCAGCGCGACGGTCGAACTTACAGGCGCACCATGATTCGGGCCCTCGATCCGGTGGCTGTTCAGAAGAGCATCCCTCACTGGCGCATGTGCTCGATCGCCATTGCAGCGCCTGCGTCGGGGGCCGCGTTGGGGATGGGGCAGGCAGATTTCTACCATTACCTGGAAGCTGAGGGCGGGGCAATCTGTGAGGTCCCGCAGCGGCTCCGAGTCACCGTTCTCCCCCCTCTGAACGGGAAGCAACCGAAGACCTACTCCTGGCAGACAACCGGCGGAAGCACCAGCGTGATGGACGATGTGGCGTGTGGGGAAGCATTGATGGCTTCCCTGATCCGGGCGGGGTTCAACGGACTGTGGCACGGCAGGCGGCTACCGCGGTTCGACGCGGCGAATCTTGCCATGTTCGGCTTTAACTCCTGGCAGATCGACTGTCGACCATACCTCGAGAAGCATCCAGACCACGCCATGATCGGGAGCGACGGGACGCCGCACTACAACCCCGCCGACGGGCGCCGCAACCAGATCGCACCGAGTCTGCTGCTGCGTGACTCCGAAGCCTGGGCCTTTGTGAAAGATGCGTTGCTCACCTGGGTGCGAGAGAACGAAATCGACCACGTTGATTGGGATTTCGAATACTCCGTCTGGGCTGACAAAGGTGGGAAGCACGTCAACCCGATTGGAGATTTTGGGCCACTGGCCCTGGCAGACTTCCGTGCATTCTGCGACATCGAGGCAGGGGTGGAGTTGACTCCCGAGACGATCAGGAAGGACTACACGGATCAGTGGATTCGGTTCATGAACCAGCGCATGGCACAGCTCAGCGGCAGGTTCAGGGCAGCGCTGAAAGAGGCCAACCCTGCGTTGGTCTTCTCCGCCTACAGCGGTTACCAATGTGAGGAAACGCACAGCTTCTACGGGGTGGACTGGGCCATGCTCGCGGGCCAAATCGATATGGCGATCTGTGGCTATGGGCGACGTCTGGGTGAGATCAGGGCGACCCTCAATGCCCTTGGGAACACCCCGCTGGTTCTCGGCGATCTGGTCGTCCCTTACCGAGCTGAGGAAAGAGCGTACCCAACCTACACGAGCAAGGCGACCTTTCTGAGACGAGCCCTGGATGGGACCGGGGGCGTGCTGATATGGACCTTCAACGGCCTGGACGGTCGGACATTCTACGCTTCCGCAGAGGTGAGTCGCCTGGTGGCGGAACACGAGGACATGTTCCTGGCACGGCGCCCGGATCCCGACTTCGTTACGGCCAAAGGGATCAGCCCCGGCGACATCACCGTACTTGGGGACGACACGCGGCGACTCATCCTGCTGATCAACGAGACGGACAAGATAAAAGATGTCGAGCTGGCGGTGACCGGACACCTACCCGGGATGGTGGTCCACAACTACTATGAGGGGAAGACGTTGTCCAAGGCGGCCGAGTTCACGGCCCAGGTACCCCCTGGCGACATCAAAGCGTTCGTGGTGTCACTCCCTCCCGGGAAGTGACGTAGTGTCAGTGTGGGAGGCGGTGCCCTCCGGCGATTGCTGGCCCATCGGAGCACAGCGGCTCCTCCCACATTGGGGAAGTCAGTCGGAGCACGGCGGCTCCTCCCACATTGGGGAAGTCCATCGGAGCACGGCGGCTCTTCCCACATTGGGGAAGTCCATCGGAGCACGGCGGCTCCTCCCACATTGGGGAAGTCAGTCGGAGCACGGCGGCTCCTCCCAAACTCTACCGCACGAGCGCGGCAAACTCACCGGGTTGGAGAGTGAGGCGAAGGCTTTCTCCCTCTCGCTGCGGCACCGGGCCGAACAGGACTCGCGGCTCGTCGGCATCGCTTGCACCAAGCCGCATGACTCGTGGTGCTTCCTCGTCGTAGTTGATGAACGCCAACAGTTCGCCCCGCTCAGACTCCCAGCCCCATGAACGGATCGGTGAAACCGAGTTTCGCGTCGGCACCTTCAGCAACTTCGCTCCTACCTTGACCGTCCGCACCCGACCGGCATCAGGAAGCCCGCACAGCTCGTTGCGTCGGCTCCCCCCAAGCATGAAGGGCTCCAACGTTCGGATCTCCTCCATGCCGCGCCGCAGAGCGTTCATGTACTCTCCATCGAGTGACTCGATTCCCACCCAGAGTACAGCCCCCTGGCCTCCGCTCAGGGCCGTCGCGAGAAGGTTGATCCGCACGTCAGCCGGGGTGGGGAACACCCTGGGAACCGCAATGTCGGACGCCAACAGGAATGGCATCACGTCCGCCGCCGTGTTTTCACACGTGGATCGGACCAGCCGCTCGTACACCAGCGGCTCGTGATAGAGCATGGGGGCATGGAGGGATACATCAGGTTCAAACAGCCGAATATCCATGCCACGATTGGCAATATCATCGACCCATCCGGGCCCGCAGATGCCGATGCGGATAGCCGCGTCTGTCTGACGGATCGCTGCGACATGGGTCTGCACGACCTCGGCGTTTTGCCTGGCGCGGAATTTGCCCCACTGATCGCCCGGAAGCTTCTGCAGTTGCTCGGGTGTCAGCTTACCGACGGCTTCGTGGGCCATCCCTGCGAACGTCGCAAACGCATTTCGACATTGGGGGCAGAAGCACACGCTGAACACCGGTGGTTCGTAGTTGATGATGATCCACGGCATGTCGAGTGCCAGAGGTCTGCAGTACCGTTCGACGAGCCATGACCAGAACGGTTCGTCTCGGTCGGCTTGGACTTGGGGACAGACACCCGGACGTTTGCGACGTGCTTTCTCGGCGAAGACCAGGCGCTGGCCGTCGTTGGCCGGCCCCCCGTAGCCGTGCCACGCCCAGGCCCAGGTGAAGTAACCTGCTGCATTGAGCTCAGCATCGATCCGCTTCAGTTCGGGTTGGTAATGACTCAGAGCGAGACCGCCGGTTACTCCGGCGTAGAACAAGTAGTCCAGCACATCGTCCCGTTCCTCCCGGGACGGCAACCGCAGCGCACTGGAGTGCTGTGCAAACAGCTTGAAGGCAGGCAGGGGCGCCAGTGCCCCGGGAGCCAAACGCGGGACGATTCGTCCGGGGAGGGCATGCCACGGTCCGGGCTCACCGGCGTTCTCGATGCACCAGCGCCACGTGAAGCTGGAAGGGGCAGCGGTCCCAGGAGTGACATAGACATGGTAGTAGCGGTCCCAACTGACGCTGTCCGGGTTGAGCTTGCGGCTGAGTGTGGTGCTGTCGATAGGGATTCGCCACTGCAGTCGACTGGTGCCGTCCGAGCGAGAGGGCTGTGGCCTCAGCACAACTGGTTTCGGAATGGGAGACCGACCCGCGACCATTGGGCCGGCAACGGTTAGGCTGGTCGGTGTTTCCACGATAAGAGCCGCGTTCTTCACCTTGCTCCTGTCGCCTCGGAAGAACAGGGCCACGGGGTTTCTTACTCCCTCGAGCAGGCAAACTGTCCGATCGATCCGTCGATGTGCGGGATACCAGATGAGCTGCAGTGGCGTCCTGTCGTCGGCAGGGAGCTGCAGTTCGGGTGCCGGTTCCTGTTCCACATTCTCGGGATCGATAGGCGCAATCCGGACATCGTCGAACCAGGCATAGCCGGTGGCTTCCCACAGTTTGCACTGCAGTTTCAGCCAGGTCGTGTCTGGGCGTGTGACAAAGGCGATCCGATGCGTTGCCCAGTCCTGGCTCCCGTGGAGGAAGGGGCTCATATGCCAATGGGTTGCGGCTTCCACGCCGTTCTCGTACCCGATGATGTACGCACCTTTGCCGGCTCGCGTCACATCAGCCAGCATATAGCGGAACGTGAGCTCGTAAGCGGTGTTCCCCTTGAGCTCGATCTTTTGCGTGCAGCGCCAGGTTGCCCGGGCCGTCGCATCTTCAGGAATTCCCAGACGGATGGATCTCCCTTGAGGCATGGGCTCTTTGGCATCCCATGCAGCACTGCACGCACCGCGGAGCTTCTGAAATGTCCATCCCTGCGGCACTGTCCCTTCCCCGGCACCGAAATCGGCCAGAAAAGTGGCTGGTGCACCGAGCATGGGCGCGGCCAGAGCAAGCGAGAGAAGCGCCACCGTAGTTCTCATCCTGGTCCCCTTTCAGGTATGCTCTACCAGCCTTCCACTGCCTGGATGGTTCGACGTGATCGCGGGGCCGGCATTCGGGAATATAGGTCCCTGACCCGGAACCAACAGCGTCGTCCGGGACGTAGGCTGCTCATTCGGGTTTGGGCCTCGAACACGTTCAATTCTGGCCGATGCGTCTATATTCCGGCAGAACTGGCCGGACAGTCGTGTTGACCAGGCGTCGTTGGCGCCGACACGATGAGGGCCGCTGGCGAGGGAAAAACAAGGAGAACACTGGCCATGAGATCACCGATCAGAGAATGCGGGGCACGGTTCGCGTCTTCAGTCATCATCGCGTTCCTCCTCGTGCTGGGGGTTCTGTTCTGGGCTGCTCCTTCCGCAGAAGCCAAAGGCAAGGGCAAGGGCAAATCCAGCGCCCGCGAGGGCTCGGTGACGGAGCACGCCGGGTCGCGCTCGAAGGAAGCCAAAGAAAAGGCGGAGAAGAAGCACAAAGAGCATGGCGACGAGGCCGAGGAAGCCAAGGAGAAAGCTGAGAAGGCCAAGGAGAAGAGCGGCAAGGGTAAGGAGAAGTCCCCGGAAGACATGAAGGAAGTCGATAAGGGCTCCGAGAAGGGGCAGGCGATGCGCGAACAGCACCGCCGCAAGTGGTGGAAGCTCTGGGGCAAATAGGTCTTAGTCTGGAGCGCTACAATAGGCACCCGGACGTGCATTTCTGGTCGCCAACGGTCTTATGCCGTTGGGGGCCAGAGAGCACGCTCTTTTCTAGAGCGGCCTGTCCGCCTATCCCCCCAATGCTATCAACTCTCTCCTGCCACTGCATTGGTGGGCAGGTCGCCGGATGGCACCGCTTCCCACATTGTGCAGCGTTGCTAACGTGGGGGCGTTCTGACCCTTCCCACAGCTGTGGGACATGCCCAAGGTCCTGAGTCTAGTCAAAGGGCTGCCACGCCGCGACCGATCTTCATCCCGCGCCACCAGCCGTCACCGGCGCCCATCACGAGCCGATGCTTCCCCCAGAAGCACAGATCGGGATTCTCAGTGTACGCCGACGAAGGCACGCTCGAACGGCACCACGGCACTGTCGAAAATGCGATCTGCGCAGGGAATCGGGTCCCAGTCAATGACCGGATTGTCGCCGTGCCGCCAGACGACCTCGTGGCTGTCAGCTGGCCGATTTTGCCATGGGAGAAGAGGAATGGGGTCACATATCGGGATAGCGGCTATGGTTTGGGTCTCTTGCTTGGTCCTATGTCGGCAGGGAGGCGTCTGGAGGCTGTTTGTCGCTCGACTCCCGTGGACCTATGTTGATCGAAGGTAATGCGTTAGACGGAGGCAACCAGATTGACGATGAGAAAACAGCACTGTTTCCTGCTTGTCGCGATGGTGTTCGGGGCGATGGCTGGAGCCTACGCCCGTGATGCCGGCAGGTTGAGGATCCTGGGAGAGCATTACCCTCGCGTCTTCTACTTCAGGGCCACAGAAGCGGCCTGCAGCCCTCAACGCTATCCCACCTACGAGAGCTGGGAACGCAACTTCGTCGGACTCATGGGGATTATGGGAAAGTGCCTGGAAGAGGAGTGCCTCGGGCGCGAGCCGCGGAATCCGGAGTTTTTCAGCGCGCTCAAGAAACGGCATCCCGAGCAGGCTGTCCTCCTCCATTTCAACGGTAATTCCCGTGATCCCATCTACCAGCGGGACGGCTTTTTCCCCGGACACTGGATCTATCGACGAGCCGTGGCGATCACCGAGGACATTGCGGCTGCGGTCGGCGAAAGCGTCATCAAGGTTGCTGACACACGGGCATTTCGGGTGGAGTCCGGGCGCTACCGAAAGCACAACGATGACATCGCCCTGTTCGGCGTGAAGGACGGCGTGCACGACTGGTACCACTGCGAGCATGTGCAGCTCGTCTCGATCGACCACGAGGCCGGCGCCCTGACGGTGAAACGCGGCTGCTATGGAAGCAAGCCCCTCGCGTTCAAGGTCGGCGAGTCCCGCGCAGCAGCGCATCAGGCTGAAGGGCCGTGGGGGCAGAACAACCACTTTCTCTGGTACTACAACTACTCGACGCATTGCCCAAGGGACCGGAACGGAAAGGTGTGTTCGGATGTGCTGGTCGATGACCTGGCCCGGTGGTTTGGCAAGGGGGGCGTTCTCGAGTCCTTTGACGGGCTCGAGTTCGACGTCTTGTTCAACGTCACACACGGAGACACGGATGGAGACGGCGTCGAGGATCGCGGCGTGGTCGGCGGGCGGAACAACTACGGCATCGGGGTTATTGAGTTTGGCCGGAAGCTCCGCACCCGGATGGGGGAAGAGCTCATCATTCAGGCAGACGGTGCCCTCGGCCGCGGCGGCAACCGTTCACAGCGGAACTGGGAGATCTTCAACGGGATTGAGAGCGAGGGCTGGCCCAACCTCAACGAGTGGGAAATCGATGATTGGTCTGGCGGGCTTAACCGGCACTTTTTCTGGCAACAGAACGCTCGCAAACCCGCCTTCAACTACATCAACCACAAATGGGTTGAGGCAGTCCCTGACCGGCCGGGTCACCACAAGCAGGTACGTGTTCCGTTCTCTCGGCATCGCCTTGTCTTTGCGGCTGCCCAGTTCTTCGATGCCATGGTTTGCTACTCTTCTGTTCCCCAGTTGCCGGCGAGTATCGGCTACACCTACTGGACCAAGGACGTTCCCGTTCCCGCCGGCGCTTCTTTGACATTCAGCCTCGGCATGGGGGAGAAGAGCCCGGAGCGTTCAGATGGGGTGTGGTTTAGGGTTCTCGCGGCTGAAATGCAGGACGGGCGCCCAGGGCCGTTCAAGCAGATCTTTGAGAAGTCCTCAAAGGCGCATGAGTGGCTCCCGCAATCTGTGTCGCTGGAAGGCTTTGCCGGTAAGAGCGTCCGTCTCAAGTTTGTCGCAGACTGCGGCCCTGCGGACAACGCGACCACGGACCATGCCCTGTGGGGGAAGGTCCAGGTGTGTTCTCCCGCAGGGGTGGCCAATCTCGTTTCAGCCGAACTTCCGGCGGTCGGAATGTGCCTCCGGAATCGTGAGGAGGTGCCCGTTGGCTCGGGAACGGGCGCCCGGCTCGAGTACCAGGAGAGCGCTGAGATCAATGGTGTTGCGCTGCCTGCTTACTTCGTTCACCCCCCTTACAGGCGCCAGGGCGGGTTCGGCAAATTCCCGATTTGGGATGAGTTCGTTCGTGGCGCCGACAGCGAGCTAGGCTGGCTTGGGCGACCCGAGGCGCCTGCCGTGCACCTGGCCGCCGCCACGGTCGACCTGCTCGGCGGCAGCGGAACCGGGCGTGCGCTGGTCGACCGGATTGACGGGGCAGTTGAGGCCGCTCTTGAGAATGGTCACGTGGTGGTGTGCTCGGCCGAACCGGACGCGTCGGATCTCAGATTCATGATCCGAAACGTGCCGGCGACCGGCGGCGATTTGTTCGTTTCTCTGGTCATGGCCGGCACCCCGATGACCGGCTATCCACGCGAGATGGCGCGCTACACGGAGGTCGCCGCTTCCGGCGGGATCATTGATCTGATGAGTGGGAGTGGACGGGCGACCGGCATGTGCATCCGTGGGCGCCAGGAAGAAGCGATCGCCCCAACTAGTGGGGCGCGTGTCAAGCGGACAAAGAGCATGATCGCGGGTGCCTCGCTCCCCGCGATTTTCGTGCACCCTCCGTACAAGACGGGAGTCGGCTACACCTACTGGAGCAAGGATGTGGACATCCGCGAAGACAGTGAACTGCGATTTTGTATCGGTATGAGTGTGAAGAGCCCTGAACGTTCGGACGGCGTCTGGTTCCAGGTTTTCGCCGCGACTGTGGGAGAGGATGGGATCGGGTCTTTTACCAAGATTTCGGAGACGTCATCCAAGGCGCACGAGTGGATCCCGCAGGCTGTTTCGTTGGCCCCGTATGTTGGTCGCCGTGTACGCCTGAAGTTTGTAGCCGATTCCGGACCGAATGACAATTCCATCACGGACCAGGCGCACTGGGGCGATGTCAAGGTCGTGAAGGCCGGGGTGGATGAGTCTGATCTGACCAAGGCTGTGGAGTACATGACCTGGGTGAACGACAAGCCCTTCTCTTCGAGCTTCTACTTCCGTCACATCCGCACAGACAGGGTTGACTTGTCCTTTGCTGTCGAGTCGTCCGAACCGGTCGCAATCTCATCAATCACTGTTCATTCCCACCCGGATGCGATGTGCCGTGTTTTCGAGGGCGGACTTGTCCTTGCTAATCCATCCCGTGATCCTTACACGTTTGATCTGGAGGCCATCACTCCCGGACGCAGCTACCGGAGGCTGAAGGCAACCAAGTTCCAAGACAGTGTCGCCAACAACGGGCGTAGGGTTGGGGCAACGGTCACACTCGGTGACCGCGACGCTCTTTTCCTGGTGCGAACGGAGTAGGCGATCAATGCAGGGCGGTGGGGTGTCGGTTCCGGTTGGGGAGAGGGGTATCCTGCCGGTCTATGAGTTCCAGCATAGTGCGTTCCAGTTGGACTCGCATGGCGCTGTACGCCGGGTCGCTGAAACGGTTGGTATTCTCGTCGGGATCCCGCTCAAGATCGAACAGCATTCCTGAACCGTCCCCAAACCGGGTGAGTCGGGCTGACGGGGTGAACACAGATCGTGCCCGGCAGGCTTGATCCATGCACGCGTATGAGCCAAACGTCTCCACCAATGTCGCATCCGTTCGGCTTGCCAGATCGCTCTCCGAAACCAGAGAACAGCCTTCCAACGGCACATCGTGTTGCATTCCGAACACGTCCATGATGGTGGGGAATACGTCCAAGTTTGAGACCATGGCCTCGCACTGACTTGCGGGAACTCCCGGCACTCTCACAAGCAGAGGCACTCGGCAACAGGCATCGAAGTGCCAGGCTCCTTTTGAGGGTATGCCGAAGTCCCCGGTCATGTCCCCATGGTCGGCGCTGAAGATGATGGCCGTGGTGTCGTCCAGGTCGCTGTCCTTCAGCCACTGCAGGAGGCGTCCGACCTGTTCGTCAATGAAAGCCAGAGACGCCAGGTAGTACCGACGCTTTGTTCGCCACTGCTCGGGGGTCATGCCGGCGAAGCGCTTGACGAACGGGATGTCACGGAACCTGGTCAGGGCCTCGAGCAGAGCCGGGTCGTCAGTCTGAAGCGGCAGTGGCACGGATGCCTCGTCAATCAGGTCCAGGAATCGAGGCGGCGGGTCGTAGGGATCGTGTGGGTCCACGAAAGATGCTTTGAGGAAGAATGGCCGGCTTGGGTCACGCTCCTCGAGGAAGGCAATGGACCGGTCCACAACCCAGTGCGTCTGGCAGGCTTCCTCCGGAATGACCGATGGGTAGGTCAGCGGGACGACTTCCTGCCTGGGGTAGCGCCGCCGGGCGTGCTGCAGGTCGTCCCGCAGGTCGTAGTTCTCGGGCCCATAATGCTCCAGGTGCGGCATGGACCAGACGGTCGAAAGAGCCTTCTCGTAATGCTGTGGGCACGTGGTCCGCACCCAGTCGAGCCAGTCACCGGCGCGGATGTCTTCGGTGGTCTCGGCCCGATCGAACCCGTACTTGTGCACATCGTTGTGAGCGTCTCGCCCGTGGCACTCAAGATGGAACTTGCCTACGCCAAAGGTCTGCACGCCATGTCGCTGAAGGAGCTGTGGGTAGGTCGGAAGGTCCAGCCCGAGCTCCCAACCGTTGTAGGGGACGCCATTGTGCTGACTGCTTCTCCCGGTGATGGTTGCTGCACGGCTGGGCATGCAGACCGGGTTGTTCACGATGCAGTTTCTGAACAGGATGCCGTCAGCTGCCAGGCGGTCGAGGTTGGGCGTGTGCGCTGCCGCGCAGCCGTAGCAGCCCAGCCACTTCGCGCCGAGCTGATCAACCTGAAGGAAGATCGCGTTCATTGACAACCTCAATCCGTGTAGCCTGGACGATCCAGAACGACCGCATCGTGGTCTTGGAAAAGCAGGTCTGCATCGGGATCATCGAGATAGGACATGTCGAGTTTGGGGAACGGCCGCCAGTCAAACTCACCATTGACGTCGACCACCGCATCGGCCGGACCTTCCGTCCGGAGGTGGTCAATGAGCAGGCTCTTCATCTCGGCTTTGGTTTTGGCGGAGAAACGCAGGTTTGCCCGGTTTCGGGTCTCGTTCGGATCGTTGATCCGGTCGAACAGGAGTTCTCGCTGTTCTGCGGCGGAGTAGATGTACTTCCACTCTCGAGTGACAGCCATGTAGATGGCCTTCCCATCCTTGTCGAACTGTGAGAAGACGGCCTCGCGGTCGACGGCGTCTGTGGCGATGTCGGCGAGGTCACTGCCAGGCAGGTCGAGCTTGGCCATGTCGGCCTCGCCGGCAGCGGCGCAGGTGGGGAAGACGTCGACCAGGCTGACGGGCGTGTCGCAGACGGCTCCCGCCACAAAGCGTTCCGGGAGACGTGCGAGCATGGGGATACGTGACGACGGGTCATGCATTGACCGTTTACCGAAGCAGTTGTAGTCCCCCAGGTACTCACCGTGGTCCGATGTGAACACGATCAGCGTGTTGTCGAGTTGGCCGCTTTCTTCCAGGGCCTTCAGAGTTCGTCCGACTTGGTAGTCAACGAAGGAGATTGTCGCGTAGTAGTAGGCCTTGATTCCGCGGATCAGGTTCTGATCGATGCCTTGGTCGCGGTACTTGTACCGGTTCTGGTGACGGTTGATCCACGTGTACAGGCTCTCTGAGTCCGGCGGCACGTTAGGGAGTGGCATGTAAGGAGCTCGATAGAGCTTGTGCCAGGGCTTTGGGGGGGCACACGGCGGGTGGGGGTGGATGTAACTGGAGAAGAGGAACCAGGGGGCTTCAGAGCTGGCTTGCTCGCGGATGAAGTCCACGGACCGGTCGCCGATCCACTGGCTTGGGTGGTCCTTCTCCCCGTGCAGAGACACCTGCGGGGTGTAGTACATCTCCCCCCGTGTGCCGTGGGGTTCATCGTAGTCATAGCCGTTTTCGCTCAGCCAGCGGACATAGTCGTCCTGATCCGGCTTCGAGCAACCCTCTTCCTGGAGCAACCGGTTGTCGAAGCCGCGGAGAGCATGCTTGTCGGGGGTGAAATGGCACTTCCCGATTCCCTGTGTCCGGTAGCCCACGTTCCCCAGCATGGCCGGCAGTGACCTACCGTCGTCTTCGGGCATGCGCCCATTCGCGTACAGGTCTGATCTGCCGGTGTACTGGCCGTAGTGCATGCACCACCGGGCGGGGACGCACACAGGACACGGCGAGTAAGCGCTGGTGAAGGCCGTGCCCTCGCGGGCCAGGCGGTCCAGGTTTGGGGTCCGGATCACCGGGTTGCCCAACGCGTGAATGGTGTCGGCGCGTTGCATGTCCGTGAAGATCAGGAGGATATTCGGTTGCTCGGGCATCGGGCCTCTCCTCATTGTGTGTCTGCGGTAGAGATGGAGGTCAATATCCAACCAGGAACGCGCTCTTGCCAACACTCATCCCTCTCTCTGCCCTCCGTGTGAGCTTTCCCCCGTGCTGTCCGGGCTTGAAGACAGAACCGCCGCCGTGGCCCGGGGAGGCCATTCGGCGGCGGTTCGTTGTGTGTGGACTGGTTGTTGTGTGTGGAACGCTTACCGCTTGACGCGGGCGTTGCCTTCCCAGATGCTCCAGATTTGGTCTTCATCGGCCGGGTTGGCGTAGTCGGTCAGCAGGGTCGTGACGAGTGCGCCCGAGGCCCAACCGAACTGAACCCACTTCTCGGGTTCCCAGCCCTTGAGGATTGCGTACAGCATCCCGCCTACGAAGCCGTCGCCGCCGCCGATTCGGTCCAGAACACCGATTTCGCGTGGCTCAACGACGTGCCAGTCGTCGCCTTCGGCCATGATCGCGCCCCACCGGTGGCAGTTCGCATTGACCACTTCACGCAGTGTGGTCGCGAAGACTGAGGCGTTCGGATAGGCCTGCTTCACCCGGTCAATCATTCCCTTGAAGTTCTCGATTTTGGCCGCCAAGTCTGCGCCGCCGGCTTCCGGACCTTCGATTCCCAGGCAGAGCTGGAAGTCTTCTTCATTGCCCACCAGGACATCGGAGATGCCGGCGATCTCTGAGAAAATGCCGTGCAGTTCCTGCTCCCGACCTTCCCAGAAGGATGCGCGGTGGTTCAGGTCAAAGGAGATCTTCGTGCCGTATTTCTTGGCGGCCCGGGCAATGTCCAGGCAGAAAGCGCTTGTTTCCTTGGAGAGGGCCCCGATCAGTCCGGAGAGATGCACGACCTTCACGCCTTCCTCCCCGAAGATGCGGTCAAGATCAAAGTCTTTGACGTTCAGCGTCCGCCCTACTTCACCGGCGCGGTCATTCTGCACCCGAGGGCCGCGCGAGCCGCGTCCACTGTCAGCCAGGTTGAACTGGTGACGGTAGCCCCACGGGCCGCCCTGATCGACATCCGGTCCTTCGTAGTCCATCTGACGGCCGGCGAGATCATCCTTGATCATCCGGGCAATCGGGCTGTCCTTGACGAACGCAGTCAGGACCTTCACGGGAAGGCCGAGATAAGAGGACACGCTGGCCACATTGGACTCGGCGCTGGTTACCTGGAGCTCACACAGCCTTGCGGAGTGCATGGGCTGACCATTGACCGGGGTCAGGCGGAGCCCCATGCTTGTGGCTACCAACAGGTCGTACTTGCAGCCGTCGCGGAATTCGATACTCATGATACGTCCTTTCCGGGTTGAACAACTCCCGAGGCGTTCCCCGAGACACGCTGACTTTTAACCAGATAGTACTCTATCGCATAGAATCAAGTGGGAAAGCGGCTGTCGAGCGGGAACACCACTTAGTCGGCGTCCCACCGCGTCAGGAGGGGAGGGTGACGAATTCAGTTTCCATCGTCGTTCATCGATGGACACCCCCCTGACCTTCCGTATAGTGTAGATCACGGCCTTGCAGGCAGATCCGTGTCGGCGAGGGCAGGCGCACGGCGGAACCCGGGTAGACACAGGAGAGGCAGCAATGTCAGGCACACTGGCGATCAATGGCGGCGAAGCGGTTGTTCCTAAGGGCATGATCAAGAGCTGGCCGGTTATTACCGATGAAGACAAGCAAGCCGTCATGGATGTCTTTGACAGCGGGCATATTCACGGGTGTAGCGCCCCACAGGCGGTCGCTCTCCAAGATGAATGGACGGAGTTCTGCGGCTGTAAGTACGCACTTGTCACCAACAGTGGTACGAGCGCCCTGCACATGGCCGTCGCGGGGGCCGGGATCGAGCCGGGAGACGAAGTGATCACCAGCGCGCACACGTACTGGTCCACGGCTGCGGCAATTCTCCATCACAACGCGATTCCCGTGTTTGCCGACATCGACCCCGACACGTTTACCATCGACCCGGTCGACATCGAGAAGCGCATCACGCCGTTGACCAAGGGGATTCTGGCTGTTCACATTCTCGGGATGCCGGCGGATATGGATCCCATCCTTGAGGTCGCGCGGAAGCACAACCTGAAAGTCATCTCTGACGCCTGCCAGTCACACGGTGCTGAGTATAAAGGCAAGAAGGTCGGGAACCTCTGTGACGGCACGGGCTTCAGCCTCAATCGATCCAAGAATTTGACGTCGGCCGAAGGTGGTCTTTACACAACCAACGATGACGCTGCCTATCAATACTGCAGCCGCATGCGTGAGTTTGGTGAGGTCATTGTTCCGGGACAGGAACGTCAGTACAACGCCTCGGTACTCGGCTGGATGTACCGTTCGGTCGAATTCTGCAATGCCTTTGCCCGCAGTCAGCTCAAGCGCTTGCCCTACAACAATGGCCAACGCATTGAGATGTCCGAGTATCTGACCGAAAAGCTCAAAGACATCCCGGGTATGAGCGGTCCCTATACTCCGCCTGATCGCAAGCCGGTCTACTGGACCTACACCGTGAAGTACGATCCCGCCGAACTCGGCCTCGATGTGGATGCGAAGACATTCCGTCTGCGGGCTCAGAAGGTGTTTGCGGCTGAAGGCATGACGGTTGGTCCGTGGCAGCATGTCCCGGTTCCGGCCCAGTCCGTGTTCCAGCAGAAAATGGGCTACGGCCATGGCTGTCCGTGGACTTGCTGCTATAAGGGCAACGTGGAGTACAAGGTCGACGATTACCCGAAGACGTGGGAGTTCCTTGCCACACACGTCCGAGTTGGTGCCGTCCATCCTCCGAATGGTATGGACTTGATGGAACGCTACGTCGAAGGCTTCCGCAAGGTCATGGGGCAGGCTTCCGAGTGGGCGTACCGCGAGGATCTGGCGTAACGAGCAGCATGGATCGGTAGTACGTCCACAGGCACACAACGGCATCTGGAGGCCCGGTCATCCCTGACCGGTCGCCTTTCTGAACGCGTCGAAGGCACCGGTTTGGGAAAACCGGCCTCCAAGAGAATGGCGGTCGGAGGGTCGCCCGCCGTACAGAGCAAGAGGCGTACGCCGGCCGAACATCAATCTCTCTGGAGGACACTCGATGAAGAGGATCTTTGCTGTTCTTGTCTGTGTGAGTCAGCTTGCAGCCGTCGCAGCGGAGAAGGTGACAGTCGTCTGCCTCGGTGATTCCATCACCAAAGGCGTTCGCGGCGGCGTGACGGCGGCACAGACCTTCGAGTCTCACCTGCAGGCGTGGCTCACCCAGTCTGGCGCTGCCGTTGATGTGGTGAACTGTGGGATTGGCGGGGAACGCACGGACATGGCGCTGAAACGGCTGAGCCGTGACGTGATCGCGAAGGCCCCGGCCATTGTCTTGATCATGTACGGCACCAATGACAGTGCCATCGATGCCGGTAAGGATGGTCCCCGTCTCTCCCGCGAAGCCTACGATGCGAACCTCTCTCGGATCGTGGCGGCGTTGCGGGAGAGCGGCGCGAAGCCGGTGATCATGACATCGATTCCGCTGTGCTCGTCGTTCGTGTATATGAAGCGCAGTCCGTACCGCGAGCAAGGCCCGAACCATGAACTGATCCACTACATTCGCATCGCCCGGAAGGTTGCCGAGCGCGAACAGGTTCCTCTGATCGACAACTTCGCTGCCTGGGCGGAACTCGGGCTCCTTGGGACTGATTTGAACGGACTGACAACGGATGGTTGCCATCCCAATCCGGCCGGCCATGTTGTGTTGGCTCGGACCATCTACCCGACCCTCGCCGGGCTTCTCGGTGTGGATGTTGCGCTGCCCAAGTCGGCCCAACCTTCCGGCGGGGTCACCCCGAAGCCCAGTCGACCTCTCGTGAAGGCCAATTCCCCAGCCCCCGCCACACCTGGGAACCTCGCTCATGGTAAGCCTTACACGGAGACGCACCGCAATGGGCATGGCTACGGAGATGGGTTGACCGACGGCCGCAAAGACAGCGATGCAAAGGCCGCCGTCTATGCTACGAACAAGGGCGACGATTACCCGAAGGCGGTAACCATTGATCTCGGTGGGGAGACGAAGGTCGGCCGGATTGTGCTTCATAACTCCCGCGATGGAAGCACGAAGACCGTCTTGGTTTCCACGGCCGTTGACGATACGGCCTTCGAAGAGACCGGGACACACGAGTTCCAGCAACGTGATGGTTCGGCGAAGACGTTCACCTTCTCGTCCCGCAACATCCGCTTCGTCCGCATCACCTTCAAGGACACGTGGGGCAATGTCACACATGGAAGCCCCGACTTCATGTTCTTGCGTGAGGTGGAGGTCTTTGGGGAGTGAGCAAGGGGGTCGCGGCTCGACCGGCCAGGGCGCTTTCCTGCAGAGCCGTGACATCGATCAGGAGCCAATAGCCAGTATGACCTCTCGAGAACGCACGCTTCTCGCCCTCGATCACCGGGCGCCAGACCGGATCCCGATCGATTTCTGGGCGTCGGCCGGCCTGAAACGGAAGATCGGCGAACGCCTCGGGCTGTCGTCCCAGGCATTCCTTGATCGCTACGACGTCGATTTGCGGTATATCGGGGGGCCGCGCTACATCGGTCCTGCGCTGGCAGAGCAGGTGAACGCTCGTGACGGACGGGCACTGTCCACCGATGTCTGGGGGGTTGCTCGTGTTGCCGTCGAGTTGGACCTCGGAGACGCCGTGGAGTACTACAGCGAACTGGCCGCCTCTCCGCTGCAGTCCGCGTCGACCGTGGATGACGTCACCACCTACGATCACTGGCCGTCCCCGGATTGGTTTGACTACAGCGTGATTGAAGGTCAATGCGATGCTGTTCGGGCACAGGGCAGGGCGGTCGCCTTCATGGGAGATCGCATGAACCGTATCGCGCAGCTCAAACCGGCCATGTATCTGTGCGGGATCGACACGATCCTGATGAACATGGCCTTGGTTCCCGACATTGCCCATGCGGTGTTCGCGAAGATCCGGGAGTTCTATAATGCGTACTTGGAGCGCATTTTGGCCGCGGCGAACGGCAAGATTGACATCGTGGTGTCAGGCGACGATTTCGGCACGCAGCGTGGTCTGTTTATGGCGCCGGAGATGTGGGATGCCTTCCTCCGGGAGGGATTCCGGGACTACAACGCCCTCGTGCACACAGCCGGGGCCCGGGTCATGCATCACACCTGTGGAGCGGTTCAGCCGTTGATCCCGCGGTTGATCGCGTGCGGGTTGGACGTCCTGCAGTCGATCCAGCCCGAGGCGGATGGTATGTCTGCCCGGGACCTGAAGGCGGCTTTCGGGGCCGAGCTCTGCTTCCAGGGCGGCGTATCCATTCAGAAAACAATGCCTTACGGGACACCGGATGATGTCCGGGAGGAGGTCAAGGCATTGGTCCAGTCCATGGGCCGTGAGGGGGGCTACATCTTCGGTACAGCACACAACATCCAGGCAGATACCCCCATCGGGAACGTCGTTGCCTTGCTCGAGGCTTACCACGAGTTTGGCTAACCGTGGTTTCTTCCCCTGAAGCGGTCGTAGGCTGGGGGCAGGTGGGAATGGCGGTCGGAGGGCCGCCCGCCGTACAAGGGAAGGGCTTTGGACTGCATTTCTTGCTGGTACGCCGCACGGCCCCCCGGGCGGCATTCTTCCCTGTGGCGGTCGGAGGCAACCGATCACTTCTCTTGGCCGCTGATCTCCTGAATCCTCACGTCATCGATGAGCACTGAAACTCCGCCTCCGTTGAGTGTTTGGAAGACCAGCTCCTGCTCTCCATCGGCCGTGGGAACGAATGCTCCACTGACAACTCGAGCGTAAGGCAGGTCCGCTCTGTTCCCCTTGCAGACCGGCCTCACCACGTGCGGGGAGACGATCGTCTTGCCTCCGAGCGTCACGGTGAGCTTGGCGAACGTGGTCGAGGCGTTGTAGGCGCGCCCATTCTCGCGGAAGGTGACACGGTAACGTTTGCCTTTCTCAAAGCCGCCGACCCGTTGCGACACCGTTGCCTGGTTCTGCATGAACAGAACGTGTTTGCCCTGTGGAGGACGGGAGTTGTCTGCGAACGGACTTGGCGTTCCTTTGGCCCCCTTCGCCAAGTGCACGGGGTTGACCCCGACGTTCCCCTTGATCGCCCATCCGGATATCTTCTTCCCGTTCTGATGGGCATATCCTGGGTACGCGGTGTACCTGTCGGCCTCGAAGCCGCCATTCTTCAGCAGCGGTTGCGCGCCGGCGGTGGCAACCAGCGTGAACAAGACTCCACAGAGTATGACTTGGGCGTTGTCCTTCCATGGGGCCACGCCAGGGGAGCGGTTGCAGAAGATGCGCCTAACGGGGAAATCTCGCATCATCCCTTCCTCCGCTGTCTGTGCTTCTTCGATGCATCGGGGGTGGGTGGCACGGGGATCAGGCTGGCTGTCCATTGGTCCAGACGTTCGCGGTGAGCCCGGACGGTGTCCGCATGAGCCGGATCCTGGTAGAGGTTGTTCATTTCCCAGGGATCGGTCTTCATGTCAAATAGCTGCTCGACCGGGTCGTCCTTGTAGCGCACGTACTTGTATCGGGCTGTGCGCACCATCCGGCCGATGAAGTGGTGTTCGGTCGAGACAAAATCCCGCCACTCTGTGGACGCTCCTTCAAGGAGGGGGCGGAGACTGAAGCCGCGCATGTGCGGTGGCGGCTCGACGCCTGCATAGTCGCAAATCGTCGGGACAATATCGAGCCCACTCACCAGGTGTTCCTTGTCCAGGACGTTCTCACGGGCCCTTCCCGGGCAGCGAACGACGAGAGGGACCTTCACACCTTCCTCGTAGGGGTACCACTTCTGGACATGTGAGTGGCGTCCGCCGCCTTCACCGTGGTCGCTGGTAAAAACCACAAGGGTGTCTTCCGCTTTGCCGGTCTGTTCGACGGCATCGAGGATGCGTCCCACGTCGTGATCGAGCATCTCGACCTGCCGGAAGTAGATGTAGCGGTAGTAGCGCCATTGGTCATCGGAGAACGCGGGGCCTCGGCACTGGGCCAGCTTGGCTGGGGCAGGTGGGCGGACCTTGTTGTTTGGGGGGAGGTCCGGCAGGGGAGGCCCCAGCTCGTCGAATGGCATCTTTGGCGGTACCAGGTCGCGGTTCTGAATCGCCCAGTAGCAGATGTCATGTGGCTGAAGGAGGCTGGAAATCAGCAGGAAAGGTCTCTCGCCTTTGTGATTGGCGATGGCGTTGGCGGAGAGCCGAGCGACGGAGTTGTCCATCAGATCGCCCTGTCCCCCGCCGGCCGGGATCACTCGGAAGCCGTCCATCGTGTGTGGCCTTCCCCCCGGCAGATGCCACTTGCCGCAATACATCGCGTCGTACCCCTTCGGTGTCAACCACTGGCCGATGTTCGGCACACTTGTGTGAATAGGGCGCGAATTGCTGATGACGCCCGTCTCGACGGGCATGCGGCCGGTGATGATGCTGCTTCGAGCCGGGGAGCACACCGGATTGGTACTGTGGGACTCTACGAATGACACGCCCCCTCTGATCAGACGATCTATATTCGGTGTCTGAACCCACTTGCAGCCGTGGGCCGAGACCGCGTTCCAGCTCAGTTGATCGCAGATGATCAGGAGGATGTTTGGTTTGGCAGCGGTTGGGGCAGCGGCGCTATTCCAGGGCAGGGCACCGGCAAGAGCCAAACCCGTTCCGGCTTTCAGGAAGTCACGTCGGGGAATGCTACTCATGGCTTCACCCTCCCGTCTTGCCGCACGTACGCTTCCAGACCAGAGCTGACCATCAGCAGGTATCCGGCGGTCGTGCACCAGTAGACGATGGGCAGGATCCCGCGGCCCGTGTGCTCAAACACGACGCAGTCGACTTCCGTTCCTCCCCGTTCCACATGCTCCGGTCGGAACACCGTTCCGTGCTCAAGTTCCGTCTTCTGTTCTTCCACGATCAGCTTCGCTCCGAGAGTGACCCGACAGCGCTTGCGCAACCGCAGGGCCTGTTCGGGTTTCACCTGATCGAAGTGGTCGAGAAGCGCGAATTCCAGCGGTGGCGGATTCGAGATCACAGCCAAACGCTGGACTGCATCAAAGAGTCCCCAGTTCCAGGTAAGCAGGGGGCCGGCCTCAACTGGGCGTTCGCGGCCGTATTCGGTGAGGACGATTCGTTGTCCGTCATACGTACCCCGAAGGTCCCCGGCGGCCTCGTGCGTTTCCTGCCCATCATTCCGGTGCTGTCGCGACGTCACGGTCCACATCTTCGGCGTTGCCAGCTGATTGCTCTCGCAACGTGTTTCCCCTTTCACGCGGAAGGACACGCCAGGGCCGCAGCCGAGGACGTAGTCGCTGGTCAGGACAGCACCGTCCGTTTCGGGGCTCCGGGTGAGTTTCAGGGACCCTTGAGCCCAAGGCCGGATATTCAGTGAGTAGAGCGTGAATTCGGAGGACCACGCCCCGGTCGGGTCGGGCGCCTGGTTGGGAGGGGGAAGCCCCTGCAACGCTCTAGCGAGTGGCCGGAGCGAAAAGTGGTCTGCGGCCCTGGTGGCATCCCTGGTTGCCATCGTTACCTCCATGTCGTGTTTCCACCAACTGCCCCCCCCTGAGGGAGACACAGCAACCTACAGCGGGAACGTCCCAAACGCACGTGTTTCCGGCCGAAGGCCAAGATGCAGTTCCGGGAGGGTGCCCCTATGTTAGACAGAGCATGACGCAGCTTGAGGAGTATGCTGAGCGATGGCACGTCCCAACATTCTTCTGGCGATCTCCGACGATCAGTCCTGGTGCCATGCCGGGGCATACGGCCTGTCGAACGTTGTCACACCGGCCTTCGACCGGGTCGCTGGCACGGGTGTGCTCTTCACGCACGGCTACTGCCCGGCTCCGCAGTGCAGTCCTTCGCGTGCAGGTATCCTCACGGGCCTGAATATCTGGCAGTTGGAGGAGGCCGGCACCCACGAGAGCCTCTTCCCGGCGAAGCATGCGGTTTACCCGGAGTTGCTCGAGGAGGCGGGCTACCACGTGGGGTACACCGGGAAACCGTGGGGACCCGGCAGCTGGCGAGCAGGAGGGCGCACCCGCAACCCGGCCGGCCCTGCGTTCAATGGCCACCGGCTTACGCCTCCAACTACAGGTATCAGCACATGCGACTATGTCGCCAACTTCCGGCAGTTCCTTGGCGAACGCCCGGGTGGGGTGCCCTTCTGCTTCTGGTTCGGTTGCCACGAGCCGCACCGGAATTACGAACGAGATTCCGGCGTTCGGGCCGGGAAGGACCTCGAGAGCTGTTCCGTTCCCGGTTTCCTCCCCGATGATGGTGTGGTCAAGCGGGATTTGCTCGACTACGAACTTGAGGTGGAGTGGTTCGACTCGCAGTTGAGTGCCATGCTCGGGCTCCTCGAGCAGAGGGGCGAACTTGCCAACACACTGGTTGTCGTCACCAGCGACAACGGCATGCCCTTTCCCCGTACGAAAGCCAACCTGTATGAGTACGGCGTTCACGTCCCGCTGGCTGTTTCCTGGCCGGACGCGATTCCGGGAGGGCGGGTCGTGCACGATTTCGCCACTCTATCCGACCTTGCGCCGACGTTTCTCGAAGCGGCAAACGTGGCCGTTCCGGCAACCATGTCTGCGCGAAGCCTTCTCCCCGCCCTGCGATCTTGCGCGGATGGCTGGGTTGAATCTTCGCGCGATCATGTGCTGATGGGAAAGGAGCGTCACAATCACGCTCGCCGAGACAATGTCGGCTATCCCTCCCGAGCGATCCGAACGCGCGACTTCCTGTACATCCGCAACTTCAAGACAGATCGTTGGCCCATCGGGGATCCGCCCGGGTTCTACTGCCACACCAAGATGGTCAATCCCAGCAAGGCGTTCATTCTTGACCATCGGGACCGGGAAGATGTTCGCCCTCATTTCTCTATGTGCTACGAAAAGCGTCTGGAGGAAGAACTGTTCCGCATGGAGGAAGACGTCGACTGTCTGCGGAATGTGGCCACGGATCCTGCCTTCGCAGAGCCATTGCGTGCCCACCGTGAACGCCTTTGTCGCCTTCTGGCAGAGCAGGGAGATTCCCGTATGCTTGGCTACGGGGACATCTTCGACAGCTATCCGCACTTCGCGCCGAAGCAACCCTCTATCCCCGGATTCAAAGAAGATGGAACGTACAATGAGGTCTACTGGCAACGAGCCCAGGCCCAGGTAGAACGTGTTCTCCAGAGGAACATGGTAGCTGGGGTGTGGGCGAGGGAGCAATCCTGACCCGCAGCCATTTCGGCTGAGGATGCTCCCTCCCACAGAGTGGTGGTGTCTGCAATCAGGACTGGAGTCCTGGCAGAGGCGGGGGAATGGGCCGTGGTTGAGTTTCCTGCCTCTCCTGCCTCCCGAACGCGCCATCCCAATCGATCTTCGCGGTCAGTCCCATCATCACGCCCAGCGTCACCACGGCTCCAATGGTAACGGTCAGGCCGGTCATCCCTTTGAGGAAGAAGCTGTAGGAGAAGAGGACAAGGTAGAATAGCTGCGCGGCCATGGCCGTCTTCCACGGGAATTGCCGGCCGAGGGCGCTGGCCAGGTATCGCACGACGAGGGTCACCGATGTCACTGCGGCGACAGTGAATGAGATGTGCACATTCAGATGATCAACCAGGTAGGCGAAGAGCAAATGGAATGCGAAGAAACCGGCGGCGATGAACAGGTAGTGCATGGGGTGCACGGGGATCTTTCGGAGGATGTTGATTGCCGCCATGACCAGGAAGAAGAACAGAAGGCACACGGGGGCGAAGAACGTAATTCGGGCTGAGAGGGGGCCCGGGTTCAACCTGTCCGGAACGACCACGCCAATCTGCTGAGTCGTGATCAAGTCGTCTGCCTGCCACGTCATGACCGTCCCTTCTTCGGTTGACTCCATCGCCGTTGGAGAGCGACTCCCGGCGGGATAGTCGATATTGGCGAAATTGGTGGTGATTGTCAGGGCCAGCCCCTGGACACGGCCCACCTCGGGGTCGATGCAGTAGCGCCAGTCTCTCAGGCCCTGGGTTTCATAGGCGACCCGCAGCTCACGGGATGAACCGGGTTCGACTTCCAGGAGCTCTGAGATCCCGTCCTGCGTGCTGACGGGCAGGGCCAGCTTGTTCCCGTCGACTTCGAACCGGAAGGCGTTGTAGGTGGCATCCGGAGCTGGAAAGGAGAAGTGCCCCCGCACCTTCTGGGCGACCTCTTCATCGTTCACAATCGTGTAGCGGGCGTCGAACGACACGTTGTAGGTCGGGTACCAGATCAGGCCTTTTCTGCGGTAATCGAGGTTGACCTTGACGTCAATTTCGTTGGACGCCGGCATGAGATGTCGCACGTGGTCTGTTCCGGGGATCTCAACGGTGAAAGACGGTGCCTGCTGGGCGAGTGGCGTTCCCCAAAGGCTGTTCACCTGCGTACCCAGCCGCGATTTGAGCAAGTCGGAGCGGACCTTGGTCGCCGTCCCCAGGATGGCCCAACCTCCACAGGCCATCGCGAAAATCAGGACTACCAGAACGATACGTTTGGCCGACATGTCTCTTCTCCTTTTCCGTTGTTTCCGGATCGTTGTTACTCTCGCTTGATCTCATTTTGCCGGTTCTTTGTAGAACAGAGCCAGATCGAATGCTTCGCCTTTGTGGAAGGACCGCGTGAAGAGGTGAGGGACTCCCGCGAAGTTGCGGGGCAGTTCTTCGCCACTGGCCCGGTCCGGACTCACCGGGCCCTCAATCGATATGAGCTCGATTCGCTTCGGCAGGCCGATCCCCACACGGATCTTCTTGGCCGAAAGCCCGGTCCGTGGCACATGCACCGCCAATCGCCCGTGAAGGCCCAACTTCTCGCCCTGCGAGAGATACGCCAGTTCAACGTCCGACACGTGCCCTGATGCCAGCGGGATGACCCAATTGTGGTGCTCATCGTCTGTGTATACCTTTTCTGAGCGTCCATTGACACTGAGCGCCCAGATTTCGGTTTGCTCCGGACGCTCTACTCTCAGGTACCGGCCTGCTTCGGCGGGAACGGACATGCGCAAGACGGAAAGGCATCCCCCGCTTTCTTCGAAGGATGCGAACAGTGTGATCGTGTCCAGAACGATCGAGGGCCGACTCACCGTGTCGAGGCGCTGGAACTTGAGGGTGAGGCCGCTTCCATACGGGAGATGATCATAAGCCGATCGGTCCGCAATCACGGCTTGGAGACGATCTCCAAGGCCCGCCGCTGGCACATCGCGTGTCAGCCCTTCGCCGGTGGCCAGGATCTCCATCCCCGGAGGGGGAGCAACCACGAACAGCCCCTCACGACCGCTGTTGCCTGAGATCGTCGGCAGCTTGAAGGTGGCCTCGGCGTCGAGATCCGGGCGCGTCAACAGGTACTGAATAGTGAACGGATCGCCCAACGGCTCAGGCAGTGTTGCGACCAGCATTGCGTCTTTTGTTTCCTTGACCCACGGCCGTGGCAACGAGGTCTTCAGTATCCGTGCCCCGGATGGGCCGGCAATCGTGAGTTGACCAGCCAGAGGTCCCACGGGTTCGAACGTTGTCTCGATGAGAATTGCCGTACTTCGGAGGCCAATCTGTGACAGAATGTCGATCTCAACCACGCTGGTGTATTCGATTGTGAGGGTGCCCTCGGACGGGAGCTGATCGTAGGATGAATTGCCCGTAGCAGCAGCCTTCATACGAGGGCTGAGCGTTGTGATCGGCAGATCGCGCACCAGCCCATCTCCGGTCACGGTCACTTCCACCCCCGCGGGCGGCGTGATCACGAGCAGACCTTCACGGCTGCGGTTGTCAGGAACAGTCGGCAGGTCGAAGGTGATCTGGCCACCAGGATTCGGGGGCGTCAGCAGGTACTGAATGGTGAACGGATCGCCCCACGGCTCAGGCAGTGTTGCGACCAGCGTTGCGCTCTCTGTTTCCTTGACCCATGGCGGCGGCAACGAGGTCTTCAGGATTCGCGCCCCGGATGGCCCGGCAATCGTGAGTTGACCAGCCAGAGGTCCCACGGGTTCGAACGTTGTCTCGATGAGAATTGCCCCACCTCGGAGGTCAACCCGCGACAGGGTGTCGATCTCCACCACGCTGGTGTACTCGATCGTGAGGGTGCCCCCGGATGGGAGCTGATCGTAGGATGAGCTGCCCGTAGCGGCCGTCTTCAGCCGGGCACTGAGCGTTGTGACCGGCAGGTCGCGCTCCAGCCCGTCTCCGGTCACCGTTATCTCGGCCCCCACGGGCGGCGTGATCATGAACAGACCTTCACGGCCGTTGTTGTCGGGAACGGTCGGCAGGTCGAAGGCGATCAGGCCACCGGGATTTGGGGGCGTCAGCAGGTACTGAATGGTGAACGGTTCGACCAACGGCTCAGGCAGTGCTGCGACCAGCGTTGCGTCCTCTGTTTCCTTGAGCCACGGCCGCGGCAACGAGGTCTTCAGTATCCGCGCCCCGGATGGCCCGGCAATCGTGAGTTGACCAGCCAGAGGTCCCGCCGGTTCGAACGTTGTCTCGATGAGAATTGCCCCGCCTCGGAGGTCAATCTGTGACAGGATGTCAATCTCAACTGCTCTGGTGTTCCTTCCGCTGGACGGGATGGAGAAGCGGACGCGTGTCTGTCGCTCGAGTGCGAGGTGAAACACGTTGTTGCCAGCATGGAGCCCAGGGGAATCAGTGAGTTGCCAGCCGTCGGGGAGCTCAACGGTCATCGTGCGAACCAGGGCCGGCGGCAACGCCAGGGATACGAATCGGGACTGGAAATCGCTTTCCAGCGGAAGTGCTGTTTCGAGTTCAACAGCAAAGGGACCCGGTCCATCCGGCACCAGGTACAGACCTGCCTGGCCAGATGGGGCCTGATAGAGCGTTCCGCCCGTCACAGCCCCAAGCTTCGACACGATCACCTCACCGGGCAGCAGCGGGATCGGGTCCGGCGGGCCTGAGATCAGGCGCCCTGACAGGGCGACCGTGCCTCGGCCCCCGCCCGGGGTCAGCACTAAGGCACAGTGGGCCTCCGTCAGCACCGCGCGTTGAGCGGGTTGTGGCGCTGCCAGTTTCCTCGTCTCTTCGGCACGCACGCGGTCCTCAAGCAGCCTGCGTATGTCTGCCCACGGCACGGCAATTTCGGCGCCTTGCCCGATGACGACACTCAGCATGGATACAAACCAGAGCATCTGTTTCATCGCATCCTCCTTCGTCCTGTCATGGTTCTGTCAAAAGTCCTTGAGACAGAACCGTGCTTGATCTTCCTGCTATTCAGTTCGGTTCTGTCCAGACAAACCTGTTTCCCTGTTTTCTTGACTACTTGAGCTGTTGAGGGAAGAGTGCGGACCTCCACCACACA
>JABHEG010000383.1 GCA_018676675.1 Lentisphaerota bacterium
CATCTACCGGAAACTCGGGATCAACACCATGAGCCATCTCCCATCAAGCAGGACTGTTCAGCCTGAAAAAACGCAGGAGAATCCACGGTGGCAGCAAAGAAAAGTGTAGTTACTTGAAAATCCAACCGTTGGTAATCAACATGTTATGACTCCAAGTGTTAAACTCGGGCTAGCCAAGGACAACGATAGGAACCTACTGAGAGTTGCCCAAACAGTCGTGCCGATCATGCAGAAGATCGAATCTTACCAAATCCAGACGGGGAGGTTGCCGGAGAAACTGGACGACCTCGGCGTCCAGCCGTCGCAATACCCTAGGGTCTCCTACAAGCCCGAGTCGAGCTACTACGCACTGTGGATCAAGCTTGGATGGGACCCCTCGCTCACGTTCTCGTCGCAGGACCGCAGTTGGACCTTTGATCCGGGCGATGGCTCACCAACAAAGAGAATCAAGTTGGACGTCGAACAACCCTAACGAGAATCAAGTTGGACGTCGAACGAGCGCTGCTCGGCAGCGTATCGTTTCCACCCGGACGAGGGCTCCGAAGAGGAGAGGAGAATGAAGTACATCATCATCAGCTTCCTGAGTGGTCTGCTCGCCGTCCTCGCAACAACCACCTGGGCTGCCCAAGCCCCTCTCAGCGCCGACGAACTGAAGAAGGAGGCGACGAACATCGTCCACGGAACGATTGTCGAAGTGACCGCAACGACACAGAAGGCGACGGTTGACAAGGGACTCTTCAACCGTGACCGGATCTTCAAGATGAAGCTCAAGGTGGCGAGGGTTTCAAAGGGCAGCGAAGTGAAGGGGGGAGAGGAAATCACGATTGTAGCGTGGCGGGCACATCGCCGTTTGCCATGGCATGCGGGGCCGCACGGACATGGCCCCATCCCCAAGAAGACCGAAAAGGTAACCGTCTACCTGAAGTACAAAGCAGGCAGTGCCTATAGACCCATTCTTCCGAACGGCATCGTGATCGAGAAGAAGACCGATTGACGCAGACAATTTCGAACCAGCTGCTCCACCGTGCCCTGTAAGGCCGCGCAATGCGCCGCCGCACTGGTCCGTTGAGCATGACGTTAGGAGTCCAGATAGGTGGCGAAAATACGCAAGCCATTTCCCCTGCGAGCGGCTGCATGGCTGTGCTGGTCCGGGGGCGGACTTATCCTTCTGACTCTGGTCGCCTTCGTGTCTGCAGCCATCTATGAATGGATCGTTCCCCCGACCGACATGCATCTGCCTGGGCTGTTGACTGCGGTAATGATGTTCTGCGTTGCACCTGTTGGCGCCATTCTGCTTGCCTTAGGGGGCCTGATGCGGCTCGGGCTCTTTCTCGCGTACCGTAGAACATCAACGGAGAACACCTCCAAATGAGTTCACCAGACCCGGTGAACTGCGCCGCTTCGCTTTGCAGCCCCGGTCTGGTGACTCCGTCGTTGTGAGTTACGTACTCGTTACATGCATTCGGGCAAGCGAGCAGTATGCTGGTGCCAGAATGACCCCTACGAACTCGAGGAAATTGGAACATGGTCAAGAGCTCGACGCTCAAGTTTACTGTGCTGGCAATCGCATGCCTGACAACGGCATCCTGTGCCACACGAACGGTCCTATCGACAGCTGATGACCTGGATGCTGTTCTCAAGACCATCCCTGTTGGTGAGAGCCGTTATGTACAGCTCGTAGGGAAACTGCAGCCGTACAGCGGCTCCTTCCCGAAAGGCAAAGGGCTATCAGAGCTATCGGTGGGCTCGAGAACCCTCCTAATCCGCAGTACTGCAATCCACAAGGACCGGGAGGCCCCCTATCTCAACAAGACCGTCTCAGCGCGGTTCAAGATCTCGCACTTTCCGCTGCCCGACAGTCATCCGGCGTCACAAATCGCGGGGCACTGGATCACCGAGATCAGCGATCTGGAATCAAGAGAATGACCTCACAACAGTGCACTGCACAGGACGGGGAATCCGCTGACGCTCCTTCCCCGCCTGTGAGCTGACCGTTCTGTCAGGACAATGATGACCAGACGATGGGATTCGGGAGCGGTCGGATGCCGGACGGGTACCTGGAGGCCGGTTTTCCCAAACCGGGGTCCCTGAAACGCGCGGTTAGGGAAGAGCGCTCAGGGATGAGCTGCCTCCAGTGACGTGGCGCCCGATCCACGCGTCGTGGTTGTGCGAATGCGAATCCCGCATCAGATTGGCCAGGAAGGAAAGGGAACAGAACCAGCCCCTTGCTGGCGGACGTCGCAAAGCCTCCGCCGCAGAAGGGCGTGTTCTCCGAGACAACATCGGACGTGTAACGAGGGCAATAGAATGCGTAGCCATCGTAATTGGTCTCTCCCCGGAGCCGCTAGAGCTGGCACAGTGCGCTTTACGTTCATCTACGCGATTTGTTTAGCTTGCCTGGTCACGACTGCTGAAGCGGAGCGCGGCAGGGAGGTCCTTTCTCTGCAGATCGCA
>JABHEG010000384.1 GCA_018676675.1 Lentisphaerota bacterium
CATCTACCGGAAACTCGGGATCAACACCATGAGCCATCTCCCATCAAGCAGGACTGTTCAGCCTGAAAAAACGCAGGAGAATCCACGGTGGCAGCAAAGAAAAGTGTAGTTACTTGAAAATCCAACCGTTGGTAATCAACACGTTATGACTCCAAGTGTTAAACTCGGGTTAGAGCCAGATGTATGCCCATTCCTCCTTACCGAGGGACATGGAAACCTTGCCGTCGTCGTCCATGGTGACAGGCTCTTCGGTAAGCGCGTCGAAGGCGGTCAGCTTCGTGTCAGCCAGGCCCAGTTTCTCAAGCTCGAACCTGACCGACACCGCATGCGCCCGAGAGAAGGGAGAGGACGAGTATCCCAAACTGCGGTCGCGAGACCTCGGCGTCTGCGTTCATGGCGAACCCGCGCTGCCCCCCTCTTCATGCGGTCCGGTCCGATGCGAACGCCAGACTGGCTGAAGAGATCACCACCAAAACAGAGCCAATGTTGTGAACGACGGCTCCCGTTATGGGCGACAGAAGACCCGATCCGCCGGCCAACACCGCGATAGCGTTGAAGACCATACCGAACGCGATGTTCCAGCGGATTGTTCGCAGCGTCTTGCGGCTGAGCTGGATCAGGAAGGGCAACTTGGAGATGTCGTCGTTCATGAGTGCGATATCGGCTGTCTCCAAGGCGATGTCAGTGCCCGCAGCCCCCATGGCGACCCCCACATTGGCCACAGCCAGGGCGGGCGCGTCATTGATGCCGTCGCCGACGAACATCACCGTCTTTCCGTCGTCCTGGATCCCTCCGAGAATCCGGAGTTTCTCCTGGGGTTTGAGTTCCGACCAGGCGTCTGTCAGGCCGACGCTGTCGGCCACGATGCGCGCAGATCTTTCATGGTCGCCGGAGAGAATCCCGATTTGCCCGATACCCATCGCATCCAGTTCCTGTACCATCTCTCTGGCCGCGGGCCGAATGTGATCCGACACGCTGATAATGCCCACCGGTTGTCCGTCTTCATACACAACAAGCGGCGTGGCTCCGCGCTCCTTGAATTCCTCCAAGGGCCCAGCCAATGTTGGAGGAAGCCCCACTCGGCCGTCGCCCAGATGGGCGGAACCGACCTCAACCGACCTTCCCTCCACCAGGGCACTCACGCCGAGGCCTACGTGCGTGACCATCTGTTCGGCAGGCGGAATGGTCACGTCCGCGCAACGGGCAGCGTTGAGCACAGCTCGCGCGAAAGGATGCGTGCTGTTTAGCTCAACCGCGGCCGCCCGAGCCAGGACGTAGTCGGAGGTCGTGGCATCGCCCGCGACTATCTTGTCGACCTTGGGTTTGCCTTCCGTGAGGGTCCCGGTCTTGTCAAAGAGGACCACATCCGCTCGCCCGGCCGCTTCAAGGAAGAGCCCTCCCTTCACCAGGACGCCTGCCTTTGCCGCACGACTGATTGCGGCCACTACTGCCGTTGGGGCTGCTAGAATAAGGGCGCATGGGCAACCGACAATCAGGACGGTGACCGCTTGGCTCGGCTTGCCGGTAACCCACCACGTGATGCCCGCACAGAGCAGTATCACGGGCGTGAACCAACGAGCGTATCGGTCAATGGTCCTGATGGCTTGCGGCTTGTGCGTTTCTGCCGCTGAGACCAGTTGGACTATTCTGCCCAGTGCCGTGTCTTCACCAACCTTCACCGCTTCGATCTGGATTACACCATTCTGATTCAGGGTTCCGGCGTAGACCGTGTCCCCTTGTCCTTTCTCAGCCGGGATGGGTTCACCGGTAATGGCGGACTCATCGACTGCGCTGGCTCCCTTCCTGACCACGGCATCAACGGGGATTCGCTCACCCGCTTTTACCAGGAGCGTGTCTCCAATGCGGATGTCAGGGATGGGCACGGTCCGAGCCTCGCCGTCGACAAGAACTGTTGCCGTCTCGGGTGAGAGGTCGATAAGTGAGCGTATGCTCCGACGCGCCGACTCACTCGTGAGTTGCTCGATCAGCGCTCCCAAGACCATGACGAAACTGACGAAAGCCGCGGTAAGGAACTCCCCCTGCGAGGCGCTCGCGATGATCGCAATACTCACGAGTTCGTCCACATTGGTTTGGCGCTGGACCAGCCCCCTGATGGCGTTCCAGACGATGGGGACTCCATTGAGAGTCAGGGATGCGAGCGCCAAGGCCATGCCCAACGAAGATGCAGAGCCGCTTCCCCTGTCCAAGAGGTAGCTTACAAGCCCCAATAGACCCGCCAAGAGGACACGGTAGAACTCACGGGAGCTCGCCAGTTCGTGATAAACGCCAAGCTCGGAGAAACGTCCTATCATTCGCAGATTTCTCCCTTGTCTACTCGGTGCCTGCCGGTCTTCTGGAAGGAAGGCCGAGATCGGTTGCCGGACGTGCTGACTAACTCGGTGACTTCTGTCACCGGACGATCGCCCTTGCGGTTCGGATCGCGTCAGACACGCGACCGCATGAGATCGCTTCCCGGGACCATTGGGCCGAAGGATCCCTACCGCTCTCAGAGGAGCCGTTTCCTGGGCGTGTGCCGCCGCCCCCCTTCATCCTCCTGTTCGGGCGTGCAAAGACACGCCCGTACAGGAGGTACTTTGGTTGTCAGTGGGCGTGTCCCCCTGGACCGTGAGCATGGCCTGCGTGGCTGCTTTGGGGGGCGGGATCGTGTATCACTCCTTCCATCATTTGTTTCTTGAGGTATTTTCCGGGATCCCGCTTGAGCGTTCCAGCGCAGTTTGCTGAACAGAGATAGACCCGCATGCCTGCAACGTCTGCATAGGCGCTCTTGTCGACCGGGTTGCCCGTCACCGGGCAGGTCTTCTGGATCTTCGCCACAGTGAATCCCTGCTCCCGCAACTTGCTGATGTACTTGCCCGGGTTCTTGCCGAACTCCTGCAGGCATGTCCTCGAGCAGAGGAACACACGCAGCCCTTCCTGGTCGGCCGCGAGGTCCCTCCGCGGTCTGCCTCCATCCACAGGACAACCAGTCTGGAACTTCGGGGGGCCGCCAGCGTCGTTCTTGGGCTCTGGCTGTTCTGCCGTTCCCGGTGCCGTACTCGTGGCGTTGCTCACCTTCGGCTGTTCTGCCGTTTCCGGCTTCCAGTTCTTGGCTTCGCTCACCTTCGGCTGGCTTGCTGTCTTCTGGTCCGGCTTGTTTGCCTTCCCACAGCCGCACAGACCGGCGACTGTCACTGCTGCAGTGAACACACTCATTGCTCTTTTCATCGTGACTCCTGTCCTTTCCTCTTGCTCTTCTCGTCTCGATCCCGGACTTGTCTAGCCGAGCCTGCGTTGGCATCGTTCCTCAATCCAGAGATACGCCGCCGGAATAACAAACAGCGTAACGACCGTCGAGGTGGCGAGGCCGAACACGACCACAATCGCCAACGGACGTTGCACCTCTGACCCGGTTCCCGTCGCGATGATCAGCGGAAGCAACCCAAGGGCGGTCGTCACAGCGGTCATGAGCACGGGCCTGAACTTCGTGCGGCATCCCGCAACGATGGCTTCCTGCAATGCCACCCCCTGCTTCTTGAGCAGCTCAAATCGCGAGATTAGCACCAGCCCGTTGGTCAATGCGATCCCGAAAAGGGCAATGAACCCAATCGAGGACGGGACGCTGACGTTCTCACCAAAGGCAGCCAGCGCCAAAACGCCGCCAACGAGAGCCAAGGGCACATTCATCATGATCAGAAGCGCCAACCGCAGGGAGCCGAAAAGGCCGTAGATCATGCTTAGAACCAGCACTAGAGTGACGGGGATCGCTATGGCCAGCCTGCGGTTCGCAGCCTGTTGCAGCTCGAACTGTCCGCCCCAAGACAGCCTGTATCCAGGCGGCAACGAAACGGCTTTGGCGACAGCCGCCTGCGCATCTCGGACAAAGGTCCCAACATCCCGCCCGCGGACATTACACTGCACGGAGGTGTAGCGCTGCGTATTCTCCCGGCTGATCTGCCGCAAGCCCGTGACAGTCTCTATGTCTACCAAGCTCTCGAGAGGCACGTGCGAGCCGGCTGGCGTCCGAATCAACAACTTGCCGATTTCCTCGCGGTCCTGTTGGTAACGTTCGTCAAGCCGAACGAGGATTCTCGATGTCTTCTCACCCTCGAAGACATCGCCGACGACGTCTCCGGTGATGGCTTGGCGGATAGTCGCCTGCACCTCGTGCTTGCTGAGGTTGTAGCGGGCCAGCCGCGTGGGGTTGAGAGTGAGCTGCAACTGTGTCTGGCCAGACGTCTGCTCAACGCGGAGATCGGTTGCTCCGTCGATCCCCGCCAATACATGCTCAATCTGTCCGGCAAGGGCCCCGAGCCTGTCCATGTCGTCGCCCAACACTTTCAACACGACGGCCGCTCCCGAGCCGGCGATCAGACCATCTACTTCGTGGGCAATCGGCTGTGAGAACCCGATGGTCACACCAAGGAACCCCTTGATTCGGTCGTTAATCAGCGCGATGACATCCTCCTGTGTCCGGGCTTCCCGCCAGGTGGACCGAGGTGTCAGCGTGATTGTGAGGCAGCCGTAGTTCGTGTGATGCATGTGCGGCCCAACTTCACCGTACCCAATATCCGCGACAACGTTGAGCACTTCCGGTACCTTCACGGCTTCCTTGGATATTTCCGAGCACACGCGTTTGATCTCGTCCAGAGACACGTTCGGGTTCATGTAGGCATAGCACTGGATCGTGCCTTCCTGGAGTACCGGGACAAATTCCCGCCCGAGCCGGAGAAAACCCAGTATCCCGCCTGCTGTGAGGAGCAGTAGGACCGTCATCAGCTGCAAGGGATGTCTAAGGGTGCGGTTGAGTAGTGTCTCGTAGCGATCCAGCAATGCGGTCAACACTCTCCCTGCAGCATGCCCTGCACGCTTGTGGTCGAAACGATGCAGGATCCGGTAGAATATCGGCGCGATCAGGAGGGCGTAGATCATCGACCCCGTCATCGTTGCTGTCACCGCAAACGCCAGGGGACGGAACATCTTCCCCTCAACTTCGCCCAGTGTGAAGATGGGCAAAAAGACAACGATGATCACCGCGATCGCGAACACGATGGGCCGTCCCACCTCCTGGGCCGCAGACAGAACGACCTGCCGCACGGCGGCAACTTCTCCGCTCTCTCTTGTGGCCGCTTGAAGCTTCTCGACCATGATGATTGTCCCGTCGATGATCATGCCCAAAGCAATGGCCACCCCGCCAAAAGAGATCAGGTCCCCAGGCATGCCGTTCCGCTGCATGAGGATGATCCCGAACAGCACGGAGAACGGCAGCGAACAGACCATGATCAGCGCATTCCGCAGGTTGCCCAGGAACAGGAAGGCCACGCCGCAGATCAGGACCAGCGCCAGAAGAAGAGCATTGCGCACGGTGCGGATGCTGTTCCGGACCAGATCAGACTGATCGTAGTACGTCACGATCCTGACACCTTCAGGCAGACTCACGTTGATCTCGTCAATTCGTGAACTCAGCCCGCGGATCACTTCCGAAGAATTTGAGCGGTGCAGCTTGTAGACTCCACCGAGGACGACTTCCTTCTCGCCGTCGAGAACGGCGACTCCACGGCGCAACGCCTGCCCCAGAGTGACCGTTCCCACGTCTTTCACCAGAACCGGCCTCCCAGCGACGCTTTTCACGATCGTGTTGGCGAGCTCTTCGACCGTCCCAATGCGCCCCAGAGTCCTCACAATGATTTCTTCACTGCCACGCGTGATGATCCCAGCCCCCACATTGGCGTTGTTCAGCTCGATCGCCTCGCTGACATCATCCATCGTGAGGCCATGGGAGAGCAGTTTCTCGGGGGACAGATCCACCTCGTACTGACGAATAAAGCCGCCCTGACTGATCACCTTGGCCACGCCCGGTACGCTCTCCAGGCCGCGCTTCACAATCCACTCATGAAGTGTCCGCAGTTCTGTAATGTCACGGTTCTCGGCTTGAAGGTAGTAGGCGAGGATCTTGCCCATGCCGCTGGCCACTGGGCCCATCTCAAGCCCATGTGGCATATCCACCCCTTTCGGGATCCCCTCTTCGGCCAGTTTCAGCCGCTCCGCGATGAGCTGCCTGGCTCGATAGATGTCGACGTTGTCCTCGAAGTAGACATTGACGGTCGACAGACCAAGTGAAGAGAGCGAGCGGATCTTCTGGACCCCCGGTACGCTACGCATTGCTGTTTCCGTAGGCCGGGTGACAAGCTGTTCCACCTCCTGCGGCGCCATCCCGTCGACTTCAGCGAAAACCTGAACCAGATTTGGGCTGATGTCAGGAAAAGCGTCAATGGAGAGCCTGAACAGTGAGAATGTGCCCAGCGCACAGACCGCCACCGTTGTCATGAAGGCGAGCAGCTTATGCTCCAAGCCTATGTGGATGATTTTCTCGATCACAGTGCGGGTCTCCTTTGATCAGTGTGCGTGACCGTGTCCGCCGACCCCGCCGCCCGCAGATTTGGCAAGCTCGGCTTTCAGGTGGAAAGCATTGACGGACGCAACAGCTTCCCCGTCGCGCAAGCCTTGGATAATCTCAATTCGCTGCCCGTCAGTGATGCCTGTGAGCACTTCTCGCAGCTCAAAGCCTGCATTATCCCAAACAAACACGCATGGACGATCGTCCACCAACTGCACACTTGCCTTTGGGACAACGATCGACTCTCCTTCTGAAGGTACGAGAATACCCGCATCGATGAAGGTTCCGGGTCGCAGTCGACCGTTGGGATTGGGCAGCGTGGCACGTGCCAAAGCCGTACGCGTATCGGGCGCAACAAGAGCCGAGACGAACGCGATTTCCGTCTCAAGCCTCGCCCCATCCGGCAGATAAATCGTCACAGCCAGTCCCTTCTCCACTGAGGGAATGACATCTTGGCTTATCGTCAGGTCGACCCAGACGCTGGAAAGGTCGGCAATAGTGAGAACCTGGGCGGTCCCATCAACAGATTCGCCCACGACCATTTGCTTATCTATCAGCGTTCCCGCGGTGGATGCACGGAGCGCATACCAGGCGAACCGTCCATCGCTGCCCAGGCTGTCACCCACTCGCCGCAGCTTGGGGTTTGCCTGACTCAGACTGTCCCGCAGGCTCGGATCCAGGCTTGCCCCCGTTGGCACGAGTGCACACAATGCGGCAACGCTTTCATCGTCGGCCCCCTTCAAGCGCAGTCGGTTCTGTCAAAAGTCCTTGAGACAGAACCGTGCTTGATCTTCCTGCTATTCAGTTCGGTTCTGTCCAGACAAACCTGTTTCCCTGTTTTCTTGACTACTTGAGCTGTTGAGGGAAGAGTGCGGACCTCCACCACACA
>JABHEG010000199.1 GCA_018676675.1 Lentisphaerota bacterium
TGTGTGGTGGAGGTCCGCACTCTTCCCTCAACAGCTCAAGTAGTCAAGAAAACAGGGAAACAGGTTTGTCTGGACAGAACCGAACTGAATAGCAGGAAGATCAAGCACGGTTCTGTCTCAAGGACTTTTGACAGAACCAGTTACCAAACAAGGATGTGGCAATGAACAACCCGATGCTGTTCGATTGCTGGGCCTGCTATGGCCCCGGTCCAGCCAAGGATCCAAGCCAACGGTGGACTCTTGAGCAACTGCTTGAGGATCTGGACCTCTACGGTATCAGCGCTGCTCTCGTTCGACATGAGCAGGGCCTCAACTACGACCCCATGCACATCAACCGGCGGCTGGTGGCCGAAACGGCCGAACACCGCGACCGGCTCTTCCCCTGCTGGAACGCAATGCCGCACCAGCCGGGAGACTTCCCGGAGCCCGACGCGTTCTGCGCCGCCATGGATCAGGCCGACGTACGAGCCGTGCTCATTACCCCGAACACCCACGGCTATCCGATCCACAGCGACGTCCTTGCCCCCCTCGCTGCGGCCTTGAACAGCCGTCGCACACTTGTGCTGACCACGCTGGCCGAGCTTGGAGCGGATTACCGGAATGCCACGACCTTCTGCCGTACGTTCGCAGATTGCTCCGTCATCATCGCTGAGGCCACCTGGGGTCAATGGCGTCTCGCAGTATCGATCCTCGATGCCTGCCCGAACGCATGCCTCGAACTTAGCGCCTTCCAGGCCAATCGGGCCCCCGAGTTCCTCATGGCCCGTTACGGCCCTGAACGCGTTCTCCTTGGGACCGGGCTCCCTCGGCGAAGCGGTGCAGCGGCCAGAGGCTTTGTGGATTGGGCCCTCGGAGACCCCGCAGACGTTGCGAAGTTCGCCGGACTCAATTTGGCCCGCTGCCTCAATGTTCCCCCTCCCAAGCCTTTGGCGCTGCCGGAAGAATCCGATCAAATGGTGGTCGAGGCCCGGAACGGAAAGCCACTTTCTGCCTTGGTGCTCGACGCACACTGCCATGTGCTCGACGATGGACTGGATGGAGCAGGCGGCCGCTACGTGATGCTCAAAGGCGACAGCCTCAATATTGTTGCCCTTGCCGAACGCATGGGAGTGGATGTTACAGCCATGATGAGTTGGAGCGGCACAGTCAGCATGGATGTGGTCGCCGGAAACGCCCTCTTGGAACAGGTGGTGGACCGGTCCCCACAGCAGATCATTGGACTCTCCTCGGCCGACCCCACTCACCAGACCGAATCCGACATCCGCAACGTGTGCGAACGCCTCCATGGGCAGCTTGGCTTCCGGGGGCTGAAGCCCTACACGCGCAATAACGTCCCCTACAACGATCCGCGGTATGCGCCGTACTGGGAGTATGCTAATGCACACCGCCTCTATGGCCTCCTTCACACCGCCGCCAATGTCGGCGGGATGAAGGCGGTGCACGACCTGGCGGAGCGCTACCCGGACGTGACGTTTCTGGTCGCCCACTCCGGGGGATCCTGGGCCTTGGCTCGTCAAGTCGTGGATGTGGCATCACAGTTCCCCAATGTGATGGCCGAACTGACCTATACGGGGGCCGTGAACCGCGTGGTTGAGTGGTTCTGCGAACAGATTGGGCCTGACCGAGTGTTGTTCGGGACGGACGCGCCCATGCGCGATCCGAGACCCCAACTAGCGTGGTGCGTTCACACCGCTCTACCTGAGAGCCAGAAGCAGTTGATCGTAGGCGGCAATTTCGCCCGGATACTCAGACAGGGAGTGTTGCCGCCACACAAACTGCCTGACGTGATCACCGGTCAGCTTTGAGCGTCCAGCCTTTTCTGTGTTGGGCCCTGCTGAGTGAGGAGGATTCCAGAGTGTTACTCCGCTACCAGGTCGTGATGCTGTGTGCTGTCGCCTGTGCCCTTTCAGGGTGTCGTGTCTCCCTGGTGGACATTCCGCCGCAAACGTTGGAGGTGCGCTATTTCGAGTTGCCACTCCCGGACGCTGGTCCCGGACGCCCTCCGGCGTGGTACAATGATCGTGTCCTGATCATCGAGCCGTTTCTCACAGCAGATGCATATGACACGCGGTTCTACACGTCCCTTGGCACCGGAGAGGTGCAACCCGAGGACACAAATCGCTGGATTCAGGAACCGGGACGCCTGCTGAGTGATGCCTTCCACCAGGGCCTGGTTGGCACGGAGCTTTTTGGGCATGTTCTCGACGCCCGTTCCGGAGGCAGAGGGGACTTGGTGCTTGAAGGGAAGGTGATGCAGTTCAGCAAGGCGCTGAGCCCGACATCCCCCCACGGGCAGGCCGTGCTGCGAGTGGCTCTCTCGGTCCGTGCGAAAGAGAGTAGCTCAATAGGTGGGGCTCTGTGGAAAAAGGCGATCGCGGTGAACCATGATCTGAACGCTCAGACCCCCGACGCGTTCGTGGCAGCGATGTCGGCCAATGTTGAAGCGGTGCTTGCGGCCTTTCTCAACGACCTGTCACAGGTTCAGTAGTCAAGGTCTGTCGCGGGGTGAAGTCATTTCCGCGCCGGACCTGAAGGTAAATGGCTGCACCTGACTTCAATGTGGGAGGCGGTGCCATCCGGCGACCTCTTCCCGGTTGCACGTCCCGCCACTTGTCTTGCCGCCATTCGGCCCTAAGCGCCGGCCCCCAACGGCAGCTTGACCGTAAACTCGCTGCCGATGCCTTCCTCGCTCTGCATCTCGATGCTCCCACCAAAACGCTCGACGATCTCCTTTACACCGGCCAACCCGACACCAGTCCCCTTGATGTTGCTCTTCCGGGCGTTTGACGCCCGGAAGAACTCCTTGAACATCTTGGGAAGATCCCCCGCCGGTATTCCCATTCCAGAATCACGAACGCGAAGTTGGATCCCGTCCTGAGTACGCTCCAGGCGGATGCCAACACTGCCATTGGCCGTGTACTTCACCGCGTTGGACACAAGGTTCGACAGGACGAGTTTGAAGCCCTGCTCGTCGAATCGCACACACACGGGGTCGGCCGGAACTTGGAGTTCAAAGCCAAGTCCCTTCGCGGCGGCGGCCTCCCGGTAACCTTCCGCATACTTGGTGACCAGGGGGCCCAGGTCCAACTCACCGATCTCCCCCAGAGGCGCACCATCCTGGACCTTCGAGAGGTGGAGGATGTCCTCGACCATGCCCACCATCTCGTCCATTCGTTTTGTGATACGCCCCAGCACCTTGGCCAACCGAGGATCATCCTCAGAGGCGAACAGGAGACCGTCCGCCAGCATCTTCGCTGCCGACACCGGTGACTTCAGCTCATGAACCATGACCCGCATGAACTGTGCCTTTTGCTTCTTCAGACACTTCAAGCTGGCCAGTTCCTCATACATCCTGGCGTGATGCAGAGCGAAAGAAACCAGGCGCGTGAGCATCTGCAGTTTCTTGAGAGACTGGGCGTCAAACGGTCGTTCCGTGCTGTTTAGAGCCTGGACCACGCCCAGCAGCCCGCCCTGGAACTCCGCCGGTACACACATGACGTCTCGTGTACGGAAGCTGTTCATCTTGTCCCAGGATGGGTCGAAACGCAGCTCGCCGCTGACAGCTGAGAGGTCACCATAGGCATCGGGCACCAGGAAGGCTTCGCACTCCGATGCGCAATAGCCTGCCAGCGACGAGCGGCGAATGGGGATCCGGATAGGTCGACTGACATTCCCAATGACCGCAATGGACTCGAGCTCCTGGGTCTCCTCAATCACTTGGTAAACCGTTGCCCGTTCCGACGGCAAGGCGCGAACGATCGCCAGAGCGCTCTGCCGGAGCACTTCTTCCGTGCTGGCCTCCGACGCGATCTCCCCGTACAGATGCAACAGCTCAGAGGCCGCGAAACTCTCTGCCTTTCCTACACCGGTAACCTGTGCCATGGTGTCATCCCGTGTTTCCAGTCTCCAACTGCTCCTTGGCGGCAACGTAGCCGTCGAACTCCCGTTCGTGGAGAAAACCATACCCATTCACCGCGCGAATGCCACCGCCTCTCGCCGCCCCAAGTATCTCGGCCAGCCCGAGATAGCGCCCTGTGCTCGACACGTCCCCCAACCACGGACAAGAGCGCTGCGAAAGAAAACTTGCGCCCCGGCCCACAAGCGAGTACCCTGTACTTGGTGATTTCGTAGCGCCGGACCTGACGGCGAACGGGCTGTCTTGAGCCGTCATCGAGCCTGAGAAGCGTGAACGCTTTTGCTTGGTGGCCTCGGGGAAGCAGCCGTGAGAATGGGCGCTTTGGTGTTTTTGGTCTGAGAACACAAGAAAAGCAGGTGTGTGATGAAGACAACACGGAAGAACAAGGGTTTCACTCTCATCGAGTTGCTGGTTGTGATCGCGATCATCGCGATTTTGGCCGCAATGCTGCTGCCGGCCCTTCAGAAGGCAAAGTCCCGAGCCAACACGATCTCCTGTACAACCAACCTCAAGCAGTTGGCTACAGCCGCCATCATGTACTCCACGTCGAACAACTACTACTTGCCCGGGGTGGACATGAGGACCAGCCGCAGCCCCACGCCGTTTGCTATTGGCGCTCCCTCAGGCTTCTGCTACCATCCCAGCTATGGTTACTGGGATTCCTGGCCGGCTTTCATCTGGGAATACGTGCAGAGCGCCGAGACATTCATGTGCCCCGCCAGCGAATACAACTGCTACAAAATCGCCTATGGCATGCCTGCCCACATCTTCGGCGGGCCGCGTCGCACTCCCACGATCACGAATCCCTCCGCCTGCATGCTCATCTCCGAGAAGGGAGCCGGCGGGGGCAACCTCTACATCCTCAGCGGCCAGTACTACGCGATGAGAGACTCGCATGACCATGGTGGCAACGTCTCTTTCGCGGATGGCCACGTGAAGTGGTACCGCTTCCGTCGTGACGACATCGGGCACGGATGGGCCTCTCACAACAGTAACCCAGCCTATCACATCCACGCGCCCTGGGAGACGTTTGGTCTCTGGAACCAGTAGGGAGCTATCCACTCCGCGCCCGACTGACAGAACACAATGCCCTCGTGCCTTCCCGGCCGAGGGCATTTTCATTGTCCGCGCCCACCCTCAATGCTGTCTAGCTGCTCAAGACGGGATCGCAGCGTGGCAGCAGCCTTTCGAGCACACAGTGTAGGAGGAGGCGGTGCCATCCGGCGACCAATCCAGTTAACGGCATTGGCGCCCCTTCGCACGCTACCCAAGGACACAATGTGGAAGGCGGCGTGCCACGCCGTAGTCCGACGAAGGCGGGTGCCATCCGGCGACCTCTCCGGCTGGTGCGGAAGGGACCTTGCGGCGTGCCGCCCGAGGTCAATGACCGCGGGAATGGGAACCGTCAGGGATCACGTCCTTCCCCCCGCCCCGTCACCTGACTTTGACGAAGACCCCGAGCAGGATCGGCGTCAGGAGGGTCTGAAGCAGAAAGAAGCGCATCAAGACCTGCGCGTTGGACCAGTCCATCTCCTTCCGGCAGTGATCATGCAGTGGGAAACGGAAGCGGTGTAGCAGCTGAACAAACACGTGAGTGTCATTCGCGTTCAGTTGGCCATCGCCATCTTGCGCCTGAACCGGAGCACGGACATCAACGCCCAGCTTCCGGAACACACGGAGCAGAACAACCTTCACCAGGCCAGTGCCACCGTTGACCAACGCAACGGGAGCCACCACGAGAACCAACAGGGGATTTCCGGCCGCCAGGACGGCCACGCCCACAAGTAACCCAAGGAATCGCGACCCGGCGTCTCCCATCAACACGGCGCTCGGAGAGGCGTTGTGCCAGAGGTAACCGATCAGAACACCGGCAGAGGCAAAGATGAGGACCGCCCACTTCGCCCCATCCGGGTTGTGCGGCAGGAGCAGATATGCCGCGAAGTCCCGGTGCCCCACGACGACATACAGGAAGCAGCCGAGATAGAAAAGCGACAGCAGAGTCAATGAACCGGCCAGCCCATCGACACCATCACTGCAGTTGGTCGCATTGATGGTGACCCACAGAATGACAGCAGCCACCGGCACATACAGCCACGGAGAAACGACCAGTTCATCCTTATACAACGGCAGCCAGATGGTCATCGCCTTCCCCTGACACATGGCAAGGCTTGTCATTCCGGCCACCCCAAGATCAAGGATCCCTTTGCGGTACTCGCCCCAGGGAGTGAGGCTCTTGTCATCCAGGTACCCGGTAATCATGACAAGCCACAGGCAGCCAACGATCTGCCAGATCGGCAGCGACATAGGGAGGACAAGAAAGAGGACAGGAATGAGCAGGGATACGCATATCACCCCGCCCCCCGTTGGCTTGCCTTTGGCCCCCTCCGCCTGCATTGCATGTAGACGCCCGCGATCATTCGGCAATAGATGCCATAGCCTCGGGAGCAGCCACCAGGTCAGCACCGCCGAGAGTGTGGCACCAGCACCAATGAGCACCAGGTAAGACTCAAGCAGACGGAAAGGGCCCCAGAGCAAGGTCAGGGAGGGAGCAAGAAGAGGAAACATTGGCTAATTGCCTAACGTAGAAAATGGAGCTCGCAGACGACATAAGGAAAGTAGCCACCGGTGTCGTGTCGCGCAATGACTGAAGGGGACTGTTTTTGCCGTTTGGAGGAACATCCACTTGTCGCTGACCGTCAGCCCTGCCTGCCCCTGCCGCGGGAACAGCAGCCGCTCCCGCGGCCATCACGGCAGCTCAGCTGCGTTCGAGCAACGCGGCCACCTCGAAATGCGCCGTCTGGGGGAACATATCGAACAGCGCGAGTCGCCGAAGCCGGTACCCGTCCTCAGATACCATTTTCCCAAGATCTCGGGCCAGCGTAGCCGGGTTGCAGGAGACGTAGAGGATTCGGGCGAACGAACTCGCGGCAAGCCCCTCTACGAGCCGCCCTGCACAGCCGGAACGAGGGGGATCCAGAAGCAGCGTGGTCTCGGTAAGGCGTTCACCAAGCTGTGACATGAGGCCGGGCAAGACCTTCTCTGTCGCCCCATGCATCGAGGTTACACTGGATATGCCGAGCTCAGTGTGGTTGTGGGATGCTGCTTCCGCCGCTCCCGGGTCCCGCTCAATGAGCCAGCGGCGCTTTGCCGCTCCACCAACCGCAAGAGAAAGCGCCCCGACCCCGGAGTAGGCGTCGATCAGGTAGGGGGTCGGCGCCGCAGAGAACCACTCAGAGACCGTCTTGAAGAGACTCTCGGCAACGGCTGGATTCGTCTGCCAGAATCCCCCTGCCGGGACGCGAACTGGATTTCCCAACACACTTTCGGTCAACCAGGTAAAGGCGCGTGGAGCCCGACCGAAGAAGAACACCGTCCGTCCGGTCGAATCACGGCGAACCGACAGGTCGAAAGGATGAGGTCTGGTGGTGTTCTTCCTGGCCCAATTGGAGCGCTGGGCAGGTGCAAGAACTGCGTTTACCTCAGCCGATGCCAGCGGGCACTTATCCACGGGGAAGAGGGTCTCGTTGTCAAGCTCACAGAAACCATACTCAAGCCTGTCATCCCCGGCAGTTGGACGAAAGGCCTGAAGCCTCAACCGGTTGCGGTAACCAAAAGGTGTGGGACAGGGCACAATTGGGTCGACATCCGGAACACTTCCCAAACGCCCCACGCGGCGAAGCAACTCCAGCAGTTGCCCTTTCTTGAGCTCAACCTGGGTGGCATGATCGATATGCTGATAGCGGCACCCACCGCAACGGCCGTAGAACGGGCACGCCGGTTCACAACGCCCCGGTCCGGGGGTCAGGAGTTCCCGGACAACAGCACGGGAAAAATGGCGATGGCTCGAAACGACCTCTGCACGTACGGAGTCACCGATCGTGGTAGAGGGGACGAACACGACGCACCCATCCGACGTCCGGGACACGCCGTCCCCCCCAAAGGCAACGTCCCCAATTGTCAGTTCGACTTCAGCGCCGGGCTGCATGCAGTACTTCTCCAAGTCACGGATGACGTGTGTTTACATCAAGACGAACATACACTATAATTCCACCGCACCGGGGTTCAACGAGGACCTCACCCAAGCCGTAGGGAAGCGGCCAGCTCGAATCCCCCCACAGGAAGCCCCAAGAAGCGAAATCCCACTGCCCGGGCAAGGAGTATGGTTCATGGAGAAATCAGGCGTCAAGGTCCTCAAACGCACCGATGGTATCCCCTTCACCATGGGAGATGGCCGGAACCGGCGCCTCCTCTACCCCGAAATGGGCTCCAAGAGCGTGACTCTGAACTACGCGGAACATGCGCCGGGCGTCACCTTCACGCCGCACGTCCACGAACACTCGACCGATGTTATCATCGTGCTGGAAGGAAAAGGACAGATTGTCTCAGACGACGACGTCGTTGAGTTTGAGGCAGGTGACGTCCTCTATGTCCCCCCCGGAGTCTATCATGGAACGACAAACACCGGCGACGAGACACTCGTGATGTACAGCCTTCAGGCCCCACCCGACCCCGATCTCTACACCGGGGCGAAGGACAAGCGCTGACCGCAGGACTACGGTTCGAAAACCAAGTCGCCCCAGCCCTTCCCGCTCGGTTCGGTCAGGAAGAGGTGACTCTCTCCTTCGAGGTCCGCAATCCGCCACACTCCGACGAGGTCATTCCAACCGGGCTTCAGCACGCCCATTCCGTGATGGGTGGCCGGACCGGCATGGTAGCTGGGACGCATGAGCTCGGCGCCCGGATTGTCCACGGTACACTCACCATTGAGCCAGACACGCACCGGATTGTTGGACGGAGAGCAGACCTTGACCTCCCGTTCGTAGGCCGAGGGGTTGAGCACGCGCGTGCGCCCAACCCACGTACCCACTTCTGCCAATGGCAAGAGGTTGCCGGTGACGGCTATGCGTTCGCCCTCTACCGCAGGAGAAGAGCCGCCGAGCCCGTCAAACGCCTCAACCGGCCTGATCTCCATGTGCCAGAACATGGGGCGGACAAAGGACACCGTGAACGACCATGGCGAAATCCCTTCAGCCTGGATGGCGACGGCGAGATCGGCATGGCAACGGACCGGGCTTTCCGAGGCCAGTTCCACATTCACCTTCAGCTCGGAAGACTCCCCCGGGGCGATATCAATCGCTTCCGGCGCGATCGTCACCGTGTTCAGCCCAGGAGTCAACCCAGCTGCGGCAACAGGCCCTTCCATGCGTCGTTCGGTTTCGTTCTGCAGCGTCACAACGACGTGGTTTGTCGCCCCGGGAGCGAGAACGGGGCCGTCCGGGTAGCGCACAAGAATACGGCCGTGATGGAAGCGGCGCTCTGCCGTGTCACGGGCATTGCTCCAGAGTCCGGATGCCTGCATCTGCTGCCTGAGTTCCTCGGGTGCTGGGAGCACCAAATCCAGCTCTCGACCGGGACCAAATACATACCCCAATTGGGCCAGAGATCCGACTGCAATCGCGGCCGTCCTCTCGGTCAGTTCCTGAAGCGTCTTTGGTTGGTTGTGGATGCGCGTACGCTCTTCGATGATGGCAATCCCGTCTCCCAGAGGCTCCATCCAGCGTTCCGGCAAACGTTCAGCTCCCCATGCAATCCCCAGGATCGCCCCCAATGTCGCGCCGGTGCAGTCTGTGTCAAAACCGCAGTTGACGGCATCGCAGATCGCTTGCCCAAAATCGGTCGGGGCGCTGTACCAGCCCAGAAGTGTAAAGGCGATATTCTGTGGCGCATCTGTGAAGTTCGCATGGTTCCCAACAAGGTCCAGAACGGCCTGGCGTGATGCTCCCCAGCTGCCGGTCGCGTTCCACGTCTCAATCATGATACGGACAGCTTGGGATGTCCGGCAATCATCGGGGATGGCGGCCAGCCCAAGCTTCATCAACTCGTCCCGGTCCTCGGTCAGATAGGCCGCGCTCTCGATAACCGCAAAGAGCATTTCTGCATAGACAGACTCGTCGGTGTGGTCAACGATCGCATCCGCCCGGGCCAGACGAGCGGCGATGAGCGGAAGGCCCGGGGCAATGCAAGCCCAGATCTCTGACCGTATTGGGCACCCCATACTGCTCCCGAACGCATTATTGAACGCCCCGGAGAGAGGAGGAAGAAGGCCTTTGCGCACGTTCGTTTTCCCAAACCCGTACTCGTCCCAATTGGGCAGGTAGTGATCCAGCCACTCGGCCGCCAGATCCTCCGCCGTCAGACATTGTCCCCGGGTCTCCAAAGCGTGGAGCCAAACGAGTTGGACCTCCAAGTCGTCATTCGGGATGCCACCGGCCTGAACCTTGGGATACCAGTCAAGTGTCAGAATTTCCCGGCGTCCTTCCACGGGACCCCCGAGCGTTCCCCCCGAGTTCTTCCCCATCCAGCATCCCAACGTCTTTGTGAAGTACGTGTTCCAGTCAAGACGTGCCATCCGATGAGTCCTTTCGGTCGAGCTTTCCAGCGGAAGATCCAGCATACCCCGCAAGTGTCACAGCAAACAGGAAATGTCATGCACGGGAGCAGTTCCGCAAGCGCTCAGCGAGTCGTATTCGACAACAGAGCGGGAGCCGCGGGACAACCACGCAGTTGAGCTCAATGAACGGGCAAAGCCGAGGCCGCCGGGGCTCGCCCCCGGGCTTACCGCAATTGGAGATCCAGAAGGACGGCATCGCCGGGAAAAATGGTTGCCCGCCCGGCAGCGTTCGTCCCGATCCATGCCCACTCCGCGGTGCATGGTTCTGCTCCCGGGTTGGCCAGTAAAAGCCCTCCGTGCTTGCCGATCCTCATCGCGGAATGACGAATCGATCCCGGGTGTACCCGGATCTCTCCGTGGGCAGGTGTGCCGTCAGCGATGACGTCTTCCAGCGGAGCCACTGCAGCCAAAGCCCGGCTCACCTCGAGGGTATGCGCGGGATTGAAGTCTGCGAAACAAAAATACGTGACTCCCCCCGCGCCGTTGAGCAGTGTTTCCCACACCATCACGCGTGACGAGACCGGTCGAACACGACCGTAGGTTCCCGTCGTCAACCAAGGAATGATGCGGTTATTCCCACCTCGCTCACGAGCAGCACGGATCCGGTCATGCACGGCCCCGGGATCGTCCCCGACGTATAGACTGGGGCTCTGCAATTCGAGACGCTTGTCCTGCAGGAAGTCAAACACACCACAGTAAGTTTCCACGGTGTCCTGGTTGTACATCCCCAGCTCAGGGGGTGTCCAACCTTTCGCTGCGAAGCCGTCCCGCACCGCGGCGTTCAACGCATCCAGGATTTCCAGCGTCTGGCGCTTCACAAAGGCCTCCCACTCCAGCCCGGAGGCCTTGAATGCCGCCTGACAACGCGTGCAACGCTTCCCAAGCCACATGCCGGAGCCAGCAATTTCCCAATCCCAAAGGACATACTCATGCGGGCCAACCATGAGAGCGTGATCGGCGATTCGCTGGATTTCCTCCTCGAAATACTGGCCCCGATAGGAAGGGCAGAAACTGGGTTCCCGCGGGACGTTGCCCGGAATCTGGCACTTGAATTCCTTCGCGTCTTCGGGATGCCGCCAGTTCACCGAGTGAATTGGGGATTCCATGTAGACGACACGGTAGCCAAGCTCACGTAGACGTTTGAGGCGGCGCCCTCCCTCAGACAGTGAGCCGGGATCAGGCGACTGTCGCACCGTCTCGACCGGCAGTCCCTCCTTGAGCGCACGGCTCGCCCAGGCCCGGGGAAACGTCGGGACGGTGTTGAAGCCCAAACGGGCGTAGGCGACCTCAAAGTCAGGCCACAACGCCTGCTGGCGATCAACCATCCAGCCGATGCTGGCAGACAGCCGCTTCAGACGAAATGGGGGGGGTAACTCGGCCGGCCGCAGACGGACCTGTTGCCAGGGCTGGGCCTCAGCGTTCTTCCCAATAGCCCGGATCTCCATCACGCCGTCGCCACTGGGGATGCCTTGAATGAAGAGTGGACCTATCCGGATGGAATTTCCGCCCCGCCCGTAGCGATACGCCAGAACTCCTGGTTCCGCCTTCTGCGGACCGAAGTACGGTGGGGCTGTGAGCGTAACTCCTTCAGGCACTCGGAACTCGTAGCGCACAAACAACTTGGCGTTGTCGGGACGCAGATCAGTCTGGCGCAACCACAGCGGAAAGGCCACATCGGGAACGACAGGATACTCCGGCTCATCCGATCGAACCCACACGTCCCGTGTCTGCAGTTCAGTCCGGGGGCGTTGACTGATGTCGCTGCCCTGCCCTTCCCCCGCCAGTACCGCAAGTTCGTCGCTGGCCAGCCAGTTGCCATCCATCTCGAACTGCAGTACCACGTACCTCATGCGGGCGTTGTCCGCCTCCACCACGATCGGGTAAATGTAGACATCGTCACCCGAATCAGGTGGCCCGAGATTCGGCAGCCGATAGGTGTCGGTGGCTGCCACATCATCCCGCCAGCGCAGACGCTCTCGGAGGACATGTACATAACGCCCGTCCAGTCCGCCGGAGAGCCGAACTCGCCGGGGCCCATAGAAGTTCCGCTTCCGGCATCCGGCCACAACCCGCCAGACGATGCGTTGGACGGCCTTTGGCTCCCCCAGGTCAATGATGATCGTGTTCCAACGACCGGCGTTCCCCTTCCAGCCAACGGCTTTGGGCTCCCACCAGATTGCCTGGTTGGAGCGCCTACACAGAGCCCCGTCAACCAAATCCTGAGCATCACTCCCACCCTCTGAGGTGAGATGATACTCGGGAGTTGGGCTGAAGGTGACCGGACGGCTGAGCGCCAGGTTCGTCCCCTCTGTCTGTTCCTCCCAGGACGTCAGCATTCTGTCCAGGCTGTATTCGGCCGGCTCAGCGATACCACCATGTTGAGCTCTGGAGTACACCCCGCACGCAAGCAGGAAACAGACTGACCAGCGTTGACAACGGCTCAGCATCTTGGTCCTCGCAGCTATAGTAGCACTGCTTCCAGCGCTGCAACTCCCTGGCGTATATCCTCAATCCGGTCGTCACCGGCCTCGCGCTCAAAGATGTACCCTCCCTCAAAATCCGCATCTGCCAGGATCTGCACAAAGGCCTGCCAATCGACCTCCCCTGTTCCGACAACCACCTCGTCTCCCCATTCACCCTTCACCTTCGTACGTCTTGCGTCCTTCACGTGTACCCCTAAGACGTGTGGTGCCAGCTGTCGCAGTGCCGCAATCGGCTCGTCCATGTCGTACATAATCATGTTTGCCGGATCAAAGTTCACCGCCACATTCGTCACGTCGCGTGCCCGGAGTTCCCCGATAAAAGCCAACAGCGTCTCAGCGCTTTCCTGCCCAGTCTCCAGGTTGAGCGTCACTCCGTGATCAGCAAACATGCGTGCGATCTTGATGACTCGCCCGATGAGCTTCTCGAAATCCGGGTCACTGGGTTCATGTGGCAGGAACCCGGCATGGGTCATTACATAAGGCAACCCCATCTCCTGGGCTGTTGCCGCCGCTCCCTTTGCCAGTTCCCAGTTCTCGTCCCAGTGCTGGTCCGGCACAACGCCACCGGTCACCTTGATCGCGGCAGGAGTCGAGTAGTCCTCACCGATTGTCGAGAACATACCTGAAGCGATCGAGATCCCGGCTTCCCCCAGAAGCTCCTGCACCCCGGTCCACACGCCGTGATCACCACGGTGGGCTGTGAGCCCAAGCTGTACCGTGGCTACACCAACGGCTTTCACTTTGTCCCGCAAGTCCTCAGCGCCGGTCGACTGAAGTGACCAGCTGCACACACCAATCTGTTCTGCACGTTGTGTCGTCATGTCTCGTTATCCTCACGTCCTAGATGGTCAACAACCGAATGTCCCGGCTCGCGTACCAGGATGGTACTCTCACCCCTCGTTGCGCACGTTCTGTACAAACTCAACGCTCTTGCGCGCGTCATCCTCATCCGTCCCCAACCCTCCACACTCGATGGCCAGGCATCCCCCGAAGCCACTTGCAGCAAGCTTCCGGATGATGGGAGCATTGTCCACCTCACCCTCGCCCAACGGCACCATACCGAAGGACTCTCCTCGTGGCACCACATCCTTCAGATGTACGTGCGCCGTGTATTGAGCCAGGCGCTCAAAGGCGGCATTGTGATCAGCTCCTACGTAGCGGAAGTTCCCAACATCGAACGTGAAGCGGACGCCAGTGTCGCCGGCATGTCCCAGGATCTCTTCGCAGTGATCCGCCGTTCCCACGAGCAGCCCCGCTGGTCCGCCGCGGTTCTCAAATGTCACGGTGATGCCATAGTCAGCTGCGATCGGAGCGCATTCCCCGAGTCCAATGCCGTATTCTCGACGCCAGTCCTCTGCCGAGAGATCACCGGTGGGACTCCCGAGCATGACATGTCCGCAGTCAAGCTTCCCCAAACGCTCAAAGATCCTTCGGGCTTCCTGTTCCCGCTCGCCCCTTGCCGCCTCTCCACGGGTGATGAGATCAAGTCCGGTATGTGAGGAGGCAACAGGTAGCCCCGTGTCGCTCAAAGCGGCAAGAAAGGCCGAAATATCCGCCTGTGGGTCACCTAAGTGTGCCTCAGCCAGATCGATGGCCTCAACCCCAAGCGTGGCACACAGTCGGATTGCATCCGGCAAACTCATGCATCCCTCACGGATGGAGCGCCCGAACGAATACGTCATCATCCCAATTGCCGGCTTTGCCACCGTTCTTCCTCCTTGTTCACTGATATTGATTTGCCACGGCTGGAATCACACAAAGACCGACCCTATCGTCAAACAGGACACGAATCAACCCGTGGCACGGAAAGTCCAGGGATGTTTCGGTCGTGTCTGACGTCCCACGGTCTGTCAGAGCCGCGATTGACGGGAGTGGACGCCCCTGGACGTCCCAATCGGGAATCGTCCCCGCAAGTCGAAGCCTAGTGGCGCCCGCCGCCACTAGGCCAAACCGTTGGCTGCGTGCTCAGTGGCCGCCCCGCATGCCCAGGAGAACCGACATGCACCTGAAACTGCTGTTCCACTCGTTCTGCTTGTCCGCGGTCCTATGGTCATCTCTCGGATTCGCTCAGGCGACAGCGGAGAAGGCCCGCGATCTGTTTGTTTTGGAGAACGAACACACGCGTATTGAAGTCGACTCCTCGGCCGGGGCCCGGATCAAGTCATGGGTGATCAAACCGGGGAACCGCGAGATGATCGCTCTGTGGAAAGGGCGGACCGAGATCGGTGGAGCTCTTGATGACCGAGCCCACTTCACGGCTGTTCGGTACGGAGCCGCCGTGATGCAGCCCGGCCCCGAACTCGCGAGTATACGTTGTGAGGCCTCTCATACATCCGGGCTCTCCATCGTGAAGTACCTTGAACTGCGCAAGGGATCCCCTGCCCTGACGGTTCGCTATGAATTCCGCAATGGCACCCAGGCACCACGACGCCTCTTCATCCGCAGCTTCCTGCTCCCGGGCGCTCACCCCCAAACAGACGCACACCTGTACTGGGTCAACGGTAAGGAGGAGCGCAAAGGCACAACCACGACCGGCACCACCGATGCCCATGGATACTACCTCCCGGAAGCCCCCTCCTACGCAGCGTTATGGCACAAGGACAGCGGCGACGGAATTCTGGCCCTGGCTCCAGGTGTCACCAAGTTCTACTTCTGGCGCGGCAGCAAGGAGTACCCCACCTTCGAGTGGCTCTATGAGGACATCCCTGCAGGGAAGACTTTGGTCGCCCAGACACGCCTGATCGTCGCCTCCGGATCACCGGGTACCCCACCAGACTGGACCGACATCTGCCAACAGAACTCCGAACAACTCCGCGAACCTTCACTCATCCCGCTCAAGGGTTGGGTAGACGAAGCGACCCAGTTCGGCGTCACAGAAACAGAACGCAAACGGGGCTTCTGGATGTCGGTGGGTGACGGAGAAGGCAAACGCCGGCCTCCCAATGTACTGGAAATGGACCTCGCCCAGGCAGACAGTCGCTACCTCGGACTCACACTCAACCTGACCGGCAAGTGCCAGGGGAAGCTTGAGGTCGGTCTCGCCCCCGCCGGAGGCGCCTCCACTGAAGTCTTCCTGCAAACAGACGGGGAGGATCGCCGGGAGCTTCTGCCCGTGCCGGAAGAGCCTGTCACGTGGCAAGCAGGTGAACGCAAGACCATCTGGTTACACATCGGCTCGCAGGGCTTGCCACCCGGAGTCCACGAGATTCCTGTCGCCATCCGACTGGGTACCGCAAGCGTCGAGACCGCCGTCAGACTTCGCGTCTGGCCTGTGCAGACCAAACCCCAAAAGCCGTTCCATGTGCGAGGCTACTGCGGCGGCTTTCCGGTGTGGACCAAAGGCTATGATGTGACCGATGACGGTCTCAAACACCTTGACGCAATCCTGGACGTGTACAGTCAGATTGGCGGAGACGTGGTCGACTGGAATGGGGTATGGGCCCGAATACTCCAGCACACCCGAATTGACGGCACGGAAGATGTCATCACGGACGTGGCGAAAAAACACCCTGAACGCATCGGTCTGGAGGCACTCCCCAAGCTGGATTTCTCCTACTTTGATCCGTGGCTGGATCTGGCAAAACGTCGAGGCGTGACTCGGGTAGAAACCTACCTGGGGAGTCTGGAGAACCCACAGCTCTCCTGGCGTCTTCTCGTTCCGGCACTGGGCAAAGGGCGTGTGACACCTGGTTCCCCCGAATCCACCCGCGTAATCGTCTGGTTCTACACAGAAATGAAACGGTACTTCGAATCGCGCGGGTTCAAAGGCTTCTTCTGCAAGATCAGCGACGAAATCTCGCCCGAACACATCCGCCGCCACATCGACGTTGCCAGCGTCATACGCCCCGCGGGATGGCGCCCCTTCACAACGATCACCGGGATGATCGCGCGAACCGCGGGCCACATCACAGCCATGGATCCACACTGCGACCAGTGGCAACTCTCCTTCGGCCTTAAAGACGATTTTCTCTCCCTCCTGAATGACAAATTTGTCCTGAGTGAACGCAGTTTTCCGGTTCCGGGAGGCTGGCGTCCCTACACCAACGGTGGAGCTCAGCACACGTGGGGTATGGAAGTTCTGGGCGAACGTGGTGCGTTCAATGTCAATCCGCAACAAGTTGAGAGCTTCGAGATGCTTGAAGACGGGAAGCCAATGCGCAAGGATGGTGGAAGTCCCTGGGGTAACCGAGCACGAGGAACCGTGATCACAGGAGGAAGACTGCACGCACACCTGTACATCAGTCCATCCGGAGGCACACCCGAGGACCACATCTACGAGCTCCGCCTGACGATCAGACATGCCGACGAGAAGGGGAAACCGCTTGTTCGAATCGACGACGAGGACGAAGTCTGGTGCTATGGGGGGAGCTCCCGCCCGTATCGTGGAACCTACGGGCGGTCATGGTGTTACCCCATGATGACTCTCTTTCACGGCTTCAGCGGCTATGGGCTATGGGCGTTTTATCACTGGAACAAGACCGAACGAATTGTCTGGATTGACCAACAAACGCACGCGGTGACCATATCCCCCTCGTACTGCGGCTACCGCGATGGCTGGCGCGATGCCTGCCTCTTCAGTCAGCTCAATGCACTCACCGGCCGAGAAACGCCAGGCGACATTCTCGGGACCACTGAGAACGCCACGCTGAAGGTCGCCCGGAAAGGTCACGAGGTCTATTCCTTCACAACTGTCCTGAATGCCGGCAACCCCATGGCCCGTAACCTGGCCCGGCGCAAGGCACTCAAACTGTTGTCCTCCGGGATGCGCCCCGAGTAGACGCTGCGGGAGCTGCGTCGCAGGGGCTTACCTCGCCCACGCTTCAGTCGAGCAGATCCAATACGTGGCCCCGATCGTTCCAGTAGCGAACCCAGCGGCGGCCTTCATCGTCGATCTCAAACAGGGAGATCCCGGTGTTGTCCATGCTCGGCAACACGGACCAATCGGTGACAGTCGCGCCGGCAAAGGCCATGAAAAGCCGCCCGCAGATTCCCCAATGGGCGACGATAAGGCAGCATTCCGTATTCCCGTCCGCCAGTTCCTCGATCACACTGGCTGCGCGCTCTTCAACCGTCAGGTCGTAGGCATTGTGTCGGTCCGGCGCGGCCGTCTCAGGCAACTGCAGCGGCAAAACGGGCGTGTAGAACTCAGGATTCCCCCACTCCGACTCCATGACCCGACTGTCAAACTCGGCATTGGTGCGGTCGACTTCTGATAACTCATAGGTTTGGCACGCTCGAATCAGAGGGCTCACCAGAATGCGATCAAAAGTCACCGCTCCTAAGGGGTGCCGCAGTCGAGCGGCCTGCTCTTTGCCCCGTTCGCTGAGCGGCGGATTGCGACCGTCCTCCTCTTCGCCGGTCTGAGCCATGCTTTCACCGTGTCGGACCAACCATATCTGCTTCATTCCGTTCTCCATCAACAGTCTCTTGCGAGCTTCTCTCCCAGGGCGAACGCAGCATCCAGGGCAGATGAGTTGCTCTCGACGTCCCCGGGGTCCATGCAGGCGGCATGCACCCACCCCCTCAAGTCCATCTTGAGGAAGAACGCAGCATCCTGAAACATGCGCAACGCGTTGACAGCCCCGGACTCAAACGGGTCGTCCGCGCCATACGTCAGCACCACTCCCATCCGCTTTCCCTCCAGCGCCAGGAAGTCGCCGCCGCCAAAGACAGCAAAAAGGCGGTCCAGGAAGAGCTTCATCTGGGCGTTGACAGCCGCAAAGTAGATCGGCGACGCAAACACCAACGCGTCCGCAGCCCGTACCTGGGCAATGAGGTCGGACATGTCGTCATCGATCACGCATGGCGCTTCGGCTGTGCTCTGACACGCGCCGCAGGCTGTGCATGCCTTGATAGACAAGTGGTGGAGACCCGCCTTTGTGACAGATGCCCCGCTCTTCTCTGCTCCCGCCAACAACCGATCCGTAAGAATCTCGCTGTTGGCGCGTGAACGGGGCGAAGACGAGAAAGCAGCAACCGTGAAGGACATAGACTGACCCTTTCAGTGCAGGTGATGGTTATTGGGGAGATTACCCCACGAAGTTCAGTGTCACATCGTGCGCCCGGCCGGGGGCGCATGGAACAAGCGTACGTGCACCGGGGAACTCGTTCCAGCGCGACCCGGAAACAAGAATCTCAGGCGCCACCAGGCTCCGTAGAATCCGCCCGTCCAAGAGAGTGACTTCCAGACAGAAGCTGCCGATCGCGTATTCCGCCGGCTCCGTCGTGCTGGCCGTGACCGTGTTGGATCTACCGATCGTGCACAGTGCCAAAGAGGGAAGCGGCATGAAGCGCCGCGCCGCATAACTCCCGTTCGTGGGGGCCGGTCCCAGAGAAATTCCGTTCAGTGCAATCTGTGTTGTGTCGCCTCCCTGGCCGTAGCTGAATACGCCCAACACCGCCGACTTGATCTGGCAGAAATCATCGTCCGAGATGGGCAGGCGCGTGCCGTTGTGCGTCGTCTCCGGCGCGTCAGGAATCGTGCGTGTTGCCTCCACGGCAAACCGGCGCTTCTCACCCGAAACCGACTGCCAGCATATCTCCATCCCGTCAGGATTCACATCAATCACAAACAGACCGGGAGCACTGTCCTCAAGAATCCCCCAGAGCAGTGTGTTTGACGGGCCGAAGTCCGCGAGTGAATGAACGGCGTCAAGCCCCACCGGGGGCATCTTTGGGTAACCAACCGATGAGCCCATAAGTTGAAGCCAACCGTGCTCCGTTTGACGGGCGTGGAAGCTGACGGCCTGGTTGTGCGTATGTCCGCACAGATAGGCATCAACAGAGTAGGTAGAAAGCAGCAGATCCAGCCGTCTCATCAGAGCTGGTTCGCCGAAAAAGTGCCGCCCCCAAAGATAGACGGGGGCGTGTGCGACGACGAAGATCCGTCGTCCGGCATCTGTTGCCGCTGACAACTGTGCCTCGAACCATCTGTCCTGGGGATTGCCGATGGCATAGCACTGGTAGTCGAGGATGAGGAATGTGCAGTTACCGAGATCGTGCCGCAGATAGGTGTGCCCAGCCTCGCCCCCAGTGGATTGTGACATCGCCGGCACAACCAGCTCGGCAAACAGTTGAGGCGCGTCATGGGTGCCTCGAGCGATTAGAAACGGGATCCCGAGCTGGGTAAAGTAAGCGAGTCCCTCATTCATCTCGCGGCGTGCTTCCTCAGGAAAACCGCCCAGACCGCCTTCGACGAAATCCCCAGAGGATATCACCAGGTCCGGTTTGGTCTGCCGGACCTGATCCAGTAAAGGCCTCAGGACCTCGTCGGTCATTGGCGTGTAACGCCGATGATCCAGCAGGTCTCCCGGGCCAACCGGCGGCCCGCCGTACTCGCGTGGAATGCAGTAATGTGTGTCACCGATAAAAGCGATTCGCATGGCGCTCCTCGTATCTGTCACGTGTTAATCCCCAACGTCCGGAAAGCATCAACGCGGTCGCGTTCGACGGATTCGAACCACGCGTCCGCTTCACGGCTCATTCGGAGCACCCTTTCGGGCTCCCTGACAGCCAGGTCTGTCGACTCCAGCGGGTCGTCACTGAGGTCGTAGAGCTGTGGGGTCGGGGCCAGCGAAAGCTCCCGCTCCACGGGTGGATTGCTGACCGGCATCAGGCGGTGTGGCTCACGCACCAGGCGATATGCCCAGTCGTTATCCTCCCGCAGTTTCACCATCGCTTCCGGAATTCTCGGCCAATAGAGCTTCCAGTTACCATCCCGCATGGCCATGTTGCAGTGCAGCACCGGGTCATAGCGGTTGTGCTGCCAGAACCGCTTCACGTGGCTCAGACTCCCTCCTCCGCTGAGCGCCTTGATGGCGTCAACCCCATCCAACGGACGCCCATTCGGAGTCGCACCGGCTGCGGCCGAAAGGGTCGGCAGCCAATCGCAGAAGTGGATCATGTCATGACACTCGGTCCCAGCCGGGAGTCCGGCTGGCCAACGCACAATGGCAGGCACCCGAATCCCCCCCTCCAACACGTCCTGCTTCATCCCGCGGAATGGCCCATTGTACCGAGCGAGTTCGACCCGCTTCCCGTCGTGGTTGTGCCCTCCCAGCCATGGACCGTTGTCACTCGTGAACAGGACGAGCGTGTTCTCTGTCAGGCACTCCGAGTCCAGTTTGGCCAAGACCTGCCCAATCCCCTGGTCCATGCGATCGATCATGGCATAAAGCCGGGCCACGGCGTCGCAGATCCCGGGAGTTCCCTGGTAACGTGCGATGTCTTCTTCCGGTGCCTGCAGTGGCGTGTGTGGGGCATGATAGGCCAAGTGGAGGAAGAACGGTTCAGACGCGTGCCGATCGATGAAGTCGACAGCTTCCTGCGTAAGCACATCTGTCTGATACCTGCCATCTGAGAAGCGCGTCTGACCATTGTAGTCGAAAATCCAATCCCAGTAATCCATGATCCCGTTGAGGAACCCCGCGAACTCCGCAAAGCCGCGTCTATTGGGATGGTGCCTCAAATCAAAAAGGCCACTGTGCCACTTGCCCACGTAGCCGGTCGCGTACCCGGCGGCTGAGAAGACGTCTCCCAACGTCTGTTCACGCAGTGCAATGCGATCAAGCCCTCGATTCGACTCGACGCTCAACGCGCCGACCCGATGGTTGTAGCGACCGGTGAGCAGTGCCCCTCTGGCAGGGGCGCACAGCGGAGAACTGGTGTAGTGCTGCGAACAACGCACCCCCTCGCTTGCCAGACGATCAATGTGCGGAGTCCGCAGAACGTCATTGCCGTAACACGCCAAGTCACCGTATCCCAGATCGTCAGCGAGAATCAGAATGATGTTTGGTCTGCCCTGCGCGCTTCTCGTCTGTGTCACAGCCGTCCCTCCCGAGCCACTTCCAGTAAGGCCTCCAGGTTCGCCAGCGGGACATCGCCCTGAACATCCTGCGCGGGAGCGAAGATATAGCCACCACCACGCGACAGCAGATCACGCGTTCGTCGGCTCTCCGCCCGGACCTCGTCAGGTGTCCCGAAAGGCAGTGTCTGCTGTGTGTTGATTCCACCCCAGAATGCCATCCGGTCGCCGACCTCATCCTTGATCGCAGCGATATCCATGCATTCGGGCTGCAGGGGATTCAGGACATCCACTCCCATGTCGGCGAGCCGCGGAATCAGCCCATCAATCTTGCCACAGGAGTGTACCCAGACGTGCTTCCCGTAGGCATGCACCAGATCATACTCGCGCTGTTCCCCGGGCCGAATCAGCTCGTCCCAAACGTCGGGGCTCATAAGCAACCCACGCTGCGAGCCCCAATCGCTGCCCAAGAGAATCCCGTCGATCTCCGGACAATGAAGGACATTCTCCAGCATGGCCATGTTGCGATCGATGATCAATGTGCAGAGGCGCTTGGCGAACGCAAAGTCCCCGCCAACATCCATCAGGAAGTTCTCAATCCCCCGAGCGGCATTCGCCTTCTCAAAGTGGCTTCCGTAAACCATTGCCAAAACATAGCGATCAGTCTGATCCCGCAGGGCCTTGAGGTCATCGTAGAACGAGTCGTAGCTCCCCGTGCCTCGCGTCTTCGGCAAACTGGTCGGAGGGTAGACGCCTCGCCAGTCCGCTTCGAGCTCATGCCACGTCCACCACGGCAGACGAACCATCTCGACGTCATTGTCGAACCACTCATTCAAATCCATTGCGCCGAGGAGAGTCGCGCGGGGTTCACTCCACCCGAGCTGCGCGCGCAGTTTCTCGCTCATTCGACTGTCAGGGCGGACATTGTAGGGAACACGTGTCGTTTCCCTGTGCTCAATCGCCGCTGTCACCAGTTCCTGTCGCGTCATCACCAATCTCCGTGCGTCCTGGGGCCCGCCAATTGTAGGCATGGGAATCTAAGTGAGCTTATCCGTAATTCCCGTGCCGTACGCCCCGAAAGCGTAAGGCCTCGGTTACGTGGGGGAGAAGTTCAAGACGGCTCGACGGAGTCTCTCTCCAGGGGTTCCCTGGGCCATCTGCGCCCGATGGAGGGAGAGACTCCGTCGAGCCGCCTCACGAGACTGAGGCGTTACCCGGAAGCAGTGTGATGGGACGAGGCATGGTCGACCAGACATCTCTCCGCACACGGATCGGGATGCCGGTGTTGCTGTTTCTGGGTTCCGAGGTTAAAATCACGCAATGTCAACGTCTGACCATCCCGGAACAGCCCCCGATGGAGTGCATACCATGACGAACGCTGCCAAGGCCGGCCTCGACCGTCGTCAATTCCTGAAGCAGTTCACTGGCGCAACAACGCTCGTTGCTGCCACAGGGGAGGTCCTGGCGAAAGCGCCGGAAGTGCTCCCGCCAATCTGGAAACAGACGTCCGAGCGGAAGATCCGAATTGGGATAGTGGGGGGACGCTTCGGTTGCAGCTTCCAGTGGCACGAACACCCCAACTGCACGGTAGCTGCAGTGAGTGATCTGATCCCGAAGCGCTGTCAGGCCCTGCAGCAGCGCTATGGCTGCGCCAAGGCTTACGAGTCTCTCGAAAAACTCGTGCTGGATCCGAGCATTGACGCCGTCGGCGTATTTACCGATGCCCCAAGTCATGCGAAGCACGTTTTGTTGTGCATGGACCACGGGAAACACGTTATCAGCGCTGTGCCTGCATGCATGGATCTCGAACAGGCGCAGGCGATGAAGGCGAAAAAGGAAGCGACCGGCCTGAAGTATATGATGGCCGAAACCACCTATTACCGGCGACACACAATGATGGCGCGACGCCTGCACCGAGACGGAGCGTTCGGGAATCTCATCTACTGCGAGGCGGAGTATTACCACCCCTGGCCTTCCGGATCGGGTGAGCGACACCACTTGGCCTTCTACAACGGGAAGCGGACCTGGCGCTACGGACTGCCGCCGATGCTATACCCGACCCACAGCACAGGGTTCCTCGTTGGCGTCACAGGGGAGCGACTCACGAAAGTGTCCTGTGTCGGGCACCGCCCGCCCGGCGACGAGATGTATGGTGAGGACAAAAACGTCTACCGGAACCCCTTCGACTCCGGGATGGGGATGTTCCTTACTGACCGCAGCCATCCCTTCCGCTGCAACGTCTCTTGGGGAATCAAAGCCCATGGCGAACGGGCCCAGTGGTTCGGAGACAAAGGAGCAATGTATTGCGCGGCTTCCGGGGGACAGCCCACGAATATCATCATCCCCGGGAAACGCATGCGCTCCCTCCCCAACTTCTGGGAAGCACTGCCCCCTCCCCTGAGACACGCATCTGGACATGGTGGCTCTCACACCTTCATCACGCATGAGTTCATTGATGCCCTCGTCGAGGACAGGGAACCGGCAATCGACATCTATGAAGCACTCGCCTACACCGTACCGGGAATCGTCGCTCACCAGTCATCATTCAAAGATGGCGAACAGCTGGCAATCCCTCAGTTCGATCCGGCTTGAGGAGGCATCGCTCATGAAGCTCCCAATACTGCTTCCTGCCCTGTTTTTCGCCTTCGTGACGGCTGCTGAGCTCCCGGACGGCTGGGTGGCCCGGGATCAGGCGACCTGGAGCACGCCCAGTCCCGGCTTCCTGCGTCAGGCGTCCCGGACACCCGCGCTCGCCGCAAAGGCTGACCTGGCGCCGGGAAACTGCTGGCGCTGCACCATTGTGCCCGGGCCCTGGGACGGCTCCGCAGGACTGCACTTTGCCACAGCCCCCGACGGCACGGGCGGCCTGGCACTTCTCCTTGAATATGCAGACGGAGAACCGGGGCTCTTCCTTCGAGACGGGACAGGCGCCGTGCTCTGGGCCGATGCGTACATGGGCTGGATGCCGTACGGCCCACTCCACATTGAGGCCGTAACCGCCGAGAGCAAACTCTATGTCCAGGCCTTGCGAGTCGCCGACAACGAACCCCTGGCTCAGAGTGAGTGGCTGCCGATTGAGGTCCCCCGGGGGAATGGCATAGCGCTGGTCACCGGGGGGAACAGCGCCACGTTCACTGGTTGGGGGCGGGCTGACGTCGCTCTACACAAACCGGATCCGAATTCTCCATCCCGCCTTCGCCTCCAACAGCACGGTGAAACCGCCTGGAAAGCAGTCGGGAACGGCAACTGGCAGTGGGAAGACCACACCTGCAAAACTCTCCTGCAGAAGCAGAACGTCGAGCGTACCACTGCGTTTATCACTACCCCACGGTCTCCATCGGGGACGTGGCGTTGCCGGATCCTCCTCAAGAAGAACACATGCGGTGGCGGAATGGCCATGCTCGCAGACGCTGATCAGGAAAAGGGCTTCCTGTGCTGGCTGGGGGGACGCTACGGCGATGGTGGACTCATGCTGTACCGTTACCCGCTGACTTCGCTCTGGAGCAGCCCTCAGGGCAAGTGGCACTGGGATACAGAATACGTTCTTGAGGGCAATGTGGCGAACGGCAAGATCGCTGTGCGCATGCTGGCAGCCGATGGCGAAACCGTCATTGCCGAAAGCCCCCAAAAAGACCTCCTGCCCGAAGAACTCGGTCGCAGCGGAATGACGGGATTTCAGACCTGGCGCGGCACCGGACGCTTCCGTGATTTCTCCGCCGAAACACGCGTCGGCGCAGCTCCTGCCACTGGGGCAACATCTCCCACCGACATCCGCCTGAGTGGAGGCTGGAACGTACGGAGCGGAAGTTGGGAAGACCGTCCCGCTGCCGCTGGAAAATCAGGCTCAATTCACCAGACTCAGGCTGCCGGTCAGGCCCTGTGCTCCGCCACGGCGGGTGCTCGCGGAACCTTCTCCGTGGATGCCCTCCCCGGCAAGGGGACGGAGCGCATCTCCCTGCTGTTCCAGGTCGACAAGGAGTTGCAGGAGGGGTTCGAGCTCCGCATAGATCAGGGCTGCGAACTCCGCACGATGGACGGCGATGTGCTTTGGAAAGCCCCGGGCCGCGTCCTCCGGGACGGGCAGCAGCTCACGCTTGAAGGCATTGTCCTGACCGATCGCGTTCAGGTCCGCATCTCTGATTCGACCGGCAACGAACTGGCCAAGTCCCCGGACTGCTATGTCCCGGATACAAACAACACCCGATCAGGCTTTCTGGGAGTGAGTTGCACAGGCCCTGCAAAGTTCACCAACTGGCAGTGGCGGGCAGAGTAGCCCGGACAGGGCGTTACGGGGTCACCCCACGAATGCTCCGCTTCCAGCGAACTGAACCATCAAAGTAGACGACATTCCGTCCCCACATATTCCCTTACTGGGCCGGCCACCCGAACACGCGGACCTCCCCAAGGCGCAGGTTCCGCTGATTGGTCCTGAACTCCAGGCGTAGAAAACGCCCGCCGGTACCTTTCAGCCCAATCAGTTGCCACCCGGCTGCAGTCTTCTCCATTTTCGCCAGAACTCCTCCCAGGTCTGCGACCTCAAGCCAGCTTCCTCCCTCACCTTTTCGGCTGACGAAGGCACGTACAGGAGTGTCGTCACCCCAGAGGTGAGCGTGGCTGAAGACGACATCGCTGCCGAAGTCGAACACAACGGCCACCAACGGCGGCGGCCAACTGAAAATGCAGAAATCATCCGGATAGCCGATCCGTCCATCGGTCAGATCCCCGTCTATCGCGTTCTCTGCCTGTTTGCCCGTCTGAGCTTCAGCCCCCTTCGTTTCGACCCATCCCTCCTCAATACCACACCTCTCCCCGTATGGCACAGCGGGCGGGAAGGGATCGTAGGTGTACCGCACGCCCGGAGCTCCCGAGGCCCAAACACTCCCGCCGTTCCGCGTGAGACACAGCGGACGCTTCCGGTCCACAAACGCGACTCCCTCCGGTTTGAGCTTGCCTGTGGTCTTGAGGAAATCGATGGCCAACCCGCGTAACGTCCCACAGTGGGCGTCGGCCAACCGAGTGTCGACCTCCCCAAGAACGGCCTGAAGCATCGTCTTGACGGCCTGATTCCCCCGATCACTCCTGCGCTGATCGACCATCCCCGTGGTCAACTCAGTCAGCCATGCACACCAACGGTAATCCTGAGCACCCAGCCGCCACGACTCCCAACGCACCGACGGCACCGGCCCTGAACTCCCCTCGTAGATCACCGAACAATCGGTCTGATCACGGTCGAGGTCGTCCCAAACTGAAGCGTTCGGATCCGATCCGCAGTCATTGTAGCTCCAGAAACCGATCCCGGAGTATCCCTGTTTGAAGGCCTTCAGGCCGCTCAGCCGGTATGCGAAGTACGGAGAGGACTCCCGGGTAAGCACGGAATAGGAGAGTATCAGCGCGTCTGCATCCGCCTTGACAGCCGCCCGTTTGGCATCCGCCAGGTCCAGGTTGGGCACCCAGATATCCACGTGGGGAATCATCTGCTTGATCATCCCCACCGTCGCTGCGTTGGAGACAGTAACTAACGCCCGTTGCTCCGGGTCTGCCTCGGCAAGCAGTTTTCCGAAACTCACCACTCCGGACGCAGCAGTCTCATCGCTCGGCTCATCCCATGGGTAGTGCGCGAACTGATCAATCCCGACCCCCTTCGAGGCCAGGAACGACCTCAGTTTCGTGGCGTAAGCACGGAAATTCCCTTGTTCGGTCAGACCAATCTCATTGTCCCGTCCGCCCAGCTCAACCGGAATCCAGCCATAGTAGTTGAGCAGAACATAGAACTGCCCGGCACTCCCAAACCGTTCAATCCACGTCCCCAACGCGGTGAAATCAGGTCCTTCTGCAACGCGCCCCATCTCGTCGAACGTCATCGTCTTGATCCCCGTGTCCGCCATGCGGACCACGTGAACATCGATGCCGTGTTCCGCCAGATCCCGAACACAGGCATCCGGAAATGGCTTGCAGGGCTGCCGATCGAGATATGCCCATGTCATCCCGTGCGGCTTGCCGGACCGCGGGAACGCAACAGGCAACACGTTGATGCGGAGGCGAATATCGCGCCGTTGACGGTAATGCACCAGCGGGTGCAGTCTGATACTCGAAAACCATGCTCCAGGGGGCAGCCCCTGGGAATCCATCGACAGCCACAGTACCTCACTCCGCTTCCCGCCGATCGTGAAGACATCCTCCAGGCGTACCGCCGGAAGCGGATCGCGCTGGACGCCCCCACTCAGGAGCGCCACCTCCGGGGCATGCCGGAGTGTCGCAGCGGCGCTAAAGGGGAACGTCATGTCGCCCGTTTCAGAAGACCACTGCGCCGTCACGCATCGGGTCTGGAGCACGCCCTCCTCAAGATTCGAGACGGCCACAGCCTTGATGGCACGCTCCCCCCGAAAGAGAGTCACAGCGACTTCCTCGACCTCTGCCTGCTCTTCTTCGGGCAACACGCCGCTACCTGGAAGCTCATACGGATTGGCAGCCCAAACCACCAGCGACCGGCGCGCTTCCCCCAAGCGCCCAAGTTCCTTCTCGATCCGCAACGCCTTCTCACGAAAGACGAGCCATTGCTCAGAACTACTGATCGCTTCCGCGCCATCCCGTAAGCCCTCGATCTGAACATCCACCGCATCCAGATTCGCGGCATGGAGGCGATCGATACGCTGACGGATGACCGCTGATGCTCGAGACAGCTCCTCGGTCCGTTTGCGCCCAAGGGCCGCGAAACCGCCGACCACGACATCGCCCAGAGCCTGTCGATTCTGCAGACTCGGGCCAGTGGGTGACCACGCGTGGAGCTGGCGCAACGGTCGCGTCTCACGGCAAACATTGAGCGCCAGACGATCGCCTGCCACCACACCATCCGGAGCCCCGAGTTCCCGCAGAGGAAGAGCTATCTCCGCCGTCCAACCCGTCTCATGAATCCGCTGCGCGTGCTTCCAGGTGAAGTTGCTGTCAAGATGCGTCCCCCCAACAACGCTGTCGAAGTCGGACCCGTTGGGGTTCAAGGCAAAGTGGAAGAACCGGTCGGAATCCCCGCCTCGTGCAAAAAACACATCCAAGACCTCGTCACGCCAATCGATCTGGTCATGACCATGGTACTGCCTGCCATAGGCATCTGTTCTCGGATCGGTGAGATTGATCCCCAAGTAGAGCCAGCGGCCATCTGTACAGACACGGAACTCCATCGGCGGGTCAGCGACATGCTGTCCGGTGTTGTCCCAGAAGTCACCGCAGACAGGTACCCCGGTCCAAACGACATCATCAAGCCGTCCATCAACAACCGGTCGCGCGCTGACTATGGGGCACAGCACGGCCGGAACCGCGGCGGAAGCGAAGTGACACAACAACAACGCGGGAATTGCGGCAACAAGGCAGCTACGTCTTAGGGGCATTGACGATCTCCGAAACCAGCGAACACAAGGCACAGATTGTACGTGGCGTACGATAGCCGAACGCACCCCGGTAACCAAATGCCCAACGCAAGCACATACCAACGGCTCAGTTGCGCGAGCGGGAGATCCCGGATGGCTCCGAGGGAGTCTCGCTCTCATCGGACGCAGATGCCCCAAGCACCCCCTCATGAGAATCAGGAGCACGCTGTCGAACCATGGGGCCGCACTTATCCGCACAGGTGAGGACGGGGCTCTGGACTCGCTCCATAAGCAGGTTAGATTTCTGACGAGCCAATGACGTGCCTCAATAACCACGCACCTGGAGCGACGAACCGCAGATGAGTCGAGCTAGAATCCTGATTGTTGAGGATGATCCGCAAGTCGAGTTCACCCTCAAGAAGATGCTCCGTGACATGGGACACGCCGTCGTGGCTGCGGCAAGCACCGCCGAAAAGGCCGTCGCTCTCGCCCGCTCCAAACACCCCGATGTCATCTGCATGGACATCCACCTCGAAGGGGAGCGCGATGGGATAGAGGCTGCAGGCGAGATCGTTGCTGAGATGGATATTCCCATCATCTATATCTCAGCCTACTCTGATGCCGCGACTCTTGAACGGGCCAAGAAGACCGCCCCGTTTGCCTACCTGACCAAGCCATTCAGGCGAGAAGAACTCCGGGTCACGATCGAGGTAACCCTCTACAAGCACGAACTGGACAGCAAGCTCCGAGCCCAGGAACGCTGGATGAGCACAACGTTGCGCAGCATCGGAGAAGCGATAATTTCGGTCGACGACAAGAACTGCGTGACCCTTCTCAACGCGCGAGCCGAAGCGCTCTGCGGCTACTCGGCCAAGCGTGCCCACGGACGCCCCCTGGCAGATGTCCTCTGCCTTCTCAGCCTCGCAACAGAGGAACCCGTCGACCTGCTGGCCCAGTCCCCGGCCCCCATGGCAGGACCTCAAAGCCTGATGAGCTGCGTTGTGATCGATACGAAGACAGGGAATCGCACCCCCGTTGATGTCAATGTTGCCCCGATACAGGAAGACCGCGGTGCCGCTTCAGGATCCGTCATCGTCCTCAAGGATATCACCGACCGCCTGACCTATGAACAAGGCATGAAGGACAGTCTGGCAAATCTCAAGCGGGTGCTGTGGGAAACCGTCAACGCTATCGGAGCCACAATCGACAAACGGGACCCGTACACCGCTCAACACCAACTGCGCGTGGCCAAACTTGCAACGGCGATGGCCTTGGGCCAAAATCTCCCGGAGGCCACGGTCGAGTCAATCAGGATGGCTGCCTTGCTCCATGATATCGGCAAGATCTACGTGCCGGCAGAGATTCTATCGAAACCGACATCACTCGACGACGTTGAGATGAGCCTGATCCGATGCCACCCGCGAGTTGGTTTTGACATTCTGCAGGCCATCCCCTTCGGCGGCCCCATCGCTGAGATTGTCCACCAACACCACGAACGGCTCGACGGGTCAGGTTACCCGAAGGGACTCCGCAACGGCCGAATCCTGTCCGAAGCAAGCCTGCTGGCCGTGGCAGACGTTGTGGAAGCGATGGCGTCACACCGCCCGTATCGACCGGCACTTGGGATCGAGCCGGCCCTCGAGGAAATCGAGAAGAATGCCGGGACACTCTACGCGGTGAAGGATGTCGACTGCTGTCTGGACCTGTTCAGGAACCAGGGATTCACCTTGGACAGTTGAGTCGCGCAGAATGCCATGTCCCGGGAGAATGTCTGCTGCTGGCTAGACTGTGCGCGTACCCGGTTATTCCCCACCCGCTGCAACGTCCGCATACGCTGCTGCGGCCTCCCTGGCAAAGCCATCGTTCTCGGCGCCCGCCCCCCAGATGTATACGCGTTTTTCTGTCCCGTCTCCCGTGTGATTGAGGGAAATCTGCCCCAAGTTCGTTCCACTGTCCCAGTACGTAAAGCCACCGGAACGGGAGAGCGCAATACATGCGCTGTTCCAGCGGTCCGAATGCAGCGCATACCATTGCGGAGTCCCCTTGAAGCCAAAGTCCTCGCCGTCGCCGGCACCGTCCATAGCGACCGTTCTACCAGTCTCGTTCGTTGCTGTCGCGTCCTCAGTATAGAATGCGCGGGTCAGGCAACCGGTGCCGGGGTTGCAGGAAGAAAGGACCTCAAACCGGTCCCCGTAGAACCGCCACTCCCGCGTCAGATGGAAACGCTCACTGACCAGCTTCGTGCAGGAAAATACCGCCCGGACAGGACCGCTGTGAAGTCGCTTCACCCCCTCCGTCTCTCCCTCCTCACGGGACCATCCGGTCTCCTTGGAAGACACGATAATCTGGGAAGCAACCCGCATCTCGTCGCCATTGGCCGATCGTACTGAGACGTCCCCCAGCACGCCGTTCGTGAGACGGGCTGAATACGTGTCGAACACAAGGCGCTCACCGTTCTCGGCCACCTCAAAACGCGCTGTGTGCGGACGCACCGCGTCACTGCCCCGCGGGGGAGCGAGAACGGTTGCCTCCTGAGGACCGACGGGCAGTCCGGCGGGCAGGACAAAGACAAGCGTCCCGTGCCCCTCCTCTGCTCCGGCTGGCTCAAACTGACCAGGGACAGCCACGCCGTTCGCGAACTTCACCCGGAGATTCTCGGCGTCTGCTACGTCATCCAGTTTGAACGGGCGCTCGAACGGCAGCCCCTCCGCTGCTCCGCCAGGTACACTCACCTCAATCGGCCACCGGTGCGGGAACGCAGCTTCGCGGAACGGACCGACGAATGCCGTTTCCAGGCGCAGCCTTCCGCACTGACTCACTGGCTTCTCAGCCTGGATTACAGCCACGATGCGGCGAGCCCCATCTGCACTGGCGGCCGCCAGTGCAGCGTGGACCTCAGCAGTTGCCCCCGGTGCGAGCCTCTCGATCATCCGCCGAAGAAGCACCGGCCCAGCTACGCTGTCCAAATGCAGAACCACGGCGAGTGCATCTGCTGGGGACAGACCACCATTGGAGACGGTTACGGACACGTCAAGAGTAGCATCCACCGGCGGAGCAACGTTCGGATCAACCGACACTCCCCCAACAGCAATTCGCAGATCGGACAGAGAGATGTCCGGTTTCCGGGCTTCATTTCCCAGCAGAATCACGTAGTTTCCCGGTCCGTCATCCGCAGCAGCAAGCGTGAGTGTGTCCCTGGTGCTCTTCGGCAGGCGGCGCACAAGCTGTCCCGTCTCATCAGCCTCAAAAAGCGCCACCGCCTCTCCACTCCACTTCGCGTTCCAGGCCCCGAGGTCGAGGTCAGCATGGCTCCCGGCCGCAAGGCTGACCTGCAACCGACCCGTCCGCAGCTGAGTTGCCCACACGCGTCCTTTGCCACTGACAGCAGCGGTCGTGAACAGGCCTCCGGCGAAGTCCGCAAAGAGACAACTGCCGCTGCGGATGAACGTCTCTGTGGCGGAGGCATCCTCAGGTGACGTCACCCGCCACTGCTCGATGCTCGGGCCTTTGACCGCGAAGTCGTTGGTCCGCAGGATGCGTGCCTGGGACGTACCCTTCCCCTGCGGAAGTGAGTAGGGTTCGCTGCCGAAGTTGGCGGTGCAGGTCGTTCCGTCCGCAAACGTCGTCTGCTGAACCTGTCGGTTCGGGGTGAGGAACGCATGTGACAGCATCTCTTGATCCCCCAACACCTCGTGCAGTTTGCAGACATTACGGTAGATCTCAAGCATCTTCTCACGTTCCTCGGGGACCTGCCAGCGCAGTCCGTGGCCACGGGCCCACATCATGGGGGGCGTCCCGTAGAGCACGTTCATGGCAGTCTTGCGATCGGTGATCTCGGGAGCCACCTGATGCAGGTAGTCGCTGCATGCTCCCCAATACCAGTAGTTGACCACGCAATCGTGGAAAACAAGCTCGAACATGGGGACGCGGTTGGCCGGATCAATCCCGTATTTCAGGTATCGTTCTGAGAGCGCCTCCCGGTCCTCAACGTCCCGGAGATATCCTGCGGGCCACGAGTACATCCCTCCCCCCATCATCCCTTCGTGGTAGTCCAGGTACGGCACATCCCAATACCGTCCGTGTTCGCCTCCGGCCACAAGGCCCAGTTCCTCCCCAACGTAAGCACACAGTTGTTCGCGGAAGCGCTGGTCCTCGGCTCGAGTGGCGGGGTGAAGTGGGGAATAGCACTCCTTCAGGCCGCAGGCGGTGGTGACATCCAGGAAGCGCGTGTTGTAGGGATACGTCTCCAGGAGTTTGGGAATGACGATCCGCGCGCACGTCGTCATCACTCCGGTGCACTGCTTCATATACGTGTGGATCGGGTTCATTTCTTTGTCACGCGTAATCCACGCTGTCATGAGCTCGCCGTCAGCCTTCACAACGGCGTGCTCCTTGACCGGTGCTTTGGCCCTGGCGATTGTCTCGGAATCGTTGATGTCTTCGTAGTTGTCATACTCACCAACCAGCCAACCAAGCTTGATGATCTCCGCCATGTCTTCCGGACTGGGGCGTCCGTTCAGCAGTCCCCGCGTCATTCCGGCAGCCACGGCCTCGCGGACGAACGATAGCCCTCCAGCTCCCCACCAGTTCACAGCGCCAAACAACTTGCGGACGTCTGGCTTCTTCGCTTCCTTCTCTGTGAACGTCCGAATTAGGCCCTGCTTGGAAGCCAGTTTGCGGTAGATTTTGCAGGCCGCGACGTGCCCACCACGTGGAAAAAACGCCAACCGTCCCTTGCGCGTGCCGCCCCAAAGCCCTTTCTGTTCCATCCACCGAAAAGCGGGAAAACCCAGTTTCTCAGGGTCCCCATTCCGGGGCTGCATCTGGATCGAACCATCATGCGGAGTCAGCAAAATCGTGCTCAGCCCCTGAGTTCCGTTGGTGACGAGGACGAACGGCAGATCCCCGCCGCCACGCGAATAGGAGCGGTTACGGCAGAGGCCATCGCTCACCGGCAGATACCGCCCGTCTGTGTAGTTCGCAACGCCCATGAAATAGGTCTCGGGTGCCTCCGGGTAAAGGGCACCGGGGTAACTGAAGGTCTTCATCGGCAAATCGTTGCCAGCGAGGCACTCGAGTGTGACATCCACAAACGGCTGCTCCCCAAGCAGCTGCAAACTGACCTGCAACGGCAGTTCCCGTGTCTGACCACGCCGTACGAGATACTGAAACACCAGGCTCCCTTCTTCCGTCCCCGGGCGCATCTGGGAAACGCGCCCGCCGCCGGCGTTAGCTGTGCGGTCGTTCTCACGATCGACGTCCGGAAGCGTGCCATCCACATCAGTCAGTCCGGCTACCGAAAACGTCGCCGGGGCCGAGTGCGTCCAGGACCTGGGGTAGTAGCTTTGGCGGTCCCGCTTGACCGGATCACCGGGAGCTGGGTCCGCGTCGTTCAAGCCGATGGCAAAGCTGAACCGGATGCCAGCTGCAGCATCCCTCAGAACCGGAAAGTGGCTGATCGGCATTGCGATCTCGAGTTCGTAGCCGGGAAGCGTCCCTTCATCGATCATGCGCAAGCCAACACGACTCCCCGGGAACACCTCGCCTCTTGCGTTCACCGCCACTTCCTGCCCTCCGGGGGCCAAATGCAGCCCAACTTGGACGGAATCCACCCAGAACTCCACGGAGTCGGATTCCCACCACTGAGTGGTTTCCTCACCCCCGAAAGACACGTTATCGTCCCGGATGCGGACGTACATGTAGAACATCTCGTCATCCCACATCAGCTTCGCCCCCCCCGAGCAGTTGGCCTCGCCGTTGTCTCCCATCCAGGGCAACCAGACATAGTCGGTGTGCGGCAGGTGCTTCCATTCCTCCGGATTGCCGTCAACGGCGATGGGGGCGGTCGTACGACGTGCGCGCACCTGATCCTGGCTCCTCCCCCTCACCGCCGGATCCTCCTGTTGCCAGAGAAGCCCTGATTCCTTCTCCAGAACACTCATCCAGGCGTCCTCGGCCCTCACACTCAACGTGAGAGAGCGATTCTCCAGCTCCCAGCCATTACCCGTTTGGCGAAGCTCGGCCCGAGCCATTCCCCCGAGGACACAGACGCAGACCAGAAGACGTTTCATCGATAATCACTCCCTGCCTTTTGGTGGCCGACACACACGATATCGTGGACGTTCACCGGTACTGCCGCAAACGCCCACGTCAAGCTCTCAACGGTCCAGGCGAACCACACCATCGACGCCCGGGGCCGGACGAGAAAAGCCCAGGGCTCGGTTTCCCAAGCCCTGGGCCGTCGTGAAAAAATCACGTATGAACCAACTGTTTCCCGAAGAAGCCTAGCCGGCGTTTTCCTGGAAGAGATGCACATCGCGCTGCGGGAACGGAATGCTGATGCCCTCCTCGTCGAAGCGCAGCTTAGCCGCCTCGGTGATGCCAAAGTAGACGGCCCAGTAGTCCTCAACCTTCACCCACGGGCGAACGGCAAAGTTCACACTGCTGTCGCCGAGTTCACAGACGGCAACGCTGGGCTCGGGCTCCGCAAGAACGCGTTCGTCCTTCGCCATGATGTCGGCGAGGACCTCTTTGACCTTCTTGATATCGTCGCCATAGCCGACCCCAATGGTCAAATCCACACGACGTGTTCCCTTGACGGAGTAATTCGTGATGTTCCCACCCGTCATAAGAGAGTTTGGCACGATGACCGTCTTGTTGTCAGGGGTCACCAACTGAGTCGTGAAGATCTGAATCTCCTCGATCGTGCCGATGACACCGGAAGCCTCGACGAAATCTCCAACCCGGAAGGGCTTGAAGATGATAATCAGGACGCCGGCCGCGAAGTTCGAGAGCGAGCCCTGGAGAGCCAAGCCGACCGCCAGACCGGCTGCACCGATGACGGCTACCATCGAGGTCGTCCTGAAGCCAATCTGGCTCAAGGCCGCAAGGATGACAAAGACCATCATCGCCGTGTAACACAGGTGTCCGGCGAACGAAACAAGAGATTCTTCCGTCTTCGCCTTACGCAAGGCGGTCAGCAGGATATGGCGAAGAACCTTCGCTACAATCCGGCCGATGATGAAAATCAGAATTCCGCCGATGACCTTGAGACCGTACATGCTCAGCCATGCCTGTATTGAAGCTGCTGCGTTTTCCATGGTGCTTTCCTCCGTTCTTCCTTACTTAGAGCTGGGGACTGACAGATCTAGAAACCAAAAACGATCCGAGCGAAGTAACCTGTATCCAACCTTTCCGTACCTGCGGGGGGTAGACTCGTGTACTCCTGCGAAACAGCAAGCCGCAGTTTCCAGTTTTCGTTAGCCAGGGGGAAATCGATGCCGCTCTCATGGTTCAAGCGGTAATCGCTGAAATCCTCCAGGCTGGGAGTATACGTGATATCGGTGACCAGCGTCGCCCAGGGGGCCAAGGTCAACCTGTTGTTGATGCCGAAATCGATGCCGGCCGTGGAGTTGTTCACCGCATTCTCCCAGGCCTCGTGCAGATAAAGGGCACCGATGCGGGCTCTGAACGTGTGCTTCTCATTGTCAACCAAGTAAAGACCGTAGCCGACCGCCGTGGTGCTCCGCAGGTCGAGCCCCTGAATGTCGTCGGTTGCCAGCTCAGTCCGGGCGTACCAGCTGTTGTGTTTCGACAGACGATACTCGTAGTCAAGTCCGCCGAGCAGTTCATCGACCGTCTTCACACCGTTGTCCTGAGACGTGCGCCCCCTGACGTAGAAGGCCAGCTGGTCGACGTCAGACGCCAACACTGACTTGAACGCACCACCGATACTCGTCTGCTCGCTGTTCCCGCTCTTACCGACCAAATCCACACTCAGCTCATGCTTCCACTCGCGCGGAGCCGGCGCCTGCACCAACGGATTCGCAGCGCCTTCCGGCCACGACGCTTTGAGCGAACTCAGCGCACTGCTCATCGTCCCGTCAACCGTGGTCACGGACAACTTCCCGTCCTGCAGATTGACCTTCCCAACCAGTTGATTGCCGCTGGCAAAAGCGACGTTCAGATTTCCGTCCGTCTGCAGGGACGAGATCTGCTCGACCGGTATCGTCAGCGAATCAGCGAAAGCCGTCTTGATGCTCACGCTGGAGTCAGTCGCACCGGTTACCGTGCCCACCAACCGAGACCCGTCTTTCAGTTCCATCGTGTCGGCCAACAAGGGACCGCACACCACCAGCATTGCCACCAAACTCGCCGTCAGTTTCGCCATCGTCATTTCCTTTGGTCATTCCTGATTCGCGAAGTAGGTACTATAGTCCCGACAGGTTCACCCCATCCTCGGATGGGCCTTCCGGATTGCCTCCCTGGCTGCCCTCTCTCCGCCCTTGACATGCCCGGGCAGACAACGCCGAGCGCAGGCATCAATGTAGACAGCCAATTCGTGCAGGATTGTAACCTTACTTCAGCCTGACGTCAAGCACCTCAGGGCAAACGCATACCTCGTCTCCCTCCCACCGGGAGGGACGGTGCCGTCTCAGCGATGGAGAAGACGCTCGGGACACCACCATGGGGACTTCAATAGCGGGGCCGCTCGGGTATACTTGCATCTATCGGACAACGCTCAAGGAAACCGGGAGCACGAATAATGGTGAAGATGCGACTTGCGTGCCAGACCATCACCTGGGACAACCAACGGACAGAGAAACGCGATTACACGGTCGAGGCGGTGGCCAGAGCAGGCTACGAGGGCATGGAGATCGGCGCACGCTTCCTGGACCTGAATGGGGCAAACCGGTTCAGAGATACGCTGGACCGAAATGGCGTCCAACTGGTGGCCCTGCACACAGGCTGGAATCCCTTCCTGGATCCTGCACGCACGACCGGTGGGTCTGAACTAGATCAGGCAATCACATTCGCCCGGAAAGCAAAAGTCCCTTTCCTGATCATGAGCGGAAATGAGAGCCGGCAGACAAGCAACATCGACACCGTTTCCGGCTTGAATGCCGTCGGCAGACAATGCGCAGAGAACGGTGTCGTGTTCTGCTACCATAACCACTGGTGGGAGGTCCGAGATCAGGCTGCCCTCCTGAAGGAAATTGCCAGTCGCACAGACCCGGCACTCGTCTCCTTCTGTCCCGACATCGGCTGGATTCGGAAGACGACGCCCAACGTCGTCGACACGCTCCGTATCATCGAAGCCCGAATCCGCATCGTCCATTTCAAAGACTATGTGGCCGATGGCCTGGAGGTGAAGGACGATGAGACCGAGTTTGGGCGGGGAATCCTGGACTTCGATGAGGCGTTCGCACTCCTGGCTCAGTTGCCGCTGGATCAGCTGTGGATTGTGGCCGAACAATGGAAATCGTCAGTGAACCATCTCCCCCCTGAGGCGTCCATTCAGGCCAACCGGGAGTTTCTGAGTGCTTTTTGCCAGTGACCAGTCCTGAGCCGGGAGAGGTAGAACATGAGCATGCCGAAGCAGAACGCTATGGGGATCGCCGTGGTAGGGTGTGGCCGCATTGCCCAATCCTATGCAAGGAGTCTCCTTACTGACCCTGAGAGGGTCCGCCTTGTGGGCGGATATGACATCATCGCGGAACGAACTGACCAGTTCGCCGAAACGTTTGGGGGGAAGGCTTATCCCGACTACGATGCCGTCCTCAGCGACAGCGATGTAGACATCATTGCCAACCTTACCACACAGCAGGCGCACGCAGCCGTTACCGGCCCCGCCTTGCACGCAGGCAAGCATGTCCACAGTGAGAAGCCTCTGGCCTGCGACCGTCAGGAGGGCCTGGAACTCCTGGAACTGGCTGCCGCTACCGGAATGCGCCTGAGTTGCTCCCCCTTTACGTTCCTGGGAGAAGCCCAGCAGACGTTTATCCGAGCAGCACGCGAAGGTGGTCCGGAGAGCGTCCGTGTGGCCTATTCCGAAATGAACTGGGGAGCTATCGAGCGTCGGAACCCTCGGCCCATCCCTTTCCTGCAGCACGGAGCCGGCCCGCTCCTGGATGTGGGTGTCTACGCCCTCACACTCCTGACAGCTGCTCTCGGACCTGTAGGACGAGTAACCGGTTTCGCGCAAATCGTGCAGCCTGAAAGAGTGATCCGGACCGGCCCCGACGCCGGCGTGCACTTCCAAGTTGAGACGCCTGACCAGGTACTCGGCGGCCTCGAGTTCGAATGCGGCACCGTGGGGAGAATTACGGCAAGCTTCCGAGACGGCAAGTCCAAACAAGCCAATGGCACAGAATTCCACGCACACGACCGCTCCCTGTTCCTGGAATCCAACGTCTCCTTCGATACTAATGTGGAGTCCTGCAACCTGGATACTGACGAGTGGACCCCGGTGCCGTGCGTGGCCCCACCGTTCAAAGGGGTGGAGTGGGGACGGGCCGTCTTTGATCTGGTGGACTCACTTCGTACCGGGACGCCGCAGCACTGTACGGGTGAACAGGCTTACCACGTCCTCGACATCTGCCTGAGCATCCTCGAAGCAGCGGGCAAGGAGTGCCCGGTTGATGTCGTCAGCCGTTTCGAGATCCCTCCGCTGATGTCCTGGGCGTCCGGGGAGTAAGGAACACACTAGGCAACGGCAGTTCGACGGCGCCTCTTGCATCGGCTGGCCCGTTCCCATACGTTGCCCTCAACGATTGTTCGAACTCAGTGGAAGCATGAAGACCGGAGGATGCGATGTCCGGAATGCATACCAACAAGTGGAAAAACGTGGCGCTCGGGGCCCTGACAGCAGTGATGGTGACCAACATGGCAGAAGCTGGCAGCAGAGACTTGGGTAACGGTTTCGCGGACCACGGAGTCGCGACGCCGATCAGCAACCACCGCGGGACAGTGACAACCGTGGACGGCGCAGGGAAGCCGGTCGTGCTCTCCTGGCTCATGGACCACCGCGGAGGATACTGCCTGCTTATGCTGGACCTGACCACCGGTGCAACAGAACAGTTCCCGACTCCGTGGAAGGGCGACAGTCCCTTCGCCGCAATTCTATCCAGCCGCAACCGCTATTACACTCACTGCGGTAGCTGGTTCGTCGAGTTCGATCCGGCCAAACGAGCCTTTACGTTCTCGGCCAAGACGGTTAACCAGATGGCCATGAGCATGACGGAAGATGACAACGGGGTCATCTGGTCGGCAACGTATCCGCAAAGCGGCGTGGCCTCCTACAACCCCGAGACCGGAGAATTCCGTGACTACGGACACATCTACAAGCAGAACTGGCGACAGTACCCGCGCACAGTATCTGCCGATGACAAGGGCTGGATTTATCTGGGGATCGGTAACACAGCCTCCCAGATTGTCATGCTTGACCCCGTGAGCGGCGAAGCAACTCCGGTCATCCCCGAGGACCAGCGTGGCCATGGACGCGCCATAACCGAACGCGACCACAACGGGAAGGTATGGGGCCGCTTCAACAAGCTGTGGTGGGAACTCCACGATGGCAAGGCGAGAGTGATTGAGAAGCCCTCCTCCCGGAAGCCCAAACGCTATATCGCCGACAGCCAGAGCCTGTTCCACAAGAAGGCTCCCACCGGTGACCAACTGGTCTCCCTCGATCTGGTGAATCGGGAGGTGACCGTAAAGACGGTAGCCGGAAAAACACGCACGCTGCCGTTCGACTACGAGAGCGAGGGGGCCCACATCATGGGCATCGCAGCCGCATCCAACGGAACGGCGTGCGGGGGAACAGCCTTCCCAATGCGATTCTTCAGCTATGCCCCGAAGACGGACGAGTGGGTGAACCGGGAAGCTCACGGGCAGTGGAACACAGTCGCTCCTACCGAAGACGTCTTCTTTGCCGGGGGATATGGCGGCGGATTCCTGCTGGAATGGGATCCCCGCAGCGACTGGGTCAATACCAAAGCCGACGATGCCGCGTGCAACCCACGCTTCCTCGATCAAGCCAAGCCGACCATCAATCGGCCGCATGACCTGCTCGTCTACCCCGATGGCCGTCATGTCATCCTCGCCGGAACGCCGGGTTACGGGTTGACCGGAGGAGGACTCCTGATCTGGGACCGTCAGGAACAGAAGGCCGAAATCCTCACGCACACTGATCTGCTGGAATGGCAATCAACCATGGCTCTGGTGGCGCTGCCGGACGGCAAACTCCTCGGCGGAACGACCACCGCAGCCGGGACCGGAGGCGAACCGAAAGCCAAGGAAGCAGAACTTTACGTGCTGGACCTGGCAACCCGGAAGGTCGAGTGGCACGCCCCTCTCGTGAAGGGCACGAACACCTACACAGACATGTTCATGGGCCCACGTGGTCTCGTGTTCGGGTTTGCTGACCGGAAAACGCTCTTCGTGTTCGACCCGAGACAGCGCGCAATCGCCCACACCCAGACACTCCCTGACACACTGGGACTGACCACCAGCGGACAGGGCCCACGTGTCTTCGTCCCCAGTCCCGATGGCCGGATCTTCGTGCTTCTCGTCAAAGGTATTGCACAGCTCAATCCCGACACCTACGGGATAAGCATGCTGGCTCAAGCACCTGTCTCAATCTCCCCCGGAGGAGCATGGCTGGACGGACGCATCTACTTCGGGCACGGCTCCCATCTCTACAGTTGGCAGGCCCCACAGGACAGTAACTGACCGGAACGCCCTCTGTCCCCGATCCTATTGACTTGGTGCTTGCACGGAAATGCCTGTTTTGGTGAACTGAGCGGTCGAGGGCGACCGCCCTCCACGCTGAAGGCACTGCTCGCGCCAACCCCGTTGGAGGGCGTGTCGTCCCCGACCTACGACACCTCTTTTTGGCGAACATGCTCGCCATGAACGAGTTGTGATTTTCCGCGTTTGCCGCCTTTTCCACTCCCGGCACAGAACCGGTACGAAACCGGTAACGAACAGGGAGGGCGAGCAATGAAAATCGGCCTAAAGTATGTCGTCCGGTCGGGACGGCACTATCACTTCCGCTTCACCGTTCCGCAAGATGTCCGTCCTTTCATCGGGCGTCGGGAGATCAAGAAGAGCCTTCAGACTGATGACTGGCGGGAGGCAGGCGTCCGGGCCAAGCAGATCGCCTGCAGAACGCTTGAGTTGGTAAGGAACCTTCGTAAGCACATGCTCAACGCCAAGCAAAGAGACAACAAGGAACAGCTGATTCGCGAGGTCGTGAAGCGTGCTTTGGATGACTCTCTTAGAGCGGATGAACAGTGGCGTCTACACCGTGAAGCGACGTCTGAGGAAGATGCAGACCTTGAGATCAACAGACTCAAGGAAGCCCTGGAGCGGGAACGTTCTGCGTTAGCGCGGAATGACCTGACCGGCATCTACGACCATGTTGTCCGCTATCTGACTGACTTCGATTATCTGGACGAGCTCGGGCATCCCGTCGATCTGGCTAAGCTCTGCCGTGAATCCCTGAAGGCCTACATCGTACAGCTGCAGGTGGAACTGGCTCGAGCCCAGGGGGATTACGAGAACCCCTACGACGGAGTCACAGCGGAGAGTTTCTCCGGGGCACGAACGTCTGTGGTGTCCTCATCACCATCCCCTGAAGACGAGAGCCCGCCCCAGCCCGCCGTACCTGCCGGTATCACCCTTGCCGCAGCCATCGATGGATACGTGGATGAGCAGGTCACCGGCGAGGTGTGGCTTGAGAAGACGCAGATCGAGAGTGGGGCGATGCTCAAACTCCTTCTGGAGCACTTTGGGGATGTCGCCCTCAAACACCTGAGCCACCAGCGGCTCCTGCACTTCCGCAACGATGTTCTGCGTAAGGTCCCCGCTAACCGAGAGCGGAATCCCAAGTATCGGGATACCGACCTGGCCAGCCTGCTGTCTCTCGACGTCCCGGCCTCCGACAGAATGTCGGTCGATACACAGAACAAGTACCTGCGCCGGATAAGCGGGCTGTTCGGATGGGCTGTTCGGCATGAACACTTGGGCTCCAACCCCGCTTCTGGCCTCCAGTACAAGAAGAAAAGACGCCCAGACGAAGAACGGGCTGTCTATTCTCCTGAGAATCTGCTGGGGCTGCAGGCCGCCCTGGTGGAGTTGCCTGACCATTGCCATGCGTGGCAGTACTGGACTCCCCTCGTGGCAGTCTATTCAGGTATGCGCCAGAATGAGATCGCTCAACTGCATCTTGATGATGTTGACGATCGAGACGGAGTGCTCTGTTTCGATGTAAACGGGAACAGCGATGACAAGACCCTTAAGAGCAAAGCAGCCCGGCGTCTTGTACCCATACACCACGATCTCGTTGATCTCGGTTTCATGGACTACACCGAGGACCTCAGGCGCCAGAAGAAGAAACGTGTCTGGCCGGATCTGACGAAAGGACGTGATGGCTACGGACGGGCTGTCTCACGGTGGTTCTCGAAGTGGCGGAAGACGTGGCTGACTCCGGAGGATCTGAAGCAGAAAAGGGACTTCCACTCCTTTCGTCATACGTTTGACGATCGTCTCAAGCACGCGGGCGTCCTTGATGTCCGCCTCCCGCAGCTGATGGGGCATTCCCTGGAAACCGACCAGACCTTCGGTCGCTACGGTGACCTCTTGAGGCCGCCCCAGCTCCTCGAGGCGGTCAAGCTGCTGGATCTCGGCTTCGATCTCGACAAGCTGCGCCGAGAATGGCCGTAGGACGCCGGTAATCTCCCGGAAGACGCCTACGCCGATCTGTCGACCATGCAGTTCTCTCACGTGGGTAGTCCGTACTACCTGCCCAGGCCAGAATCCCTACTCCCCGTTACCCCCAGTGCTGCGCCACCATCGAACGACCTAAATTCCTCTCGGAAACGCGTAAGTATAGAGTGTAGGGCCTTCGGACTGCTGATCGAAGGCTCTACTGCCTCTATCTCCCGCTCCCTCCCCGCCCTGCCAGGCTGTTTTCTGCCCAA
>JABHEG010000269.1 GCA_018676675.1 Lentisphaerota bacterium
CGGCAAAAGGCGATGCCGAGTATCGTCGTTGGCGGCCCGGGCGGAGAATCGCGAAGAATGGTTCGCCCGTAAGGGTTGCCAGGAAACAGAAAGGCCTCATTCGTCGAATGATGAACGCCGAGCCAGGAAACAGTGCCCGGCCTACGGCTTACCGATCCCTGGCGCGGGAGCATTCCGGTCTCCTCGGTACGTACGTTTGTATGCACCAAGGTGCCCGAAACACTTCCACATCCAGGCATCAGCAAGGGGGGGGGCGCTATTCGCCCCCGACGCCACTAGACGGGACAGCAGAATGAGGAAAGCGAGACCGAGCAAGACTGCGCGCAAAGTGGCGTTGAACGTCGTGACGCTTGGGGCACGAGCGGGAATGGATGAGGTCCTTCCGCCAGGACTCACCGACGCGACAGCAAAGCTGCTCGTTGAGTCCGGCGCAGTTGGGGGAAGGGCGGTGCGTTTCTCCCGTTCGCGGATGGCTGTTCGTATCTACCTCGCGTTCGACTGGATGATGCCTGGGCAGTTTGAGGCCTTTGGCCACAGGAAGGCGTTCTGTGAACGCCAGGTCAGAGACGCCATTGGCGCGAGCGCGAAGCAGGTTCTGGTCCTGGGCGCTGGGTATGACACGATCGGATGGCGTCTGGCGCCGGAGTTTCCCGACGTACAGTTCTTCGAAGTCGATCACCCGGCCACGGCTCGCCTCAAGGAAAAGGGCATCGAGCGCATGGGAGCGTGCGCGAATCTCCACCTGTTGGCAGAGGATCTCGGTGAACGAGAACTGGCGGATGTTCTTCAGTCGAACAAGGCATGGGACAACGCATCGCCAACCGTTTTCGTGGCTGAAGGCCTGCTGATGTATCTTCCACCTGAGGCGGTGGGAGCCTTGTTCCGCCAATGTGCAGCAGTCAGTGGCGAGGGCAGCCGAATCGCCTTTTCCTACGTCGGTACGCGCAAGAACGGTCGACCCGACGCGGGGCCATGGTCGTGGCTTGTTCTGTCGCTGCTGAGAGTTGCGGGGGAGCCGTGGCTTTGGAGCATGCAGCCAGAAGAGCTTGATCTGTTCTTGCAGACGCACAATTGGACAGTCGCACCAAATCTGCCCTTGCCTTCCAAGAGGTGTGGCATTGAGTTCTTCGGCGTCGCTGTGAAATAGGATCGCCGAACAAGGTGGATGCCGGGCCCCCCTCCCGCTGACTTGTCCCGCCATAGCCGCCCTTGGGGGCGACGGCGGATCAGGGCTCTGCCGGAACGGAGCTGCGTCCCGCAGCCGCGGGATAAGCGGTCTTCACTCTCCAGACACGTCACCCCACATTGATTGGCATCTGAAGAGGAGCAGAGGGGAGAACAGCGACGTTGGCGCCGGGGAAGCGTTTCGTCATTGCGGACATGAGCCGGTCCCAGTCGTGGTCGCAATACCACGTTGAGTCGGCCGGTGCGAATCCCTTCCCAACTTGTGGGCTGTACAGGAAGACTTGAGCGTCCCGCAGGAGCTCAGGTGTCCGCTCCGGCACCACTCCCGGGGGCTTTTTCATGTAGGGGGCACGCGGCCCGTGGTAGACACCGTGCCAGGGGCAGGGATCTGCGAAATCAATAATGACCAACACCGGACAGCCACAACGCTGTCCCGGAATGGTCGTCTTGGAGAGCTGCGTCGGGTCGCCGTCGAAGGGGTAGGCGTTGGCGATCACCAGGTCGGGGGAGAAGCCGGCCAGGTCGGTTTCACAGACCTTCCGGGCCAGTTTGACTGCGCTGCGATGGGCTCTGGTGGGGTCGCCCACCCGCAGGCCGGCCAACGTCTTGTCCCCATTCATCACCGCGCAGACTGACATGGTGAGGCCCATCAGGGCAGCCGCCTCCTCGATGTCGAGCCGTGCAGGTGAGAGGTGCGGCGCGCACCCCCATGGTCCCCCGGAAATGCGGGTGTGGTGGAACGTGCTTGTGGACACGTGGGCTATTCCGGGAAGCACCATCTTGGCGCCGCCTCCCCAGCCGGTGAGCGTATGCGGGTAGGCCGTCGACACCGACACCGAGAAGTCGGCTTCCGCGGCGACTCGGTTCACCAGCACCGGGGTGGCCCGGGAGGTCAGACCGACGAAGCTCACATCCGTACTGAAGGCATCGTGTGGGATGACGTGACCAACCTGGCCCATCACGGCTCCCAGCCGGTGCTTGTTCTCGAGCTGCGTCATCGTGCGGTGCGCACCTCCGCCGAGGATAATCGAGATGCCTTCCCTGGGCACGCCGGCTTCGCGGAGTTCATCAAGAATGGCAAGGCATAGGGGCTCAGCCGGCGTTGGGCGCCGGAAGTCGTCCACGAGGATTGCCGCCGTGCGAGCGCCTCGGGCCGTCTCCCTGATGGGGAGGGCACCGACGGACCGTGAGAACGCCCGCGAGATGCCGGCCTCGGTCATTGGCGACGCGCCACGATGCGGGAACACGTCAATATCCCAATCAGCGGGCGGGAAGAAGGTGGCTTCGCGGTCGTTGTATCCGGCCCCGACACGTAGGCGAACAGGTCGTTTCTTACTCACAGATAAGTCTCCCTGAGCACTCAGAATCGGCCGAAAGGCAGGTCTGCCATACCGACACGGACATCGAGATCTTCCGTCTGTTCAAACACGTACTGTCGGCATTCTGCAACGGACGTGAACGGGCAGTCCGGATTGACCCCCAGGCTGAACGATAGGTCAGTGCCGCCGAACAGGATGAGGTCTACGCCCCGCTGCACCAGGTTTCTGACGCTGAGGACAGCCTCGATCGTCTCTATCTGGATCGCCAGGATGCCGTTGGCATTCCACCAATCGGCATAGCCCCGGGGTGACATGGCCGGATCGTAGCCGTAGGCAAGGCGCAGGCCGCAGCTGCGGTTTCCTAGAGGAGGGTAGTAGACGTTGGCCACGGCATCCTCAACGGTCGTTGACGTTTCCACCATGGGGATCAGCACTGCGGCGGCTCCGAAGTCCAGCAGGCGACTGCTCAGCCACGCGGCGTCGGGGTGCGGGGTCCGCAACATAATCGGGACGCCGGCTTCTGTTGCCATCGTGAGGAAGGCGGCCAGCTGCGGCTCCGAGTAGGGAGCATGCTGGAGATCGACAAAGGCCAGGTCCCAGCCTTGTCCTTCCGCCTTGGCTCGGATCTCCTCTCCCGAAAGTTCCACTGACAGCATCCCGATGTGCAGCGGTGCGTCTGAGTGAACGCGTTCTTTCAACGTCATGCGGTTACCATCCCTCATTCTCGCCTGGTTTCGGCAATAGCGGCCCCCTCAATGTGCACGGTCCAACGGCGACGTCAACGCCCGAGACACGTCTTATCAGACCGGACGCTCTCTTTCCTGCGGCGAGCGACGTCAGTCTATCCGGCACGAACGACCTGCAGGATCCGATTCTCTGCCCTATCTTAGGGCCGCAGGTTCACGCGTGACTATCAGGAGGAAGTGACATGCCACTCAAGTTCCGCAAGCAGTTGATCGCCGACGAACGCTACGAATCGGCCGGTGTCTTTGACGTCGATGGTGACGGTGTGCTTGATATCGTTTCGGGAGCCTTCTGGTACAGAGGACCTGATTTTTCGGAGTGCTACCCCGTTGGGGATGTCCAGGCTGAAGGGGAGTACTTTGACGATTTCAGCACAATTCCGCTCGACATCACCGGCAATGGTCGCCCGGATTTCATCACCGGGGGCTGGTGGGGAGGAACGCTGCGGTGGCGTGAAAACCCCGGGGAGGCGGGGCGTGAATGGCCGGAGCACATCGTGGCTCCCTGCGGCAACATCGAGACGACTCGGGCGTGGGACATTGATGGCGACGGCCGTCCTGAGATCATTCCCAATACGCCGAACGGTCCCCTGCGGGTCTACAAGCTCAGGGCTGATGAGGCCGGCAAAGGCACGGGAGAGTTCGAGGAGCACGTAATCCTGGACCGGACGCAGGGGCATGGACTGGGCTGCGGCGACATCACCGGCAACGGGCGCCCCGACATTGTGCTCAACAACGGCTGGCTCGAGGCCCCCGAGCTACCGTACGAACAGGAATGGACCTGGCACCCGGAGTTTGATCTGGGCAGCGCAAGTGTCCCCATTCTGGTTGCGGATGTCAACGGGGACGGTCTCCCCGACCTCATCGTTGGCGGGGCTCATCGCTACGGTTTGGAGTGGTACGAACAGCGATTGGAGGCGGGAACGCGCACCTGGATCCGGCACGACATCGATCCCTGCAACAGCCAGTACCATGATCTGTTCTGGGTGGATATCGATGGCGATGGTCAGAACGAGCTGGTCACGGGGAAACGCTACCGGGCTCACAACGGCAGGGATCCCGGATCCAGCGACGATGTTGGCACCTATTACTTCAAGTGGACGGGTGAGTCGTTCGCCAAACAAGTCATCGACCATGGGCCTACCCGTGAGGGAACAGGCGTGGGAATCCATTTCGCGGTCAGGGATCTCAATGGCAACGGACGTCTCGACATTGTCGCTCCCGGCAAAGACGGGCTTTACGTCTTCTGGAACGAAGGCTTGACCGGCAGTTGATGGTGTTGTCCAGACTGAGCCGCAGCCCAGTCCCCGAAGGGTAAGCGGTCTTCGACGTCTGAACCGAGCCGCGACTAACAGGAGCGGTCTTCCTGTGCGGCGACCTACTCCCGCTGGTCAGGGCTCTGTCGGAGATTGTCCCCTCCCGTTGGTCAGGGCTCTGTCGGAGATTGTCCCCTCCCGCTGGTCAGGGCTCTGTCGGAGATTGTCCCCTCCCGTTGGTCAGGGCTCTGTCGGAGATTGTCCCCTCCCGTTGGTCAGGGCTCTGTCGGAGAGACGAGGGCATCGCTTCGGGGACTCGAAACTCCCGTTTGCCGCCGCTACGTTAGTGGGTATGCAACTTTCTTCCCGACAACGCAAGTGGCTCGTGGTCTTGGCGCCGGCCGTGATCGTTCTCTGTGTCAGCCTGTTCCGAAAGGACCGCGGGATTGACATCGACGAAGTCTATTGGGTCGGCTCGACCTACTACTACCATCTTCTGGCCCACGAACGGGATGTCAACCATCCGGACTGGCAGCTCCTGCCGGCTCGGGAGAACCCACCCATCGGGCGGTACCTGATGGGACTCTACCTCAACCTCTTTGGTCGATGCATTGGCACGCCTGACCTGATGGCTTCCTTTTACCTGAATTTCGACCCGGAGAAAGGGCACTGGGGGAGCGGACCCGCCTACGACAAACGTCACGCCGTGGCAATGAGGGCAACTGCTGAGACCGCAGCGGCAATGAAGGAGAATGGTCGCCTCCCCGCCGATCGCAGCGCAATACGGATTGTTCGCACCATGGTCGTGCTCTGTGCGATGTGCTGTGCGGTCATCATCGGGCTGATCGGGTGCCGTTGCGGGAGTCGTCCTGCGGGGTTGTTAGCCGGCAGCATCTGCGCGGTGCATCCAGTGATGGTACATGCGTACGGTCTTGCTCTGATCGACATGATTGCCTTGCTGTTCGCCTGTCTGACCGTGCTTCTGTACATGTCTGCCTTTGATGAACGCCGTGGCGTGAGGCGGCGTTTCGACTGGCGCTCAGTCTTGTTGGCGCTTGGGATCGGGGGAAGCCTGGCCTGCGCCTGCGGTGCCAAGATGAACTCTCTGGTGGTGGCGGCCGTGGGTGTCTGCCTGGGCGTGTGGGCCGTCGCGGGACAGGCGCACCGCCGCCGGGTGGCCCATCGGGAGGCGGCCATTGTTTTGGCGGGCGGGGGGATTCTGTCTTTCGTGTTCTTCGTGGTCCCGAATCCGACCCTCTATCCAGCCTTTTTCAATGGGCTTGTCGCGTTGTTCCGGGAGCACGCGTTGACGGCCGGGATTCAGGAGACCTTTGTTCGGGGCGCGCTGCACACGATCCCTACCCGTTTGGCTTTCCTGGGACAGACCCTGGTCGCTTCCCCTCTGATCATGGCTGCGGTGGCCGGTATGGCCGGCTTTCAGGCGTGGTGCTGTCTGAATGACATGCCCGAGGGGCGAGCCAGGCAGGGCCTTGCCATCGTCGTTTGCTGGTGGTGGGTGGCGTTCGTGCTGCTGCTCGCGTGGGTGCCGTTCGCATGGGGCCGCTACGCGCTACCCCTGCTCCCCGCAACATGCCTCATTGTCGGCAAGACGTGTGATGATCTCGTACGCTATGCGCGAGCCCGTTGGGGGACGGCACCCGATTCTGAGCCCCTATCCTGAAGTGGCTTTCAGGTTTGGGAGCCAGCTGCCTATCTGTTAAGGAGATAACGATGGCCGATGTGCGCAGACCCAATGTGGTGCTGGTATTGACAGACGATCAAGGCTATCCGCCGCTCGGGTGTAACGGACACCCGTTCATCCAGACCCCCAACCTGGACGCCTTCCACGGTCGATCTGTGCACTTCGAGCAGTTCCATTCCGGCACGACCTGCGCCCCCACCCGTTCGGGGCTGATGACCGGGCATTACTGCAACTCAACCGGCGTCTGGCACACCATCGGTGGGCGCTCCCTGCTGCGGCGCAACGAGTGGACACTTGCAGACGCGCTTCAGACAGCCGGCTATGCCACCGGCATGTTCGGCAAGTGGCATCTGGGGGATGACTATCCGTATCGCCCGCAGGACCGGGGCTTCCAGACGGTCGTGTGCCATGGCGGCGGCGGCATCAGCCAGGGACCGGACTGGTGGGGGAACGACTACTTCGACGACACCTACCTGGTCAACGGAGAGCCGCGCGCCTTTGACGGGTATTGCACTGACGTTTTCTTCCGGGAAGCACTTTCGTTCATTGAGGACCATCGTGACGAACCATTCCTGTGTTACATCGGCACCAACGCACCGCATGGGCCGTACAACGTCGAGCCCGAGTACCAGGGCCTTTACACTGATCAGGCAGAACGGGAGAACTATGCCCGCTTCCTGGGGATGATCACCAACATCGACGAGAACTTCGGAACCCTCCGAGCCAAGCTCGCCGAACTCGGGCTGGAGAATGACACCATACTCATGTTCATGAGTGACAATGGGCAGTGCGGCGGAGCGGCAGGACGCGAGCCCGGCGTCTACAATGCCGGCATGCGCGGCTTCAAAGGCAGCGAGTACGACGGCGGACACCGCATTCCGTTTTTCATGCGCTGGCCGGCCGGAGGCATCGAGGAGGGACAGCCGGTAGAGGAACTGACATCTTACGTGGACTTCATGCCGACCATCCTTGACCTCTGTGGTGTTCCCGTTCCCCCGGAGCGGACCTTCCACGGCGACAGCGTGACTTCGCTCATCCACGGCGACAGCAGCGACCCCAAGTGGCGGGAGCGGGTTGTTGTTACCGACACACAGCGCGTCTCCAACCCAATCAAGTGGCGCAAGAGCTCCGTCATGAAGGACACCTGGCGCCTCGTCAATCACGATGAACTCTATGACCTGAGTGTCGATCCGGGGCAGACGACCAATGTGGCAGACCAGCACCCCGAGCTTGTTGCGGAGTTGCGCGAGGCCTACGAGGAGTGGTGGGATGTTTGCGCGGAGCAGATGGCCGAGGAAATCCCGATCTCGATTGGGGCTGCTGACCAGGAGGTGGCGGTTCTCCGCACGCACGACATCCGCAATGATGATTGCGATGCCGTCTGGAACCAACAGCAGATCCGAGGCGGGGCGACCTGCCTCGGCTGGTGGGAAGTGTTCGTTGAGGAGGATGGAGTCTACGGGTTTGATCTGCGCCGTTGGCCTGTGGAGTCCGGCCATGCCCTCAAGGATGGCATTGATGGCGACGATGTGGTGTTCAGGCGCGATGCGATCGCAGAGCACGCACACGCGTCCTACACCGGCGGCAAGGCCATCAACCTGCAGAACGCTCTGCTGGAGATCAGTGGCATCCCGCAGATGAGCACGGCGATCAGCGATGGTGATGTCGGCGCGACGTTCGAGGTGGAACTGAAGCGCGGGCCGATTCATGTGCGCGGCTATCTCACCAACTACGAGGGTCTGATGATGTCGCCGTACTACGTCTACGTGAAGAAGGTGGGATAGCCAGGGGGGTGTGTGGAGGTCCGGTCATCCCTGACCGGCTACGTCTACGTGAAGAAGGTGGGATAGCCAAGGGTGTGTGTGGAGGTCCGGTCATCCTTGACCGGCGGACATCCGGGCACCGGTTTGGAAAACCGGCCTCCAGGATCACAACGACAGAAGCACCGGTTTGGAGAACCGGCCTCCAGGATCACAACGACAGAAGCACCGGTTTGGAGAACCGGCCTCCAGGATCACAGCGACAGAAGCACCGGTTTGGAAAACCGGCTTCCAGGCTAACCGACAAAAGCCCGCAGGCAATCGCGGGAGGCCCGTCCGGGCTCGTTGCGGATCTCGAGAAACATGGGGGCGTGGTTGAGTTGACCGCTGTTCCAGGCCCAGAAGAAGGAGGCCAGGGATATCAGGGGGCCGAACGGCGCGTGGATGGGCTGATGATTGCCGCTTCCGTTGACTTGGTGCAGGTGGTAGCCGACTGCCTCCGTCCCAACCTCGGCGTACCAACGGCCGAGGATCCACTCGGACGAAAATGGGGCGTTGTTGCGGGCGTGTCCCAGGTCCAGGTGCAGGCCGATGGGGGCGTTTCCGAGGCGTTTGCGCAGGAGGCGGACCCAGGCCATGCACTCATCCGGAAGATAGCCGAAGCCTCGGGTGCCGTCGGTCGGTTCGCCCTCGTTCATGTGCAGGTTCTCAATGCCGATGGTCAGTCCCGCATCATTCAGCGGCCGGAGGCCGTTGACGAAAGCGTCCGCCATCGCTTCCCAGGCCACGCCGCCGGGGGCCATCTGGGCCACGGATGCCCTCGGAACATGCACGGTCACACGTTCGGCTCCGAGATCCAACGCCAGTCCGACGGCCCCCGCAAACGTATCCGTGCCGGTGACCTGTTGGGCTGCGACATCCCACCGCAGATTCGGCAAGTGGAGCGATAGGGTGGTCCCGCCGTTGTCGCGCCAGACCTGCACGAGATCCCGAAGTCGCTCGTCATCGTCGTTCAGCGCCAGATCCGCCCGAAGTTCCAGGCAAGCAACCGCAGCCTCCGCGGCCTCCGCCAGATCAGCCATGGTGCGGGTCATCGTCGACACCCCGAGCAGATCAATGAACTCGCGTTTGGCTGCTGGCGACCAGTGCCGTGGATCGGTCTCGGGGAAGGAGATATCCTCGCGCGACCACGTTCCGTTGCCACGGCTGAAGATCGCGATTCCGGGTGGGGCGTGCTTCGCCTTGTCAGGGTCCAGCCCCCGGACCACGTGTACGGGGACGCCGCCCAGATTCCCCGTGGCGTCGAAGTGCTTGTGGCCGACGAGGATCAGGCTGATGCACCCCCGTCGGCACAAGCTCTCCAGCCAAACGCGGTCCTCGGGCGGCCAGGCCTGTGGCGGGCAGTGGGTCACGACCGCAGCCTCGTTGACTTCCGCAAGTCGCTGCTCAAACCGGCCCTTTTCCGGCTCGGCCACTGCCTGGTCGGCTGTGTCGAGCGTGATCAGGGACCAGCCGTCGCCGTGGAAGGCGTCGGGGGTCGAGAACATGGCGCGAACCCGACCGGCGTCGTGCGGTCTCCGCAGCTCAGCATTGCCGGGGGTTTGGACCAAGGGGATTCCCACACCATCCATGGCGTCCACTACGCGTTGGGCTGTCGGCAGGTCTCCCCCCGTGGTCAGATCTCCTGTACCGGCAATGACCGTGATGTTACGCTCAAGGCAGCTCTCCACGGCCCAGCGCAGCGCGGCTTCTTGCGCGCTGCCCCTGCAATCGGGCAGGTGACTGTCAGCGATAACGGCGATCGTCTCTGGCATGGTTTGCTCTTCTTCCGGTGGCGGCACTCACGCTCCGGTGCCCGGCTCCGGCCAGTTGAGGTGTTTGTGGAGGAAGGCGAACGTTCCTACTCCGTGGATGGAGTGCGGGCCGTCAAAGATCTCCATTTCAGTCTTGTCACCGAGCCCCATCAGGTCGTAGTGTCGGAACGTCCTGGCGTACTCGTAGGCCACCCATTCATCCGGGGCCACGCCATCGTGGTGCCCACGTTCGACCATAAAGGGGCGTGGGAAGATCAACCAACTCATCTCGGCATAGTTGAACGTGTTCCCAAGGTTGAACTCGCACATGTCGTATTCGGGCGTGAACAGGTAGCTGCAGTGATGGTGCGCCGAGGCGCACTTCCAGATCCACTCGTTGAAATCGGCTGAGCAGATTGACAGGCAGTAACGCTTAAGGAGCGATGGGACGCGCATCGCGGTCTTTCCGCCGTAGCTGATGCCGTAGAACGCGATCCGTTCGGGATCGACGAAGGGCTGATTGGCGAGCCATTCCAGGGTCACGGCGTGCTGTTCAAGGATGATCGAGAAGAGGGACTTGCCGAGCGGATTCAGCTTGCGCTGCAGTGTCCGGAAACGGTCTTGCCCGATGTAGGGATTCTGTGGGGCATAGACGATGAACCCGCGCTCAGCAAGACGGGCAGCGTACTGGTTATAAGCCGCATCATCCGGCTTGAGCTCGATGACATCCCGAGCCGTTCCTTCCAGGCCGTGTTGGCACACAACCACAGGGCGCCGTTCGTCGGCACGGAGATCCCGCGGCAGAAGCAGGATGCCCGAGGCAACCACGTCAGGATACACGTCCAGCGCCACCTCGTAGCCTGAGTAGGCCGGCTCGTCGTAGATGAGGCGGGTTCCTGGGGCAGGTGGCAGTGACGCGGGGGGGAGTCTACCGATGATCTCTTGCCAGAGGCGGTCGCGGTAGGCATCGGAGTGTGTTTCCCAGGATGCAGCAGACGTTGTGTCCGCCTTGCTCCAGAACTGTGCACGCCGGAACTCCGCCTGGCGCAGCAGCGTCTGGGTGTGTTCGACCAGCTCGCGAAATTGCCGCTGCTGTCGTTGGTCGTCCGCGGGAGGGATGTTGTCCGCAGGTTCGAGGCGGTCGGCACTGGCCTGGTTGCACGGGAGGCCAAGGGCATCCAGGAACGCTGTCAGGGCCGCGACGCCACCCGGAATGGCGGCGTCTTCTTCCGGAATGATCAACTCGAGCACCGGAGCCGGCAGCAAGCCCTGCGTGAGTTCCCGCGCGCGATGGATTTCCGCAGCCACGGCTTCAGCCGGCGGCGTGTCGATCCGTCCCGAAGCGGCGACGGCTGAGCGTCCTTTGGTCGCGGTTGAGGGGGCGTCAACCGCCGGGCATGCACACGCCTCCACGACCAGTGCTCGGGGAGCGATCAGGCTGGCAATTTCTGCATCGCCAAACGCCTCCAGCAGACCGAAGACGTTCCGGTAGATCGGTTCCTGCCATAGGGCTTCGCGCGGGGCGAAATATCCAAGCACGGCTGTGGCGGAGATGCGTTCGTCGAGCGCAGCGGCATAAAAGGCGAGCAGACCGCCTTCACCATAGCCGATGACGCCGATCGGGCGCTGACTCGCGTCGTTTTCACTGTTTGCGCCGGTGAACCAATCCACGGCTGCCAGGATTTTCTGGACCTCGTAACCGACGACGTGATGCCCCAGTTCGAATGCGGCTCGGTAGATGAGCTCCCGGTGAGGCATGTTGGTCATCTTGATCCCCGGCAGGCCAGAGTGTGTGCAGGCCCGGCTGATGAGTGTCGGGATGAGAACGCGACAGCCCTGACCAACCAGATGGCGCGCGAACTGCGCACGTTCCGGAACCCCCGGTACGAGTCCGGCAAGGGCTTCCGGAGGTGTGTCACAATCGGGCAAGGCAATGACACTGGCGTGTGCGTGGCCGTCGGGTTCGAGCAGCAACCCCTCTGCTGTCACACCTTCCATGACCGTCCATGCGACTGCGCGGGCCGTGCCGCAGCTCCTTCCGGACTGGGAGGCGGAATTGGGGCGCGACGGCCTGGGTACCAGGGGTGTTGACATGACCACCGGCAGGCGCGGATCGGCAGCCCCTATGATCTCTGCCAAATGAGTCCGGTTCGGCTCTGTCGACATCGTGTAGGCTTCATGGCTGGAGAGATCCCGGGCCCAATGGGCGGCACGGGTGGCCCGAGCCGTGTCAGTCGCCTGGTCGAGGAAACGGTGGATCCCATCCACCATACTTCCGGCAGGATCTGGATTGACTGGAAGCACCTGTGTGCCGATGAGAGAACCCGGGGGCGTGGAGTTGGTCATGGCCTTTCCCTTTCCGGCGGTTTCAGATGGGCTCTTCTCGGTGAAAGTCGAACTTTGTAGTGCGGGTGGCCCCACAAAGGCATTGTCGTTGCGCTACATTCCAGCAGCTGTCACCCCAACTGATCCCGGTGATTGGGAGAACTTGAATGATGTCATGTGCTGCTGCCACCCGTTTCCTCGCCGTATCGAGTCTCGCCTGTGTTGCGGTCGGAGCTGTTCCTGTCTCCGAGCTCTCGGCTGTTTACCGTCACGGGCAGATCTTCCTGACGTGGTCTGAAGGTGACACGCCGGAGGGGACAAACTTCAATGTATACAGTCACTCTGTGCCGATCACGGCCGCTACGCTCGGCAAGGCGACCCAGGTCGGCCACCACGTCGAGCGTCACAGTGCCCGGGACTGGTGGCAGGATCCGGCTTCGTTTGACCGCAAAGCCGAGCCTGGCGAGCCGGCGGGTTTTGTCGTTGAAAGCGGAACTGACCCTCTCGATCCCGGCGGCGGCTTGTTTGTGCATACGGTCATTAAAGGTGATCCCGAGACACTCTACTTCGCTGTCACGGTGACTGCACCTGACAGAGCCGAGGATCGAACGATCGTTCCGGGGGAGAACGCCCTGCTCGAGGGCGTTTCAGGTAAGCTGGCTTTGATTCAGCCCATCTGGTTGAGCAAGAGCGCCGCACCGGCAGCCGGTGCAGGGAAGGGCAAGAACCTGATTCTCTCCCTGCACGGCAGAGGCGGTGGTGTGACCGCAGGGAAGAGGAAGGGGACGGTCAACTGCCTCGTGTTTCGGAGTGTCGGACATGGCTGGCGTGAAGGACTTCCGTCGAAGTTCCGCCTCTCTGTCGGGGCCACGAGCGTGGTCATTTCTCCCATGGATCGTGTTTGGGTTGGGCGGCCAGTGAAGGAGTCGCGTGATGCCCGGGACCATTGCCCTGCTGTCAACACGTGGTGGTATGGGTACAATCGGCATATCTACGAAACAACACTGACAGCCGAGACGGTTTGTCCCAATTACACGGAACGCTACTTGCTCTACCTGGTCCGTTGGGCGCAGAAGTACCTGGGAACAGATCCTCCGCGGACCTACATCAAGGGCGGCTCAATGGGCGGCTCAGGGACCGTCGCCATGGCTCTGCACTTTCCTGACGTTTTTGCCGCGGCATTCGCCCAGGTGCCCGTCTACTCCTGCACCAAGCCGGGCAAAGGGAGTGCTACGCGTCTGGAGTGCACCTGCGGTCCTCTCAACAAGCCGGCTTTCACTGCCGATGGCACGCCCTTGCTCGAGTACATGAACGGGGCCCTGCAGATCTCAAAGGCAACGGGTGATATCCCCCCGATTTTCGCCACCAACGGCAGAAAAGACGGCTCCATCCCCTGGGAGAACAACCCGCCCTTCTACTCGGCAGCCAATCAGTCCCGGCAGGCGTTTGCCGTGTATTGGAACAACGGGGCCCACGGCATGAGCCGCGACGCACCGGCCGACTGCAAAGCCTGGGGCCGCCAGTTCACACGCTATCGCCTGGATCAGAGCTATCCCGTCTTCTCCAGTTACTCGGACAACCGGAACTACGGGAGCGGCCATGCGGCTGACGGCGACCTGCAGGGCTGGATCAATCGCGGACTGGACTGGGCTGACCCCGTGGATACTCCGAGGGAGCACGCCCTGACCGTGACTGCGATTTACGAAGGCATTGCTTATCCCGTCACGGTCGACGTGACGCCACGCCGCCTGCAGAAGTTCAAGTTGCGCCCGGGAGACAGCGTGCAAGCGACCGTTGGCCCCGCAAAGCCGGTCACGTTGGCCGTGGATCGACACGGCTTGCTCACGGTCCCAAAGGTCGTGATCAACGACGCCAAGGGAACGAGGATCCGTCTTGTTCGTGGCGAATAACCGTCCGTACGGCACTCCGGAAAGCAGGGGGGCAGTCGACATGAAGCTGCCGCCGTCCCCCCGCGGGCTTGTCTGACGGCAGCGCCCGGAGAACTCCGCCCAGAGAGCGGAGCTACGGAAGATCCCGCCTGCCAGGCGTCCAATAGTAGCGCCGCCCTCTGAGCGGCTGCCTCACGAGTTCTTCCTCCTGGAGCGCGAGTCTTCCCGATGTCGCCTGACGGGCTCGCCTGACGACGCATCCGGTGAACTCCGCCCGGAGAGCGGAGCTACGGAAGACGGCTGTCCGGGGTAGCGCCGCACTCTGAGCGGCTGCCTCGTGAATCCCTCCTCCTGGAGAGCGAGTCTTTCCGATGTCCCCCGACGGGCTCGCCTGACGGCAGCGCCCGGTGAACTCCGCCCAGAGAGCGGAGCTACGGAAGATCCCGCTCGGTTTGGCGTCTTTACGTTTCTTTCCTGACTCGGTTCCTACGTGCTATTGTAGGCATCGCATTCAGGTGTCGACGCATCTGCCTCCTCATTGGGCGACGGTCCGACAGTTCGGAGTTACGGATGAGCGGGCACCCCTGCCGAAGGTCCGGCAGACACATTGGAGGGTGTAACTCCCGTCGAGGGCCAGATCGGTCGCCGTCCAGAGGCCGCCTCCCACTTTGGGGGCGTCCGATTCAGTGTGGGAGGCGGCCTCCGGACGGCGACCGAACCGTGCTCAGAAACAGGGCAGTTGCACACGAGTCTGGTCTGCATGTCGTGTTGGGCAACCGGGAGAAGGTGATGTGTTTCTGTCGGGCGATGATCTGTCGGCGGATATTGTGGGTTGGGGCCGTGGCGCTTCTGGCGGGGTGTCGTTCGGTGCAACTTGGGGAGGCAAGTCGTCGCCGACCGTCACCCGCCGTGACCGGCTCAACGAAGCTGCTTGAGCTGCGCAGTCCCTCTCTCCCTCTTGCCTCCGCTCGACTGGTCTTCGACGGCAACCGGGTGGTCGTGACGTCCACAGCCGACGGGGTGCGAACAGGCTGGGAGTGGCATTGCGCCCAGGATGATGGGAAGCGCGTTTGGCGCCTGACAGCGGAGCGTACACCCGGTGGGACGGCAGGTACTGTGGAGTACCTCTTCCTGATTGAAGCCAGTGAGTTGGGGCCGGCCGCTCTTCGGCCTCTCCTTGCCACGGCTCGCGGAGTAAGTGACACAGACAGCGCAGATGCAACGGTCCACCAGACGACCGATGTGGAACTAGTGGATTCCGGCTCCGGAGCGACCGTACGGACCGATCTAACGCAAACGACCGCATGGTGCCTGGAGCATCTGGACGAGTTGCGCGACCCCGAGCTGGCAGCGGTCCTGGGGGAGCACCTCTGGCACCACCAGAACGAGGACTCTCCGCCCGGGAGCTACAATGGGATCATCGCGCTTGCCTACCGGCAGGTCGAACTCGATCCCCAGGTTGTCCGGGCCTACACCGATACGGCCTGGTTGCTCTGGTCGAAGTGGGTGTCCTGGAAGCAGGATCCCGAGGGGATGCCGGATGGTGAGGACGGTGTCACGAGGGCTCTCGCCCTGCTTCGCCGGGGCGCCGAGGCCAATCCCGATAGCGCCAGGTACCACTACGATGCGGGGATGACGCTCATGCCTCTGGCTCGATCCCACCTGCCTGACCTGTACCCAACTGTCAACCGGCACCTCGAACGTGCGGTGGACCTGTCTGATGATTTGAGGCTGCGCATACTCGCCGGTCGACAGCTTGGGCACAACTTTCGCCTGGCGGGTGATGTGGATTCCGCTGAACGGTGGTACAGGCGTGTGCTGGAGCTTGATCCGGACAACATCCCGGCAAAGGACTGCCTCAGGCGTCTGCTTGAGGCGAAGGGCGCGAAGAGGCCATGACGGTAGCGGCGACTGTCCCCGTGCCGTGTCTTGAGGTGGCGGCTGGGGGCCATCCGCCGTACAAGGAGCCAGGCCCTGTCGATCGGGGTGCCGTTTCCCCCGGGCTAACTGTTCTGCCCTACCGCCACCCACGGCCTCCTTGCTCCAACGGGAGCGTGTCGCTGGTGTTCAGAAGCCAGTCCAGGATGCGTTCCTTCAGCGCGGCCTTCACGACCGCGTATTTTCCTTCATCGGCGACGTTGCTGATGCAGTCCGGGTCGCGTTGGAGATCAAAGAGCTCGTCGCGATCCCCGGGGCAGTAGGTGTAGAGGTGGTCAGCTGTCCGGATGGCGACGGCCCGACTCAATATCTCCTTGTGTGTCTGCCCTAACCGGGCTCGCCCGGTGTACCAGCTTTTCGGACTGAGTCCGCGAATCCCGAATTGCGCTTCACCCGGGAGCGCGCCGCCTTCGGCGAACACCGCATCGCGATGCTCTTGAGCGTCTCCCCGCATCAGGGCGGTCAGCGTTTGCCCGAAATGGAAGTGCTTGGGCTCGAGCCCGACCAGCTCCAGCAGGGTCGGGTAGAGGTCGGTCATCTCGCACATTGCGGAGACTTCTCTGGGTGCTGTTCCCGGCACTCTGAAGATCAACGGTACGCGCAGCATCGCTTCCTCGAAGCCGCCGAGGAACTTCTCGACCAGACCATAGTCGCCGGCGTAGTCGCCATGGTCGGAGAACGCCACCACGACCGTGTCGTCGACCATCCCGCGTTGCTCGAGTCTGTCCAACAGCTGGCCCAACTGGCGGTCGACCCGACTGATCATGCCGAAGTAGGTTGCCTTGATTTCGCGGAGGTCGGCGTCGGACATACCGGGCCCTCCGTAGAAGGCGTGGTGCAGACGCTTGAACGCCCGTTTGTTCGAGAGTTCACCGGTCGGGATCGGGGCGGGAACGGCGTCACGCGCATGCATGGAGAAGAATGGCTCCTCCGCCTGGTAATGCGGATGTGCATAGCTGAGTGGCAGGAAGAGGCACCATGGCTTGTCGTGGTCCTCATCCAGGAACTGCAGGGCGCTCTCGATGCAGGCATCATCACCGTTGAAGATGTCCCCTTCCCGGCAGCCTGTGTACATGGCCGCTCCCAGGCGTTCGGTGAACTCGGAAGGCGTGACTGTCCCCAGGCTTCCCCGTGGGACACGGAGGGCCGTTTCGTCGAAGCAGGCATCCGTGAAACTGGCGTCGATTATGTCGTCCTTCCCGAACACGACATTGCGGTAGCCGGCTTCCTTGAGGTCCTGAAAGAGGTTCCGTTCGCCCGGTTGCAGGAGGTGCCAGATCGAGCGATGGCCATTGGTGTGCGGGTAGAGCCCTGTGAACATGCAGCACCGGCTTGGCGTGCAATAGGACATCTGGGCGAACGCGTTCGTGAAGCTGACGCCTTCGTCGGCCAAACGGTCGAAACTTGGCGTGATTGCCCGGCCTCCAGGCGGCCCGACTACGGCATCTGCTCGGAGCGTCTCAGGCATGAACAGGAGCAGGTTTGGGCGCTTGGCCATGAGGCGCGGTCCTTCCATGATGGCGGTGGAGCGAATGGAGCAGCGGCTGCATGTGACCAGGCCGACGTATGCCGTCTCACACTCGCCGGAGCTCTGTTTGGACGAGAGGTCCACAGACAACCGGTCCCAACATACATCCGGGCGGCGTTTTCTCACCTGCAGGACTTGATCGACTTCTCATGCCATTCCATAGTATAGGATTGCCTCCCAGAATACAGGATCGATGTGGGTATGACTTCAGAACGTACACCGGTTGAGTCATTGCGTAAGGGGCTGGAGATCCTCGAGCTGTTGTGCGGTGCGGGGCGGGATGGCCTCGCGCTGGCACAGGTTGCGGACGAAATGGGCTTCAAGCGCACGACCACGCACAACCTGTTGAAGACGCTTTCCATGTGCGGGCACGCGCTCAACGTTGGAGAGGGGCGCTATCGATTAGGGCCCAAAGTTGCGGACCTCGCTCGCCTGATCACGTCTGCCCTGCCCGTTCCCCCTCGTATGACGGCCATTGTGGGGCAGTTGGCGGGGGAGCTCAAGGAAAACGTTGTGCTGACGACTCTGGTAGGGGATCAGCGGCGGGTTCTGGTGCGTGCGTTGGGGACGCAGGCCGTTCAGGTCGACTCCTGTGCGATGGAGAGCCCGATCGGGTATCTGTGGCAGACGCCGACAGGGCGTGTGCTGGCGGCGTGTTGTGGTCCAGCGGAGCTCGACGGGATCCTCCGACATGAAGGTCTTCCCGGTGACAGTTGGGACGCCATCGCGTCACGTGTGAGTCTGGAACGAGCACTCAAGGCAGTGAAACAGGCCGGTTTCTCGGAACAGCATCAGCGCGAAGTGGCTGCCTTGGCCGTTCCGGTTGAGAGTGGTGGTGGCAACCTGCTCGGGGCTCTGGGGATGCACATGCCTGAGTATCGATGGCACGACGAAACGAAGAGTGAGATTCTCGGCGCTCTGCGCCAGGCGGCGACTCGCCTGGCCGGTGTGTGGAGTGACGTAATCAGTGAGTTGGCATAGCGTGAGCGTCGATCACGTGATGCCGCAGACGGCATTGTCGCGGCGTCAGGCGCGATCACGATAGAACATGGCAAACAGGAGGCCAGAAAGAGAATGGACACGTTGCTGACAGCGGAGGCGAAGGCAAAGGCTTTCACTATGGGGGCGCACCTTGTGGGTGTGGGGAACATCGAGCGCTGGGACAAGTGTCCCACTCTCATGAGCCCCAAAGGGATTATGCCCACTGCCAAATCGGTCCTCGTCTGTGGGATCCACCACACGGACGGGATGATTGAGATGGGCGGCGAGGTAAGCCCGCACGATCAGGGCACGTACTCCTACCAGATGCTGATGAACTACCATCTGGACGTGATGAGTTACACGATGGCCCGCTTCTTCGAGGACGCCGGCTACCGAGCTGTCCCGATCAGTGCAAGCAACATCTGGCGCTATCGGCCCTATAAGGACCTGGAAGCGACATTTGCGCCGGACATGAGTCACATCTATGCATCGGTGGCGGCAGGATTGACTGAGCTTGGCTACAGCGGCCTGGCGATGAGTCCCGAGTACGGGCCGCGCAACCGCTTTGTCTCGATCATTACCGACGCTCCTCTGGAGGCGACCCCGCTGATGCCCGGCGGAACAATGTGCGATGATTGCGGCATGTGTATCAAACATTGCCCGACAGATGCCATTGACAAAGAGGTCGAGGGCAAGGTCGCGATCGAGATTGAGGGCAACAAGTACTGGCGTGCAGACAAGAACCTGTGGCGCTGCGCCTGGGCCGAACACTTTGGCCTGAGCGTGGACGCGGACATCCCGGATGAGGTCACGGAAGAGTCGATTCTCAAGAGCGTTGAAGAAATCGGGATGCGCGGTGGGACCATGGGCTGTTGCCTGAAGTTCTGTCTGCCGAAGGCCAAACGTTCCTGGAACAAGGACTACTCCACCGCCCCGATCCGCAAGAAGGCGGTCACACCCGCCCAGGATACGCCGGAACGTGGCGTTCAGGAAAGGCTGCTCGCAGACGCGATCACCTGGGGTGCGGACACGGTTCTGGTCGAGAGCGCGGATGACTGGAAGGCCAGAGGAGTGGATCTCTCCAGCCTCTTGCCGGATGTGCAGAGCGTTGTGATGGTTGCAGTAGATGAGCCGCCGGTCAACCCCAAGTCGGATGCCGTTCCTCGAAGTACCTTCAGCTTCGCGATGAGCTACCTTGGTCACAAGTGCGCGTTCTACATAGCCCACGGGCTCGAGCAACTTGGTTACAGCGGCGCCCCATTCACCCGCGGCGGGACCGGCACCGAGCCGGCCCGCAGCGCGGCCCAGGCCGTCAACGAGTACATGGAAGCGACATGTGAAGGTCGCAAAGGCTACCGCTGCTTCGTGGTGACCAGCGCCAAACTTGATCCCATCCGACGCGATGCCACGTTCGATGCGCTCCCGGAACGGCTGGACATGACTGTGGTGGCGAAGAAAACCGCGCTTGAGGGCGGAGCTGATGTCGTGGGGATCACGTCCGCGGGGCGCCTGCAGGCCATCACCGAGGACATCCGCCCTGTTTTCGAGGACGAACTGATCCTCTCCGCCCGTGAGACCGGCAAGCGCTGGATCACATCGTCGGCTGAGGTTACGGAACAGGCCCGTCAGGTGTTCGGACCGGCTGACTACCTGGACAGTGCCAAGTCCGTAATCGTTCTGGGAATCCGAATGCCGGCTCAGACCGTCGAGGCCACGATCACGTCTCCGGCAGAAGCGATCGGCCCATACGCGTTCTCGACCTACCAGAGCCGCAGACAGCTACGTCTTGCTGCGTTAGGGCTGATCAAGAAGCTGAAGGGATGGGGCGTCAATGCCGCGGCTACGTACGATCTGTGTGGCACCGGTTCGTTTGCAGCCAACCCCCGCGGGCCGCAACCCAATGCCTTCACCAATCGCTTCGCTGCGGTGGCAGCTGGACTTGGCACGTTGACCAAGGGCGGATTTGTGCGTAATCCGCAGTTCGGGGCCAATATGCGTTACTTGGCAATCGTGGTGGATGCCGAGCTCAGTGAGGATGCTCTGGCAGACCTCACAGGCTTGCGGACCGAGTGTGACGGCGGCTGTGACCGTTGCATTACACACTGCACAGTCGATGCCTTCAAGGACACTGTGAGCATCGACGTGGATGGCACTGAACTGGCCTTCAAACCGGTCGAACAGGTCCGCTGTGATTGGGCCTTGCGCTATGGCCTCGTACCTGAGGAAGGCGTGCTGTACACCGGCTCCAAGAGCAATGCTCCCATCCCTGACAAGGTCACGGCCGAAGCTCTGGCCGAAGGCATGACGTTGCAGGACACGATCCTGAAGGTACGCCCCTGCGTCGCCGAGAAGTGCATGCTGGCGTGCCCCTACACGCGGCCGCAGGACGACTGATCACCGGTTCCCGCTACTGATTCTGTGCGCCCCTCCGCGGTCACGCCCGGAGGGGCGCCAGTATTTGGAACGGAGGATGTGGGGCCAGCCCCACGCCCCGCCGGGGGACCTCGCTCCCCCGTTTGCCTCCGCTCGCGCGTTGACCGACGCTGCAACCGAGAGCAAGTGACCAGTTGTCCTTCGTCACGCATTGCCCTGTCGATCAGTGAGCTGTGCCCCGCAAGTTGACGCGTATCCGGGGGAGGAGCGTTCCTATGTCCACGCACTCAGATCGCGTCCGGTCATGTCTTCGAGTTCGGCGATGTCGTCTTTGAACACGAGGCGGAGCTCGGCGCGGAGTTCCTCCGAGAGCCCCCGGGCGATATCGCCTGTCACGGTGTCTGAGCCCTTGTCGCCCGGGAAACCGATTCGTTGGTCCACCAGAGCTGACTCGACGCTCGCGTCTACCTCGAGGAATTCAAAGAAGGTCTTGACGAACGCATCCGGATCGGCGCACAGGTCGTCGTAGAACATGACCAGCACGCGCTCGGGCTCGAAATGACGGTAGACGTTTCTCAGGTGCTGGGCGTAGAAGCCGGGTTCTATCCACGACCGGAACATCTGCCAAGACCGTTCGAGGGCTCGTTCGATCGTGTAGTGCATTTCCTCCTCCCAGACGCGCCCGAGTTCTCCCTGGACATGCTTTTGCATGACCCATTGCTCGTAGGCGAGATCGATGGGGTTGCGGAGATTGAGCGACAGCTTGACGTCCCCGAGATCGCGCTTGATGCGGACCAGGGCGGGTTCGAAGAGCATGTAGGGATTGCTGAATTCCGCCATGATCGCTTGGCCGTTGTAGTGGGGGAAGTAGGTTTGTCGGTACCACTCAAGCCCTTTGTGATACGCACAGACGAAGAAGCTGCAGTTGTCATGGGTGGGGACGCAGATCTCCGGGTGTTCCGCAAACACGCGCCAGAGATACGTTGACGCCGCTTTCGCAGCTCCGATGTGGAAGTAGTTGGGGAGCATTGACGAGTTCCTTCCTTGGTACATGTTTGTCGTGTGGACACGTACCTCACCACTCGGATCGAGATCGCAGGAATCGGGAGCAGACTTGAGAACATGGACACGCGTCTACTGAGAGATCAATACGGCGACTCCGGCAACCTGTCCAGTCGGGTGGCTCTCCATGCCCGGTTCAGCACCAACCCGAAAGGCTGGGCCGACTGGCTGTTCGAGCAGTTTGATCTGCGAGGCGCTACGCGCATCCTTGAGCTGGGGTGTGGCCCAGGCGGTTTGTGGGGAGGGCGCATTCAGACGCTTCCTTCCGGGTGCCAACTGGTGTTGAGCGATGCCTCACCAGGCATGGTGTCGGAAGCACGCAGCGTGCTGGGAGAGGAACGGGTCGACTTCCAGGTCATTGATGCGCAGGCGATCCCATGGGCGGACGGCAGCTTCGACCGTGTAATCGCCAACCACATGCTCTACCACATTTCCGACCTGTCGCGTGCACTGGCTGAGATTGCTCGCGTGCTCACCGCGGATGGGGTGTTCTACGCGGCGACCAACGGCAAGACTCACATGCACGAACTGCATGACATCATCCGGGAGTCGGTCCCCAGCTTGCACGAGCTGAGCTCATCGTTCACGCTGGAGAATGGTGGAGACCTGCTACGGTCTCACTTCGGTGAGATCGCCGTGCATCGGTACGACGATGACCTCATCGTCTCCTCCGCCCAGGCGCTGTCGGCATACGTCCGTTCCATGGGAAGCCTCATGGACGCCACGGAGGCGCAGTTCCGGGAGATCGACCAGACGATCGCGGACATGGTTGCCCGAGAAGGTCGGATCGCGATATCGAAGGACTCCGGTCTGTTCGTGTCCACTCGTCTCGCCTAACCCGCATTTCTCATAGACTTGGGGTGGGTCGAGCCTTGCTTTCGCAAGCGGGTGCTGTGGTGACCACTGCCCCGTGCGGTGAGAGCGCGGATCGGCGTGCCCCAAGTTTACCCAACGGGTGGGCACTGCCTTCTGGTCCCGGAAACACAGTGTCTTGCCCGAGGATCGACCACTGATTCTCAATGGTCTCTGCCAGAGCGAGAAACAAACGCCGAAGTGTCCTGCCCATGGGAAATGCGGACTAAGGAGGGACCCGGAGCATTGGGCACGAAGGGCTCTCGCGACAACGTGCGGTCTTGCCGCGTGGTGGGTGACGATTGACTTGACATGTGGTCGAATGTATTCTATTAGCAGACAATAGAATCACCGTTCAGGAGGCAGACTATGTCCAAGACGGTAACGCTGAGACTCTCCGATCAAACATACGAGCGTTTTCGGACACTCGCGGGCCGCGAGAACCGCGCGCTCTCGAATTTCATTGAGACCGCGGCCTCACGCTACGTGGAAGCCGAGAAGTTTGTGGATGAATTCGAGATGGCAGAGGTAGAGGGCAATGTCGAACTGAACCGAAGCTTGAGCCGGGGAGTGAGAGATGCCAAGGCAGGACGCGGGCAGTTCGTCTGACTTCCGGATTTTTGAGACGGAGGAGTTCCAGAAGACGCTCACAAAGCTGTCTTCTCGCGAGCTCCGCTTCATACAGCGCAAACTTGCCGACTACGTCTACCCTCAACTCCGAGCCGATCCCTTTCTTGGCCCGAATATCAGGAAGCTGAGGGGCTACCAGCCGGACACGTGGCGGTACCGCATTGGCAAGTTCCGGCTCTTCTTCATCGTCGATCAGACCGAGAAGATCGTCTCCATGCTGTCCGTAGAGGACCGGCGGGATGCCTACAGGTAAACAGCGGGCAACTGGGCGGCGCTGCTGCTGGTTGGGGGTTACGAGGACACCATGACCACGCGCCTTACAGACAGACGTGAAGTCACTGAATTCCGCCGTGCGGCGCAGGCGTTCTGTGACGAGATCGACGTTATCTCCACTCGCTCAGCCAGGGCAGCCGTTCTCACCCTCTTCCCGCTGCTCGCCGACTTCACAGCCGCCGCCTACAGGTTGCCGGACATCGTCAATGCACCCCACACGGACGGCTACATCGGCTATGATAGATGGTGGGCTGTCGGTGGTGAGATCGACAGGTGCTTCGCGGAGTATGGACGTTACATACTGCTCTTTGATCCCTATGATCGAGAGCACTCGGGCGTACCGGTGATGAGCACGCTGTGGGATGATCTCGCCAGCATTTACGGTCACTTGGCCCCGGGGCTGTCCGCCTGGTCCGCCGCCGATGCAGCTCAGCGCCGGGGCATCCTGCGGGCCTGGAAGAACTCGTATGAGGCGGACCTGTCGAAGCACGCCGTGGCGGCGCTGTCCGCCATGCAATCGCTTCTTTACCACCATGGCTTCAGCGATGATGACTTGTTCTCCGATAGTGAGTATGTCAAGGTGGATCCCCTTGACTCGGAAGAGATGGAGAAGCGACTCACGCGGATCCGCGCGATGGGGGTGAGGCCTGGCCAGCCCGGCAGTTGCGGACCATGTTTCCCTGAAGGCGGCCCCGGCCGCGGCAGCCCCAGTGCGTAGTTCAGCCTCCGTGAGAGAGCGAGGCCGCCCCACGGCCGGTTGGTCTCGGAGATCCCGACCCACTGAACAGGCGGCACCTGGGCTGACCGTCAGAGCCGCGACTAACGGGAGCGGTCTTGCTTGGTACTACCCCGGGGCGCCGCTCCCGAAAGTCGCGGCTCTGTCCAGGCACCGAAGAGGCCAAGTCAGGCCCTCGGACCTGCCTGGCACCTCCCAAAGCCGCTCTTACCCCCCGACTAGCTCGAAGTAGCGCTGCCGGCACAGACGCTCGATGCTGAGCAGGCTACTGAACGCCTCATTGAAGTCGTCCTGGCCGGTTGTGAAGAGGCCGTGACCGTAGACGATGACTCCCCGGTTGCCTTCCATCGCCGGGGGAAGGGTGTGGCAGAGGCCATGTGGGCCGGTGCCGACCTCGCCGGGAACAATGGGCACATCGTCGATGGCGCGGTAGTCGGCGCATCGCGTGTGGCAACGGTCACGCCGGTCGCAGCCATACTTGTCGCAGTACATCGACAGCGTGACCGAGAACTTCGGATGTCCATGCAGGATGGCTTGTCGGCCGGTGCCGAGAACGATTTCACGATGGGCGGTCAGTTCACTCGACGCCGTGATGCCGGCGCAGCTTGAACCGTCCAGCACGCAGGGATCTACGCACCCTTCGAGCTCGTCCAGGGAGGAACCGGTCTGGCTGATATAGAGGGTGTTGTCGTGCAGGTAAGAGACGTTGCCGAAGAAGGAGTCCACGAGCCGGTACTCGACGGTTTTTCGTCCCGCCTCGATCACGGCGTTGTACACATCCGTCTCGTTGGTGAATGGTCCCCGCATCAGTGTTGGCGGCGTTTCCGGGAGCGGGTACAGCTGATCCGCGACCGACTCAAAGAGGCGTGTCTGTTTGGCTGTCAGCGTGCCCTGTTTCGCCGCATAGAGGTAGTCGGAGAAGAACTTCACGAAGCAGGCGAAGCAGGCGGAGCTGAAGAAGACAAACGCCTGTTCCGGGCTGACTGTTCCCCACGTCACGATTCCACGGTTCCGGATGATCACGCTTTTGTGGCGTTTGAGCTCTGCGGCCATGCTGGCGGCGCTGAAGTCGTCAATCACAGGCAGGTCATGCATGAACGTGCGTGTTTCGGAGTCGTTGGGCTGCACGTGGTCGTCTTGCGCCGCGAGGTAGTCAATGATGCTCCGGTAAGGCTCGGCCGGCTCGGCGTACACCAGAGAGTTGATGTTCAGGTGTTCGAACAGTCGGGCGAGTTCGGCGCACTCGGGGGCATCGCGGTTCCAGCGCAGTTCCGCATCCAGGCCGCCGACCACCGGAGCCCCCGGCTCAGCCAGTCCTGCCTCGACCATCTTCGCTGCGTACTTGTCAATCAGTTTCTGCATGGAGCTCCAACCCCAGTTCCCCGGCCTTCGCGGGCAGTGGCCGTCCGTTTGTATCGAGGCCGCGTACCGCGTAGTAATTGGTCCGCGCATTGAGGAACGCGTCGCGATCGACAGGCTTGATGTCGATGGCGTTGCCGCTGCTTCCTCCCTCTGCGAAGAAGCGCTTCGGGAGGTCGTCATCGGTTGCGGAAAACCCGTTGCGCGCGTTCATGATGCGTTCGTGGTAGCAGATGCGCTCGCCGATCCTGAGCAGATCCTGGGCCGTGGATGGGACTCCGGTCACCGCCGAGTAGGCTTTGGCGAACTCCTCCAGAGATGACGCAAAGAACACGAATTTGCAGGCGGTCAGCGAGTCAACCACCGCATTTGCATCCTCGGCAATCTTGACAATGCGGGCCTTGCCTGCGAATGAGAAGCGGTCGGTCGCCACGGGTTTGCGCAGGATTTCGTGGCTGATGGGGTAGGCGCGCAGATGGCAGCCGCCCCGCGTCGAGGTGGCGTAGGCCAACGCCATCCCATAGGCGCCACGCGGGTCGTAGGCTGGCAGTTCCTGGCCTTTCACAGCCATGGCCAGCTCCGGTTCCCCTTGGCTTTCCGCATAGCGCTGTGAACCTCGTCCCAGTTCTACCCCGAGCCCTCTTGCTTGACCGATGTCCTCCAAGAGGGACAGGATGCGGCTGCCGGAAATGCTATCCCCCGTGAGCTCTGCATGGCAGGCGAGGGTGACGGCTGCCGAGATGGTATCCATGCCCATCCGGTTACACAGGGCGTTGGCCTGGGTGACGATGTCGATGTCGTCGTTGCCCAGGAGGGCGCTGAAGTGGGACATGGTCTCGAATTCGGGCAGGTGGGTTCCTTCCGCCGTGACCTTCTTGCAGAGAATATGGCACCCATTGCACCCCGTCCGCTTCGGTGCGTAACGTTCCTTGTATGCTGCTGCATTTGCGACTCGGGCCCGGTCAAAAACCGTTTCGCGGAAGTTGGCGGTCGGCATCATCCGGCGGCTATCCATCAGGTCGTACAGTGCGCCGGTGCCGTACTGGGCGATTCCGAGTTCACCCAGCAGAACCGGGCTGGCCGCGATCTGCCGGAAGACATCTTCCCGAGCCTGTTTGAGGCCGTCTGGATCAAGGACGTGGACCTTGCCTGTTCCCTTGACTGTCATGTACTTCAGGTTCTTGGCTGCGAACACCAGGCCGAGACCGTTCCGCCCCGCAGCATGTCCGGAGTCGACCATGATGCTGGCATATCGCACGCCATTCTCCGCGGCCGGCCCGATCAGGGCTGTCGCGCCCTTCCCGTTCAGGCGTGCGGCGCACGTCTCCGTGTCCGTTCCACGCAGATCCTCGGCGTCGACCACCACGACGGTGTCGTCCACGATCTCCACACCACACATACGCGTACCGGCGCCACGGACGATGATGCCGTCGAGTCCGGCACGCTTCAACTGGTTGCCGAGGGTGCCGCCGACCGAGGTATCACCAATCGTGCCGGTGAGTGGAGAGCGTGACATTACGCAGCAACGGCCGGACGTCGGTGAGGCGGTACCTACCAGCGGACCGGTCATGAGAATGAGCGGCATCTCCGGGGCGTCCCAGCGTCGTGTTACATCAGGGCTCAGATAGTAGCCGGCCAGGCCCTTGCCTCCGAGCCAGGTTTCGTACAGACTGGGGGATGGCCGCTCGAAGGTGTGTGTTCCGGCGGTGAGATCAATGTGGAGAATCGTGCCGGTCCAGCCGTGCATTGAGTTGGCTCCGTAGCGAGAGGGGCTCTGGGGCGTGACAGGGCCATACCTTATCGCACTCACGGCGTCTTTTCAGTCGCTTCTAATGTGTGCAGGGCCAATTCACTCCGCGCTTCGCGCGTTATAGTATGAACTGCCCTGTGTGCTGACAGACGACGACATGAGTTGACAAGCTGTTCTCGCGACTTGATGTCTGCGCAGCGTCCGAACGGAAATGGAGATAGGCCTCTGAAGAGGCCATTTGCTTTTGCTCGAACTCGACGACGACCATCCTCACCTGCTCCGCTTCCCGCCGCCATCGCTTCCCTTCCTTATTGGCCTGGCGGCCGTTGCGTTCCTGGCTCCGCGCAGTGCTGCGGAACGCATTGAGCAGCGGTCTTTCTCCTTCCGCACGAGGATCACCGTGCGTTGCTTTGCCGAACAGGCAGAGACCATCACAGCGCCGCTCAACTATCCTCAGCTGCAGTACGTCGTTCCCGACGGTTCGCTGGTCGAGAAGGGCACGGTCATCACCGAGTTCGATCAGGAAAGCATCGAACGTCGTCTTGCCGACTTGGAGCATGAACGGGTGGTCGTCCAGGCTGATCTGAAGCGCCGTCTCACCGATATTCGCAACCGTGACATGGCTTTGCATGATGAGTTGGCCGGGCTGCAGGACAACCTCTCCGTCCTTGAGGTCCAGCTCGAGCGTTACCGATCGATCCCGGAAGAGGATGATGTCGCTATCGCGAAGGGGCGCCTCAAAGTCGCTCGGCTTGAGTTCGTGGCTGCGGAGAAGGACTTCGCCACGGCCGAACGGCGATTTGAGAAGGGGATGATCTCGCCTGCCGAGATCGACCGTGAGGAGAAAGCCTATCTGGAGAAACGGGCTCGCGTGGCGTACCGCGAGGGAATGCTCAGGACCACGTCACGCCCCACTCACGCGTCCACGATTCGACAGACCGAACTGCGGATTACCAACGTAGAGCTCGAGATTGGGAAGCTCCAGCACGAAATCGCGGAGAACGCTGAGATTTCGAAGATCGGGCGTGAAGGAGCGAACACACGAGTGGAGACCCTGGAGGAGCGGATTGAGGAGAGCCGTGAGGACTTGGCGAAGACGACAATCGAGGCCCCCATCTCCGGGCACGTGATGTACCTGTCGATGTTTCGCAAGTACGCAGCCCGGACCGGCCACAAGATGTGGAAGAACTTCGCTTTCATGCGGATCCCGGACCAGAACACACTGGCGTTCAAGGGAGTACTGCTGGAATCTGAGCGTCGTTATTTCAGTGCGGGAGATCTGGTCACCATCCAGGCGACTGGCCATCCCGAAGAGACATTGACGGGCACGATCGAGTCCTTCAGCACACTGTCGCACGACCGGAGCGAGAAGGACGAGGACCAGTCGCGTCACGCCGGTGAGACCGGGGTCATGGTCTACGACGTGGTCATCAAGGCGGACCTGACTCCGGCGTGGCTTCGAGTCGGCATCACAGCCGAGTGTGAACTGACGTCATCCACCCCCATCGAGGGGCCAGCCATCCCCGCATCCTACATCAAGGCTGAGAACGGTGACTACCACCTGGCACTGGACGGGGTCTACCAGCATGTCACCGGAACTCTCGTTGACGGCCATCTCGTGATTGACGACCAGGAGCTGCTGGGGCGTGACGTCACCATGTTCGGGACCTTTCCCGAGGAGGAACCTGGCGGCACGACCGAGGAGGAGGGTGGTTTCCACGCTTCCGGAGAGCTGCAGCCGGCTGACACGGCCAACGTGGCGGTGGAACGGGTCCACGGGTGGCCCAAAGTGGCCTGGCTCATCGACGAGGACAAACAGGTGAGCGAAGGAACGGTGATCGCCAAGCTTGATCCAGCCGACACGAACGAGGAGATAAAGAAGCGAAAGGCCCGGGTCAAGACATGGGCGAATCAGCGCAAGACGGAGGCTGAGAATATTGCCATCCGAGCGCGGGAGAACGAGTTCTACCTGGAGCGGGCAGGGAACCTGCTGGAGATCGAGAAATTGAGCTTCGAGCGTCTCCGCGATCAAGAGGAGACCGCCGGCCTTCTTGCCTCTCGTCTGAGCCACACGTTGGCCACGATCCGGCTCGACTTCCTCAACCGCAGGATCGAACGCGTCGAACGCACTGTCCGGACGGCCCTTTCCCCTTTGGAGATTGCCCGACTGAAACGTGACCGGCGTCGGGCTGAGCTGCAGCTGGAGTCTGCAAAGCTCCGTCTCGACAAGGCCGAGGAGGGGGTGACGCCTCTTGAGCAGTGCCAAGCGGAGTTTGACCACTTGTCGCGCGAATTGAGCGTATCAACCTACGCGAAACGGGTCGAGACAGAGAACGCCAGGAACAGCTATATGCTGCGCCGGGCCGAGCGGTATGAACGACGGTATCAGGAGCGCCTGGACAGTATGCTGAAGCGCAAGGAGAACCTCGTGATCCGAGCTCCCCGCGCCGGCCTGGCGCAATACAGCAAGGTCTACAGCGGCGGGGTCTGGGCAAAAATCACGGTGGGAAGTCAGGTGGGACAACGTGTCGTGATCATGGAGATTGCGGATGTGACACGGATGTTTATCCGCCTCGCGATGCCGGAGAAACACTACACACGAGTCAGCCGTGGACTGGGCGTGGATGTCCGTATCCCTTCGTTGACCGATACCACCCTCAAAGGGCGGGTGACCGAGGTGGAATTCCTCTTCCAGCGCAAGAAGCGAAAGGACGGTTCCAGGGGACTTTACTCATCCCATGAGACCTTGGGTGAGAGCATCTTCTTCATCCGGGTTGAGGTTGATGAGCAGCAGGGCGTAAAACTGAAGCCCGGGGCGATGGCTGAGGTCATTTTTCCGTTCGAGACCTGATGACGACTATGAAACGCATCCTGACAATTCTCATTTCCTTCGCCGCGGTTGGCGGTGCAGCGTTCGGGCTCTTCCGATGGCGGGAACAGACTCGGCCGGAAACGAATCACGTGCCCTATACGGTTGAGACGCGCGAGCTGGCCCGAACGGTGGTCGAACGCGGGTGGCTCGTTAGTCTCGACACCGAACCGGTCGAACTCACCGCTACCGGGGAACTCCTCGAGGTGACCCCCAGCGGCAGGCGGGTTAACGCGGGCGATGTCGTCATGCGGGTGGACGACGCAGACGCCAGGGAACGCCTCGAAGATGTTGCATATACGCTCCACGACACCGAGCAGGACAAGGCATCTTACGAGGCCAGCTATCAGTACACTGACTGTTACCAGACCAACAACCTGCGCGAATTCGGCAAGCGCCTTGAGAAGGCCAAGCTGGAGCTGGCCGACGCATTGGAGGGGCTCAAGCCGGAAGAACGTCGGCAGCTTGAGATAGAGCTTGAGATTGCCCGCCTGGACCTGGCGGACGCGACGGGTGAGTGTGAGCGCCAAACCCGGCTTTTGGAAAAGGGGTTCATCTCCGAAGCAATGCTGGAGCCCTACCAGCGTCGAGTTGAGACATTGGCCGCCACGGTGGCTGAGGTCGAAGCGCGGATTCGCCTTGAAGAGAAGGGGATGCCGGCCGACCAGCTGGTGGCGATCAAGAAGAGCGTGGAGAGAATCCAGGCTCAGGTTGATCGCGGTGCCCGGGCGAAGGAGCGGCGTCTGGAGGCAGCGACCAATCTGATTGCATGGGCTGAAGCCCGCATTGCCAAGAGCCAGCATGACAAGGCGCGGATCGAGGAGGAACTGGGGGCGACTGAGGTGCGTGCGCCGCGCGCCGGCATCATGGCTGTGCGCATGCAATACAACCGTCATACGAGCGGCTGGACCGAGTACAAACCCGGTGAAAAGCGCTACCGGAGCGATCGTCTCGCCGACATCGTCAACCTGGGTAAGATGAAGGTCGAGATCATGGTGCATGAGGCCAATATTGAGGCCTTGGTGCCGGGTACATTTGCGACCATTCGTCTTCCGGCTTTCCCCGGGCGCGAGTTCGCGGGGAAAGTGACAGAGGTGGGTGGAGTTGGTCGCGACCGTGCGGACGTTGCTCCGTCAGGTTACGAGTTGGGCCGTTCGGGGGTGACCATGTTCAACGCGACCGTGTCTCTGACAGGCAATGGTGTCGAGTTTCGCCCGGGCATGTCTGCTGTCGTGGAACTGATCGTGGAGCCTGCCCGCCCACGTCTCGTCCTCCGGCGCGAGGCCGTCCAGGAGCGTGAGGGGCAGCTCGTCGTCCTCCGGGAAGCGGGAGGAGAGTTGCGCGAAGTGCCGATCAAAGGGCGCATTTTCAGCGCGACACACATTGAGGTGGAAGAAGGGCTGAGGGATGGGGACACCGTGGTTGCGCTACGGGAGAGGGACGCATCATGAACGACGTCCTGATGACCATGCGCGGCATCCGGCGCCACTACACGATGGGCGACAATGTCGTCCGCGCTCTGGACGGTGTTGACCTTCAGATCCGCCGCGGCGAGTTTGTCATGATCATGGGCAGCTCCGGGTCGGGGAAGTCTACGCTCATGCACCTCCTGGGCTGCCTGGATGTCCCTTCGGGTGGCGACTTCCGGCTGGGCGATGATGATGTGGCGGGCATGTCTGACGTGCTTCTGTCGCAGGTGCGTAACCGACGCATTGGGTTCGTTTTTCAGCAGTTCAATCTGCTCCACGATCTGACCGTGCTGGAGAACATCGCTCTGGCCCGGGTCTACAGCGGCATGGATCGCCGAACGCGCCTGGAGAAGGCGAGAGAGTACGCCGATCTACTTGGTCTCGGGCATCGCCTGGGGCACAAGCCGAGCGAACTCTCAGGTGGGCAGGCCCAGCGCGTGGCCATCGCCCGGGCCTTGGTCAACGAGCCTGATATCATCCTGGCCGACGAACCCACGGGGAATCTGGACTCCCGCACGGGAGGGGAGATCATGGATGTTCTCTATGGTCTGCATGACCGGGGCTATACGGTGATCATGGTGACGCACGATCCCAAGTTTGCGGAGGGTGGAACGCGGCGGATTTTGCTGCAGGACGGCTGCGTTGTCGAAGACGTCTCCGGGGAACGCGCCATGTCCGAGTCTGTTGCTGCTGAACACAGCCGGGGGGCGACCGTGGCAGCGGGGATGAGCATCTTTGATCTCTTGCGGATCGGGGTCCGCGAAGGTCTGCTGGCCCACAAGATGCGTACCGCATTGACCATGCTGGGCATCGTCATCGCCGTGGCTGGTGTGATTGCCATGTCGTCATTTTCGTTGGGCAGCAAACAGAAGCAGGCTGACCAGATTCGAGCGTTGGGTGCGAACCTCGTACGTGTTGTCGATGGTCGTCTGGAGGGAGAGAAGCTGACTCAGGCGCGCATTGGTGGATCGGCCGGCCTTTCGCTCCGCGACCTGGAGGTGCTGCGCCAGTGTGTTCCCGGTGTTCTCCTCTCTGCCGCGGCGCGCGAGATCAAGCTCAATCCGGTTACTGATTCAGGCCAGTCCATTTCTCCTCGTACGCTCGGTGTGCTGGGAGACTACCATGAGGTCAACAACCTCCGTCTGACGGCCGGACGCTTCATCGACACTCACGACCAAACCGACAACGCACGGGTTGCGGTGCTTGGGGCGAGCATCGCAGATTCTCTTGGGGGGGATGATGCGGTCGGCAAGCACGTTCTCCTGGGCGGGAATCCCTACGAGGTGATCGGCGTGCTTGCGAACCGGAACATCGACATCAAAGGCCTCGAGGCAACCGGCGCCAGTGACTCAAATCGGGATCTGCTGGTCCCGCTGCGCACGATCTTGAAACGCACCCGGCACCTCGACATGCGGAGCGAGATTGATGAGATCTGCCTGCAGCTGGAATCGGAGGAGTTCCTGTACGAGGCTGGTGCCGCCATTCGGCGTGTCCTCCAGCTTGCTCACGCCGGGCAGGACGATTTCCGTCTGGTCGTTCCGCTCGATCTGCTCAAGCAGAAGCAGCAGTCCCAGCGTCTGCTCGACATTCTGACGGCCTGCATATCGTCGATCGCTTTGGTGGTGGGAGGAATCGGCATCATGAACATCATGCTTGCCTCCGTGACGGAGCGAACCCGGGAGATCGGGATTCGTCGGGCCGTCGGGGCAACCCACCGTGACATCCTTCTGCAGTTCCTGTCCGAAGCGGTACTGATCGCTATCACAGGCGGTTTGGTCGGCTTTGTCGTTGCGGTTGCCGTTGTGGCCGCAACTTGTACGGTATTCGACTTGCCGATTGTCGTGTCACCGGTCATGGTTGCGGTGTCTGTTCTCGCATCAACCCTCACCGGACTTGTGTTCGGTTTGTATCCTGCGGCTCAAGCCGCAGCGGAAAACCCAGTAGAGGCCCTCCGGTATGAATAGTCTTCGCGTGCTGACCCTTTGTTTGCTGTCCGGGTTGAGTGCTGTCGCCCAGGAGAGCCTTTCCTTGAATGAATGCCTCGCCTATGCGCTGGTGAATTCCCGGGAGCTGCACAAGCTTCGCATTGCTCAGGACAGCCAGAAGCTCAACACCATGGTGCGGCGTGGGAAGTTCCGCTTCGGCATCTCGGCGAACAGCAGCCACGGGATCGAGGCCGAGGACACGACTGGATCAGTCACGCTCCGGAAAGAGCTCCCCGGCAGCATCAATGTGTCGGCTACCGGTGCGGCCAACGACTATGGTGACTCAACGGATACGGCCCAGATGGCGTTCCAGATTTCCAAGGTGATCCTCGGCGGGGGATCGATCCAGGAGTCGATGCTGGACATCGACAATAGCCTGCTCGACGAGCTCGTGAAGCAGAACCAAGTGCGCCGTTACGAGCGCGAGCTCTCCTATAGAGTCAAACGAAACTTCTACCGCCTGATCCGGAACAAGCAGACGCTGCGGATCAATCAGATGCGCCTGGAACGGGCCCGGAAGAACCTTGAGCATGCGGTGGAGCGCCAACGGCCTCTGGACATCGCCACGGCGCGGACCGAAGTGCCGGAGAATGAAGCGGCCGTGCTGCGCGCGGAACGTCTGATCGCCTCCTCGCTTGACGAACTCAAGGAACTCATCGGCATGGAGATGCTCTTTGCGCTCAGCCTGGACACGACCTTCGCCTTTGCGGAGAGTGAATTCGACATCAGTGACGACATCATCTTCTGCTATGCGAACCACGAGGACATACTGAATGCCGAGCTGCAGAAGAAGAAGCTCGAGAACGAGTTGCCGGTACGTCGGGCCCGCCGTTTGCCCAAAGTCACTCTGTCCGGGACCGCTACCCAAGACAGCGAGGATGGGGTGAACCTGAGCGGCGACTCCGAGGGGCGTGTTGGCCTGGCTCTGTCGTGGGAGTTAGGAGGGGTGACCGAACGCCTGAATGCCGAACGCCTCACGAACGACGTCCGCTCCAAACAGATCGACATCCTTGACCTCAAACAGGGCAAGGTCCGCTCGATCCGGGATCTGGGCCGGCGGCTTGAGGAAACGCTTCAGCTGATCAGGCTTCAGGAGCAGAAGATCACGGTTGCTGAACTGAGGTCAGAGCTCTACGCGGATCGCTGGGAGAACGGTGAGATCGACATACTCGAGTACATCCGCAGCCAGAACGACCTCGAGAACAGTCGCATCGCGCTGATAAACCACCAGACCAGCTACATGGAACTGGTCGGGGAGTATGACTTCACCGTGGGACGGTGAAGGCCGGGAGAGCGGGTTGGTTCAGGAGTGGGGATTGGGGACTGGACACGATTGTTTCGTGTGCAACTACCCCGTTTCTGAGCACCGGTCAGTCGCCGTCCGGAGGCCGCCTTCCACACTGAATCGGACGCCCCCAAAGTGGGAGGCGGCCTCTGGACGGCGACCGGTCTGGCCCCCGACGGAAGTTACACCCTTCGATATGACTGGCGCACTCGCGCCAGAGGCTGGGCTCGTTTGTAACTACCCAGTTTTGAGCACGAACGGGCTGGATGCGGATGCCCCTTCGGGAGCACCGCATCGTCGCGTGCCGGCGGTCGAGGGCGACGCGCCCTCCAGAATTGTGCGCCCAGTCGACGCAAGTTACACCCTCGGATATGAGCGATAGAACAACTGGCGAAGGCCAGGCTCGTTTGTAACTTCAGCACGAACCGCGGTTTGGGCTGACCGTCAGAGCCGTGACTTACGGGAGCGGTCGTGCTTGGCACTGCCCCCGGAAACCGCTCCCGATAGTCGCGGCTCTGTTCAGGCACCGAACAACCGCAAGTTACACCCCTCGACGTGACTGCCGGCCCTTCGGCAGAAGCGCCCTCTCGTTTGATCCTCCGAATCGCGAATAGCCAATAACGACTCACCTCAGCTCCTCCGGGCGGGCGTGAGTCTGCCTACTTCCATATCCCCGTGATCGGCGCTCCGCAGTGCTCGCAACGTCCGTCCTTCACACGGTTGTAAGCAACCACGTACCCCATGCGTCTGATCAGGGACTTGGCGCAGACTGGGCAGGTGGTCGTGCCTCCCTTCGGATCCCGGACGTTGCCGATGTACACGTATTTCAGTCCCGCTTTCTGGGCTACATCCCGAGCCATCAGCAGCGTCTCAATCGGCGTCGGCGGCCGCTTGGTGAGTTTGTAGTCGGGATGGAACCGCGAGAAGTGAACGGGTGTGTCAGCCCCGAGTTCGGCTACGATCCAACGGCACATGTCCTCAATCATCTCCGGGGAGTCGTTCGCCTCCGGGACGAGCAGATTCGTGATCTCAAAGAAGACCTCTTCCCGGCGCAGAATCTTGAGAGTTCGGAGTACCGGGAACAGGTGCGCGTTGCAGTATTCCACGTAGAAATCGTCGCTGAAGCCCTTCAGGTCAACGTTTGCGGCGTCCATCACCTTGCACAGCTCAACCAGGGGCGCTTCCTCGATCTGGCCGCAGGTGATCCAGTAGTTCCGAATGCCTTTGGCCTTTGCCAGAGTGGCGATATCGAGCATGTACTCGTAGAAAATCGTTGGTTCGGTATAGGTGTAGGCAATGCCCTGGCACCCCTTCGCCAGGGTCAGTGCCACCATCTTCTCCGGGCTGACCTTGTGGCGTCGGATCTCCTCGGGGGCGGCCTGGGAGATCTCGAAGTTCTGGCAGAACACGCAGCCCAAGTTGCAGCCTGCGGTCGCCAGAGACATAGCTTGGCTCTCCGGGAGCACGTGGAACAGCGGCTTCTTCTCGATGGGGTCAATGTGGATCGAGACCGGACGTTCGTAGACGATGCTGCGCAGTTTCCCGCCGATATTGACCCGCGCGCGGCACAGTCCCTGTTCCCCATCGGCGAGGATGCACTCGGACGGGCATAGGTTGCACTGCACCTCGTCTTCATCAAGAGGCGTGTAGAAGAGGGCCTCCTTCAGCGACATGTCGAGGCGACGGAGCAGAGCTTCGGTGAAGGTACGGGTAGGAGGCTCCTTGAGGAAGAGCGGGGTGACATCATTTCCTGCCGGTGGCGGCAGCTTGACTGGCGGTCGCTGCTGGCCAACGCGGGCCTTTGTTGGTGCCTCCCGCAGCTTCTCCCGTTCGGCTCTCTGGGCCAGGAGAAGACCTGCTGATGCGCTGCCGCGCCCATGGATGGCAGGTTCGTCTCCCTGACGCAGCATGGTCGTCAGCGAGACAGAGGCGTACACTGCCACACAGGCGGCCAAGAGCCGGCTGACGACCCGGAGCCGGGCGTTGACCCGCTGCGGCAGCGCGACGATGCCAAACCAGACGGGGATCATGTAGACCGAGGATCCCACGAAGAAGGCCAGGAGGGTGAACACGGCAGCTGAAACGCCGTGGCTCTTCAGCGCGATCAGACCCGACGCCAGGAAGGGCGGGCAGGGACTGAGGCCGGTCACGAAGCCGAGAAGGAAGCCGCTGCCGGCAACAAGACTGCGCTTCTTCCGGCACCCACAGCCACTCTTCTTCCGCTGCGGTTTGAGCGCATAGACGGCCATGACCACGGCCAAGGTCAGGGTCAGCACCCACGGCTGAACAACCAGCAGACCACTTGTTGCCACCAGGCCGAGGAGGAGTCCGAAGAGAAGATAGGCGGAGAGCCTCCCGAGGATGAGCGCTACCCCAAGCGTAGCATTGCGGCCTCGGGCAGGATCTGCATGGCGGGCCAGGAATGCGGCATGGTACACCCCGCAGTGCAGAATGCACGACGGTCCAAGCGCCAAACCCGCCGTGAATGAAGCCAGGAATTGCTGCCACATGACGCGGGCCTCCACGTGTGGCGCTCCCTGAATCGTCCAGCCCGGGGCGCCTGTCGCTGACGTTCTCTTGGGGAACTATAGCGGTATCTTCACCTCCACTCAACGGGAGAGGGGATGCGTCGGTCGCGGAATGGACGCAGCAGAGCCGTCCGGAGGGTGACTTGAGCCGGTTGCAAAAGCAAGATTCGGCTGCTATGGTCGCGCCGGAAGTTGAGAGGTCCCCCCTGGTACGCGAGGAGGTCGCACGTGTCGTCCCGCAGGTATTTGCTGTGTTCGTCTGCTGTCCTTGCGCTGCTGTTCTGGTCCATGCCTGCGCTGAGCGCAGACCCCGACATGCCGCAGGAGCTGTTCTCGTTCAGGGAGTCCGAAGACCATTCAAAGGCGTGGTTCACTCAGGCCTTTGTGACCAGCCGTAAGAAGGGCGGGACGGAAGGGGGCGAGCCGGACCTGGCCGAGGTTAAGGGGAAGCGCCTCCTCAGGATTCCCAAGGGTGGTCAACTCAAGACCGGGAGAGCATTCGGCGGAGAGTTGCAGCCCAACTACGCCGTAGACATGCTGCTGTCGTGGAAGACGGGTGCTGGCGTGGTCGTTGGTCTGGGCGGCAAGTGGTTCGCGCTGAAGCGGGAAGGCGTCCGAGGGAAGAAGGGCTGGCGACCTCGCGGGAAGCACACGTTGGCCTCTGATCAACGACACGACCTGTGTTTCGCTGTTGGTGGCGGGCGGGTGCTGGTCTGGCTTGGTGACCGGCTTGTCGGCACCTGCCCCACCCCGGAGCAGCACGCTGCGGAGATCGTGCTGCAGGGATGGCGCGAGACGCTGGCCTGCCACCGCCTTGTTGTCCGCCCACTTAGCGCTCCTCCGACGGAGGTGTCGGGGACCGGAAGACCAGCGCAGGAGACCGCGGTTGACGGCCTCGCTTCCTATCCCGCCGTTCGTTCCGCCGAGCTGACCGGGGTGGAACAGATGCTGGTTAGCCGGTCGCGCTCGGGGCACTCGTCCCGGCACGTGACCATGCGAAACGAGGAAGAGGTCATGGATCGGGTGGTGCTGGTCACCGGCAAGGCGGGTAGCGGGACCGGTTTCGTTGCCGACATGTTCGACAAGAGGGTCGTCGTTTCGAACGCCCATGTCTTCCTGCTCAATCCCAAGGTGACCTTGAGGACGCGTGATGGGACCAAGCTGAAGTACCGCAATGTCTTCGTTGCCAGGAAAGCGGATATCGTCCTGTTCGAGCTTGCTCCGGGACAGGGGGCGGAGGCCCTGCCGCTGGAGGGCAATGTCACAAAGGCAGCCCCACGCCGGACAGGTGTCGTGGTGTTCGGGAACAGCTTGGGAGACGGGACGATCACCCGCCTGAATGGGGAAGTGGTGTCTCTCGGACCAGACCGTATCGAGGTCTCCGCCACGTTCGTAGGCGGCAACAGCGGCAGCCCGGTCATCGCTACGAATACGGGGAAGGTGATCGGCGTGGCTACATTCGCGCTCTGCCACGTGCCCACATGGGTGAGCCAGGGAACTCGATTCGCTGCTGTGAGGCGCTTCGCGTTGCGGCTGGATACACTCCAGCCGAAGCACTTCGATCGGTTGGACCCGGGGCTCTATCGAGCAGAAGCGGACAGTGTGCGTGATGCTCAGAGCCGGTGTGAGCTTACGAGCCGTATCATCGTTGACTTGAAGGCTTCGCCACGGCTCAGGCCGGACAACTACGACGATGAGCGTGTCAAATCCATCGCGGCGCTGTGGAATCGGGACATCGTCGAACGCATAGGGGCCAGCAAACGACCTGCGAGCAGTCGCGATGCGGCCTCTCGTCTGCGCCAACTGCGTCGGTTTCTGGCGGAGCCTTTCTCTCAGGAAGCACAACGGGATTTCTCCTACGACCGACTTGAGTCGATGTACGAGGAGCTTGAGGAGGTCCACGAGCTTCTCCTGAAGCACTTCGATGAGCTGTCGGAGCGTGTTGTGACCATTGTCGGCAACTCGAGTCGCCGCCGTTAGCGTTCAAGGCCGGAAGACAGAACGAGGGGACGTCGCATGTCTCGACCTCAGCAGAAGCAGGGAAGTCCGGATGGTGCGCTGGCAACAGTTGATCAGTTTCTCGTCCTGGAGCGAGTGAGGGATTCCGAGTTTGGCCCGGTTTTCCGATGCCGCGACCGACACAGCCGCGCTGAGGTCATGCTGAGGGCTTGTCCTGACGGGCTCAGTGAGAACACGCTCGACCGGCTGCGGAGTGCCGCCCATGAGCTTGGCGGGGTCGTTCATCCATGCGTCGTAGGCCATGCTCGGGTGCACGTTGTTGCGGACGTTCAGTTGGCCGATTCCCAGACGACTGAGCCGGTGGACCCCATGCCGATCAAAATCGGCGATGTCTTCATCGTCCTGCCTTGGACATCCGCGCTGACCCTCGGAGAGTGGATTGCGCAGCGTCCGGACGGTGTTGTCACCCGGGAGATGGGCCTTCGCTTCTGCTCGTTCCTCGCCGCGGCTCTGGACGCCCTTCACGATCAAGGCATCGTTCACGGCGAGGTGTGTGCCTCCCAGATCCATGTATCCCCTGACAGTACTCCGCTCTTGCTGGCTGCCGGGCTCGGCCGTATCATGCGAGGAGCGGAGTCGACATTGCCACCAGACATGACGGATGTTGAGCGCTGTCGAGCTCCGGAGCAATGGCGGGGCGAAGCGCTCACACCCGCGGCTGACCAGTATGCCCTCGCAGCCCTCACCTACGAGAGCGTAGCGGGACGCCATCCGCTTTCGGGAGCGTTCGACGCTCCGGACGTGGAGGGGATTCTGCAGCGTGTGGAGACTCTCTATCCCGTTGAGATCTTCGAGTTCACTCCGGAGCAGAACGCCGCCCTTCTCCGGGCACTGAGCCGGTCCGGGGCGGATCGCTTCGGTTCCTGTTCCGAGTTGTCCGTGGCGCTCTCCGGAGAACCTGAACGCGCTGCTGGTCTGCCGCTTGCGGAGCTCCTGACCCGGCAGAATGTGCGTCGTGTTGCTTTGGCGGCAGCCTGCCTGCTGGTGCTGTTTGTGGGCATCAAACTGGTTGGGGGGCGATCGGGGAGGAAGGTTGCGGAGCCGGAGCGGGCCGGCGCACAGAATTCAGCCAAGGTCCTGGCGAAAGTCCGACAGCATATACGCGAAAAGAACGGCCCGGAAGCCCTGCGTTGCCTGGACGTGAGCGAGAGCCGCGGGGCTTCTCGACGCGTCATCGAGAAGCTGCGGGGAGAAGCCCTCCAGATTTTCACGCGCTCTCAGCCGGTTGCCCTGCAGGCGGAGACCGAAGAGGCATGGAGAAGACTGGGGCAGGGATCTGCGAAGGCTGTGTGCGTGGCCGAACAGGATGTCATCGATGGTTTCCTGAACGAAGGACGAGCCGCCCTTGCCGCGGATGACTATGGGGGTGCCTATGTAGCGTTTCGCAAGGTGGCGGCCCGGGTCGAGCAGCTTCAGGCCAACGCCAAAGAGCATGTGACCGTCGGCAAAGAGATCGCCTTGCGTCTCGCCGAAGCGCGTGGCGGAACGCTTGACCTGAAGACGCCGGGAGCCCAGCTTCCGGCGTCGGACTGGGCACCGATTGTGACGTTGCTTGAAGAAGGGGAGACGCTTCTTGAGAAGGGTGATCTGGCCGCGGCAAAGACGCTTGCCCGGGAAGGACAAATCGCCCGGGACCGACTTGCAGTCGGAGTCCTCAAGGGACAGTATGAGACGCTTCGTTCGGCACTCTCGGAGGAGGAGATTCAGCGTGCTCGGGTCGTTGACTTCACGCGTGCTGTGCGCCATGCCGAGGAGGCCGATGGCTGTGCTATTGACGGTCGTTGGGGAGATTGCGTCGATCTGTGGCTCAAGGCCGCGACCGAAATGCGCGCCGCCGTCGGACAGATGCGTTCCGCGATCTCGGATGGAGATATCATCGAACTGATCAACAGGACAAACCGTCTCGCATACGGGGAGCGGTCACGAGATGTTGTTGACCAGATCAGGGCCAACTGCCGGGAGGCCCTCGACATTCTGGATGCCGTCGAGGCCAAAGCTGAGGAGGGAAAGCCGTTGATGGGACGCGGGATCATTGTCGATCGTCGCGCCTTTTTCAAGAAGATGATGGATGAGGCGTGGGGAGGACCACAGACGGGCAACCATTCCAGCCTGGAGGACCTGAACATCACCTTGTGCTGGATCCAGCCCGGGCGTTCGGTCCTGGGGAGCAACCCCGGCGAGCGTGACTGGGCCGCGGGTCCTGTGGGCGGCGGAGAGAAAGCCTGGTACGACGATGAGGGAGAGCACCAGCGGAGTATTCACTTCGAAACGGGTTTTTGGCTCGGGGCCACTGAGGTGACTCGCGGCCAGTGGCGCGTGTTCCTGGCCGAGACAGCGTATCAAATGGTGGGCGGCGGGAAGGATGGGGCGTGGTGCTACGATTCGCGACGACATCGGTACCAGATGATGCTGGACAAGAGCTGGGTGGATCCGGGCTACGGGATCCCGGACGTTGGCTCCGAACCGGTGACCTGTGTCAGCTGGCGGGATGCAGTGGCGTTCTGCAAATGGCTCACGAAGCGAGAGTCTGACGCTGGGCGCGTACGCCCTGGATTCGAGTACCGATTGCCCACGGAAGCGGAATGGGAGTATGCCTGTCGAGCTGGGACCGAGTCGATGTTCTGGTGGGGCAGTGAGCCGTCGAGCGGAAGCGGGCGTGTCAACGGGGCAAGCGACGATGACTCCAACGGGGATGGGTTCGGCTGGTTCGCAGACCGCTCACGCCGAGACGGGTTTGAGTGGGTACGCCCGGTGGATCACGGCAACGCGAACCGGTACGGCCTCCGCGACATGCTGGGCAACGTCTGGGAATGGTGTCTGGACACGTACTCGCCCGAGGGCGCTTCGGCCTCCTACCGGGCCGGCTCTGGCTCGAAGCGCGTTGTGCGAGGAGGGTCCTTCAAACACGGTCCGGGATCGCTGCGTTGCGCGAACCGGGCGTGGGGCAACGAGGGCATTGCGGACTTCGATGTCGGCTTCCGGGTGTGCTTTGCGGGCGTGCTGGAGACAGCATCAGGGCCGGACACCATAGAGATCAACCGCCCAGTTACTCCCTGAGGACTCCGGTATGGCCCGTCGGTATCCGTGAAAGGGCAAGATGGGCGGCGTCGGATGGGGGGGGATTCCCGTCAGGGAGGAGCAGTCCGGGCGCGTCGGCGCGACCCCATCGGGATCGAGATCGGGTCTCCAAATCGATCCGGTCGCCGGATGGCACCGCCTCCCACGTTGACTGCTTCCGTTGCCCCCAATGTGGGAGGAGCCGCTGTGCTCCGACTGTCCGGAAAGTCGGCGGATGGCACCGCCTCCCACATTGAGATCACGGAAGATGTCGGCGGATAGCACCGCCTCCCACATTGAGATCACGGAAGATGTCGCCGGCTACTCGGGTCTTGTTCGCAGCCAGTCGAGCGTGCGGGACATGGCTGTCTCCGCATCCACGATCGGCTTGTATCCCAAGTCGTTCGCTGCCCGTTCGTGGCTGAAAAAGTGCGATTTCGCGAGTTGCGTTGCCACGAACCGGGTCATCCGAGGCTCACCGAGGCACGGACAGACTGTGTAGATCCCTTCCATGATGGCGCCAACTCTCCGGGCCGCCCCAAAGGAGATGTTCCTGGTCACAGGTGCGACCCTTAGCTCTTCCAGGAGGTCGTTAATCCAGGGCCAGAGAGACACGGGTTGTTCGTCTCCCACGAAGTAGGCTTTCCCGCCTGCCTGCTGTGTGGAGCGGAGATTGTCCAGGGCCAGGAGATGGGCGTGGGCGGCATTGTCGACGTAGGTCATGTCCACCCGGTTTGTCCCCGGGCCGACGCGACGCAGGCGACCGGCTTTCGCTGTTTCCAGCATTCGGGGAACGAGGTGGGGGTCGCCGGGGCCCCATATAAGGTGCGGCCGTATGGCGCAGGTGCGGAGGACAGTGACGGTCGAGTCGACTCCGCCCGGTGCCCCAAAGCTCTTGTTCTCAACGACCATTTCCCAGCCATCGGCCTCAAGCACCATCTGCTCAGCCTTTGCCTTTGAGGCGGGGTAGTGAGCCAGGTAGCGCTTGGGGTAGGGCAGGGATTCGTCCGCACCTTCGATGTCGTCTTCCCCAATGGCCACGCTCGGTGAACTGGTGTGGACGAGGGTCCGGATCCGGTTCTCGAGGCAGCAGTTTATGACATTTGCGGTTCCACGGACGTTGACACCGTAGAAGTCGCGTCGTCGGCCCCAGACGCCTGCGAGTGCCGCGCAGTGGATGACTGCTTCCGCCCCGATTCCCGCTTCCCGGGTTGCCTCTCCATCCCGGATGTCGCCGACACAGCCCTCGGCACCAAGTTGCTCAACCGCCTCGTAGTGATGTCTTCCGAAGACCCTGACGTGGTCTCCACGATCCAGCAGCATCTCGGTTATGCGGCGCCCCAGGAAGCCGCCTCCCCCGGTCACCAGGACATTCATTTCGTCCCCCTGCCATGGAGGTCTATCAGGCTTTGGAGGTAGCGTTCGGGGAGTCCGGTGTCGTAGTGGTTCCCGGCGACGACATAGCCCAGAAGGCCCTGCGTCTTGCGGAGTTGTTCCAGTGCCGTAGTGAGTTGAATCTCTCCCGCATCGCGCACATCGGCGTCGATATCGTGCTGCAGATGCTCAAACACCTCGGGGGTGAGGATGTACTGACCATTGAGGCAGAGGAACTGGTCCGGGCCGAGGCCCGGAGCCGCCAGGTTGTTCCGAGCGTAGTCGAGATTGGGTTTTTCGGCCAGTTCGCGCACTTGCAGGACGCGCTGGTCCTCATCGATCCATGTTCCAGTGATTGTCCCCGAGTGCGACACATCTTCGGGCGGCGCAGCGTGGACCCCGACCACCCCGCGGTTCCCGTTGGCCTCGTAGGCGTGGATCAGTTGCTGAGCGCAGGGCTCATCGGTGTCTGATACGTACACATGGTCCCCAAGCATGAGCAGGAAAGGCTCGTTGCCGACCCACTCGCGGGCGCAGTGGACCGCATGACCAAATCCCTCTTGCGATTCCTGTGGGATGAGGGTGATGCGTTGACCGAGCTCCTGGAGGTCATGGCACTGTTGACGTGCCTGCGCGGGCAGGCGGTTGTAGAGGTCCGGCGCTGGCAGGTGGTTGAAAAACTGGTCAAAAAACGCCTGGTCGTCAGCCCGGACGATGACTGCGATTTCCTCGATCCCTGCGCGCACGGCTTCCTCAATGTTGGCCAGCAGCACGGGCTTGGTGACTCCCTCAGGGGTGATAATCGGGAAGAGTTCCTTCTTGATGGCCTTTGAGGCAGGGAACATCCGCGTTCCGAACCCGGCGGCGGGGATGACCGCTTTGCGCACGGCTTGCGGCGGGGCCAAATCAAGTTCAAAGCACTCCATGCCGTACTGCTGTTCGAGGTACTGGACAAGCGTCTCCCGGCTGTCTTGATCCCGGGCAACAAACTGAACGCAGCCATCGCCTTGTGAACCGACTCCCTTGGCTCCGAAGGTCAGTTCCCTGACTCGTTCATCGGCAAGCACGGCGTGGAGTTTGGCGGCTGTGAGTTCCTCGGGGCACGCGGGAATGAGATGGGCATCGAACTGGGCCTGGGCCTCGGTCATCAGACGGCCGAGCTCCGGGGCGTCGCCGGCTTCGAGGGCCGTGACGGCTCGGGCCACAATGCCCTCATTGATGGGGCCCAGGTATTCGTGAACGCTTTGGCTGATCCCGTCTTCCGGGAACGGGTAAGCGTGGTTGAGATCGGCCAGGATCTTGATCGTGTTCTTGCTGCCCTGCAGATCGGCGATGAGCAATGCAAGTGGGCTGCGCACTCCCAGATGGCCCGTCTTCAGGAGGTCACCATCGAAGGTCATCACCACGGGGACCTGGCCGTAGGCGCATCCCTGGTCCATTCGCCCGCACCGGGAGGGAGTCAGGATTTCGCCCTGATAGGCGGCTTCCATCTCGGCTCTGGTTGTCAGCTTCAGGTCATACACTTTGTTAAACGCTCGCGCGACCATCACGCAGAACGCAGCGGAGGAGCTCAGGCCCTTCTTAACCGGTAGCGTGGTCCGGTAGTTGTCGAGTTTGATGCCTCCCACCTCATAGAACGTGAGCATGTAGTAGGCGACGCCTGCTGCGTAGCTGTAGAATCCGCCTTCGGATGCCAGCTCCAGGAGAGCGTCTTTCTCCATCTTGACGACACAGGGCGTTGACTGCGTCCCATCCGGCAGCGTGGACGTGATCTCAAGGGTGTCGGATCGGGGCTCTGCTTTGGCATAGATGCCCTGGTTCGTTCCGGCTATGATGACTTGTCCGGGACGGATACTGGAGTTAAACCGCCGACAGGCACCGGCCCAGTCTGAATGCTCTCCGAAGAGGCATACGCGTCCGGGAACGAACAGATCGAAGATCCTCTGCATGACAGTGACTCCTTGTTTCCGTTCACTGGTCGTTTGTCACCAATGAGCGGAGTTCAACGGCTTCCAGGCTCGCGAACTGAGCGTGCTGACCGGCCTCTGCGGAGAGGGCCAGGTGGAAGACTTCAAGAGGCGGGGTAAAAGGGGCTATATCCGTGAGCTGCCCGTCAATCCAGAGCACCACCTGATTAGGGTGTATCTGGAACGCGAGTTGGTGCCAATCGTAGATCTCCTTGTCCACGATCCCGCTCAGAGGGGTGGACGCCTCTCCGCTGCTGCGCAGCCAGCGTTGTTCCTGATCGCGGCGCTCCCACCTCAAACGCCACGCTTCTGTGTCTCCCGTGCGCAGGCTGACTGCAAGCCAGCCTGCTTTGGGGAGCCGCGCGCGAACCATGACGTTCACCCGTGGGGAGAGTTCCCGGTCAAGTACAAGCAGGTCCTTGCTTCCTGTGTTGATGATACCGATCTCCCGGCTCTCATCGTCCAGCACATCGATTCGCCATCCTGCCTTGAGCCCGGCCCACTCGGCCGGAACGGTGGAAAGGGGGCGGTTGGACTTGCTTCGCATCGTTTGCACGGCCACGTAGGCCCCCGCCGCTGCCAGGCAGAGAATCGTTGCCGCAATGTAGGCGAACGCTCTCCTGGGCCAGGCATACGAGAGGCCCCCCACTCCCGCTGTTGCCGACTGATGCATGGCGAGCAGATGGTCCAGCTCGGACACCAGGGAGGTGTAACTGCTGTACCGGTCTTCGGGGTTGCGGCCTGTCATCCCGCGGAGAATGGTGACGCACTCAACGGAAACTCTGGCTCCTCCTTTGCGGGGATCGGGGAGGTCCTGCTCCATCTTCTTCCGGACCGTCGCCATCGGGGAGTCGCTGTCAAACGGCGTGTTTCCGGTGAGCAGGTGGTAGAGGGTTGTGCCCAACGCGTAGATGTCAGCCCTGAAGTCAACCGATTCTGTGTTGCGTGCTTGTTCGGGGGCCATGTAGGCTGGACTGCCCATGATCCTCGCGTCCCCGGTGTCTTCCGCCGCCCCATCGAGAACGCCGCCCCCCTTGGCGATGCCAAAGTCGACGATCATTGTTCGGGAGTTTGCCGCTGCGAATAGTTGCAGGGGATCATCCTCGACCACCTCTCCTTCATAGACCAACAGGAGGTTGTCCGGCTTGATGTCGCGATGGACGATGCCCTTCTCGTGGGCGTAGGCCAAGCCTCGCGCCGCTTCCAGGACGATCTTGATTGCCACCTCTTCGGGCACGGCTTCGAATCGTCTGATGATGTCTCGAACGCTGAGGTGGCCGGGCACGCACTCCATGATGACGAAGGTGTTCCCGTCATGGTGCATGATGTCGTGGCAGGCCACGATATTCGGGTGGCTCAGGCTGGCGAGGGTTTGGGCTTCGCGCTCAAGGCGCTGGCTCAGACGTTGGTCCACGGCGAGTTCGGGCGCGAGCATCTTTACCGCGACATGGCGCTGGAGGCGTTCCTGGAGGGCGAGAAAGACCGTCCCCATCCCCCCCTTTCCGAGTACTGAAATGAGCTGGTATCCAGGCAGCTCAATCTCAGCCTGCTCTCCGATGAGCGGCCGTCCCAGCAGGACGGCGGATTCCACCGTCTCCTCGAGATAGCTCGTCTCTTCTGAAATCGGCCTTGTGACCTCAGTACTCATCGGCTCTCTAGTGGTGTCGCGCGGAGACGCACTCAGGGCTGAGACAAGCTGTCAAGCGCTCCGAGTACGTCATCAACCGTCGGACGATCTGCGTAATTCTTCCCAATATACCCGTATTTGACCAGTCCATCGACGCCAATGATGAACGAGGCAGGCCAGGCCAGGTCGCTCTCGATCCCTACAGCCTTTACCGCGGCCAGGTCCACATCAAGGAGAATGGGTACGGGGAGTTCGCCGGTCAGGCTCCCCTTCAGCAGGTCGCTTACTGACGTGACGAACTGCGGAATGCTCTCCGTTGGGCCCGGGTACACCAACAGCACCTCCGCATTCCGCTCCTTCAGTTCATCTGCTCTCTCGATCAATTGGGCTGTGTGGCGCGTGCATGTGGGACAGACGTACCCCGGGAAGCCGCGCATGAAAACCAGCAGGACGTTCTTCTTCCCCGTCCATGTTGCCAGATCCACAACCTGTCCCTTCCCATTGACAAAGCGGGTGTAGGGGAAAGGCTGCCCGACTTTGGGGTGTTGGGCGGCCGGTGCGGGCTTCTCGGCCCGGCGGCATCCTGTCACTGCCAGACTGACCACCAGAGCTACAGCGAGCGTCACGAATCGTCTCATTGTTTGTTTCCCTTCCATGTTACTGGTTCTGTCAAAAGTCCTTGAGACAGAACCGTGCTTGATCTTCCTGCTATTCAGTTCGGTTCTGTCCAGACAAACCTGTTTCCCTGTTTTCTTGACTACTTGAGCTGTTGAGGGAAGAGTGCGGACCTCCACCACACA
>JABHEG010000241.1 GCA_018676675.1 Lentisphaerota bacterium
CCCGGTTTGGGAAAACCGGCCTCCAGGTATCCGTCCGGCATCCGGTCGTTTCCGGTCAGGTCTGTGTCCAGGTCCCGTTCATCCAGGCATCATTTGTCCTGACAGAACACGCCCTTCTGCGGCGGAGGCCTTGCGACGTCCGCCAGCAAGGGGCTGGTTCTGTTTTGGTGTTTCATGGCCAATGTGCTGCGGGATTCGCATTCGCAAAACCACGACGTGTGGATCGGGCGACACGTCACTGGAGGCAGCTCATCCCTGAGCGCTCCGTCCCTAACCGCACGTCCCAGGGACCCCGGTTTGGGAAAACCGGCCTCCAGGTATCCGTCCGGAATCCGGTCGTTTCCGGGCGGGTCTGTGTCCAGATCCCGATCGTCCGATCATCATTGCCTGACAGAACGCTGCGCCTCAGCGGCCGAGCTTTGCGAAGTCCGCTGGAGGCGCTGGTTGGCTTCTGCCTTCGTCTCTGCCTTCCTTCCGGGCGGCGCGCGGTCCGTGTCTGTCCGTGTTCGGTCCGTGTCTGTCCGTGTTCCGGGCAACGCGCGCCGCCTGTCGAGGGAATCGATAGATCTCGAGAGAATCGATGGAATCGAGCGTCTCATTGGGCGGCGCGCGCAAACACCTGGCCGATCAGGATCTGTTCTGAGCCAACTCTTGTTCTCCAGGGCGACTGGTTTGCCGGGCCGGGCACATTTTCTCAGAAGTGCCAAAAGGTGCAGTCAACATCGGGCCTTGCATCGAAGTCCCTGGTACATCCCTTGTGCCCGTACCTAGATACACTAACATCGGGGTGGTTTCAAACGTCCTGTTCCGCGGTCGCCGGTTGACGGGTTTGCCCGGAATTCTCTGCTTCCGCGTCTGATGGAGAAGTCCCGGAGAATAGGGGGGCACACTCGCATTGTCGGCCGTAATCACAAGCCCTGCAGTAGACGCCCATCCTTCGAGTAGCCAGAGCTGGCCGACATGGGCCGGAGGCACAGCAATCCGCACCGTCTACAGTGCGGCAGTGACGCCCGCAACAGCGGCGGCCCGAACACCCCCGCCGTGCGACGGTGGACAGTGGGGGACACGACGGTACAGTGAGTGGTTTGCTGAGTCCTCGATGATCGAGTGCAGTGGTCTGGAGAAGGTAACCGGTCTTGCTAAGACAATGATGCGTGACTTCCACATCCATGCGACCGCGTATCGGGAGGGAAATCCAGCCCCCGACAACACGGTTGCGGCCGTGCTTGCCAAAGCCGCTGAGCTGGGCCTGCAGTACGTCGGCGTCGGAGAGCACCTAAACCGGTCCCCCAAACACCCGGCGGCATGCCTGCACGCGCTCGTTGCCGAATTCCGGTCGCTCCCGCCAAACGGCACCACAATGAAGGCGTTCGTCGGGGCCGAGGCTGACATCCTCGACCAAGACGGGACGGTCACGTGCACCGCCGCGCAGAAGAGGGCCTTCGGTCTGGACTACCTGTTGGCGGCCGTGCACACAAACCCGGCGTCGCAGCCGGACGTGACACGATACGTGGACGACGAACACCAACGGATTCTCGGCGTGATCCGCCGCTGTGCACACGTGGACGTGATCGCACACCCGTGGGGACAAGGTGTCCGCTGGGAACGGGCGGGGGCCATCAGGCGATGGTCGTTCGACCTCGTCCCGGACGCGTACAAGGACAGCATCATTGCGGCAGCGGTGCGACACGACAAGGCAATCGAGGTGAACCTGGGCGGCAAGACACGCGTCGATGATCAGGGATACGTCGCTTTCGTGTGCGAACTTCGTGATTCCGGGGTCAAGATCTCGATCGGGTCGGACGCCCATGCCGTGGCAAGCATTGCCCGGGGACTCGATACTTACGCATTCCTCCAGGGATTGGGCATACATGAGTCACAGCTCTGGCATGCCGGTTCGGCGTGACATGATCATCGAGTGCCCACGCTGGACCCGGCCCGCCATAGCCGGTCCCGGTGGGACGTTCGAGGCGGTCGTTCCTGCGGAGTACGGGTGGCCGACCGAGGCATTCCTTCTAGACGCTACCGGCAAGAGACTGGCGTGTCCCGGACCGACACGGACCGGCCGCCACAACGCCTTCCTGCATCTCGACCTGACAGCACCGACCGACCTCGCGCCGGGCCTGTACGACCTGCTGCTCCGCCTGCGTCCCGGGGTGGAGGTGCACGAACCGCACTGCGTTTGGGCGCCCGGACACGAGCGCAAGACCTTCACGTTCGCCCACATCTCCGACCTGCATATCATGAGTCCCGACAAAGTCAGGCCAAGAGACCAAGCCGACCGCATGCGACGACTCATGCAACATCTGAGGAACGAGGTCCGTCCGGAATTCATCCTCAATACGGGCGACATCATCTCGCGTTACGGCAGCGGCGGCGCCCCCCTGCCCCCAGCGGACATGCGACGCCAGATGAGGGATGCGAGGGCAATCTTGCTCACCACACGGATTCCCCATTTTCTGACCCCGGGGAACCACGACATCGCGTTCCCGTCCATCGAGTCTGAATGGCATCGCTGCATGGGTGGGTTCTGGGTTGACGGCAGAAACGACTACGCGTTCACGTATCGCGGCTGTCGTTTCATCGCCCTCGACCGCTCGCTTGGGTACGACGAGCGCCATCGGATCATCGAGCGCGGTATCGCACCCGGGCAGCGGACATGGCTGACCACTGAGCTGGAGGCATCGCACACGGCAATGCGAACGTTCCTCTTCTGCCATTACGACTACGGGAACGATCTCCTGCCCGCCCTGGCCACGCACGCGATCGACAGAGTGCTCTACGGACACAGCGACACGTCCTGCGTCCCGGCTGAGCTCCAGGACCACGACGCGCAGTTGCTTTCGCGTTACGCTTACCAGACCATCACTGTTACGGCGACCGGAATCCGCCGCGATCCCGGGTGGGCCTGGGACGATCTGTAGAACCGCATTGAAGAGCTGGAGGAAGCATGCTCATACACATCACGCGCCATGGACAGCCGACAGCCAAAGGCCTGCCTCCAGGAACGGACCACGAGTACCCGCCGGGAGATCCGGTGCTCTCAGTCCTCGGACGCCGGCAAGCGGGCTGGCTGGGGAAACGCCTGGCTGGCGGAGACTTCCGCGGCAGCATCTTCAGTTCCCCGTACAGGCGCGCCCTTGAGACAGCCAGTGTCATCGCTGAAGCGACGAGTCTCACAGTCACCCCCGAACCGGCGCTGCAGGAGTATGTGCCGATTGCCGGAACACCGACTTTCGACGGTCTACAGGCGGACGATATGGCACGTCTCTACGAGCGCGTGAAACTGCCACGCGCACTGCCCTACCCCTGGTTCGTGTCAGGCCCCGAGACGGACGTCGACGTCCAGGACAGGATTCGACCGTTCATCGAGAAGCTCCTGGCTTCGGACAGCGGCGACGCACTGCTGGTCGGCCATGGCGCTTCGGTACACGCCTGTATTGCTGTGATGGGCGGGACCAAACGCGAAGAAGACCCGTTCAACTGGAACTGCTCCTTGACGACGTTCGAGATCGTCTCCGCCCAGAACGCGCGCCGTGTACGGCACTTCGACACGACGCACATTCCACCGCGTTCGGTGACCTCTAACGCCCTCTACGCGCACACGTGTTGACCCTCGGCCCATCCGTTCGCTTCGCCCGGGACGGGGAAGCGCAGTCCCATCTGTAACCGGGCTGACCGGGGAACTCGCATTCATGGACACCCTGACAGGCAAAGGCAAGACAGACCATGCAGACAAGAGTGAGCTCCAAACGACTGATTGCTGCGTGTGTGCTTGGCGCGGCGACCGTGTGTTCGGGACAGGGAGGGCCGCTAGTGAGCAAGTCAAAGAGTATTCACATCGGCGCCAATTGCCGCGTCCCGGCGGATCCACGCCAACCTTGGAGCCGTTTTGTCCGCTTCCGCCCGGGTCACGGGCAGGTTGTGACGCTGAACCCGCCACGCTTCAGCTGGCCGTACACGCCGACCTTCCCCCCGCAAGGAACCAAGTGGCCCGCCACCACGCGCTTCACCCTCCAGATCTCCGCCGCCGAGGAATTCTCAGAACTCGCTGTAGAAATCAAAGACACAGACTGCAACTTCTACAACTTCCTGCCGCCACTGCGTGGCTCACGCGTGTGGCATTGGCGTGTGGGCTATCGCGACGGAAACAAACCCCTGGCCTGGTCCGACACTCGCCGATTCGAGCTCGCCGAGGCTGCCGTCGAGTGGGACCGGTCCCAATTCGTGGCCCTGCTCAACAAACTCGGTCCGCATCCGCGGATCCTGTTCACCAGCGCCACCCGGGACGAGATCCTCGGACTCCGGGAAACCAACATCTTCTCCGGGGCTCTGGCGGACCACATGATTGCCACCGCCGAGAAAGCCATGAAACGGCCGTGGTACCGGAGCTTCCCGGAGACGGACGAAAAGCGGCTCAGCGGCAACGGCAGCGGCTATCTGCAGATGGCGCGGTCGCTGACCCACCTTGCCTTTGCGCATCAGCTGACGGGTGACCCGAAGTATGCCGGCTACCGCGAGCGCTTCCTGCGCATGGCTTCATGGGGGCCGGGCGGCTGCTCTGCACCCGAAGGCATGGCTGGAAACACGAAGTGGAACACGCATCTCACGGAATTCCTGGGGCTCTTCTACGATTGGTCGTACCATGATCTGTCGCCAGCGGAGCGGGCCACAGTCAGAGAAAGTCTGAAGTGGCGGATTACGCACACACTCGACGACTACGCCTGGCGCAAAGGCAAAGGCCGCATTGTCCGGCGCGGCTCCATTGCCGTCTCTTGCTCGAGTCACCCCTACGAGAACACCATGGTGACGATGGCCGGGGCGCTGGCCGTCTGCGATGAACTGCCGATTGCCCGGAAGGCGCTGGAAATCGGCCTGCACTACATCGTGGGGATCACGAGCGGGCACGGCGAGGATGAGGGATGGAACGAAGGACCGGGCTACGGGAACGGCAAGATGAAGTGGCTCATGGACGCGACCGCGTACCTGCAGACCACATGCCCGGGCCTGAACCTCGGCCGAAACGACGCCTACAGCGCCTATGCCGACTTCTTCGCCCGAATCACGCCGCTCGGAGCGCGGCATTGTTCATTTGGCAACCGTGGTCGCAACGAACGTGACTGGGCCTCGAGCCGGGTCACGACCATGCGTCGTGTGGCCATGCTCTGCGGCAATGGCCAGGCCATGCAGAACTGGCTCGACACGCGGCGCCGGCTTACGGACATGGGAGTGGCCGCGCCCATGCCCTACTCGCCGTGGATTGACTACGTTCTGCCGTACCACGCGGCCGAACCCGCCCCCGCTGCGGAATCCGCCACAACCAAGCTCTTCCCGCTCGAAGGCTGGGTCACAACGAGTTCCGCGGCACCCAGCGACTACACGGCCCAACAAGATGCTGTGAGTATGACGTTCCACTGCCGTCCTCGCGGTGGTTACAGCCATTCGTTCCGCAACGAGAACGCGTTCGACCTGCACGCCTATGATCAGACGCTGATCGCCGGCGGCGGGACGACCTCCAACCAAAGCTTCTTCGCCAACCACACGATGAGTCACAACACGATCCTGGTCAACGGCCACGAACAGGTCGGGGCAAAGTCGGGGACAGCGGCAACGTGTGGGCGGATCGTGGCGTATCAAGCCGGAGACGACTACGTGTACTGGGCCGGCAACGCCACTCCGGCTTACGGCCCTGAGTCCGGGCTGGCCCACTTTGTCCGGCATGTCGTTTCCGTCGACAACGCCTGGTTTGCCGTGTTCGATGATCTGCGCATGCGGGACGATGCGCCCCCCGCGACATTCCAGTGGTTGCTGCACATCCCTCAACCTGTGCCATTGGCGTTCGATGCGCCCTCATTCACGTTGCGCTACGCCATAGAAGACACACGCATGCTCGTCCAGCACGTGGCGACCCCTGCCGAACTCACGTATGCCAACCTCCGAGGTGCGGCGGGAATGACCAATCCGGTCACGGGTGACGCCCTCACGACCATGGACAAGTGGCTCAGGGGAAAGAAGGCAAAGAAACGCGTACCGAAGCCCCTGGACGCGCATCACCTGTGGGTGTCGCACAAGAAACCACAACGGCGGATGCGGTTCCTGGCGGTCCTGGCGCCGTCGCGGCAAGGCGAGACAGAACCCGTGGTCACGCGGCTGGACGATGCGGCGGTCGCCGTGACGTTTCGCGGCCGTACAAGATCAGTGTCCTTCGGAGACCGCCCGGCCGACATTGTGGTAGACGTCGCGGGCATGGGAACCGAGTGATCTCGATGCCCCAAAGGGACGGACTTTCCGTCACAGAGAAGTGCGGGTTCGCCCACGCTGTCATTGAGGGTGCCTTGTCCTTTTCACCCCGAAGCGGGTGACCCCAACGTAGCCCCGGGCATCGCCCGGGGGCCTGTGTCCACATCCACATTTGTGCCCTGCCGGGGCACTTCATCTGTCCCGATCGTCTCGGCAACCGGCGCACGTCTGCGATGCCGGCCATCAACCGTTTCTGGCTGGTCAAGATCGTGCCACCCGGGCGTTGCCCGGGCCTACGATGAGTTGCACCTATGGCGCAAGTACAAGGTGGCCTCGCGGCCAGCCTGGTCTCGGGTGAAGCCAACCGATCACCGTCCTGGCCGGCGAACGTGCCCTTCTGCGGGCGACGATAGGAGGTCCGCCAACAAGGGGCTGGTTCTGTCCCCATTCCTTCCTGTTCAACTTGATGCGGGGTCCGCATTCGCACAACCACGACGTGTAGATCGGGTGACACGTCACTGGAGGCAGCTCATCCCTGAGCGCTCTTCGCTAACCGCGCGTTCCAGGGACCCCGGTTTAGGAAAACCGGCCTCCAGGTATCCGGCCGGAATCCGGGCGTTTCCGGGCTGGTCTGTGTCCAAATCCCGTTCGTCCGATCGTCATTGTCTGACAGAACTCTCATCCTCCAGGGCGACTGGTTTGCCGGACCGGGCACATTCTCTCAGAAGTGCTGAAACGTGCAGTCAACATCGGCCCTTGCATCGGAGTCCCTGGTACGTCCCTTGTGCCCGTACCTAGATACACTAACATCGGGGTGGCTTCAAACGTCCTGTTCGCCGGTCGTCGGTTGACGGGTTTGCCTGGAATTCTCTGCTTCCGCGTCTGATGGAGAAGTTCCGGAGATCGGTCTGAGACGCGGCTGGTCGCGGTCCGCGGCACACTCCTCGGGCGACAGGGCGATTCCGGGCGGTCTCATCCGATCGCTGTCACGCGGACGCTTGAGCTGAAGCGCCAGGGAGAGTGTCTGTCAAGATTGACAGACACTCCCAGCAGCGGAGCAAGAGACGTCGAGGGCCAAATGCGACGTCGCTGTCATGGTCCCTTCCCCGGGACAAAGAACTGTTCAGGAGACACGGCAAGATAGGGTGGCACGTTCGCCCCCTCGGCCGTGATCGCAACCCCGGCAGTAGATGCCCATCCTTCGAGAGACCAAAGCTCACCGGCATGGTTCGGAGGAACGGCAATCCGCACCGTCTGCAGTGCGGCAGCGGCGCCGGCAGGAATGGACTTGCGCACGACCTGTTCATCATCGGGATTGCGGACGGCAAACACCACGCCACGACCAACAGGTGTCACGCGGAGCTCAAGCGCCGTGGCGCCGGCAGGAACCAGGAAGGCGTAGCGGCTCTTGTCAAAGCGCACGAGTCTGCCACCGAACGGGTAGACAACTCCCATGGCCGGCTCGGTGCGCAATGTCGACAATATCCGCCAGTAACTGCCCTCCCCCTCAATGTGCAAGGTGTAGTCACCTGCTTCCCCATCGCCAGGGACAGCCAGCTCGATATCGAAGGCGCCCAGCTCGAAGGTGAACTGCTGATCAACGACCACGGTGCCGTTGGGAGAACGAACCTGGCAGCGTATGGGGCGTTGATCCTTGTAACTGGTGCCGCCCTTGGCGGTGATGCGGAACGCCACATCCTTCTCAACCCGAATGACGGCATCGACCGCCTCGACTTTCTTCCCTCCGGGCCGCGTACGAGTGAACAGCAAGCCAAACGGCCCCGGGGGTGGTCCCCGAGGCTCAATCGGCTTGCCGTGCTCTGCCAATGCAGCCAGGAAATACGGAATCCGCTGGGCCATGTAACCGGGACCGAGAGACATCTGCCCCAGATGCGGAAATCCGTCGTAGAACGTATCCGGGGCCGCCTCGACGCTGCTGATGTACTTCTCGGTGCAGTACTGACCATGGGCCAGGAATCTGGGCTCCCGACTGATGTGATAGGCGTAGGCGAGGACATTGACGTACGCGTTCGGGCCAAACGTGGACCAGCTGTCACCCCAGCCCGAGAGATAGGCCTCTGCCCAGGCGACAATGCGTTCACCCGTACGCTGGTCGCCGGTCAGGTCGTAGTAACGCTCGACCCACGGCGCGTAATTCTCCCATTGCACGAAGGCACCGATCGGCAACGACTTGCCCTTGAACTGCGGTAGCTTCTGGGTGACCAAAGGCGGCGCGAGCTTGCTGTTGTCCATGTTCTGAATCTCATCGAAGAAGTGGTTCACATAGAGATCGATGATGCGCTTGTACTCGGGGTCCCATGTCGCCTTGTAGAGCTCGATGAGGGCCGCGGTGACCCCGGCGCCGCTGCGCGTACCGTGCGGAGCCTTGAAACGGCGTTTGATCGCCGCGCCCCACTCCTGAGCGACGTCCAGACCACGATGGTCACCCGTCATGTAATAGGTGTAAAGCATGAAGTCGGTGAGGCAGTTGTAATCGAAAAGCCGCCCGCCCGCGTGCCAGTGCGTGAGTCCTTTGTAGTCCCGCAACGCGCCGCGGATCTTGCCGGCCGGCCAGGGCAAATTCTCCAGCTCAAGTCGCGACCAATGACAAACATCGAGATCCATGCAGTGCCGGGCGTTCCGCAATGCGTGCCGCCAGTACTTGGGGTCGCCCGATCGCAAATACAGCACCCATGATGTTCGTGGTGCGCCGTGGTGGAACGCGCGCCAGCAGCGGTAAACATCGCTCCAACGTTTACGCCCCATGTCCCAGGATGTGTGGCCGTCGCCCCAGTTGAACATCCCGTAATCACGGGTGTGCCCCTCCAGACGACGCTCGGCGTCCCAGCCCTTTGACAGTCCCTGTTCGACCTTGGGGAAGCGCTCGGAATCATACGGATGCAGGCGCCCGAACACGCCGGTTCCGCACATCCACTCCGGCGCGGCCATGACCACCGGCGCTTCCTGCCAGGCGTTCATCGTTGCACTCACAGCCGCGGACGCGTCAGCGTCATGGAACCACAGCAACAGCTCGTGCGTCTTGGCCAAGCCGATCGCGTCGGCGTCCTTCGCCGAGCGCAGGTAGCGATAGGCGTACTCAGAGTACTCCTTGGCATGAGCGTGATAGCTCGCGGGAACGGTAAAATCGAGCGTGTCCCCTTCGTGGCAAAACCAGAGGTACTGCAGCATGGCGTCGGTAACGGGGCGGTCGGGTTTGGCAACGCCGTGCGCAGGCCAGGCGTGAAATCGTACGCCCCGATCCCCCAGGACCTCAAGCTCTTTGGGGAACTGCTGCCAGAAGTCACGGCAGGCCAAGGTCAAGGATGGCGCCCGCGCGACGGCCGAATCCGTCCGCATCCAGCCGGCAGCCCGTTTCCCTGATGATCCCGACTCCCATTGCGGTGTGCCGTCACCAGGCCGCACCACGTACTTGTCCGAATCGTACTGCAACAGAAACGCCGAAGAATGGCCGGGAACACTTTCGTAAACACACCCGGGATCAGCCCCGAAGAACGTCTGCCCCACATCGGTGTACGCCACGTGGAACCCGATGTCGCGGAAGCGCGCTTTGCCGCTCGACTCGGTCACAATGAACGTGAAGAACGTCTTGACGAACGGCTGGCCGGCGTAGGCGTGGATGCGCATGGCGTAACGGCAATAGGTTGTGCCATCGGCAGCGTAGAACCACCCTTTGGCGGCAACCACGCAGCGCAATGCACCACGTTCCTCGATCGTGACGCTATCAGGAGCCCCCAAAGACGCACGGAACACGGTGCCTTCGCCATCAACCACATAGGGCCCGGATTCGGGGTTCGCGCGAACGACGAGGGTGCTTCCCAAAGCGACCCGGTGAATGCCATCAAAGCGGTCACGGCGAACAACGAACGTCAGCGGACCGGTAGAGAACTCCCACGCCTTGCCGGCGTCCAGATCACGAATCGCGATCTCCTGCGGTGGCTTGAGCAACGGAGCCGCCCCTCCCTCGTAGCACAGGCGCCAGCGGGACAGCGGGGCACCGTCGAGCGGTGCCTGAAAGTCGAGCAGTAACCAGCGCGCGGCGCCGGCCGGCGCCCAAGTACTGCTGACCCGTACCTGGGCAGGAACTCGTTGCCCGGCACTATTCAGCAACGTTACACCCGCGGCATCCCGCAACGTGTCACGCGGGAACGGTACACCCGTAGTCATGGGCCAGCTCGGGTGGCGCAACCCGGCCGGGTTCCGCAGAAGAAGCGGCACCGTGCCGGTCTGCGCCCGACACCATCCCGCAAACAGACACGCCGCCCCCAAAACCACCGCACCACCGGCTAAACGTCTTCTGGACATCCTGACCCCCATACTCCAATCACCGTGGCAATGAAACATGCACGTAAGTTACGTGCCCGCACGAAACCCCCTGATTGCCGTAGCTGCGCCTCGTCGGGCGGTCCGTTCGGCCTGATCAAAGCGCGCTTTTCTCGGCATCAGTACATGCAATCGCGTGTGACTTGCCGCAGGTAGGGCTGTGATTCGAGACGCGTTCGACACAAATACAGATCGCTGATCAAGTAGTTCCCGTTCAGCATTACTGCCTCAACGGCGGCTCGAACACTTCGAACGCCTCGACCGTCGCAGCACCGTCGCCTGTCGTAACCAGCGTGACCGTGTGCGGACCGTTGGCCAGGCTCTGCGCCAGGGAAAGGCGGAACTTGCCGCGTCTCCCCTTGAACTCAACGCGCTCCGTGACGCAGCGGCGTACGGTGAATGTGAATCGGTCACCCTTCCGGTTGGTGTTGGCTGCCCGCCACAGCCCCGGCTCGATCGTGATTTGACCTGAGTTGCCGGCGAACGGCTTGGCCGAGTTCCCGCGCCCGTCCGGGCCGGTGACGCTGCCTGTCAGCTCGAAGTTGCCTGCATCATCAAGCATCGCGATGGTCCACGCCTGCGGCACGATGTCCCGCCCCAACCCAACAGCGTGCGGGCAGCGATCGCGCGGCGGCATCGGCGGCTTCAGCGCGTTGCTGCGGTCAGGCTTGACATAATCGACATAGAACGCGGCCGCCTGCTCGGCGGGGTGACCGTCGATCAGCACCTCCGCACTGCCACCGGCCGGATCGCGCCGGCCGATCAGGTCGAGTCGGGTCCCGGTGAAGCGGACGGTGACCGTGGACCGAGGGATTCCTGCCTTGAGCGCGGGCGTCCCGTCGACGGCACGCCATTGAGCACGGTCAAGGCTGATTTGATCGGACGCCGCAACTGCCAGGCGTCGCGCGCGCTGCGCCGGCTGGTAGTTTGTGCGCGCAGCACGATGGAAATGCCGGGCAATATTCATGTTGATCATCTTGGCCGCATACCGATTCTGGTGTACGCTGTCTCGGAGCAGGTCATTGGGGACGAGCTTGTGCGCGAGCATGTACTCAGTCAGCTCGCGCCGGCTCTCGACAAACTCCACGCCGTGCTTGCGGCACATCTCCCGCAGGCCGACCGGATCCTGGTGGCTGTTGCGCACGTCGGGTTTGGGCCATACCGCCATGTGCGGCTTGCACCAATGCAGCGTCGGTACAATGATGTCGGCGGTCGTCTGGCGCCGAAGCATGGCGATGACCTGCTCCAAATCCTCAGTACGCCCGTAGTTGTACATCAAAACGACGTCGGGTTGGTCCGGCACGACCAAGTGTTGCGCCCAGCCGCGCAGGAAATGGTAGGATGTTGAGCAACCGGCCATCTTCTTATACTCGATTCGGGGTGCGTTCGGGAAACGTTGACGGATCATCCCGATGAGCTCATTCCCGTTACCGAGAGAGTTCGTGAAACTCGAGCCGATGGCCCAGATCAGGAACGGCCGATCCGGGTCGAAGCCGTTCTCGAGCTTCTCAACCGTCGACGCCATGTTCGCCCCATCATCCGGGCGTGGCGGCGCCTGGTATTCCGGGGCGCCCTTCGGGGGTTGCGGCGGCGCGGCGGCGGCCTCACCGGACGTTACCCCAATCACCGCGGCGCTGGCGAGGGTGAGTGCGAAGTAGGGCGAAGAAATGGTCATGGTCAGAGACTCCTGTTGCTTGAACCACCGACACGGTGCCTCACGGCACACTATAGAACGGCCACTCGCGCGATGCTCAGTCCTGTCGGCCGAGATGTGGATACGAACAGGGAATTGCCGTCCGGCTCCGGGGGGAAATGTTGATCTTGGGTGTGGATGGCGTTCTTGCGGGGGGCAGGCGCTTACTCCTCCGTGATACCGAACGGCCTCTTCACGAACTCGAACACGTCTTTCCACTGGCCCTGTGGGGTGTCGTAGTCCGCGTCGATGCGGTGGATGCACTGGATGCCGAGCTCGTCCATGAGTTCCTTCAGGTGGCGACCGAAGTTGACGTGATGGATGTTGCCCGGTACGTCCTGCCGCTTGCGGTGATACACGAACACTGGCGGATCGCCCTCGGCGGGCCTCTTCCCGGGAATCCGGGCGGTAGACTTACTCTGAACGGTGAGCTGAACCAGTCGAAGTTCCTGCAGCACGATGGGGCCGCCCAGCCACCGGACCGGCCTCTGCAATCTCTTCCTCCTCAACAGCAGCCTAAGCCTGGTGTACCGTACGTTTGACGATCTCGGCCTGGATCGGTCCGGGCAAGCGAGTGAAGTAGGCACTGTAGCCCGAGACCCGGACGATAAGGTGTCCGTATTCCTCAGGACACTCAAGCGCGTTCTTCAAGGTCTCATGATCAACCACATTGAATTGGAGCTGCATGCCTCCTTTGCGGAAGAACGCACGAACCAAAGCACCCACAGCATCGCGGCCTTCGAGAAACGTTGTTCTACCAAAGCTGAGGTTCACTACGGGGGTGCCGATGGCCTTGCTGAGGTCCAGCTTGCTGACCGAGTTCAGTGCTGCCGTGGGTCCCCTTCTATCTGTGCCCTGGACGGGCCCCATTGAGTTTGCCAGGGGGGTCCCCGCGAGCCTGCCGTCCGGTGTGGCGCCTGTGCATCGCCCCAGCTCGACATGCTGGCCGGGTGCTGAGGCGCAGAACCCGTAGAAGATGCCGCCATTCCAAATCCTGTGCTCCTGAATGTACGAGAAGATGTCGTCCGACGTCTCGCGCGCCAACCCGTCCACGTCATCGACATCGTTACCATATCTTGCCTGCTGCAGGCAGAGCGTCCGCACGTTCTCGTGGCCCGCGAAGTTGCTGCTCAATGCACGGCGGAGGGTGTCCAGAGAGAGGACGTGATCCTCGTAGACCAGTTTCTTGATGACATGCAGCGAATTGGCGACATCCGGTATCCCATAAACGTCAATCATCCCATGGTTGTACACAGCTCCGCCTTCGGAGTGGCTCATCCCTTTCTCAATGCACCCCGACACGAAGATCGACCGCACGAGCGCGGGCTGATACATCGCTACGTATTTCTGAGAGGCATTCCGTCTGGCCACATGCTCATCGATCGAGTGACGCACCTGCCGTTTATAGGCATCGAAGAACGCCTCGAAATCCCGGTGGGCCTCTGCCCGGGGAGTGCGTGGACTCCCACGCGAACCATCCTCGGACAAAGCCTCGGTACCCAGCGTCTGTAGAAGGGGGGTGACCACGCTCAGGAAACCATCACGGATACTGCTCTTCCCGGCAATGTGCGTTTCGCTGCAGCCCCCGAAAACAAACTCCGCCGCATCGGCCCTGGGAACGCCGATCTTCTCCAGCGTACGCACGTAGAGATCATCATTGTAGATTGCAGGCTGGCCCTGCCCTTCCAGGAGAGTCTCACACGCTGCCATGAGCAACTCATCCGAAGATTGAGAGGACAGCCTCAGAGACAGATTGGGATTCGGGCGGTGGACTCTCCCCCTTGCGCGCAGGATGATGTAGGTCAGTTCGTTGGAGGCATCCGCTCCGTCCGGCGTGGTTCCGCCGATGGCGATGTTCCAGAACGTGACACTCCCCCATATATCCAACATATCCACCAGCAGGTCTTCGGCGGCCCCCGCGTCAAGACGACCGCATTCCCGATCATGACTGAAGTAGGGATGCAGGTGCTGGTCCAACCGTCCAGTGTTGTCGAAGCCGTCAACCGCATTGAAGAAGTGAACGTACTGCATGGCCTCATAGAAGTCCCTGCATCCTCCACATGCCATCTGCTCGAAACTCGCCTTCAGGCGTCCAAGCCTGAGGCCCTCAGGAGCATTGGCCTCTCCAATGAGGCGACCACACTCGGCAGTGTACCGACCGATCAGGACCTCGATACCCCGCAAGACGATGGACAGAGCCTGGAACAGCTCGGATTTGTCCCGATCGCCGGCCTCCTCGGCGGCACGCAGTCCCGCCTGGATTCGGCCCTGATAGAACGGGAGGCCGTGATGCAAAAGCGTGGTGTAGTCCAAGGTCGCGTGCCCCTGCCACATCCCATCCCGGCTGTAGGGTTCCCAGTACTCGGCCACCACGTCCGCGATCGCTCTCGCATCCTCGGCGGAATGCGTCTGCTCCAGGACGCTCGTCAATGCTGCTTGCTGGCCTACGACCTGCCCGTTGAATATCGGGCAGTAAGCACCACTGCGCAGACCCCCGCAAGGCGAGAAGTTCCGGCGCCCGTCGACACGCAAAGCAGTGTGTTCAAACACCTCCCGAAGCCCCATCGCGTATCTGAGCATCGGGCTTTCTGCTTCGCATCCCACATGCCCGGCAAGGAAGTGCTCACCGATCGAGTTCAGGAAGTCCTGCCTCAAGACGTCTTGTTTCAACACCTTCATCGCGATCTCTTGGGCTGGCTCTGGGGATAGAGGCGGATCCAGTCCACGGCCAATCGGTCACCCGGGCGCCCGAAATCAAAGCGTAGATGGCTCAACCTACCGGCCCACGTACCCTCGACTCGCTTGCTGACCACGTAAGTATGCCAGTGACCGTCGCCTTGCATGGGGAACCGAAATGACTTCGAAGCGGACAGAGCCGAAGCCTTCTCCGTTGACCAGAACACCTGACACGATGTCACGCCTCCCGGAGTCCTGACTCTCAATGCAATCCAGCCGATATCGGCGATGTCGACGTCAACACTGTCCACGACCAGCTGCGGATCGCTGTCCGTCACGGTCGCAGAGAGCATCCCATCGTGAACGGTGATCTTCTCGAGCTGGTGCACAGCCCAACCGTCCAGGTTGCTGCCACCGAACTCCCAGCGCTTAAGGACCGACCCTCGCGGCAAGGCCTTGTCGACTTCCCAGCGCACGGAACGGGGACATCGAGGAGGCGGTGGATACGGGGTTCCTTCCAGAAGCTTGGCGCGGCTGACTTCGGCGGGGGTCAACACACTGAAGCCGGCCATCTTGTCGGCTGTGGGAACCAGGTCGACGTGGTTGGCGGGAGCATCGGAGAATTCGTCACGGATGACATCGAGGAACTCGAATCCCCGCTGGGTGTCCGGTTCGATGAAACTCCCCTCCCCCCATTCGTTCCACGCCTCGATGATCGCCATATTCGACGCCTTGTCGATGTAGTTAAGGCTACGACGATACATGGTTCGGAACATCTCGGGGGTCCTACCGGAAATCACGGCAGCACGGTCACCATGGCGAGGCCGACTGTCCCAGTCGGAGCCAAGAGGCAGGATATAGGGCAAGCTCAGTGATTTTGTGATGCCCTTCCACATGGTCTCGTAGTGCTTCACCACGTCTTCATACGGCACACTGAACCCGCGCCGCCACTCGTGAGGAGAGTCGAAATCCACCCCATAGTAGCCATAGCCCGTAGCCGCTGCGAAACCGGCCGCCTTGTTCTCGGATCCCCCGTGCACGGCGACGAGATAGAGGTCCTCGAGACCGCGCTTGCGCAGAACCGCATTCATGCGCGCCAGCGTCTCAGTGAAGCCCACCGCCCCGCCACTGGCCTGAATCACGGCACGGCAGTCCCAAATCATGACTACCGGATGTCCATCAACAGTGAGGTAATTCGGCAGTCTGAAATAGGTGTCGGCCATGTACTCGGTCATCTGGATTAAGGCCTTGGGGCTGAAATCCAAGCCTGCGGGGGAGATCTGATCGTAGTCGATCCGCTGGTCAAACTCCCAGCGCGTAGCGTCACCCAGGGATTCCCGTTTCTTGAGAAGGCGGATGTGGTCCAGGGCCATGGTCGACCCCGGGCTCTGACTGTTGGGATCAAGGCGCAGTTGGTTGATCCTCCCCGTCCACGTTGCGACGCTCGCCAGGTCCAGGACATAGTCGTGAAATGCGCCATCGGGAATGGTCGTGAACACCAGGCTGTTTGCCTCGCTGGGACGCCCCGTCGCTGTCCCCCAGAAGAGCTGCCCACGATCCCCCTCGCTCAGCTTCATGCGGATCACAGCCTGGGGATACTCAGCCGCATCGATCCGCACTGGACAGCCAAAGGCAGGATCACCACTGGTGACCTGCGCGCTGAGGAGCCCGTCCCGCATCACTGCCCCCTTCAGACCGAACATGGGATACCATTGCCTGGTCTGCCAGTCCAAACCGTGATTGCACCAGTGAATACAGAAATCCATCAGGTTGGCATAGCGAGCTTTCAGGAATCCCCGCTCCAGCGTACGGAGGAGCCGGTGTTCTCCCGCATTCCAGTACCAGTCAAAAGCGAAGAACGAGATGCCGTGTTCAAGAGCCCACTTGATGTGCCAGTCATTCACCTCGGGCAGCGAGTCATCGTAGAAGCCCAGCACAGGTCTCGGCTTGGGCTTCGCGGCGACCAATCGCCACTCGCTGTCTTCGTCATGCGTCTGGTATGGGTAATCACCCTTCCCTTTGTCCCGGTACCAGCCCGGGAAAATGTACGTCCCCAACTTGACCTGCGTCTTGACCGGCCGTGGCGGGGGCGGATAGCCCCCTTCCCACACGTGCGGTTCCGCGGCCCACACCGCAGAAACGCTGATGGCGGCAACGGCGGCACATGCTCTCAGGAACAACGGCAAGTAGCTCTTCGTTTTCCTCACAGTCTGCCCTTCCTATGGCCAGTCAATCCCCTACCGGCGAATGAACTCGACGGCCCCGGCGTCCCGAGACTTGCCACGAGGCCGTTGTCCGCTGAAGTCCCGTGTGGCCGGGCCGTCAAACTCCCACGTGTACAACTCCTCGATTGTGGTCTCGGCATCAGCAAGTGTTCCACGGGAAACGCGGGCAAAATCGAGCTGACCAGCAAAGTACCGTTCGCCATCGCCAGAGGCTCCCGGCTGCGTCTTGCCCACGACAAAGTCCGCGGAGTTCGCAAGCGATCCTGCTCGATCCATGTGTCCTGACCATTCACCGTTCGAGGGCTCGCCGTCCACGTACAGATTGATGCCATCCGGCTTGTCCCGATCTACCTCTGCAATGATGTGATGCCATTTGGCGTCGTTGATGGCGAGGGTACTGGTGCGCGAGCAGGTCTGATTGCCGAAGTCCAGACGCATCTCTACCCCGCCGCTTTCGGCGATTTCGAGCACGTATCCCTTGCTGCCGCGCTTCGACACGACTCCGCCGCGGGTCAGGCCGGGCTCCGTTTTGAGGACGACTTCGATGAGGAAGCTATTGCTGCCCATATCCACGGTCACCCGCTTGCCGGCGGGGTAGGCCCCCTCGGTACGGCTGCGCGGATCGCTCCACGTGTAGCCACGTTTCAGCTCAGCGTCGGGGAGAGCACAGAATTCATCGATGCCGTTCAGCGTCAGCGCCCCCGCGACCCAGTTCTCAAGCGTCCCCATAGTGTAGTTCGACGCATCGATTCCATGCCCCCTGAGATCGTTGCGAGGGATCTCCTGGAACATGGATCGGGAAACCCATTCATCGTTCATGTTAATGTTCTCGCCGGTGATGAGCGTCGGATCGCTATTGCTCTTGTAGAAGCCCCACTCCCCGACAACCGCGTAGAGCGACCACGGCACGAACGCCTTGGCCCCGGCATCGATTGCCTTGGCGTCGGGACGCAGCCGGAAGTCGTGTCCGGCAGCATCGAGCGTCTGCGGTTCGGCCGCGAGTATCCCTGCGTCTCCGGCCAACGCCTGGCCCTCGCCCATGGCGGCCTGCCATTGCTCGAGACTTTGAAACACCGCGCTGCCGAGTTGCCCGAAGTTGGCTGGTGCCCCGTTGAAGACGTTGCCTGTCCAGGCCAGTGTGTCAGCCTCGATGATATCGTCGCGAGGCTCTTGCTGGATGAACTTATGGCCGATATCGAGCATCAGGTTGCCCAGGTAGTGGCAGCGATTGTGCTGGGTCATGCCCTTGTGCAGACCAACCCCAAAACGGAAGATCGTGTTGTTGAAAACTGTGTTGAGGAAGCCCATCGCTTCGTTGAAGCCGCACGAGTTGTAGATGCGGTCGTTGACGTTGTTGTTCTTGCCCCAGAGGATGTTGTTGAAGACGTACCCCTTGTACTGCCCGTCAATGTAGAGGCCCACGCCGTAGCAACTCGTTCGGTACCAGTCCCGGCGATCCAACCCGCGCCAATTCCGGTGCTTGTAGCCGACGGCGTTCCCTGAAATGTTGTTGTAGACGTAGCTGGGGCCTGCCATCCATGAGGCGATGCCCCCGTAGTCCTGCAGCCCCAGGAGAGAGTTGGTCACCTTGTTGTGGTGGATGAGCGAGCGGATGAATGGCCGTTCCACCTTGCCGCGCGAATAGTCACCGCCCACGAAAACACGGATGCCTGCCCCATAGGTGGTGTCCGTGACATTGCCGGCGACCTCGACCACCTCGCCACCCTCGATGTTCAGGGCGTGCAGGCCCGCACCCCAGTGATGCAGTCGGCGGGCACCGATACTTCGCGCGCGGTTGCGCAGGATTCGAGCGTGGATCACACGCCCGCCCGCATCCTTGAGCAGGTAGTGCCCCCGACCATTGCCCAGGTCCACGGCCCCGCCGTCAATGTCGTGCAAATCGCAGTCAGCCACCTCGATCTCGTCAAGCACATCCCCCTGTTTCTCGATGTAACTGATGACCCCGTTGGCCAGATGGCTGATCTCGCAGGCCCGCACAGTGATGTCCGAACAGGTTCCCACGATGTGGATAGCGTTGCAGTGTTGGGGGGCGTGCCGTGCGTTGGCGCTGCCCGGCGCAATGCTGTTGCCGAAACGGATGTCGAGCCCCGTCACCTCAATCCAGCTCTGGTTCCGGATGCTGAGGAGAATGTCCTCCCGCGCCGCCTCAATGATGGACTGGTTCGGGTCGCGGTCGTTGGGTAGCCGCAGGTAGAGCCGTCCGGCATGCTCCCCTTCCTTGACGTAGCAATACTCACCGGGCGCGTCCAACAGCTGCGGCAAGCCTTCGAGCATGTAACGGCAGAACGTGGTAGGTCCTGAGACGTTACGGTGGAACAGCGCGCTCACTGAGCGCTCCGCGGGACTGTAGCTGGTGACCGTCTCGGCGTCTGGCTTGGGCATGGTCACGCCTTCGGACCACATCGTCGCACCGATCCAGTAGGCCGGGTCCTGTTGCGTCAGATGCTCCGTGTCAATCAGTCGCGACACAAGATCATGAGTGCCGGACATGCCTGTGATGCGAGCCTGGACCCGCCCGTTGGTGACGGTCGCGCCGCGTTTGAACTCGCCCTTCTTCCACTGCCATGAGTCGATGCGTACACACTCGTCAGTGACCTCAAGTAGGCGATTGTGCCCCTGGCTCACGTTGTCGCGATTCTCGTCGCGGTCGTCCCAACGCCCCGTGCCGGTCAGGTAGTCGCCGACGGCAAAGCCCTTGGTCGTGTCCAGGTCAAGGCGGACCTCCAGCACGGCGCCGGTCAACTCCCACCACTCACCGCGCGGGTCATCCGGGTTGCTGACACTCCAGTTTGGCGAACGCGCAATGGGGATGCGGGTGACCTGCCCCTCGCGCACCTCCCACAGCAGGCGTGGAACGACGTCCTTGTCGAGGTCGACATACCACGTCCTGCTCCGGCCGGACTCCGGAATTCCGGGCCCCGTGACGTCGGTGCACGTCTTCCAGCCGCCCTCGATCTTCACGGACCCGTACAGACCCGCTGCACCCGTGCCCCACGAGGGATCGACGGTCAACCGGATGGGATTGCCCGGCTTCCCGGACTCCTTGGCCACGAGCGCCCCGCGATACGCCACGCCCTTCTTGAAGCAGTAGGTGTGAACACCCTTGCATGCCGCCGATTCTGCCTTGGCACTCTTGTCCCACGGGTGATGCTTCCACGGCCGTTTCTTGGTGCCCGAGTTGGCGTCATCGCCATTCTCGAAGTCGATGTACCTGATGCTCGCCCCAGCCCGGAATACAAAGGGCTTGGGTTGCCAGGTCAGGTCAGGTGTTGCGGCCAGGGCCGCGCTCAAAGAAGACGTCAACAGGACGGCCAGCAGAGGGTTCGTCATGATCCGCAAGTCCATGTCCTGCATCTCCGTTAGGGCTTGAATTCAGCCACGACCCCCGCGGCCGTGCCAATCACCAGTGCACGGGACCGAGCGTCCCGTCGCATCGTGGCGATTTCTCCATCGACGCGCCCCGTGCGCATGGGATCGCCAGTCGGGGACAGCATGAGAACGTAGCCTGCGGTTGTGCCGATGGCGGCGCCTCGGCCGGGCACGCCCAGCACTCCCGACACCGGCCAGTCAAGACGACGTGACCATGCGAGCACGCCGTCGTGCCTGAACACGTAAACCCAGCCGTCCTCCAGGCCGGCAAGGACCTCCTGCTTGCCGTCACCGTCGATGTCCGCGCAGTCAAGCGCGCGGAAGAACGGACTGTTCGTTCGGGCCGGGCCGAATGCCTTCTGCCAGAGCGGCTGACCGCTGCCGGCGTACACACGCAACTCGTTCCATGAGCCACTGAGCGCATACATTAGCTCGCTACTGCCGTTCGCATTGAGGTCCGCGATAATGACATGCTCCACCTTACGGGTGTACTTGCCGGCCATGTTCGTTTTCCCGGGGCTGAGGGCAGCGAATCCCCCCAGCACGGAGATCTCGTTGTCGGTCGCCCACGCTACATTGAAGAGGCGGCCGGAAACGATCGCGGCGAAGCCTGCGCCCACAAAAAACCCCTGGCGCTTGGCGCCGGCGGCCATGGCCGTCGAGTAGGGGGCGACTGCAGTCTTGCTCACGACGCCCTGCGGCGACCGGTGCAGCGGGGTGAAGTCCGTGCGTGATACGAGCCGGCCGTCCCGGTCCAAGAGTGTGATGCTGTCCGTGCTGACCGCAGCGACGCGGTCGTCCTGGCCCTCGATGGGCACGACCGCAAAAACGCCGGCATGCTCCGGCTTGTTTGCGCGAACCGTGTAGCTGAACCATCTGCCCTTCGGGATCGGCTCACAGCGGTGTGTCCACAACGGCTTGCCGTCCGACGCGAAGGCGCGCACAGCCCAATCGCCGCACCCGGCAACGACTGCGGGCTCGGCTCCCGCTCTGACGATGGCCAGGTCACGGATCGGCGAGCCGAGGGATGCCTCTGTCTCCAGGCGACCGTCTCGGATGCTGGCGAGCTTGCCCTTCGCGCCAGCGCTCCAGACACGGTCGGACACGCACAAATCGGTCACGGCCTCCCCGGTGTGCACCGACCACGCAGGCTCCCAATCAGTCTGCGGCGCGGATTCAGTCTCAGCGGGAAGGGAGCCCGGCACAAGCGCCTTCAAGACGGCCCGGACGGTTTCAGGTGTCATGGGCGAAGCGGCCTCGTTCTCGATCTGCGAGAAAACCGTCCCCGTGTCCCTAGTCGCGTTCGTGTGCAGTCGGTTGCCCCGGCGCCAGCAAACATCGATGGGCTTGGCACTCCGCATGACTTCGCTACCGGAAATGGCCAGGCGTGTCGCGCCTACCAGAACCAAGACATCCGGCGAGACATACGCGGCTTCAGCCTCGATGGCCAGGCCCTTCGCCTCGAACTTCCCCCGGCCAACCCAAGCGGTCGGTCCATCAGGACCTACCGACACGGCGGCCCCGTCGTGAATTTCGCGGAGCACTTCCCTCACGTGGCCGGCTGGATATGCCATGTTGAGAATGGTCAGGTGTTCGCGCTTCGCCAATCGCGCCTCGTGCATCTGAGCGACCGTCGCCCACCCGCCGTCGCCCACGGGCGCGACCCTAACCAGCGTCGGTGTCGCGCAAGAGACCGTCGCGCCTTCCTCATTGCGAAACGTGCCGACTCGTCTCTTCTCCGGCGGCACGACACGGCCCGTAAGCTGCCACGAGGCCGTCATGTCGTACCGGCCTGGCTCGGCGGCGGTTACCTTGTCGATCACAAAGGTCTTGTCGCCCTCGATATGGAGAATGTGCCGGTCCCATGTCGTGGAGCCCACGTTCGGCACTTGGCTGTGCACGTACGCCATGCCCGGCAGCGATATGTTCTTCTTGAGCGCAGCGCAGAATGGCACGCGCTTCGTCGGGGAAAGACCGTCTCTCCGTACGGTCAACTGGCAACCGTACCCGCGCCAACCCCGACTCGAAAGCACAGTCTTGCCAGCAATGCGCAACTGGGTGATCGCTTGAAGGTGGTAGTTCGTGCTCACGTGGCCGAAATAGCCGTCGAGCATGAGGAAGTCCCCGCCCGTGCCGGCTTCGGTGCGGTATGACAACAGCTGGTACGCCTCTTCGGGCGGGAGATCGGCAGCTTCGCCCTCGTGCCTGTGCTTCGACAGTCCGAGCACGGTTGCCTTGCCAAGCAGCGCCACCGGGGCCGACGCCTTGGCCAAGCGCTCTGACGGTGCATAGGACTGGCCGATGCGGAATCTGTCCAGGTCATACGTGGGCACGTGGGCAAAGTACGCGTACTTCGGATCGTCGAGGTACCATGCGGCCTTGCGGAGCATGTTCACGGCCTGAGAGCGGTTGGAGCCCTCGTTTCGCTGCCCCTCCCAGAGCACCCACGTGGAGCTGAGCATCTTCTCCGCTTTGCCGCTCTCGGCATAAACGCTATCGCCGCTCAGGACGAAGTAGTCGAGCACGCTCTCGTTAAACGTGTTGTACCAACCGGTGGAGGTGACTCCGTAGTAGGTGTCGCGAGTCCAGAACGAGAAGAAGCGCTTCACGTGCTCGAGGTTGCGGGGCGCCCACTCGAACTCAGGATAGTGCGTGGCGAAATAGCGTCCGGCCGTGTAGATGACGAGCGCTTCGTAGGTGTCGTGCCGCGATCCCGGCCGGGGCGGGTCCGCACGCGCCGCAATGCTTGTCACTCCCGCGGACCCAAGACGCTTCTCCTCGGCGAGTCGAAGCGCGTTCGTCACCTCCAGGCGCTCGGCGTCGGTCAAGTGCGGACTCTCCTCGACGAGGTCCCACAACAACGGCATTAGGTGGGCGTAATAGTGGTACACGCTCGTCAACGGCGACGTGAATTTATGGCCGGCGATCGCGTGCCAGGAGAACGCCTCGCCGGGAAGCTCCTTCAGGTCGGCAATGGCCTCCTCGTCTTTGGGGAGCGCGAGCCGTACGAACTCCCTCAGGTACTCCTGCCGCCCCGTCATGTAGTAGAGCGCCGCATGCATGCTCAGCGTGTTCCAGCCGAAGACCGTTCCCGGACTGTAGCCGACGCGGCTGCCCTTCTCGTCCAGCCGGAAGCTGTCCTTCCACGTGTGGAACTGCTCGCCGACGTCGGGGGGGATCAGTCCTTCGCCGAGTTTGATGTCCATGACCCGGCCAATTGTCGTCGTACTGCCTTCCTTGCGCAGGTGCTTGCCTAGCGCATGCGCCGCGGCGAGCACGCCTGGGGCGTCGCTGCCGCCAACGAAGACCACATTGCGCCCGGTCCCGAAGGGATTGTGCAGCGAACGCACGACGTGCCCGCCTTTGCCAGGATACCACAAGTCGAGGAACGTGTAATACCGATAGTAGAGTCGACGCACGAGCGCGTTAGTGGCCATGTTGCCCAGCGCGATAATGTGTCGTGTCTTGAGCAGATCCTCGGGCCTCGCCGCCTCACCGGCCAGCACCGGCAATTCCACCCCAATCGCTTGCTGCACCCGCGCTACGGCTTCCGCATAACGCCCGTCCTCCGGCACGATAATGACGCACTGGGCGGAGCCTTCCTGCACCAGCGTCGTCTTGAGGAACAGCTCCCGCACCCGCTTGATGCTCGTGTCCGGCGGGGGTGGAGGCGTGTACTTGCCGTCGAGGGGGAGCAACTCCGCGCTGTCGTACCAGACCGTTCCCATACCTCGGCAGTAGACGTTGAAGAAGAAAACCAGCTGCTTGTGTGACAGCAGCGGTTCGGGCATGTTGAAACCAGCCTCGAAGCACGTCCATTTCCCCTGGCTGGCAGGTAGCCTGAACGTCCGGATAAAGAGCTCTTCGTTGCTGCCCGGCGCCAGTACGCGCACGAAGCCGTCCACGCTCGGCGAGCCGTCGGTGCGATACCAGATAGTCATCTTGTACGCGCGGGTCGGCTCTGCCGCAACGGTATTCTGGCCGACGCATGCTCGTCCGTTCGGTTTGGAGCCACGAATACGGAATGAAGATGGCTCGGAGTGATAGACCTCCGAATCGACATCAAACGCGTACTCTCCCTGCTCAAGAGTCTTCCACGGCCGCCAATGCCGCAGCCGGCCTGGCCTCTTGGGGTCGGGGTTCATCCCAGGGTTACGGAGCAGATTGGTCGATTGGCCCGCTCGCACTGAAGTGCAGGCCGCCAGACCAAGTACGGACGCACACACCCAGCAAGTCAGTCGTCTATCCATAGAGCCTTCCTTTGAGTGCAGTTGGTTCTGTCAAAAGTCCTTGAGACAGAACCGTGCTTGATCTTCCTGCTATTCAGTTCGGTTCTGTCCAGACAAACCTGTTTCCCTGTTTTCTTGACTACTTGAGCTGTTGAGGGAAGAGTGCGGACCTCCACCACACA
>JABHEG010000221.1 GCA_018676675.1 Lentisphaerota bacterium
GTGTGGTGGAGGTCCGCACTCTTCCCTCAACAGCTCAAGTAGTCAAGAAAACAGGGAAACAGGTTTGTCTGGACAGAACCGAACTGAATAGCAGGAAGATCAAGCACGGTTCTGTCTCAAGGACTTTTGACAGAACCAACAGCGATGAAAGGAAGGCCGGAATGAATGCCCGGGATGCGAAAAGGGCGGGCAGGCCAACCGCGAGGAGAAGTGCGTTGAGATCAATGTCAGCTGGATTCACGTGTCGCTCTTCTCCCCGAGCCAGGCCGTGATTCTTTCCTCGTCCTCTTCGCGCCAGGGCACGAGGTTCTCTATACATTGTCGATCAAAGCCGCTGTACACGTGTGCCATGGTGTCGTCGTACGTGCCTGCAGCCAGTTGTTCAGTGCGCCAGGGGACGAAGCTGCTGTAGTCGTACGCTTTGGCTCGTGCGTCAATTGCTGCGCAGTCAAAATTGGCTTCCAGAATGGCATCCAGTTCGTCAACCACGTCTGGATGGTCGGGCGCGACATTCTGCGCTTCCCAAGGATCGTTGTCGAGGTCGAACAACTGAGGGGCGTATCCTACATACTTGATGTACTTCCAGTTGTCTCGACGCAGCATGAACGCCCCCGTGCAGCAACGGTCTCCGTGGTACTCACAGAACGCCCAGTCGCGCATTCGTAGAGTATTCCCGGCGAGTTGAGGAAGGAGCGATTCGCCGTCAAGACTGTCGGCGTACTCGGGGCGCTGGGCGAATGTCGCGTAGTCAATGCCGGCCATATCCATCAAGGTTGGGTAGAGGTCAATGAGGGCGATCGGGGTATCGACTGTCTTGCCCTGTTCGACTGCGGGGCCGCGGACGATGAACGGAATGTGGCTCGACGGTTCCGCCATGGTTCGCTTCAGTATCTGGTTCTGCTCGCCGGCCATTTCACCGTGGTCACTGGTGAATATGATATAGGTTGTCTCGCGGAGACCGAGTTCGTCGATTGCCTGCAGCACTCGTCCGACCATATCGTCCAGGGCTGCGATCATGGCAAAGTAAACATGACGGATCTCTCTGACCATGGCTTCAGAAAGGGGCTTGTCGCAGTTCTTCGTGATGCGGATGTACTTCTCAACCGGATGCTGGACGTTGTCTGCTGAGCCGAGGGTTGGGGGAATCTCGATCTTGTCGGCATCGATGCGTGCCATGTGCTCGTGGTCCGCCACGAATGCGGGGTGTACGAGCCCAGTGGTCAGATAGAGCATGAAGGGTTTGTCGGTCCCTGATGCTTCCTTAAGCCACTCCACGGCCTGCTCTGTCCGTTGCCAGTCTCGTTGGTCGCACTTGCCGTTTTCCACGATCTGCGGAAGCGGGGTACGGGACGTGGGTCGGTGGATACATGCTGCGCGAGTCCATGAGCCCACCCGGTCTCGGATGGAGTGCATCCCGTAGGCATAGTCGAGCGGGCCAATCGCCGCCGTTTGGTACCCTGATTGATCAAAGACATCACGGAAGACTGGGGTGCCGTCCCGCAGGCCTTCATGGTTGTTCCAGCAGTCGTAGTGGTTCGGGTACTTCCCTGTCCACATGCTGGCCCTTGAGGGGTTGCAGACGGGGAAGTTGGAGTACGCGTTTGTGAAGAGTACGCCTTCAGCCGCCAGGGAGTCCAGGTGAGGTGTGGCGTTGCGGAGGGGGGCATGCCCCATGCAGCCCATCTTGCGCCCATCCATGCTTTCAGCATTGATGATGACGATATTGGGGCGTGAGAGGGCGGCTTTGGGGGATGCGTCGTTCATCGAAGTGTTCAGACCTTCATGGTTGGGTAGGTGGCCCGGGCATGTCAGACAGCGTCCTAACGAAAGTAACGCATGGACGGGACACGTCCAGCCTCACGGCCCGACTTCAAGCGTGGAAAAGCCGTGCCCACGGGATACCTTTTCCGGGACACACACACTTGGTGAGACACCGTGATCGAGGTATGCAATGATGATGCGAAGTATCGGTATGGGCGTTGTTCTCTCTTGCCTGCCTGCGGCGGCCGGCGCTGCGACATATGTGGTGTCGCCGGCCGGAGACGATGGCGCGCCAGGAGATAGAGGGGCACCGTTCAGGACGATCGGGAAGGCGGCAGTTGTGATGGTTGCGGGGGACACGTGTCTTGTGCGGGCCGGAGTCTATCGAGAGACTGTTGTGCCTGCCCAATCCGGCGAGAAGGGGAAGCCGTTGACCTTTCGGAATTGGCCGGGGGAACGCCCGCAGATCGTCGGTGGGGATCTGGTTACCGGCTGGGAACGGGTCAAGGGCGATGTGTGGCGAGCGCCGATGTCATGGGATCTGGGGAAGAACAACCATGTCTTCATCGACGGGAAGCCCGGGCAGGAAGCGCGTTGGCCAAGCAAGACGAATGATGATCCGTTGGACTGGGAAGCGGTCGACTTCGACAAGGGATCCTGCAACGAGTTCCTGCTGTGTGCGGAGCTGCCTGACCGTCCCGATGGCTACTGGAAAGGCGCCACGCTGTGGGTCCTGGCGGGAGCGAAGTGGACCAGTTGGAGCACGATCGTTACAGATTATGTGGCTGCAGAGAAGAAGATCTTGTTTGGGCTGCCCCCCAAGCAGGGATCGATCTCCACGAATATGAGCCCGGCTGAACGACGTGGTGGCTTTTTCTACCTGGTTGGTGCGAAAGGCGAACTCGACAGCCCTGGCGAATGGGCCTACGACGCCGCGGAGAAGATGCTCTACCTGGTCACTGAACCTGGGGTGGACCCAAATGACCGGCGAATTGAAGCGAAGCGCCGCCGGAATGCCTTCGAATTGAGCAAGCGCAGCTATGTGCACGTGATGGGCTTCGATGTTCTCGGGGCGAGTCTCGCCCTGTACGGCTCCCGACACTGCCTGGTTCAAGACGTTAAGGCAACCTGGATTTCACATACGCGGGGGGGAAGTACGGGCTACGGTTTGAAAGAGGATCTTGGGATCATCGTGACAGGGGAGCACAACACGATTCGCGACTCTGAAGTCTCGTATTCGGCCGGCAACGGGATCAAGCTCAATGGCTACCGCAATGCCGTGGTCAATTGCTGGGTGCACCACACAGACTACACGGGTAGCTATGATGCCCCGATCAAGATGTGGGGGACAGAACTGCTGCTTAGCCACAACACGATTCACGATACGGGGAGGGACTGCGTACAGCCTTCCGGGCAGGGACACATTATCGAGTACAACAACATCTTCCGGATGGGGAGATTGGCCCACGATCTGGGCGCGACCTACGTGTGCGGCAGCGACGGCGGGGGAACCGAGTTCCGCTACAACTGGTGTCATGATAACCTCGCTCACGGCACTCGCATGGGGATCTACCTGGACAACTTCACCAGCAACTACTTCGTCTACCGGAACGTGACGTGGAACATTCGGGGGTGCGAGATTCGTCTGAACAGGCCGTCGTTGCACAACATCGTGGTCAACAACACCATGATGGGCAACGCGGGCAACTGGGGGCGCTGGGGAACGGACTGGATGTATGGCTGCGCCTACGTGAACTGTGCGGTCACAGGGAAGATCCAGCCGCACCCACAGGCCGCCTTCGCCAACAACACCTTTGGCATCCCAACATCCGAGATGAGTCCTGAGAATTTCCAGACGTACACAGCGGGGAGCGGAAAGGGAGTTGTCGTCCCCGGTTTGACTGGGCCTACCCCCTCCGTCGGGGCATACGAACCCGGTGCCACATGGCGAGCAGGGCACGATTTCGAGACCCCCCCTTCCGCAGAATACCGACCAGCCGACACGCCGCTTCGGAATCTCCTTCACCACGGTTCGTTCGACTGGATCCAATGGCGAGGGAAGCTGGGGCCCTGGACACCGACCGGTGCGAGGTCCGCGACCATCATCCGGGGGCCGGGGGGAATCGTCAAGAGCTACACCACCCGGGACAGCATCATTGGGGCGGCCGTGAAGCTGACTGGTGAGGAGCGCGATGGTATTGAGCAGGTCATTGATGGCCTGCGTCCGAACCAGGAGTATGAGGTCGGGGCTTGGATCAAAGCAGGGAAGGGGACAGCCGTTTCAATCCGTATGCTCGGCATCGACGGGGTGGATATCGAGGCAGCTTCCGCATCCGAGGTGACCGAGTGGCAGAGAGTTGTAGCACGGTTCACGACGCCGGCTCAGGTCAGTAGCGCCACTGTTCAGGTCGAGAAGACCGCTCCCGGGACGGCATTCGTGGACGACGTGAGCCTGGTTGGGGTTCAGAAAGGCCTTGAGCCGCGTCTGCCGGGCTTTGCCCCGATCCCGCCGAAAAAGGCCCCAAAGCCGGTGTTGCCCAGGCATGCCAAACCGCTCAAAGCAGGTCAGTGCACGATAGCCCCGACCGTCGACGGTGTTGTTGGGGCGGGAGAGTACCCCGGGAAGCCCTTCCCAGTTGCCGAATTGCCCGGACGCACCCGTGTTCCCGGTAAGCCGTGTCAGGCATGGGCCACCCATAGAGCCGGGACGGTGTTCATCGCGATTCTGATTCCCACCAACAAGCCCGTGGCTGTTGATCCTCTTCCAAAGTGGACTGTGTCAGACGGAGCTGAGGTCTGCTTCTCTTACCCCGACAAGAACGCACACCATCCGACATTTGTTCTGCACGGATTCCCAAACGGAGCCTGTGAGAGCTCAACCGAAGCCGGGGCTTCGTCCCAGGCTGCTCTTGATTTGCAGGGCGCGGTCCGGTACGCGGCCGCGATGACTGCAAATGGGTGGAGTGCCGAGTGGGCGATCCCTCTGGCGGCAGCCGATCTAGAGGCGCGATTGGGGCTAGAGCTTCAGCTCAACCTGGGGGTATTCCGCAGAGAGTCCAGGGAGTGGATCCAGTGGGCAGGCACCAAAGGGCAGACTTGGCGGGTTGACCGGGCAGGCCGGATCCGGTTGGTTCAGTGACCCGTCACGACATGTTCCTATCCGTCCACCGCCTGAAACTGAAAGAGAGGCCGAGATGAGCGCTGGTATATCGAGTCGTTTCCCCCTTTACACTGACTACGATCCTGCGGTTCCCGTCCATTGGGTGACCCACGGGATCGAGGGGGCCTTTCATCGCTTTTTTGACACCTCGCCTATCAGTCCATCCGGGCGTTACCTGGCCCTCACGCAGATGCCTTTCGAGGATCGCCTGCCCGGGCCAAACGACGCTGCGAACATCGTGGTCGTGGATTTGATCAAGGGCTGTTCTGAGGTGGTCGGAGAGTCGCACGGCTGGGACACTCAGCTCGGAGCCCAAGCTCAATGGGGACCGACCGATGACATGTTGTTCTACAATGACATGGACGTTGAGACGTGGCAGCCGTTTGGTGTGTGCACGGACGTATTGACCGGCACTTCCCGGCGGCTGGAGGGCACTGTCTACATGGTGTCACCGGACGGGGCAAAGGTCGCCAGCCCCTGTCTCCTGCGCACGGGATTGACTCAAGGGGGCTACGGCGTCCTGGCTCCGCCCGAACGTGTGCCGACCAACTCCGGGGCTGCGGAGGATGACGGGATCTATGTCACTGACACTGCCAGTGGCTCATGTGAACTTCTCGTGTCATTGGCTGAGATCATCGACGCCGTAGTTCCTCCCGGTCAGAGGGACAAGTATCGTGATGGAAATTTCTATGCTTGAGAGTACCGAGTTCTTGCCTGTTAGGGGCTGGCCGCCCCAACGTTCACGCGGCCAGCCTCGTGCCTTCAGCGCGCTTGAGGTCGAGTCTGTCGCGGATGAATTTCGTAAGATATGGTGCGGAGAAGTCATCGGCGA